>NZ_JAEMVM010000029.1:770-96813 GCF_016463925.1 Pseudomonas sp. P20 | reverse complement strand
AGCGCCCCAGCGCTATCCGCCAGCGCACCGGTACCTCGTCCTACCCGAGCGCCCCGTGCGCCCAGCGCCGGTAGAGTCCGCGCGCCGCCGCGTCGAGCAGGTAGCCGAGCAGGCCGATCAGCAGCACCATCGCCATCAGCTCGGAGTACGCCAGGCGGTCGCGGGTGTCGAGGATGTAGTAGCCGAGCCCGGCGCTGACGCCAAGCATCTCGCAAGGCACCAGGACGATCCAGAGGATGCCGATGGCCAGGCGCACGCCGGTCAGCACATGGCCGAGGATGCCCGGCAGGATCACCCGGCGCAGGGTTTCCCAGGGCGTGGCGGCGAGGCTGCGGCTCAGTTGCAGCCAGCGCGGGTCGAGCTGGCGCACGCCGGCGGCGGTATTCAGCAGGATCGGCCAGAGCGCGGCGAAGGCCAGCAGGAAATAGATCGGCTGGTCGCCCACGCCCATCAGCATCACCGCGATGGGCATCCACGACAGCGGCGAGATCATCCGCAGGAACTGGAACGCCGGAGTGGTCGCCGCTTCCAGGTTGCGCGAGGCGCCCACCAGCAGCCCCAGCGGCACTCCCACCAGCAGCGCCAGGAACAAGCCCAGCAGGACCCGTTTCAGGCTCACCAGCACGTGCTCGTAGAGTTCGCGGCGTTCCAGCAGTTCACCCAGGCTGAGCAACGTCGCCTGCGGCGAGAAGCGTGCCGAAAGGCCGTCGGCGGCGCCGAACAGGGCCACGCCGAGCCACCACAGGGCGAACAGCGCCAGCAGCCCGGCGACGCCTAGCGCGCCCTGGCGCAGCGTCTGCCTCACGGGCTGATCTCCTCGCTGCGCTGGAAGCCCTCGGCGAGGCCGAACGCCTGCAGCCCGCCGACCTCTGCCAGGGCCTGGCGGACGAAGCGGTCGTCCACCAGGTCACTGGCCACCTGGCGCGGATCGAGGCTGGCGAGGAAGGCATTATTGCCTTCGATCAGGGTGTCCTTCAGCCGCCGCACCAGTTCCTCGGTATAGCTCGGATAGGGATAGGGCTGGAAGTCGATGCGCCGCTCCTGCCAGTCGGCGTGGCGGATCGCGCCGCTGGCGAGATAGGCCTGCTGCTCCTCGGCGCCCGGCGCCAGCACCCGGCCGAGGACCTCCGGTGCGTGCGGCGTGTAGCGGTTGGCTCCGGCCTTGGACAGCAACTGTGCGGCCTCGGCGCGGTGCTCGCGAGTCCATAGCTGGGCCTTGACGATGGCGTTGACCACCTTTTGCGACCACTGCGGCCGCCGCTCCAGGTCGTGTTCGTGCATGAACACCACGCAGCAGGCGTGGTTGCGCCAGACATCGCCGGTGAAGCGCTGTACCCGGCCGACCTTGAGGTTCTCCGCCAGGGCGTTGAACGGCTCGGCGACGATGTAGCCGTGGATGCGCTTGCTGGCCAGCGCCGGTGGCATGTCCGAAGGCGGCAGCACCACCAGGTTGACCTCGTCGGCGGCCAGCGCCGCGCCCACCGCACGGCTCACCGCGCGCAGGCCGTTGTCGCGCAGCAGTTGCTGCAACACCACGTTGTGGATCGAGTACCAGAACGGGATCGCCACGCTCTTGCCGCCGAGCTGGCGCACGTCGGCGATCTCCGGAGCCACCGTGAGCCCCGAGCCGCCGACGTGGTTCCAGGCCACCACCTTGGCCGGCACCTTGCTGCCGTAGCGGGCCCAGACGGTCATCGGCGACAGCAGGTGGATGACGTTGACCTGGCCGGAGATGAACGCCTCGATCACCTGCGCCCAGCTACGCAACAGCACCGGCCGTTCGGCCTGGATGCCCTCGGCCTCGAACAGGCCGTTGGCATGGGCCACCAGCAAGGGCGTGGCGTCGGTGATCGGCAGGTAGCCGATGCGCACCGGCGCGTCGGGTTCGGCGGCGGCACGCGCCTGCAGGCTGCTCAGCAGCGGCAACGCGCCGGCAGCGCTGAGCAGCGCGGCGAGCTTGAGGATGTCACGTCGGGAATGGGTCGGGTCGTCCAGGCACATGGGAGGCCTCCGGCTGAGCGATGGGATGGGCATGGGTGCGGCTCGCCCGCCGTAGGGTTTTCAGGATCTCGATGCGCAACGCGCCCAGTTCCTCGACCAGCTCCGCGCGTGGCTGCGGCAGGTCGATGCGCCACTCGCCGAGGGTCCGCGCCGGGCTGTCACCCAGTAGCAGGATGCGTTCGGAGAGCAGCAGGGCCTCGTCGATATCGTGGGTGATCAGGACCACGGCGGTGCCGCGCTCGTGGATCGCCCGCAGCAGCAACTGCTGCATGTCGGCGCGGGTCACTTCGTCCAGCGCGCCGAAAGGTTCGTCGAGCAGCAGCACCTTCGGCTGCCGCGCCAGGCAGCGGGCCAGCGCGGTGCGCTGGGCCATGCCGCCGGAGAGTTGCGCCGGGTAGCGGGCACGGGCGTGCTCCAGGCCGACCGCGGCGATCGCCTGGTCGACGCGGGCCTGGCGGGTGGCCGCGTCGAGGTGCGGCTGGCGGGCGAAATCGAGGCCGAAGGCGACGTTCTTCTCCAGGTTCAGCCAGGGCAGCAGGCTGGGGTCCTGGAACGCCACCGCGACGCCCGGATGCGGTCCGCGCAGGGGCTCGCCGAGTACCCGCACGCTGCCGGCGGCCGGCTCCTGCAGGCCGGCCAGCACGCGCAGCAGGCTGGACTTGCCGACGCCGCTGGGACCGAGGATCGAGACCACCTCGCCGGCGCCCAGGCGCAATTCGAAATCGCCGAGCACCGCCTGCCAGCCGGCACCGCGCGGATAGCCGAGGGCGATCCCGCGAGCGTCGAGGAGCGCCTCGCTCATGCCTTGGCCTCGGCCTGGCGTTGCAGTTCGGCGCGCAGTTGCACCAGGCTCGGCGTAACGATCGGGACGAACGCCGACTCGCGCCAGCGGCGGGCGAAACCGGCGCCGTGCTCGCTCAGGTAGGCCTTGCCGCCGCTGGCCTGCAACTCCAGTTGCACGGCATTGGCGGCGGCTTCGGCGAGCCCGATGCGGATGCGGAACAGGCGTGCCGGCTGGCTGGCGAACTCGCCGCTGGCCAGTCCGGCGTGCAGCGCCGCCACGTGTCCGTCGAGGGTTTCGCGCTGTGCCGCCAGCTCGCCATCCAGGAGCGAACGGCTGCCGCCCAGGTGCCGCTGCACTTCGTCCAGTGCGCGGCGCGCCAGGCCGATGGCCATGCCGCATTGCAGGCCGAGGAAGGCCGGGCGCACCCGTGGCAGGAACTGCCGGGCGTCGTCGTGCAACAGCCAGTCGCGCCCGACCGCCACCGCGCGCAGATCGAGGGCGGCGGTGTTGCTGCATTGCAGGCCGAGCAGGCGCAGGTCCGCCGAGCGCTGCAAGCCGGCGAGTCCTTCGGGAATCGCCAGGACGAAGGGCTTGCCGCCCTCCCCGTGTTCGATCGCCGCCGCCACCACGAAATCGCCGCTGCGCAGGTTGGTCACCCACGGCAGGCGACCGTCCAGGCGCCAGCCGGCCTCCTCCGCGTGCGCCACCACCTGCAGCGCCTCGATCCCGGAGAGGAACTTCATCGCGTTGGACAGCCCGGTGGCGCCGGCCAGGCGGCCGGCCAGCAGGTCGCCGAGCAGGCGTTGGCGCAGTTCCTGGTTGGGACTCTGCAACAGGTACTCGATGAAGGCGCGCTGGCCCCAGAAGACGAACGCCGCGGTCAGCGAGCGCGCCGCCACTGCGGCCACCCGCTCCACCGCGTCGGCGAGCGTGCCGCCGGCGCCGCCGAGGCGTTCCTCCACCGCCACGCCGAGCACGCCGGCGGCGGCCAGGCGCGGCAGCAGCGCGGCGGGATCGGCGTCGCCGCGGTCGAGGGCGTCGGCCTGGCGGTCGAGCCAGTCGCTCAGGGTCGGGTCAAGCATGGTCGTCACTCCTTGCGCCGGCGCGGCATGCCGCCCGGCAAGCGCAGGCTCAGGCCTGCGGGTTGGTCCAGCGATATTGCTCCAGCTCGGCATTGAGCGGCGTGCGGGCGAACACGTTGGCGAAGTTGCAGAGCGTCGCCAGGCTCACCCCGAGGATCACTTCCAGGGCCTGGGCCTGGTCGAAACCGGCGGCGCGGAAGGCTTCGAACTGCTCGTCGGTGACCGCACCGCGGCTGGCGATCACCGCGCGGGTGAAGTCGGCCAGGGCTTCGTAGCGGGCATCGGGCAGTTCGCCGCGGGCGCGCAGGGCCTCGATCACCGGCTCCGGCAGGCGCGCCTTGTTGCGCGCCACCGCGGTGTGCCCGGCAACGCAGAAGTCGCAGCCATGGGTGGTGGCCGCCACCAGTTGCACCACTTCCCGCTCGGGCAGGCCGAGGCTGGCCTTGGCGTTCAGCCCGGACACGGTGAGGTAGGTTTCCAGGGCGGCCGGCGCATTGGCCAGCACGCCGAGCAGATTCGGGATATAACCCGAGTTGTTCAGCGCGGTCTGGAGGAACGGACGCGCCGCCTCGGGGGCGTTTTCCAGGGTGAGCACGGGAACGCGTGACATGCTTTCGACTCCGGTGGTTGAGGTGTCGAAGAAGTCTCTTGGTAATAAGAAATCCATTCAATATTCTAAAGTCGCTATCACTTGCTCTTGAGTCTTTCCCTTAGATGAATTCGTCCAACCCCCTTGTCGATTGGTTATTAGACAGCCTCGAAGTCGACACCAGCCTGTTCCATGTCGGTCGCTACTGCGGCGGCTGGCATGCCTCCACCCACGGTCTGGCGCGTGCCAGCTTCCACCTGGTGGTGCAGGGACACTGCTGGGCGCACGTCGCCGGAAGCGCCCGGGGCTGGCGACTGGACAGCGGCGACGCGCTGTTCTTCCTGCGCGACGTCGAGTTCCGCCTGTCCAGCGAGGCCACCGCCGAGGCCGCGCGCTGCCAGCCGCGTGGCGAAATGCAGGCGCTGGAGTGGAACGCGGCGGACGGTGCCGGCCTGGTCTGCGGGTTCTTCCACTTCCATTCGGGATTGTCCGGGCTGATCGTCGACGCCCTGCCCGACTGGCTGATCCTGCGCGCCGGCGATCCGGCGCTGGACGCGGCGCGACGCCTGTTCGCCCTGATCGTCGACGAGTGCCGCCGCCAGCCGGCGCCGTCGCCGGTTCTGCTGGAGCGCCTCAGCCACCTGCTGTTCCTCTACGTGTTGCGCCAGCAGGTGCTCGACAACCCGACCCTCGGCGGCCTGGTGGCACTGGCACGCCAGCCGCAGTTCGCCGGCCTGCTGGAAGCGCTGATCGAGGCACCCGAACAGCCCTGGAGCCTGGAACAGATGGCCGAACGCACCGGACTCTCGCGCTCGGCCTTCTTCAAGCGCTTCAACGAACTCAGCGGTCAGTCGCCGGGGCAGGTCCTGCTGGCCCTGCGCATGCACCGCGCCTGCGCCCTGCTGCGCGCCGACGCCAGCGTCGCCGAGGTCGCGGCGGCGGTCGGCTACCAGTCCACCGCCGCCTTCACCCGTGCCTTCCACAAGGCCACCGGACAGCAGCCGGGGGCCTATCGCAAGGCCAGCCGCTGATCACCAGAGACCGATCGGTACCAGGCGCCCGCCTTCCGGCTCGCCGTAGCGGAACGCCTGGCCGCGCAGGTCGATCTCCGCGTTGCTGATGGTAGTCCGCCGCTTCAGCCCGCGCAGCCAGTCGAACAGCATCCCGGCATGGGCCTCGCGCACCGCCGCATGCGCCGGGTCGGCGCCGAGGTCGCGCAATTCGCCGGGGTCGCTGGCAAGGTCGAACAGTTGGGCGCGGAAGCCGTCGTAGGCGATGTACTTCCAGCGCTCGCTGCGCACCATGTACATGCGGCAGGCATCGATGGGTCGGCCCAGGCGCTCCCGCGCCGGCGCCTGGAAGGCGTAGTCGTACTCGGCGATGGCGTAGGGGCGCCAGTCCGCCGGCGGCGCGCCATGGACGAAGGGCAGCAGCGAACGGCCCTCGATGCGATGGCTGGCGGGCTCGACGGCGAAGGCTTCGAGGATGCTCGGCAGTACGTCGATGGACTGCACCAGCGCCTCCTCCACCCGGCCGCGGGTGGCGTCCGCCTCGGGGCGCGGATCGCGGATCAGCAACGGCACGCCCACCGCCGACTCGAGGAGGAACTCCTTCTCGCCCAGGCCGTGGTCGCCGAGGAAATCGCCATGGTCACTGGTGAAGACGATCAGGGTATCGTCCCAGCGCCCGCTGGCGCGCATGTGCTGGAAGAGCCGGCCGAGCTGGTCGTCGACCTGGCGGATCAGCCCCATGTAGGTAGGTATCACCTGCCGGCGCACGTCTTCGCGGGAGAAATTGAGGCTCTCGCGATGTTCGCGGAAGGCGCGGTACACCGGGTGGTCGCTTTCTTCGCCGGGCGCCGCGCGTAGCGCCGGGAGCACCTGGTCGGCGCGGTACAGCGCGTGGTACGGCGCCGGCGCGATGTAGGGCCAGTGCGGCTTGATGTAGGACAGGTGCAGGCACCAGGGACGCTCGCCCTGCTCGTCGATGAAATCCATGGCGCGACGGGTGGTATAGGCGGTCTCGCTGTGCGCCTCCGGCAAGCGTGTCGGCAATCCGGCATGGCGCATCCGCCAGCCGCTGAGGATTTCCCCGTCGGCGCCGGCGGCGGAGTTGGCCCAGTCGTGCCAGGGGTTGTCGCCGGTGAAGCCGAGGCGCCGCAGGTAGTGGGTGTAGGGCGCGCTTTCGCGCTTGTCGGCGAAGGCCGGGTCATCCGGGTAGACCCCGTCATTGCGGTCGTAGGGCTCGAAGCCGGCTTCGGCGAGGGCCGCGCCGCGCGCGCTGGCCGGATCGATGCCGAGCCGCCGCATGCCTTCCAGGTTGGCCGTGGCGTGGGTCTTGCCGACCAGCGCGGTGCGGACTCCCGCGGCGCGCAGGTAGTCGCCCAGGGTCAGCTCCTCCAGCGGCAGCGGCACCGCGTTCCAGGCCACCTGGTGGCTGCTGACGTAGCGCCCGGTGTACGAGGACATCCGCGACGGCCCGCAGATGGTGCCCTGGGTATAGGCACGGGCGAAGCGCACGCCCTCCGCGGCCAGGCGGTCGATGTTCGGCGTGTGCAGATAGGGATGGCCGTAGCAGGACAGGTAATCGCGACGCAGTTGGTCGCACATGATGTAGAGGACGTTGCGGATCGGCTTGGGCTGGCTCATGACGGCTCGCGAAAAGGAAACGACGCTTCATTTCGCGGTCCGCCGCGTCCGGCGGCAAGCGCATTCGGAACATAGTTGGCATGCGTGCGACGCAATTCAGGTGGCGTCGTCGACCCGCTTCAGCTCGTCGATCATCGCCTCCGCCAGCGGCGACAGGCTGTAGCCGGCGCGGCTGACGATGCCGTAGCGGGTATGCAGTTCGTCGAGGTCGTCGGGCAGCTCGCGCACCCGCAGCGGACGCAGGCCTCCCTGTCCCGGCGGCGCCAGGTCGCCGAGGCCGCTGCTGATGCCGATGGCATCCGAGGCGAGAACCACGCCGAGCAGGCTATGGCCGTTCTCGCACTCGATGGCCGGGCGGAAGTCGGGACGCCCGCTGAGGTCCACCAGCACCTTGCGGATGTTCGGCGGGCTGATGTTGGTCGCCAGCGGGAAGCTCAACAGCTCCTCGGCGGAAACGCTCTCGCGAGCGGCCAGTGGATGCCCCTCGCGGCAGCAGAAATGCCAGCGCCGGGGACGCAGGCGCGAGGTCCGGTATTGCGGGTCGGCCTCGAAATGCCGGGTGTCGGCGACGAAGAACTCGAACTCCTCGGCCTGCAGGCGGCGGTTCAGCGCCTGCCAGTGTTCGACCTGGAAACTCACCCGCGCCTTCGGATAACGCACGTTGAAGCGCCCCACCGCACGCGGCACCAGCCAGGTGGCGGGAGCCGGCCCGGCGCCGAAGCGCAGTTCGCCGGCCTCCAGGCCGTTGAACAGGGCGATCTCGTTGGCCAGGTTGTGCGCGCCGCTGACCAGCCGGCGCGCATGTTCGAGGACGATCAGGCCCTGCTTGGTCGGACGCAGGTCCTTGGCCGCGCGGTCCACCAGGCGGCAGCCAGCGCTGTGTTCGAGCGCCTGGATGCTGCGGCTGAAGGCCGATTGCGAAAGGTTAACCGCCAGCGCCGCGGCGACGAAGCTGCGGTGCTCGTGAAGGGCGATGAAGTGGCGGAGCTGGCGGAGATCGATATGCATTTTCTACATGGAAAATATCGGGCGAATGCAATTGCCGGGGACGGCGTGGGCTTTTTATAAAGGCAATCTCTTATTCCGTAAAAGCAATATAAAACATAAATAAATAACCATACGGAATTAGCAGTCACCCCTTCATCCAGGACCCACACATGAATCGCCGACCCGCGTACCGCTCCATCCCGTCGTCCCGCAGCGCACCGTTCCGCCGTCGCCTGCTGCCCCTGTCGATCTGCCTGGCCTGCGCCGGAGGGGCGCAACTGGCCGGCGCCGACGACACCCCCGCGGGCACCGAAGAGGCGCGCCAGGCGCAGCCGGCCACCACCCTGCAGACCGTCACGGTGACCTCGCGGCGACGGGTGGAAAACTCCCAGGATGTGCCCACCGCGATGAGCGTGCTCGGCGGCGAAACCCTGGAGAGCCAGCGCATCTACCGGGTGCAGGACCTGCAGCAACTGGTGCCGAGCACCAACGTCGCCTACGTCCACGCGCGCCAGTCCAGCGTGTCGATCCGCGGCCTCGGCAACAACCCGGCCAGCGACGGCCTGGAAGGCAGCGTCGGGCTGTACCTCGACAACGTCTACCTCGGCCGCCCCGGCATGGCCTCGTTCGACCTTCTCGACATCGAGCAGCTGGAGGTCTTGCGCGGCCCGCAGGGCACCCTGTTCGGCAAGAACACCACGGCCGGGGTGATCAACATCGGCACCCGTGCGCCGAGCTTCACTCCGGAGCGCAGCGTTGAGATATCCGGCGGCGAGGACGGCTACTTCCAGGCCAGGGGCACGATTTCCGGACCGCTCGGCGAGACCCTCGCCGGGCGCCTGTCGGCCTACCGCACCCGCGACGACGGCTACGTGAAGAACCTCCACGACGGCAACACCCTCAACGGCGGCGCACGCCAGGGTTTCCGCGGGCAGTTGCTGTTCAAGCCGAACGACGACTTCAGCCTGCGCTGGATCGGCGACTACAACGAGGAAGACTCCGACAATGGTGTCCTTACCCTGTTCAGCAGCGGCCCCACGGTGAACGGCGTGAACCGCTACGAACAGCGCGCCGCTGCGGCCGGCGCGACGCTGGTGGACGGCCATCGGCGCAAGGTCAACTTCGACTCGGACCAGCAGGTCACGGTGTTCCAGGGCGGAACCTCGGTGGAAGCCAACTGGAAGCTGGCCAACGACTTCACCCTCACTTCCATCAGCGCCTACCGCTGGTGGGATTTCACGCCGCGCAACGACGACGGCCTGGACGTACCGGCGGCCTATAACGCCGGAGTCTCGGTGCGCGACAAGCAGTGGTCGCAGGAAATCCGCCTGGCTTCGCCCAGCGGCGGCTTCTTCGACTACGTGCTCGGCGCCTACTACTTCGGCCAGGACCTCGACAACAAGTCCTTCACCGACTACGGGCCCAGGGCAGACATCTGGAACGGAACCCCCGCCGGCGCCCTGAGCGACGTCAGCACCCGCGGTCGCGGGCACATCGACACCGACAGCTACGCGCTGTTCGCCCAGGGCACCTGGCACCTAACCGAGCGCCTGGACCTCACCGCCGGCGTGCGCGGCACCTACGAGGAAAAGTCCGCCTGGGTCGAACGCTACGCCCCGCTCGGCGGCGCCGCGGTGAGCGGCGCGGCGGCGGCCGCGCGCAACGGCAGGGTCGGCGCCTACGACAGCGGCGACATCGGCCTGCACAGCGTCAGTCCGTCCGCTCTGCTCAGCCTCAGCTACCGCTTCAGCGACCAGGTTCTGGGCTACGCCTCGCTGTCCCACGGCGAGAAATCCGGCGGCGTCAACCTGACCGTGGCCAGCGCTCCCAGCGCCGGTGCCGACTCGCTGCTGATTGGCACCGAGCGCGCCAACGATGCCGAGCTGGGGTTGAAGACCACCCTCCTCGACAACCGCCTGATCCTCAACGGCAACCTGTTCTGGACCGTGGTCCACGGCTACCAGGCCAATGCCTACGACGAGGCCAACCGCACCCAGTACCTGACCAATGCCGGCGATGTGCGCTCGCGCGGCCTGGAGTTCGAAGCGACGGCCCTGCCGATCCGCGGCCTGACCCTGAATTTCAATGCGTCCTACAACGACGTTCGCTACCTGTCCTACAAGAACGCCCCGTGCGCCCCCGAGGTGGCCTTCCAGACCGGCGCCCCGGCGTCCTGCGACCTCAGCGGGCACCAGGTGGTCGGTGCCTCGAAGTACATCGCCAACCTCAATGGCGAGTATCGCTGGAAGCTCGACGATGGCCTGGAGCCCTACCTCACCGCCAGCTACGCGTTCCGCTCCAGGGCGGTGGGCACCATCGACGACTCCGCATACGGACAGATCCCCAGCTACGCCCTGGTCAACGCCTCCGCCGGCCTGCGCGGCGACTACGGGGACGGCCAGTGGGACCTGTCCCTGTGGCTGAAGAACGCTTTCGACAAGACCTACTTCACCAGCCTCTGGAATTCCGCCAACGGCGGCTACGCCGGCGTGCTCGGCACGCCGCGCACCCTGGGCGTGACCGCCCGCTACGACTTCTGAACCGATCGCCGAGGAACCCGCCATGCCCAGATTCCCGATGCTCCTGCTCAGCGCCGCGCTGCTCGCCGCCGGCGCCCATGCCGCGCCCAGCGTCTACCCCACCGGAGTGACCCGCTACGACCCGCAGAAGGCCTTCAACCAGTACGTGATCTTCAGCGGCGCAGACCGTAAGACCCACCTGATCGACATGAACGGCAACGAGGTGAAGCGCTGGGACTACCCCGGCTTCCCCGCCGCCGTGATCGACCCGGCCCTGAACGGCGGCAAGCGCGGCCATGTGCTGCTGCAACTGGCCGACCTGGCCGCTCCGGACAAGCTGGCCTCGCCCGGCAACGGCCTGGCCAACCAGGCCCTCGGCGAGCTGGACTGGGATGGCAAGGAGGTCTGGCGCTGGGGTGACCAGGCGCCGGGCGGCGCCGCCCATCAGCACCACGACCAGCGCCGGCTGGCCAACGGCAACACCCTGCTGCTGGCGAACAAGGTCCACGCGGTGAAGGGCTTCGCCGTGCCCCGGGTAATCGATGACGTGATCTACGAGGTCACGCCGCAGGGCAAGCTGGCCTGGAGCTGGACCGCTTCGGAGCATCTCGACGAATTCGGATTCACCGCCGACCAGTTGAAGCGGGTACGGGCCAGCGAGAACCCCGACTACCTGCACATCAACAACCTCGCCCCGCTCGGCGAGAACCGCTGGCACGCTGCCGGCGACCGGCGCTTCGCCCCGGACAACCTGCTGCTCGACTCACGCAACGCCAACTTCATAGCGATCGTCGACAAGGCCAGCGGCAAGGTGGTCTGGCGCCTCGGCCCGAACCTTCCGCCGATCGACCCGAAGAGCGCCCGTAAGCTGCCGCGCCCGGTGGACCAGATCAGTGGCCAGCACGACGCCCACCTCATTCCCGAGGGCCTGCCGGGCGCCGGCAACCTGCTGGTGTTCGACAACCAGGGTGACGCCGGTTACCCCTCGGTACAGCGCGGGCTGGTCTCCGGCTCGCGGGTACTGGAAATCGACCCGCTGAAGAAGCAGATCGTCTGGCAATACACTGCCGAGGACTCGCAGCAGCCCGGCTGGGCCTTCTACAGCGCCTTCATCAGCAGCGCGCGGCGCCTGCCCAACGGCAATACGCTGATCGACGAAGGGCAGAACGGACGCTTCTTCCAGGTAACGCCCGGCGGCGAGATCGTCTGGGAGTACGTCAGCCCCTACTTCGGCAAGGCGCCGCGCGGCGACGCCCGGAGCAACTGGGTCTACCGCGCGCTGCCGGTGGCCTACGACTGGGTGCCCGAAGGTACGCCGCGCGAGGAGAAGGCGGTGAACCTGGCGGTTCCCGGCGCCACGCCGCAGGTCACGGCGCGGCGTTGAAGCGGATGGCGGCGGATAGAGCCACGGCCCGCTACCCGCCCCTGCGGCCACCCGGCGCCACGCATGGGAGCGAGGCTCGCGGGTGGTCCCCTGCACAGCCCCGCCGCTTCGGGCTAGGATGTGCCTTCGTTCCCCCGGTCGGCCCGCGCCCATGCCCAGAGCCAGCAAAGTCACCGATCCGTCCTACGAGCTGATGGACGATCACGAAGGCCATTCGCTGATCTACCGCCAGCACGGCTTCCCCAGCCCGCTGGTGCGCTGGCACTTCCACAAGGAATACGAGCTGCACCTGATCGTCGCCAGCTCCGGCAAGGTATTCATCGGCGACTACATCGGCAACTTCGCCCCCGACACCCTGTTCCTCACCGGTCCCAACCTGCCGCACAACTGGATCAGCCAGGTTGAGCCCGACGAGGTGGTGGCCCGGCGCGACATGCTGGTGAACTTCACCGACGAGGTGCTGGAGGACGGCAGCGGCGTATTCTCCGAGCTGAACCGCCTGGCCCCGCTGCTGGCGCGGGCGCGCTACGGCATCGAGTTCCGCGACCCGGCGCTGATCGGCGAAAGCCGGCGACTGTTGCAACGCATCGCCGACAGCGGCGGCATGACCCGCCTGGGATACTTTTTTATCCTCATGGAACAGCTCGCCGAATGCGAGGACTACCAGTTGCTCTCTACCGTCACTTCCTCGCAACTGGCCGACGAGCACAACGTCGAACGGATCAACCGGGCGGTGGACTACATCTTCCAGCACTACGCCCAGGACCTCACCCAGGAGCAGGTCGCCGCCCACCTGGGCATGACCCCCACCTACTTCTCGCGCTTCTTCAAGCAGGCCGCCGGGCGCGGCTTCGTCGAGTTCGTCAACCGCCTGCGCATCAGCAAGTCCTGCGAGCTGCTGGCCCGCAGCGAGCTGCCGGTGACCGAGGTGTGCTTCGAGTCGGGCTTCAGCAACCTGTCCAATTTCAACCGGCGCTTCCAGCAGCTCAAGGGCATGACGCCCACCGGCTACCGGCGCCTGGTGACCCAGCGGCTGACCGAGCAGAACCTGCTCTGAGCCTCCAGCGCCCCACCCCGGCGGTGCAAAAAAGTATCGGTCGAAGTGCAGTCGAGGCTTTGTCGGTTGCGTGACGCGCCTGTGTAATCGGCAGCGAGCGACACAAAAACAATAATGTCTTCCGCGCCGCCCGCCGGCCCGGAAGAGGAGTTCACCGATGAACGACTCGATCAAGGCCTGCCTGGCCGCCGCCTGCCTCGCCCTGCCCCTGCTGGCCCAGGGCGCCGAGACCCTGACCATCGCCACGGTCAACAACAACGACATGATCCGCATGCAACGCCTGTCCAAGGTGTTCGAGGAAAGCCACCCGGACATCGCGCTGAAATGGGTGGTGCTCGAAGAGAACGTCCTGCGCCAGCGCCTGACCACCGACATCGCCACCCAGGGTGGACAGTTCGACCTGCTCACCATCGGCATGTACGAAGCCGCGCTGTGGGGCGCCAAGGGCTGGCTGGAGCCGATGAGCGGGCTGCCCGCCGACTACGCCCTGGACGACCTGTTGCCCTCGGTGCGCGACGGTCTCTCCGTCAAGGGCACGCTGTACGCCCTGCCGTTCTACGCCGAAGCCTCGATCACCTACTACCGCAAGGACCTGTTCCAGCAGGCCGGGCTGCGGATGCCCGAGCAACCGACCTGGACCCAGCTCGGCGAGTTCGCCGCCAGGCTCAACCGCCCGGACCAGGGCCAGTACGGTATCTGCCTGCGCGGCAAGGCCGGCTGGGGCGAGAACATGGCGTTGATCGGCACCCTGGCCAACGCCTTCGGCGCACGCTGGTTCGACGAGCGATGGCAGCCCGAATTCAGCGGCGGCGAATGGAAGAAGGCTCTCGACTTCTATGTCTCCACCCTCAAGCGGTACGGCCCGCCCGGCGCCTCCAGCAACGGATTCAACGAGAACCTGGCGCTGTTCAACAGCGGCAAGTGCGCGATCTGGGTGGACGCCAGCGTCGCCGGTTCGTTCGTCACCGACAAGAGCCAGAGCAAGGTCGCCGACGCCACCGGCTTCGCCTTCGCCCCCCGGGAAGTCACCGACAAGGGCGCCTCCTGGCTGTATTCCTGGGCCCTGGCGATTCCCGCCAGCTCGCGCGCCAAGGACGCGGCGAAGGCCTTCGCCACCTGGGCCACCTCGCAGGCGTACGGCAAGCTGGTGGCGGACAGGGAAGGCGTAGCCAACGTGCCGCCCGGCACCCGCGCCTCGACCTACAGCGAGGCCTACCTGGCCGCCGCGCCGTTCGCGCGGGTCACCCTGGAATCGCTGAAGCGCGTCGATCCCAACCATCCGACGCTGAAGCCGGTGCCCTATGTCGGCATCCAGTTGGTCACCATCCCCGAGTTCCAGGCCATCGGCACCCAGGTCGGCAAGCTGTTCTCCGCCGCCCTCACCGGGCAGATGAGCAGCGACCAGGCGCTCGCCGCCGCGCAGCAGAGCACCGCCCGCGAGATGAAGCGCGCCGGCTATCCGAAGTAGTCCGCCGCCGGGCGCAGCCGCGCCCGGCGCGGCGCTGCTCGAGCGCTTGTCCTTGAAGATCCAGACGGAGTCGCCATGAACACCTCGGCCCTCGATACCCCGCTCCCGGCCCGTCCCGCCCGCCGCCGTCTCCAGCGCCGCCGGCGCGGCCCTGGCTGGCTCCTGGTCAGCCCCTCGGTGGCGCTGCTGCTGTTGTGGATGATCGTGCCCCTGGGCATGACCCTGTATTTCTCGCTGATCCGCTACAACCTGCTGTATCCCGGCGAGAATGCCTTCGTCGGCCTGGAGAACTTCACCTTCTTCGTCACCGACGCCGGCTTCCTGCCCGGCGCGCTGAACACCCTGCTGCTGGTGGGCAGCGTGCTGGCGATCAGCGTGGCGTTCGGCGTGCTCATCGCCGCGCTGCTGGAGGCCGGCGAGTTCTTCGGCCGCGGCGCGGTGCGGGTGTTGCTGATCTCGCCGTTCTTCATCATGCCGACGGTGAGCGCGCTGCTCTGGAAGAACCTGATCTTCCACCCGGTCTCGGGCATCCTCGCCGCCGTCTGGCGCCTGTTCGGCGCCGAGCCGGTGGATTGGCTGGCGCACTATCCGCTGCTGTCGATCATCCTCATCGTCTCCTGGCAATGGCTGCCCTTCGCCATCCTGATCCTGATGACCGCCATGCAGTCCCTCGACCAGGAGCAGAAGGAGGCTGCCCGCCTCGACGGCGCCGGTCCGCTGGCGATCTTCTGGCACCTGACCCTGCCGCACCTGGCGCGGCCCATCGCGGTGGTGCTGATGATCGAGACGATCTTCCTGCTCTCGGTGTTCGCCGAGATCTTCACCACCACCAGCGGCGGCCCCGGCTACGAATCGACCAACCTCGCCTACCTGATCTACAACCAGGCGCTGCTGCAGTTCGATGTCGGCATGGCCTCGGCCGGGGGCCTGATCGCGGTGCTGATCGCCAATATCGCCGCCATCGTGCTGGTGCGGATGATCGGCAAGAACCTTACCGAGCGCAGCTGAGGAACCCGCCATGCTGACACTCAAGCAATCCCGCCGCCTGCGCAATGCCCTGCTCGGCCTGCTCTGCTGGGGCATCGCCCTGCTGCTGTTCTTCCCGATCTTCTGGATGCTGCTGACCAGCTTCAAGAGCGAGATCGACGCCTTCGCCACGCCGCCGCAGTTCATCTTCCAGCCGACCCTGGAGAACTACCTGCACATCAACGAGCGCAGCGACTACTTCGCCTACGCCTGGAACTCGTTGCTGATCTCCTCCTCGGCGACTCTCCTGTGCATGCTCGTCGCGGTGCCGGCGGCCTACTCCATGGCCTTCTTCGAGACCCGCCACACCAAGCGCACGCTGCTCTGGATGCTGTCGACCAAGATGCTTCCGCCGGTCGGCGTACTGATGCCGATCTACCTGCTGGCCAAGCAGTTCGGCCTGCTCGATTCGCGGCTGGCGCTGATCATCGTCTACACCCTGATCAACCTGCCGATCGTGGTCTGGATGGTGTACACCTACTTCAAGGACATCCCCGTGGACATCCTCGAAGCAGCGCGCCTGGACGGCGCCGGCACCTGGCAGGAGATCGTCCGCGTACTGCTGCCGATCGCCCGCGGCGGGCTCGCCTCGACCCTGCTGCTGTCGCTGATCCTGTGTTGGAACGAGGCCTTCTGGTCGCTCAACCTGACCTCCTCGGCCGCCGCCCCGCTGACCGCCCTGGTCGCCTCCTATTCCAGCCCCGAAGGACTGTTCTGGGCCAAGCTCTCGGCCGTCTCCACCCTCGCCTGCGCGCCGATCCTGGTCTTCGGCTGGATCAGCCAGAAGCAGCTGGTACGCGGCCTTTCCTTCGGCGCCGTGAAATGAAGCGCATCCCCATCCTTTCGTCCACGGAGGTATTCCGCCATGGCTGATCTCAAGATCCGCAACCTGCAGAAAGGCTTCGACGGCCAGGCCATCATCAAGGGCATCGACCTCGACGTCCGCGACCGCGAGTTCGTAGTCTTCGTCGGCCCCTCCGGCTGCGGCAAGTCGACCCTGCTGCGCCTGATCGCCGGCCTCGAAGAGGCCAGCGGCGGCAGCATCGCCCTCGACGGCACGGACATCACCGACACCCCGCCGGCGAAACGCGACCTGGCGATGGTCTTCCAGACCTACGCGCTGTACCCGCACATGACGGTGCGCAGGAACCTCTCCTTCGCCCTCGACCTGGCCGGCGTCGACAAGCGCGAGGTCGCCGCCAAGGTCGACGCCGCCGCACGCATCCTCGAACTGCAAGCGCTGCTGGAGCGCAAGCCGCGCCAGCTCTCCGGCGGCCAGCGGCAGAGGGTGGCGATCGGCCGGGCGATCGTGCGCAACCCGAAGATATTCCTCTTCGACGAACCGCTGTCCAACCTCGACGCCGCCCTGCGCGTGCAGATGCGCCTGGAACTGGCGCGGCTGCACCAGGAACTGGCGGCGACCATGATCTACGTGACCCACGACCAGGTCGAGGCGATGACCCTGGCGGACAAGGTCGTGGTGCTCAACGGCGGGCGCGTCGAGCAGGTCGGCTCGCCGCTGGAGCTTTACCACCATCCGGCCAACCTGTTCGTCGCCGGCTTCCTCGGCACGCCGAAGATGGGCTTCCTGCGCGGCCATCTCAGCCGCAACCAGGGCGAGCGCTGCGAGGTCGCCCTCGAATGCGGCGCGCGCGTCGGCCTGCCGCTATGCGCCGGCGAGCTGGCAACCGGCAGCCCGGTGACCCTCGGCATCCGCCCGGAACACCTGAACATCGCCCGCCCGGGCCATGCCTTCCAGGGCCTGCTGCGGGTCGCCGCCGACGTCAGCGAGCGCCTGGGCAGCGACAGCTTCTGCCATGTCCGCGCCGACTCGGGGGAAATGCTCACCCTGCGCGTGCGCGGCGATTTCGCACCGGACTACGGCGCCCCCCTGGAGCTGGGCTTCGATCCGGAGCACTGCCACCTGTTCGATAGCAACGGCCAGGCCCTCGACAAACGACTGCAACAGGCGGCCTGAAGCCGCCAGCGGGAACCCACCGATGAAACTCAACCGGCAGCACCTCCCCCTGCTGGCGACCGCTGTCGCCCGCCCGTCCTACGACCCCGCGCAACTGCGCCAGGGCATCGTCCACATCGGCGTCGGCGGCTTCCACCGCGCGCACCAGGCGGCCTACACCGACGCCCTGATGAACCGCGGCGAAGCCCTCGACTGGGCGATCTGCGGCGCCGGCCTGCGCAGCGACGACCGCGCCATGCACGACGCCCTGGCCGCCCAGGACTACCTCTACACCCTCTACGAGCTGGGCGACCAACCGGACACCGAGGTCCGCGTGATCGGCGCCATCAGCGGCATGCTGCTCGCCGAGGACGGCGCCGAGGCGCTGCTGGAAAAACTTGCCGAGCCGGCCATCCGCATCGTCTCGCTGACCATCACCGAAGGCGGCTACTGCATCGACGATGGCAGCGGCGAGTTCCTCGCCGAGTTGCCGCTGGTGCGCCACGACCTGGCCAACCCGCGGACCCCGCGCGGGGTCTTCGGCTTTCTCTGCGAGGCTCTGCGGCGGCGCCGCGACACAGGCGTGCCGGCGTTCACCGTGATGTCCTGCGACAACCTCCCGCATAACGGCGAGGTGGCGCGCAAGGCGCTGCTGGCCTTCGCCGAACGGCTCGACCCGGGGCTGGCGCGCTGGATCGCGACGCACGTCAGCTTTCCCAACGCCATGGTCGACCGCATCACCCCGATGACCAGCCCCGCCCACCGCCGCCAACTGGCCCAACGGCACGACGTGGAAGACGCCTGGCCGGTGGTCTGCGAACCCTTCGTGCAATGGGTGCTGGAAGATCGTTTCAGCGCTGGGCGCCCGGCCTGGGAAAAGGTCGGCGTGCAGTTCACCGACGACGTCACGCCCTACGAGGAGATGAAGATCGGCCTGCTCAACGGCAGCCACCTGGCGCTCACCTACCTGGGCTTCCTGCGCGGCTACCGCTTCGTCCACGAGACCCTCGGCGACCCGCTGCTGCGTCGCTACGTGCGGGCCTTCATGGACCGCGACGTGGCCCCGCTGCTGGCACCGGTACCGGGGATCGACCTGGAACGCTACAAGGACAGCCTGGTCGAGCGCTTCGCCAACCGCGCCATCGCCGACCAACTGGAACGGGTCTGCTCGGACGGCTCGTCGAAGTTTCCCAAGTTCATCGTCCCCACCGCCAATCGGCTGATCGCCGCCGGCCGGCCGCTGGAACGGGTGGCCCTGGTGGTGGCGGCCTGGGCGCTGTACCTGGGTGGGGTCGACGAGCATGGCGAACGCTACCCGATTCCCGATCCGCGCGCCGCCGAATGCCAGGCGCTGGTTGCCGAACGCCACGGCCTGGGCCGGCGCCTGCTCGGCGTGGAGACCGTGTTCGGCCCGGCGATCCCGGCCTCGGCGGCCTTCGTCGAGGCCTTCGAGCGGCTCTACGACAGCCTGCGCCGACACGGCGTCAGCGAAACCCTGCGCCAGGTACTCGGCGAATGACTCCGGAGGGCCGCATGCACGGATTGTTCCTCGGCATCGATTGCGGCACCCAGGGTAGCAAGGCGCTGCTGCTCGACGCCGGCAGCGGCCGCACGCTGGGCCTGGGCAGCGCCGCGCAGCGCCCGCCGGAAGGCCGCGACGGACGCCGCGAGCAGGACCCGGCGGACTGGCTGGAAGCCATGGCCAGCGCGGTACGCATGGCCCTGGAAGAAGCCGCGGTGGACGGCCGCGAGGTCCGCGCCCTGGCGGTTTCCGCCCAGCAGCATGGGCTGCTCCTGCTCGACGCCGAGGGCCGGGCGCTGCGCCCGGCCAAGCTCTGGTGCGACACCGAGAGCGCGGCGGAGAACCGCGAGCTGCTGGAAGCCCTCGGCGGCCCGGCCGGCTCGCTGGAACGCCTGGGGCTGGTGCTCGCGCCGGGCTACACGCTGTCCAAGCTGCTCTGGAGCAAGCGACGCTTTCCCGAGCTGTTCGCCCGCGTCGCGCATATCCTCCTGCCCCACGACTACCTCAACCACTGGCTCACCGGCCGCGTCTGTAGCGAAGCGGGCGACGCCTCCGGCAGCGGCTACTTCGACGTGCGCCGGCGCACCTGGGCCAGCGACGTGCTGGAGCTGGTCGAGCCGGGCGGACGCCTGGCGGCGGCGCTGCCGGAGCTGATCGAGCCCGGCGCCTGCATCGGCAACCTGCGCCCCGAAGCGGCCGCCGCCCTCGGCCTGGCTCCCCACACGCGGGTCGCCTGCGGCGGCGGCGACAACATGCTCGCCGCCATCGGCACCGGCAACATCCGCCCCGGCCTGCTCACCGCCAGCCTGGGCACCTCCGGCACCCTGAGCGCCTATGCCGAGCGGCCGCTGGTCAGTCCGCACGGCGAGCTGGCGACCTTCTGCGCCTCGTCCGGCGGTTGGCTGCCGCTGGCCTGCACGATGAACCTCACCGGCGCCTGCGGCCTGGTACAGGACCTGCTGCACCTCGACCTCGACGAATTCTCCCGGCTGGCCGCCCAGGCGCCGGTCGGCGCCGAGGGTCTGCTGATGCTGCCGTTCTTCGACGGCGAGCGGGTTCCGGCGCTACCGCACGCCAGCGCCAGCCTGCATGGCATGACCGCGGCCAACCTGAGCCGCGCCAATCTTTGCCGGGCGGTGCTCGAAGGCACCGCCTTCGGCCTGCGCTACGGCCTCGACCTGCTGCGCGCCAGCGGCCTGCCGGGCGAGGAAATCCGCCTGGTCGGCGGCGCGGCGAAGAACCCGCTGTGGCGGCGGACGCTCGCCGACCTGCTCGGCCTGCCGCTGGTCTGTCCGCGGCAGACCGAGGCCGCCGCCCTTGGCGCGGCGCTCCAGGCGGCCTGGAGCCTGGGCCGCGAAAGCGGCGCCGGTGAAAGCCTGGAAGCCCTGTGCCGGCGCTGCGTGGCGCTCGAGGAGTCGACCCGCACCCAGCCCCAGGCGCGACAACAGGCGGCCTACGAACAGGCCTACCGGCGTTACCTGGAGCACCTGCCTCCGCGATAATGGTCGCTTTCCTTCCTCTTCTGGCGTTTTGGAGATCTGCATGTACCTGGTGTGTGGCGAGGCCCTTTTCGATGTCTTCAGCCTGGAAAGCGCTGCGCGCAGCAACGAGCTGGGCTTCACCGCGATCGCCGGCGGCTCGCCGTTCAACGTCGCCGTCGGCCTGCGCCGGCTGGGCGTGGAGGCGGCGCTGTTCGGCGGGCTGTCCAGCGACTACCTGGGCACGCGGCTGCGCCGGGTGCTCGAAGAAGAAGGCGTGGACTGCGGCTTCCTGGTGCCCAGCGACGCCCCGACCACCCTGGCGATGGTCGGCCTCGACGCCAACGGCTCGGCGCAATACCAGTTCCGCGGCGACGGCTGCGCCGACCGCCAGGTGCGCCTGGAACACCTGCCGACGCTGGATGGGCGGATACGCGGGCTGCACGTCGGCTCCTATACCCTGGTGGTGACACCGGTGGCCGACACCCTGCTGGCGCTGGTCCGGCGCGAGAGCGGCCGGCGCCTGGTCAGCCTGGATCCCAACGTGCGCCTCGACCCGCAGCCGGACATCGACCTCTGGCGGCGCCGGGTCGAGGCCTTCGCCAGTCATGCGCACCTGATCAAGGCCAGCGAGGAAGACCTGGCCCTGCTCTACCCCGGCCGCGCCCCCGGCGAGGTGGCCCGCGACTGGCTGAACTCGCGCTGCCGGCTGGTCTTCGTCACCCACGGCGGGGCCGGCGCCAGCGTGCACTGCGCCCACGGCAGCTGGAGTCGCCCGGCGGATACCGCCCTGCCACTGCGCGATACGGTCGGCGCCGGCGATACCTTCCAGGCGGCGACCCTCGCCTACCTCCGCCGCCTCGACGCCGACAGCCCGGCCGGGCTAGCCGCGCTGTCGCGGGAAGCGATCGACGCGATGCTCGCCTTCGCCATCCGCGCGGCGGCGGTCACCTGCTCGCGGGTGGGGCCGGACCTGCCGTTCGCCCACGAGCTTTGAGGCCGGCCGTGCGGAGGGTCAGGCCGAGGGCTGCCGCCCGGTCTAGCGCCCCGGCCGCGCCAGCCACTCCCGGCCCTTGAGCATGGCGTTCCAGTACACCCAGGGCAGTACGTGGCGCTTGAGCAGCCAGGCGAAGCGGCTGGCCGCGGTGGACTCCAGCGGGAAGGTCGGCAGCAGCTTGCCGGCATAGCCGAACTCCGCCAGCACTACCCGGCCGCGCTCGACGGTCAGCGGACAACCGCCGTAGCCGTCGTAGCGCAGCGGCAGGCCACGGCCGCTGCGCAGGCCGAGAAGGTTCTCGGCCACCACCACGATCTGCTTGCGCGCCGCCGCCGCGGTCTTCGCGTTGGCGGTGCCGCAGACATCGCCGAGGGCGAAGATCTCGCCATGACGGACATGTTGCAGGGTCGCCGGGTCGACTTCGCACCAGCCGGCCGCGTCGCCCAGGCCGCTGGCGGCGACGAAGGTCGGCGGCAGTTGCGGCGGCACCACGTGCAGCAGGTCGAAGTCCTTTTCCGCCAGATTGGTGTTGCCGTCGGCGTCCTTCACCTCGAACCAGGCCTTGCGCGCCGCGCCGTCGACCTTCACCAGGTTGGAATTGAACGCCAGCTCGGCCGAATACTTGCGCACGTACTCCATCAGCGGCGGAACGAAATCGGCGACACCGAACAACGCCGCGCCGGCCAGGTCGAACTCGACCTCGATGTCCTGCAGCACGCCCTCCCGCAGCCAGTGGTCGCAGGACAGGTACATGGCTTTCTGCGGCGCCCCGGCGCACTTGATCGGCATCGCCGGCTGGGTGAACAGCGCCTTGCCGCCGCGCAGGCCGCGCACCAGCTCCCAGGTGTAGGGCGCCAGGTCGTAGCGGTAGTTGGAGGTGACGCCGTTGCGCCCCAGGGTCTCCTCCAGGCCCTCGATGCGCTCCCAGGCCAGGCGCAGGCCGGGGCAGACGATCAGGTTGCGGTATTCCAGGCTGTCGCCGCCCTCCAGCAACAGTCGGCGCGCCTCGGGGTCGACCCGCTCGACGCGGGTGCGCAACCACTCCACGCCGGGCGGGACCAGCCCGGCCATCGGCCGCGCGGTGTCGCCCTGTGCGTAGGCGCCGCCACCGACCAGGGTCCAGCCCGGTTGGTAGTAGTGGGTGTCCGCCGGCTCGATCAGGCTGATACGCAACCCCGGCGAACGTTTCAGCAGGCTGGCGATCACGCCGATGCCGGCCGCGCCGCCGCCGATCACGGCGATGTCGGTGGTGAGTTCTGAAGCGTTAGCGCTCTGCATGGGAGTTCCTTCGACGATCCGAGTGGGTGGACGCGCGCCAGGCCGCCGCGCGCGAAACCCTATCACCCTAGCAGCACGGCGCCGGCGCGCGGCATCCGGCTGTAATCCGCCGGTAACTGTTGCCCTGGCAACAGCGGAGCAACAGGCAGCGCCCGCGGACCAGCAGAAACTGTTGGAGAAAACCTCCAACTCTTTGATTTTTCTATGGATTAGCAAACGGCACGGCTTGTGCAAACAGACCCGGCAGAGGCTTGGCGATCGCGCCAGCCACCTATCCGAACTGCCAGAGGTGCCCAGCGAGCATGTCGTTACCGCCTGTTTCCCCTCCCTCCTCCAGGCGTTCCACCCGCACCACCGAACCCGCGAGCCGCGCCACACCGATGCCGCTGGCGGAACCACCACGCTGCAAGGCTGAACCATGACCGACGAAACCGCACCCAAGGATCTTCGTGACCAGGCGCCCCGGCTACTCCCGGCACGCCTCATCGAGAACGACGCCCAGGCGTTGCAGGCCGCCCACGAGGTAGCCGGACTGGCCCGTCGCGAAGCGGCGCTACGCGACCGCGAACGACGCCTGCCCTGGCAGGAACTGGAACTCTTCACCCGCCTCGGCCTGGGCGGCATCGGCATTCCCCGCGCCCATGGCGGCGCGCAGGTTTCCCATGTGACCCTGGCCGAGGTGTTCCGTGTCATCTGTGCCGCCGACCCGGCCCTCGGACAGATTCCGCAGAACCAGTTCGGCCTGCTCAGCGTGATCGACAACGTCGCCAGCCCGGCGCAGAAACGCAAGCTGTTCCGTGGCATCCTCGACGGCCGCCGGCTGGCCAACGCCGGCCCGGAGCGCAATACCCGCCACACCCTGGAGCTGAAGGCGCGGGTCCGTCGCGACGGCGACGGCTACCGGGTCAGCGGCGAGAAGTTCTACTCCACCGGAGCCTTGTTCGCCCACTGGGTGGCGGTCAAGGCCATCGACGAGGAAGAACGCGCGGTGATGCTCTTCGTCGAGCGCGGCGCTCCCGGCCTGCGCATCGTCGACGACTGGTCCGGCTTCGGCCAGCGCACCACCGCCAGCGGCACGGTACTGCTGGACGAGGTTCCGGTAGCCGGCGACATGCTGATCCACAACGGCCTGCTGGCCGAGATCCCGAGCCTCCAGGGCGCCGTCTCGCAACTGATCCAGGCCGCCATCGACGCCGGCATCGCCCAGGCGGCGCTGGACGACGCCCAGGCTTTCGTCCGCGAACGCAGCCGGCCCTGGATCGACGCCCAGGTCGAACGCGCCAGCGATGAGCTCTACAGCATCGCCGAGGTCGGCCGCCTGCAAATCGAGCTGCACGCCGCCAACGCCCTGCTGGAGAAGGCCGGCCAGGTCCTCGACGAAGTGGCCGCGCGGCCGGTGGACGCCGAGTCGGCGGCACGCGCCTCGATCGCCGTGGCCGAGGCCAAGGTGCTGAGCACCGAGATCAGCCTGGCCGCCAGCGAGAAGCTCTTCGAGCTGGCCGGCAGCCGTGCCACGCTCGCCGAGTTCAACCTCGACCGGCACTGGCGCAACGCCCGCACCCATACCCTGCACGACCCGGTGCGCTGGAAAGTCCACGCGGTCGGCGACTACTACCTGAACGGCGCCCGTCCGGCGCGTCACTCATGGATCTGAGGAGCGCCCGATGAGCCTCGCACACGCTACGCGCGACAATCCCACGGCCGCTGCCCATCGCATCGGCAGCGACGACGAAGCCCTGGAAACGGCCCGCGAGCTGGCCGCCCTGTTCGCCCGCGAAAGCATCCAGCGCGACCGCGAGCGGCGCCTGCCGCTGGAAGAACTGGAACTGTTCTCCCGCTCCGGCCTGTGGGGCATCGCGGTGCCCCGCGAATACGGCGGGGCCGGCGTCTCGCGGGTGACCCTGGCGAAGGTGGTGGCGATCGTCAGCGCCGCCGACAGTTCCCTGGGGCAGATTCCGCAGAACCATTTCTACGCCCTCGAAGTGCTGCGGGTGAACGGCTCGCCGGCGCAGAAAGGTCGCCTGTTCGGCGCCGCCCTGGCCGGCGAGCGTTTCGGCAACGCCCTGGCCGAGATCGGCACGCGTACCGCCAGCGAGCGCCGTACCCGCCTGCGCGCCGACGGCGACGGCGACGGCTACCGCCTGGACGGGCGCAAGTTCTACTGCACCGGCGCACTCTACGCGCAGCGGGTGCCGACCCTGGCGGTGGACGACGAGGGCCGCCAGCAACTGGCCTTCGTCCCGCGCGACAGCGCCGGGCTGGAAATCGTCGACGACTGGTCCGGCTTCGGTCAACGCACCACCGGCAGCGGTTCGGCGCTGTTCGACCGGGTAGCGGTGGCCGCCGAGGACGTGGTCTCGTTCCAGGACGCCTTCGAGCGCCCGACCACCGTCGGCCCGCTGGCACAGATCCTCCACGCGGCGATCGACGCCGGGATCGCCCGCGGCGCCTTCGAGGACACCCTGCGTTTCGTCCGCGAGCGCGCCCGGCCCTGGGTCGACTCCGGCGTCGACAAGGCCAGCGCC
This sequence comes from Pseudomonas sp. P20, assembly GCF_016463925.1. Classification (NCBI taxonomy): domain Bacteria; kingdom Pseudomonadati; phylum Pseudomonadota; class Gammaproteobacteria; order Pseudomonadales; family Pseudomonadaceae; genus Pseudomonas; species Pseudomonas sp. P20. The sequence continues at coordinate 71,511 of NZ_JAEMVM010000029.1, read as the reverse complement.
GACCCACTGACCATCCACGAGATCGGCCGCCTGGCGATCCGCCTGCACGCCGCCGAAGCGCTGCTGGAGCGTGCCGGGCGGGTGCTCGACCGGGCCACCGCCGAGCCGGACGCGGAAAGCGTGGCGGCCGCCTCGATCGCCGTCGCCGAAGCCCGCGCGCTGACCACCGAGGTCGCCCTGCTGGCCGGCAGCAAGCTGATCGAGCTTGGCGGCAGCCGCGCCTGTCTCGCCGAACTCGGTCTCGACCGCCACTGGCGCAACGCCCGCGTACACACCCTGCACGACCCGGTGCGCTGGAAGTACCACGCGGTCGGCGACTACTACCTCAACGGCCGCCTGCCGCCACGCCGCGGCACGCTCTGAACGCCGAAGGAACCGCCATGAGCAAGAAGCAGATTCTCCTAAACGCCTTCAGCATGAATTGCGTCGGCCATATCAACCACGGCCTCTGGACCCACCCACGCGACCGCTCCAGCGACTACCGCAAACTGCGCCACTGGACCGAGCTGGCCCGGCTGCTGGAGCGCGGCCTGTTCGACGGCCTGTTCATCGCCGATATCCTCGGCGTCTACGACGTCTACCAGGGCGGCATCGAGGTGACCGCCCGCGAAGCCGTCCAGTTGCCGGTGAACGACCCGCTGATGCTGGTCTCGGCCATGGCCGGGGTCACCGAGCACCTGGGTTTCGGCGTCACCGCCAACCTCACCTACGAGGCGCCCTACCCGTTCGCCCGGCGGCTCTCGACCCTCGACCACCTGAGCGACGGGCGGATCGGCTGGAACATCGTCACCGGCTACCTGGAAAGCGCGGCCAAGGCCATGGGCCAGTCCGCGCAGATCGAGCACGACCGCCGCTACGACCGCGCCGACGAGTACCTGGAGGTCCTCTACAAGCTCTGGGAGGGCAGCTGGGAAGACGACGCGGTGCTCGCCGACCGCCAGCGACGGGTCTACGCGCGGCCGGAGAAGATCCACAAGATCCGCCACCATGGCGAGTTCTACCAGGTCGAGGGCTACCACCTCGCCGAGCCCTCTCCACAGCGCACCCCGGTGCTGTTCCAGGCCGGCTCCTCGGAGCGTGGCCTGGCCTTCGCCGCGCGCCACGCCGAATGCGTGTTCGTCTCCGGACAAACCCGCGAGGCCACCCGCCAACTGGTGCAGCGCATCCGCGCGGCGGTGGTCGGCGCCGGCCGTCGCGCCGAGGACATCAGGATCTTCATGGGCATCAACGTGATCGTCGCCGCCACCGCGGCCGAGGCCCGCGACAAGCATGCCGAGTACCGCCGCTACGCCAGCCCCGAGGCCGGCCTGGCGCACTTCGCCAGCTCCAGCGGCATCGACCTGTCGCGCTACGGGCTCGACGAGCCGATCCGCTACGAGAAGAACAACGCCATCGAGTCGGTGGTGAAGAACCTCACCGTGGCGCGCACCGACTCCACCGTGCGCAAGCTCCTCGACCAGTTGGCCCTGGGCGGCCGCTACGTGACCCTGGTAGGCGACCCGCGCCAGGTCGCCGACGACCTCGAAGGCTGGATCGCCGATACCGGCCTGGACGGCTTCAATCTGACCCGCACCGTGGAGCCGGAGAGCTACGCCGACTTCATCGACCTGGTGGTGCCCGAGTTGCAGACACGCGGCAGCTACAAGACCGCCTACGCACCCGGCACCCTGCGGGAGAAGCTCTTCGGCGGCGGCCGCGCGCGCCTGCAGGCGGAACACGCCGGCGCCGCCTTCCGCCAGCCCCCGGCCGCGCGCCAGCGCCAGGCCTGACCCCACTTTCCCTTTCGTTCAGGAGCCCACCATGCTGAACACCCTGAAAACCCTGAGCCTGGCCGTCCTCCTCGGCAGCGGCCCGGCCCAGGCCGCCGACGCCCCGCTGAAGATCGGCACCACCGCCGCCTTCGCCCCGCCGCTGGAAGTCGCCGTGAGCGAAGCCGGCAAGCAGGGACTGAAGGTCGAACTGGTCGAGTTCAGCGACTGGAACGCCCCCAACATCACCCTCGCCCAGGGCGACATCGACGCCAACTACTTCCAGCACGTGCCCTTCCTGGAAAACGCCAACCGCGAAGGCGGCTTCCAGTTGAAGCCGTTCGCGCCGGGGATCATCAACAACGTCGGGCTCTATTCGAAGCGCTACGCCAGCCTCGCAGAGTTGCCGGAAGGCGCCAGCGTGGCCATCGCCAACGACCCGATCAATGGCGGCCGCGGCCTGCAACTGCTACAGAAGGCCGGCCTGCTGAAGCTCAGGGACGGCGTCGGCTACAAGGCGACCCTCGACGATATCGTCGACAACCCGAAGGACATCCGCATCACCGAGCTGGAGGCGGTGCAACTGGCGCGCGCCCTCGACGATTTCGACCTGGCCCAGGGTTACCCGCACTACCTGCGCCTGGCCGGGACCATCGACCCGACCCGGGCACTGCTGTTCGACGGGATCGACAACCGGGAATACGTGATCCAGTTCGTCACCCGCGGCGACTACCAGGACCGCGACGGCCGCCTGGCGCGCTTCGTCGACATCTACCAGCATTCACCGGTGGTCCGCGCCGCGCTGGACAAGGCCCATGGCACGCTGTACCAGCCGGGCTGGGAGTGACGGCCATGACCGTTCCCCCGAGCCTGCTGCCCCTCGAACCGTTCCCGACGGCGCCCGACACGCGCGCCTCCACGCCGCACATCCGTCTCCACGGCCTGGGCAAGCGCTACCCCGGTGGAGTCCAGGCCCTGCGGGAGATCGACCTGGAAATCCGCCGCGGCGAAGTGTTCGGCATCATCGGCCGCAGCGGCGCCGGAAAGTCCTCGCTGATCCGCACCCTCAATCGCCTGGAGCGTCCCAGCGAGGGGCAGGTGCTGATCGACGACGAAGACATCGGCGGCTACGACGGCCAGCGCCTGGTCGCCCTGCGCCGACGCATCGGCATGATCTTCCAGCACTTCAACCTGATGTCGGCCAAGACCGTGCGGCAGAACATCGCCCTGCCGCTGCGGGTGGCCGGGGTGCCCCGGGCACGGATCGAGGAGCGGGTCGCCGGGCTGCTGCAACTGGTCGGCCTGGAGGAAAAACGCGACGCCTATCCGGCACAGCTCTCCGGCGGGCAGAAACAGCGCGTCGGCATCGCCCGCGCGCTGGTGCACCAGCCGCAGATACTGCTCTGCGACGAAGCCACCTCGGCGCTGGACCCGGAGAGCACCCAGGCGATCCTCGCGCTGCTGCGCGACATCAACCGCCGGCTGGGCCTGACCATCGTCCTGATCACCCACGAGATGGCGGTCATCCGCGAGATCTGCGACCGCGTGGTGGTCCTCGAATGCGGCCGCATCGTCGAACAGGGCGAAGTCTGGGAAGTCTTCGGCGATCCGCGCCATGCCGTCACCCGAAGCCTGCTCGGCAGCCTGCGCGCCGCCCTCCCGGCCGACCTCCAGGCGCGCCTGCGCCAGGCTCCCGGCGCCGGCGACCCGGTGCTGCTCGATCTCCAGTACACCGGCGCCAGCCGACGGGTGCCGGACCTGCTGGCCATCGCCAGGGCCATCGGCCAGCGCGTCGACCTGCTCCACGGCGGCATAGAGCGTATCCAGGGCCGCGCCCTGGGGCGCCTGCTGCTACAGGTCGGCGCGCCGCCCGGCGAGCTTCCCGGCGTGCTGGCCAAGGCCGCGCTGGTGGCGGACAAGGTGGAGGTGCTCGGCCATGTCGCCCATGCTTGAACGGCTCTGGCAAGGTTTCCTCGATACGCTGCTGATGATCGGCGCGTCCTCCGCCATCGTCCTGCTGGTGGGTATCCCGCTGGCCCTGGTGCTGGTCACCACCGGGCCGGGCGGGATCTTCGAGGCGCGCCTGCTCAATCGCATCCTGGGCGGTCTGGTCAACGTGCTGCGCTCGGTACCCTTCCTGATCCTGATGGTGGCGCTGATTCCCTTTACCCGGATGATCGTCGGCACCAGCTATGGAGTCTGGGCCGCGGTGGTGCCGCTGACCATCGCCGCCACGCCGTTCTTCGCGCGGATCGCCGAGGTCAGCCTGCGCGAAGTCGACCACGGCCTGGTGGAGGCGGCCCAGGCGATGGGCTGCGAACGCCGCCACATCATCTGCAACGTACTGTTGCCGGAGGCGCGACCGGGCATCGTCGGCGGCTTCACCATCACCCTGGTGACCATGATCAATTCCTCGGCCATGGCCGGTGCGATCGGTGCCGGCGGCCTGGGCGACCTGGCCTACCGCTACGGCTACCAGCGCTTCGACACCCAGGTGATGCTCACCGTGATCATCGTCCTTGTGCTGCTGGTCACGTTGATCCAGTTCGGCGGCGACCGCCTGGCCCGCCTGCTGAACAAACGCCTGTAGAATCCGCCCTCCCGGCCTGGGAGGGCTGGCGCTTTACCGAGGGCGACAGGAACCAGCGTCGCCGCGACAGCGCATCTTTCCCCGCGCCGGACAGACCTGTATCTGTCGTCCTCCGGTCATCCGGCGACGCCAGACTGGTCGGCAATCCCGTGAAAAAGAAAGAAGGAAAGGCGCCTCATGCGGCAAAGATTCTGGCAAGGAACATTCAAGACCCTGGGCCTCCTCGGCCTGACGGCGGGGCTCGCCGCCCAGGCCGCGGAGCCGTCCGGCAAGGCCCTCAGCGCCGCCGCCGGCGTGCCCTGGCCGGCGGTCATCGCCCACCGCGGCGCCTCGTACGACGCCCCCGAGGAAACCGCCGCGGCCTACCTGCTGGCCCGCGACCTCGGCGCCGACTACCTGGAAGCCGACGTGCAGCGCAGCCGCGACGGCGTGCTGGTCGCCCTCCACGACGACACCCTGGAGCGCACCACCGACGTCGCCGAGGTCTTCCCGGAGCGCGCCAAGGACCCGGTGAGCAGCTTCACTCTCGCCGAACTCAAGCGCCTGGACGCCGGCTCCTGGTTCAATCGCGCCTTCCCCGAGCGCGCCCGGCCCGGCTTCGTCGGCCTGCGCATCCTCACCCTCGACGAGATGCTCGACATCGCCGAGGGCGGCGCCAACAAGCCGGGCCTGTACCTGGAGACCAAGGTACCGGCGCAATTCCCCGGCATCGAAGACGACCTGCGCAAGCTGCTGGAACGCCGCGGCTGGCTGCAACCCCGCGAGCGCGCCGCCGCCGGGCATGTCGACGTGGCCCACGGCAATGGCCGGGTGATCCTGCAGACCTTCGAGAAGAGCAGCCTGGAGCTGCTGCAAGAAAGCATGCCGCAAGTGCCGAAGATTCTCCTGCTGTGGCTCGGCGACGGTTACCTGGAAGCCCGTTCGCCAGTGACCTTCAAGGAATCCGGGGAAACCGACAAGGCGGCCTTCTACGCCAGGCAGGAAGTGAAGTCCGAAGCCGAGTTCGGCGCCTGGCTGGACTGGGCCAAGGCCCACGGCGCGCTGGGCACCGGGCCCTCGGCGACCCTCAGCGAACGCGGCGAACAGAGCTACGCCGACCTGGTGAAACCCTGGATGAACCGCATGACCCACGCGCGCGGGTTGTTCATCCATGCCTACTCGGTGGACTCGGCGGAAGACTTCAAGGCCCTAGGCGCGGCCGGCGTCGACGGTTTCTTCACCAACCGCACCTCGGAACTGCTGAAGTTCCAGGGCCGCCCGGCGGCGCAAGACATGGACGCGCTGCTGCGCCGGCACGGCTACTGAGCCTCGGCCTGGCCGGCGGATGAGCGCGGGCGGCCATCCGCAGTTCCCGCTTCGGCGGCGCGGCGCTAGCCGGCGCTGTCGCTGCCGAAGCGTGCCAGCTGCATCTCGCGCAGCCGGCTGAGGGTGCGACGGAAGGCGAAGGCCAGGTAGCCCTCGGTATAAAGTGCCTCCAACGGCACCCTGGCCTCCAGGTAGAGCGGCACCTTGCGGTCGTAGCATTCGTCCACCAGGGCGATGAAGCGCCGCACGCCGTCGTCGTGCACCGACAACTGCGGCAATTCGCGATCACCCGCCTCCACCAGTTGCGCGCCGTCCTCGGTGCCACGGGCTATGCGGCCTTCGCGCTGGCTGGCGCTCAGGCACGGCAGGTCGTCCATCAGGATCGCCCGGTAGCGGTCGCAAAGGCCGATGAAGTCCAGTGCCGACAGCGGCGCCTCGCAGAGCTGCGCATAGCTGCACCAGAGCACCGATTCGCTGTGCCGGTGCACCGCCAGCGGGCGGTGCCCCAGTTCGATGGGCTGCGTGGATGCCGCTTCGCCGGCACTCAGGCGCGCGAAGAGTTCGGCGAAACCGCTCGCCTGCCCCGCCTCCACCACCCAGTAGCGTTGCTCGGCCCGGCCGGGATGCAGGCGGTGGTCCTGGCCGCCATCCACCGCGACCACCGCCATGTGCCGCTGGATCGCCTCGATCGCCGGGAGGAAGCGTTCGCGGTTGAAACCGTCGGCGTACAACTGCTCCGGTGGCTGGTTGGAAGTGGCCACCAGCACCACGCCCTCCTCGAACATGATGCGCAGCAGGCTGCCGAGCAGGATGGCGTCGCCGATATCGCTGACGAACAGCTCGTCGAAGCACAGCACCCGCACGTCCCGCGCCAACTCGCGGGCCAGGGCGCGCAACGGGTCGGCTGTACCGGTCAGTTCGAACTGGCGCTGGTGCACCCATTGCATGAAGTGGTGGAAGTGCTGGCGCCGCGCGGGCACGCGCAGGCACTGGTAGAAGTGGTCCATCAGCCAGGTCTTGCCGCGTCCTACCGGTCCCCACAGGTAGACGCCCTGGATCGCGCCGTGGCGGTGCGGCTCGTGCAGGGCCTGGAAACAACGCTCCAGCGCCTCGGCTGCGCGCCGCTGCGCCTCGTCGGGAGCGAAACCGCGCTGTTCCACGGCCTGACGATAGGCGGCGAGCGGCGACATGGCCGGCAGATCGGGAGAGGTATCGGGCATCGGGCGGTTCCACCTGGCGCAGAGCGCGGAGCCAGACGCTCCGCAAAGCGCCGAGTCTACTGCGCCCGACTGGGTTTGGGCGAATGCCGCAGCGCCGGCACGGCGGATAGTCGCGGGAGGTTGGCCGAATAACCGCTTGCGCTTATCCGAGCGCCTGAAGTCAGATCGACAACCGCACCGCCCGCTCGCCATCGATCCGCTGGCCACCGCGCTTGTTCACCACCAGCTCGCCGATGGCGATCAGCCGCGTGCGCGTGACGTTGCGGCTGAGTCCCAGCAGGTTGGCGGTATGCACCTGGTTGCCGTGGCAGAAACGGTACGCCGCGCGCAGCAGGGCATCTTCGACCCGCCCATGGAGGTTCTCGCCCTGCTCTTCGAACAGACGCTGGAAAGCCTGCTGCAACAAGTGCTCGGCGGCGCCGCTCGCCGGGCCCCCGCGCGCTAGCTCCTCGCCACGCTCCAGGCGCAGGTTGGACAGGTGCAGGTCATCCGCGCGGATCAGCCCGTCGCGGCAGATCAGCAAGGTATGGTGGATGACGTTCTCCAGCTCGCGGATGTTCCCCGGCCAGGAATAGGCACGCAACTTCTGCGCCGCCTCCGGGCTCAACTGGCTCTGGCCGTAGCCCAGGCGACGGCTGTACTCGGCGATGAAGTGGCGGGTCAGCGGCAGGATGTCGCCGGGTCGCTCGCGCAACGGCGACAGCTCCAGGCTGACGACATTGAGCCGGTAGTACAGGTCCTCGCGGAAGTGCCCGGCATTGATCGCCCGCTCCAGTTGCACGTTGGTCGCCGCCAGCACGCGCACGTCGATGGGGATGCTCTTGCGCGAACCCAGGCGCACCACCTCGCGCTCCTGCAACACACGCAGCAGCTTGACCTGGATCGGCATCGGCAGGTCGCCGATCTCGTCGAGGAACAGGGTGCCGCCGTTGGCTTCCTCGAACCAGCCGGCCTTGGCCGCCAGGGCGCCGGTGAAGGCGCCCTTCTCGTGGCCGAACAGCTCGGCTTCCACCAGTGACTCGGAGAAGGCCCCGCAGTTGACCGCCACGAACGGGCCGTTGCGCCGCGCGCTGAGGTTGTGGATATGCCGCGCCACCAGTTCCTTGCCGGTGCCGGTCTCGCCGATCACCAGCACGCTGGCCTCGCTCGGCGCCACCTGGCGCAGGTGTTCGAGCAGGGCCTGGGACTTCGGATCCTCGAAGACCTGGGCGGTGGCGCGGATCGAGGTCGCCAGGTTCGGCGAACGTGGCAGCGTCAGCAGCCGGTCGGGAGTACGGGTAGAAGCGTTCATGAGTAGAAGGTCGGTTGCGGCGGTGACTGGTTCAGCGCCCAGTCGCCCAGCTCGCGGATCTTGTAGTCCAGCGGGTCGTGCAGGGTCTGGGTGCGCAGGTTGCGCCAGTAGCGGTCCAGGCGCAGGGCGGCGTGAGTGGAGCGGGCGCCGGTGACTTCGAACATGCGGTTGCACAGGTCGAGGCCGTTGCGCGTCGCGGCGACCTTGGCGGCGGCGATGGCCAGGGCCAACTGGCCGCGCTCGCTGGCGTCCAGCGCCGGGCCCTTGGACCAGGCGGCGTCGAGGCGCTGCGCGGCGCGCTCGACCAGCGCCCGGGTGCTTTCCAGGCCGACCCAGAATTCGCCGTAGCGCGCCAGCACATAGGGGTCGGCATTGGCCTCGGCGACCTCGGAGCGGAACCACGGTCGCGCTTCGCGCAGGGTGTACTGGCGAGCCTCCTCGAAGGCGCCTTCGGCGATGCCGAGGAACACCTCGGTGAAGATCAACTGGGCGATCAGCGGCCGCAGGCAGGCGAACGGCGTGCTCAGCGGCCCGGGATCGAGCAGCAACTCGCTCTCCTCCACCCGCACCCGCTCGAAGATCGCGCTGCCGCTGTCGGTCTGCCGCTGGCCCATGTTGTCCCAATCCTGGCCCAGGCTGATACCGCTGCGCGCGGTGGGGATGGCGGCAATCAGCAGCGCCCCGCCCTCGCCGTCCAGTGCCGAGGCGATGAGCATCTCCGAATCGCGGGCGCCGGAGCAGAAGCTCTTCTTCCCGGAGAACTCGCGCCAGCCGTCGAAGCGCCGGGCCACGGTACGGTTGTCCAGCGGGTTCAGCGCGTTGCCCCAGAACCAGCGGTTGCGCGCGGTCAGCTCGAACCACGGCTGCCATTGCTCGGGCCGCGAGAACAGGCGCACGGTGGCCAGCATCAGGTGCTGGAAGCCATAGACGTGGGCGATCGAGCTGTCGACCCGGGCCAGTTCGCGCACGGTTTGCAGGGTTTCGCTCCAGCTCGCCCCCAGGCCGCCGTATTCGCGCGGGATGATCAGCGACAACAGGCCGCTGCGGCGCAACGCGTCGCGCTCGGCCTTCGGGGTACCGCCGGCGACGTCGCGCTCGGCGGCGTTCTCGGCGAAATCGGCGGCCAGGCGCCGGGCGATCTGCAACGGCGTTTGCGCCTCGGGGCGGGTCTTCGCATTCACAGGGGGTTTCTCCTCGGGGGCCCGGCTGCTCAAGCGCCGGCGCGAGCCGGCAGCACGTCGTTGGCGATCATTTCGCCGAACGGCCCGGTCAGGTTGGTCAGCCCACGGCCGGCCAGGCTGGCGTAGGGTTCGGGCAGCAGCGGGAAGACCAGTTCGGCGAAGCGGTAGGCCTCTTCCAGGTGCGGATAGCCGGAGAAGATGAAGCTGTCGATGCCGAGCTCGGCGTATTCCCCGATGCGCTCCGCCACCTGCCGCGGATCGCCGACCAGCGCGGTGCCGGCGCCGCCGCGCACCAGGCCGACCCCGGCCCAGAGGTTCGGCTGGATCTCCAGGCGATCGCGGCGGCCGCCGTGCAGCGCGGCCATGCGTCGCTGGCCTTCGGAGTCGAAACGGGCGAAGGACTGCTGCGCGGCGGCGATGGTCTCGTCGGAGATGTGTTCGATCAGCCTGTCCGCGGCGCGCCAGGCTTCTTCGGCGGTTTCGCGGACGATCACATGCAGGCGGATGCCGAACTTCACCGTACGCCCATGGCGAGCCGCTCGCTGGCGCACGTCGGCGATTTTCGCCGCCACCGCCGGCAACGGCTCGCCCCAGGTCAGGTAGACGTCCACCTGTTCGCCGGCCAGTTCGTGGGCGGCCTCCGAGGAACCGCCGAAGTACAGCGGCGGATAAGGCCGTTGCAGCGGCGGATAGAGCGCCTTGGCGTTCTCCACGTGGATGTGCTTGCCGTGGAAGTCCACCGCCTCGCCCTGCAGGACGCGCCGCCAGACCCGAAGGAACTCGTCGGTGAGCTCGTAGCGCTCGGCGTGGCCGAGATGGATGCCGTCGCCGCGGTTCTCGTCGGGATCGCCGCCGGTGACCACGTTGATCAGCAGGCGCCCGCCGGACAGGCGGTCGAGGGTCGCCGCCATCCGCGCCGAGACGGTCGGCGAAACGATTCCCGGACGGATCGCCACCAGGAAGCGCAGGCGCTCGGTCAGCGGCGCCAGCGCCGAGGCCACCACCCAGGAGTCCTCGCAGGAGCGTCCGGTGGGGATCAGCACGCCGTGATAGCCAAGGCTGTCGGCCGCCTGTGCCACCTGTTTCAGGTAAGGCAGCGAGACCGGCCGCGCGCCCTGGCTGGTGCCGAGGAAGTGGCCATCGCCGTGGGTCGGGAGGAACCAGAACACGTTCATCGGCGCACCTCAGGCGATCTTCAACAGTTCGGAGCGTCCGCCGAACAGCGGCGCGGCGCGCTCGGCGGCGAGGCGGATGCGCGCCTTCAGCGGCTCGCTGACGATCCGGTAGTTGTCGAAGTCGGCCTCGCTGGCGTAGACCCCGATGGGCAGGGTGATCGCCTGGAAGAAGCTGAACAGCGGGCGCAACTGGTGGTCGAGGACCAGCGCGTGGCGCTCGGTGCCGCCAGTGGCGGCGAGCAGCACCGGGGTGTCGATCAAGGCGTTGAGGTCGATCAGGTCGAACAGGTGCTTGAGCAGGCCCGGATAGGAGCCACGGTAGACCGGCGAGGCGACCAGCAGCAGGTCGGCGCTTTCGATCTCGTCGAGCACCGCCTGCAGTTCCGCCGGCGCCTGGTTGCGCGCCAGGGTAGCGCCCAGCGGCGCGGCGATGTCGGTCAGCTCGATGACCCGGCTGTCGATCGGCAACGACTGGCCAAGCTCGGCGATCAGGGCCTGGGTGAGTACCAGGGTGCGGGACGGGCGATAGGTGCCGCCGGAGACGGCGACGACTTTGAAGGGGCTGGTCATGGGATTTCCCTGTGGACTGTTGCGCTAGGTGCAGTGCCCTGGAGCAAGGGCCGTACCAACGGGGAAATGTGCATTTTCCGGGCAGTTGCGGCGGGTTTCCGGCCTCGGCCTGTCAGCCACGCAACAGCGCTGCTGTCCGACTGTTGCCCGGGCAACAGTTCAGTTCAGCTTGTAGGCCTGGAGCAGGAATATCTGGAATGCCCGCGCCGAATGCTGGTCGCCCGGCGGCAGAACGAACGGCGGCAGGCGCCCCTTGCGGCGCTTGACGTCGGCCCAGCGCTGGCCATTGCGCGAATGGAACTGGCAGAACGGCTGGTCGCCCAGGTAGAACACCCCCGGCCGCGGCTCGCGGATGCGCGGCCAGCGGCGCAGGCAATCCAGCAGCGGGCCTAGGTCGGCGAGTTGTTCCGGCGAACAGTACGGCATGCAGCGATCCTCTTCGCCGGGTCGGGAAACCAAGGTTGCTGTGACTGGAGGACCAGGCGGACTCGGCGCCGCCGGGAAAGCGGCTACCGGGAGCGAGCGACACAGGCGAGCGGAGCGAGGCATGGCGACGTCCCTGGTCCGGCCAACGAGATTCACCGCTCCGTTGTAGAACAGCCGCCGTCCGGGTTCTTGCCGGTTTTGTGGGGGAATTGTGAAAGACTGTAAAGCGCCACGCTCACTTGCCCACCAGCGAGACCACGTTGTGCCGTGGCGAGGTTTCCAGCTCGCCGATCTTCTCCAGGCGGGCGCGCACGATGTTGCGGCTGATCCCCAGCAAGCGTCCGGTCTGCAACTGGTTGCCGTGGCAGAAGCGATAGGCGGCACGGAACACGGTTTCCTCGATGTGCTCGTAGAGATCCTCGCGGTTTTCCTCGAACAGCGCCTGCAGCGCCGCCTCCAACGCCGAGCCGGCGGCGCTTTCGGGAGCGCGGCGCAAGCCGTTCGGCTCCTGGCGCGCACGCATGTCGATGAGGTGCAGGTCGGCCGGCTGGATCAGACGGTTGCGGCAGACCAGCAGCGCGTGGTGGATGGCGTTCTCCAGCTCGCGGATATTGCCCGCCCAGGAATGCCCGAGCAGCTTGCGCTCGGCTTCCGGGCTCAGGCTCGCGCTGGTGTAGCCGAGGCGCCGGCAGTGCTCGACGATGAAGTACTCGGCCAGCGGCAGGATATCGCCGCGGCGCTCGCGCAACGGCGGCAGTTGGATGGTCGCCACGTGCAGGCGGTAGAACAGGTCCTCGCGGAAGTGTCCGGCGACCACCGCGTCAGCCAAGTCGACGTTGGTCGCCGCCACCAGCCGCACGTCGATGGGGATCGGCCGGCGCGAACCGAGCCGCACCACCTCGCGTTCCTGCAGCACGCGCAGCAGCTTGACCTGGATGCTCGGCGGCAGGTCGCCGATCTCGTCGAGGAACAGGGTGCCGCCGTTGGCTGCCTCGAACCAGCCGGCCTTGCTCTGCAACGCACCGGTAAAGGCGCCCTTCTCGTGACCGAACAGCTCGCTCTCCACCAGGCTCTCGGCGAAAGCACCGCAGTTGACCGCGACGAACGGGCCGCCGTTGCGTCCGCTGAGGGCGTGGATATGGCGCGCCACCAGCTCCTTGCCGGTGCCGGTCTCGCCGATGACCAGCGCGTTGGCCTCGCTGGGCGCCAGGCGCTCGATGCGCTCCAGCAGCTCGCGGGAACGGGGGTCGTTGAACACCAGCACGGTGGCGCGCACCGATTTGGTCAGCTCGCGGGCGTGGGGATGGGTGATGACGGACATGCTGGGTTCCGAGCCGGGGAATGTGCGCCCATCTTGCCCCAGGAATCCATAGATTAAAAAATTCTGAATTCGTATTTATATATTCGAATAAAAAATATAACCCCGCTCATTAGGGCAGTACGCCAAGCAGCGACCAGACTCGGCGCGCCTCCGAGTCCGCATTGATCAGCTCCGCCAGCAACTCGCTCAGCGGCTTGTTGCCCCACTCCACCGCGCGCTTGATCAGGTAGGGAACCGGGCTGTGCGGCTCGGTGCGCGCCAGGTAGTCAGCGATCAGCAGCAATTGCCGGTAGGCGTCCTCGCGACTGGTCGGCCCGCCAGCCGGCCCGCTCGGCGCGCTCGCCGGGACGCTTTCCTCGCCGTCCGCGTCGCCTTCGCTGGCATCCGCCTCCGCGACCGGGGGCTGTTCTTCGGACAGCGGCGCTTGCGGGTGCATGGCGATGAACTCCTTGAGCAAGGCCAGCCATTGCGCGATGACCTCGCGCAATGGCTGGCAACTGGGGGCGAGTTCGCCCAGGCAGCGGTCGCACCACTGTTCCAGGCGCAGTAGTTGCTGCTGGCAGGCGAGCAGGCTGGCCTGCTTGCGCTGCCATTGCACCAGGGGCTCCGCGCGCAACGCTTCGTCTAGCTTCTTCTGCTGAAGTTGCGCCGCTTCCAGCGCCGCCTTGGCGCTCTTGCTGTCGCCGCTGGCGACCTGCTGGCGCTGCAACCTCTGCCAGGCATAGAGGGTGATCTCGGCGAACGCGCCCTGCCCCATCAGCGGCAGGCGCGTGTGCAGCAGCTCGGCATAGCGGCGCAACAGCCAGTCGATGGGCGGCACCCGCCACGACTGGTCGCCGTCCTGGGCTTGCGGATGCACCTCCTCGGGGTAGCGCTCGCAGAGTTCCGCCAGCAGCACCAGCGCGCGCTGCAATCCGCCCAGCCCGCCGCGTTGCAGCCAGGCCTCGCCGAGCCAGGCGGCGAGCATCAGGTCCTTGCTGCGCCGCTGCAACAGTTCGCTGGCCAACTGCTCCACCGCGGCCCAGTCGGCGCGCTTGGCCTCCGCTTGCCAGACGCCGGTCGGCAGGCTGCTGTCATCCTCCCGGCGCAACTCGCGCAGGCGGTCGTAGTCCGGGTCGTAGCGCAGGCTGGGGCCGCACGGCTGTCCGGGGTCGATCGGTTCGAGCAGCACTTCCAGGGACAGGGCGTTGCCGGAAAGAGGCAGGGTCATGGGGTACCTCCGGTGCTGGCGACGGTGGCCGGCAACAGCGTCGCGAACGGCGATTGCGGCGCGCGCACCGGCAGCGGCTGGATGGACAGCGGGGTCTTGCCGCCCAGGCTCATCAACGACAGGCGGAGGAACATCCGCGCCTCGTTTTCCGGGCTGTAAGGCGCATACACCGGCAGTTGCAGGACCAGCGGAAACTCCGTGTAGTCGACGTTCGGCGGGCGCTGCCGGGAGAAGTGCGCGCGCATCATGCGCAACAGCGCCCAGGAGCCCTGGTAGCTCCAGCCGGCCTCGAGGTCGGCCACCGCCAGGCTGGCCTGGCGCGGGTCGTCTGCCGGACGCTGCGAGCCGTTCTTCGCCCAGCGCAGCATGATTTTCAGCGGATCGCCGACATTCCAGGTCAGGCCCTTGTCCTGCGCGCCGGGGAAACGGCTTTCCTGGTCGCCCGAGTACAGGCTCCAGGCGATCACCTGGTCGGCGCCGCGTTCCAGGCTGCGGTCGCTGCGCCAGTCGATGTCCAGGGCGACGCCGAGCAGGCCCGACTTGTCGCGCTCGAACAGCGGGCCGAGCCAGCGCTGCGCCTGCTCCAGGCGGCGGACGAAGTCCTCGGCGGCCGGCAGGTCCGGCGAGCGAACCTGGGCCAGCCCTTCGCGCACCTGCGGCAAGCGCGTCTCCATCAGTTGCAGCAGGTGCCGCACCCGCCCCGGCTCGGCATCGGCCGCTTCCAGGCTGTAGGCGAACGGGAAGCGTCCGGCGAGGTACTGGTTGAAGTAGTCGGCGAGGTCCTTCCAGGCCTGCGCCGCCTGCTGCTGTTGCAACGACTGGCAGCGCCCGAGCGCGCCCTGGCGCAGGTCCACCAGGCGCGTCGCCAGGTCGCTGCGGCTGGACGGCAGGAGCACGCCGTTGAGAATGTCGGCGCAACTGCCGATGTCCATCTGGTTGAAATCGTTACCCACCAGCTTCGCCAACTGCGCCGCGGTGCTCGCCGGGTTGTCGGCCTTGAATTTCCGCAGTTCGGCGTTGAGCGCGCTGAAGCGCACGAACGCGTTGTAGTCGGCGGTGGCCAGGCTGGATTGCTGCGCCTGCAACCACTCCAGCGCCGGGGCGTGGCGTTCGGCGACGGCCGCCATGGCATTGAACTGGCTGTTCAGGCTTTGCTTCAGCTCGGCACTGTCCTGGGCGCGGAACATCTGCAGGCCGAAATTCGGCGCGCCCGACCAGCGGCTGAAATCGACCGGCTCGCGCAGCACCGCCTGCTCGTCGATGTCGCGCAGGGCCTGGCCGATATCGGCCACGGCCAGCGCGTTGAGGCTGAGCAGCAGGCGCGCGCCGGCCTGCAGGTCCTGCAACTCCAGCAGCGCCGCCTGCAACACCTGGACCTGCTTGACCTGCACGTCGAAACGCGAGGCATTGCGACTGGCCAGGCTACGACTGCGCGGCCCGAGGCTTTGCCACATGGCCTCGGTCGCCGCGCTGGCGGCGGCGTGCAGGACCGAATAGCGATAGCGCGGGTTGAGCGATGGCAGGGTGCTCTCGTAGTAGCCGGTGAAGTCGTTGAAGAAGCTCAACGCCTGAGTCACGCCGATATCGTCGATGCTCAGCAAGGAGTGGTCCGCCAGTGTCTTGTCCGCCAGGGCCACGGAGACGAAGTCCTTGGTCTTCAGGTCATCGATGGCGCGTTTCAGACCGAGCAGGTCATCGGCCAGCTTGAGCGTCGCCCCCTGTTTCACCAGCAGGCCGTCACCGGCAGCCTCCGGAGGCGCGATCCATTCGCTGCGAAACTGCTGCTGCAACTGCACGGTGAGGTTCTGCAGTTCCTCCACGCGGTTTCCCAGCAAGCTGCTTTGCTGGGCGCTCTTGAGCAGGTTCTGGTAGCCAGGGACGAGATCCTGGCCGACGCCATTGCCCCAGATCAGGTTGATGCGGTTGACCTGTTGCTGCAGGTGGTTGATCAATTCGCCGATCCCCAGCAACTGGGCCGCCGTGGCGTCTCGTTCCTGGCCGAGCTGCGCGAGTTCCTGGGTCAGGGCATTGCCGGTGCGTTCCAGGCTGTCGGTGAGGAAGTAGGCGTTCAGCCAGCGTGCCATCAGGTCATGGAAGTTATCCGCCGCCGTGGCGGCGACCCGGCCCAGGTCGAGGGCGGCGAGATCGGCCGGACGCTCGGCGAACAGCGTGCGGTTGTAATAGGCCAGGCGCGCCAGGCTGCCGGCGTTGTAGCTGCTGCCCAAGGCATCGTTACTCAGTTGCAGAAGGTCGTCGAGCGGCGTCCTGCGGTTGTCGATGGCCTGGGCGAACAAGCGATTGTGGCGCTCCAGCGTAGTGGCGCGGGCGACCAGGTCCTTCGCCGCCAGGTAGTCCTTCCACTGGCTGGGGTCGTCGCCCTCCTTCAGGCCGGGTTGGCCATCGCTGCGGATCGCCCGCAGGTCGCTCGCCTCGCCTTCCAGCAGGCTGCGCAGCGGTCGCACCAGCAGGCGCTCGGAAACGCGGCGATACGCGTTGTCGATACGTGCATCCAGGGAGGAAAACCAGGAACTGGGAAACGCCAGCGAAGTGAAGCGCCAGCGCGGCGCCTGTGACACCAGTTGCCACCAGGCCTGGACGTTCTGCCGGACCTGGGCGGCGCGCCGAGTGTCGTCGTCGAGCGGCTGGTAGCGCTCACTGGCGCCATGCAGCAGTTGCGACAGTTCACCGGCGTCGCGCAGCGCGTCGCGCCAGACCCAGGTCATCAGGCCGCCCCAGAGCAGGCACAGGCACAACGCGGCGAGGCCGATCCCGCGCTGCCAGCGCTGGCGCAGCTGGAGGATGCGCGGCACCGCCTGGGCCAGGCCTTCCTCGGCAAGGATCCGCCGTGCCCACAGTTGGCTGGCGAAGCTGCTGCGCCGACGCGGCGCGTCGACCGCCGGCAGGACTTCGTCGGCTGCCGCGCCCGCCGCCTCGCTGCCGCTCAGGTAGAGACCGCGAAAGCGCGGCGCCTCGCCCCTGGCGTTGCCCTGGAAGACCGGTTCGAGCAGCGCCTGCAACGAACCGCGGA
Organism: Pseudomonas sp. P20; assembly: GCF_016463925.1. Taxonomy (NCBI): domain Bacteria; kingdom Pseudomonadati; phylum Pseudomonadota; class Gammaproteobacteria; order Pseudomonadales; family Pseudomonadaceae; genus Pseudomonas; species Pseudomonas sp. P20. Next base: position 54,446 of record NZ_JAEMVM010000029.1, on the reverse strand, counting down.
GGCTTTCCAGGCGTGGCGGCAGGCAATACAGCTCATTGTCCACCTGGCCGCGCAAGGTACCGAGTTCGACGATCGACTCGGTCAGGGTGGCGGTGATTTCCTCCAGCGCCTGCTCGCACCAGCGCGACTGCCAGGCCGCTTCGGCGGCGAACGGCGAGGACCAGCCGAGGGCGCGCTCGCGCGCCTCCTCGGGCAGCGCCGCGAGAAGTTCCTGGAAGCCAGGCAGGTCTTCCATGCCAGTGATCACCACGTAAACCGGCAGGCTCAGGCCAAGGCGCTGGGTCAGTTCCACGTAGCGACGGCGCGCGGCGAGGCCGAGGTTGGCCGCCTGCTCGCCATCCTGCAGCCGCGCCAGCGGAATGTTCCAGACCACTCCGTCCAGCGCGCGCCTGCCACGCAGGCGCAGGAACAGACGCAACAGGCGCAGCCAGGCGCCGCTTTGCCGGCGCAGGCCCTCGTCGGGCAGGAACACCGACTCGGGCACCAGCAGGATCGCCCCCTCGCCGTCCGACCACCAGCGGCCGAACCAGGCCGGGCGCGCCACCGGCAGCAGACGCCAGGTGGAGCACAACTGCTCGCCCTCGGTCTCGTTGCCGAGCATCAGCAGCCACGGCGCTTCGTAGCGGCCCTGCCAGCCCTGCTCGCGCTCCATCTGCCGGACCGCCGCGTAGAAGCTGCGGATCTCCGTACCACCGCGGGTTCGCCACCACCAGCCCAGCGCCCCCAGCAGCAGCGCCAGCAGCACCAGGAGGAGAACCAGCATGAACAGGGTCGCGCCGCTCATGGCGCCTGCTCCGCATCGGCCAGGTGGGTCACCGCCGCCATTTCGTGCTGGATGTCGCGCCAGAACAGGTGTCCGATACCGCTCATCAACAGCACCAGCCCGAGCATCGCCAGGCCCAGGCGGAAGCCGTCCGGCAGCGCTGCGCGCACCGGCAGACGCCGTGGCGGCGCAGCGGCGGGCTGCTCAAGGCGACGGCCGAGGTCGGCGGCGTCCGCCTCGCGCTGCCAGGCGAAGGCGAACAACGCCTGCCGCCACTTCTCGTGCAGCGCCTCGCCGCGCGGCCCGCGCAGGCGACCGCGGAAGCCGAGGATCAGGCATTGCAGGTAGACGTTGGCCAGGTCGCGACTGGCCGGGGCGCGTTCGTCGAGCAGGCGCTTGATCGCCAGCGGCAGGTATTCGCCCGCCTGGCGACTGCCGTAGAGATGCGACTCCAGCGGTTTGTCCTGCCAGGCGCCCTGCCCCGGCCAGGCGCTGAAGACCAGGGTCTCGTCGACCAGGGCGACGAAGGCATAGACCATCGCCTTGACCTGCACGCCCGCCGCGTCGCCGACGCTGGCGAAGGCGCTGCGCCACAGACGCCGGGTGATGCGGGTGGACAGTTCGAGGGCGCGCTCGACCATCCGTGGCACATCCTGGGCGTCCCGGTCGAGGGCGCCCCAGGCCTCCAGCCATTCCTGCCAGGCCTGGCGGAATGCCGTGCTGAGCGGCTGCTCCTGGTACGCCTGGGAAAAAGACCCTGCACTCCCTTCGGGCATTGGCGGCTCCTTCCTGTCTAGGTGTTGTCGCTGCCGTCGGCGACGAACAGCACGATCTGCCAGGGACTGCTGGCGACCCCGCTGACCGGCGCGACGATGCGCAGCGGCTGGCCGGCATCGAACCAGTCGCCGGCACCCTGCACGACGAACAAACGGGTGTCGTCGCCAACGCTGTAGGCCACCTGTTCCTGGCGATTCATCGGCTGCCGCGGCAGCCCGCTCATGCGTTGCCGGGCGAGCAACGGCAGGTGCGGGTCGGAGGCGACGATGGCGCGCTCCAGCCAGTCAGCCGCCGCCTGTTCGCCGGCGCCGGCGGGCATCCGCAGGCCGACCACCAGGCGCTGACGCGGTGCCGGATCGGGCAGGCGCACGGAAAATACCTGTTCCTCCTGCTCGAACGGCAGGCAGCGGTAGCCCGCGCGGATCGACTCGATGGCGCGCTCCAACCAGTCCAACAGCGGCTCGTAGCCACGCCGCAGGTCGAGGAAGTCGAGCGCTTCGAAGGCCGGCACGCCGGCCAGCGGATCGAGCGCCGCCCAGGCACCGGCCAGGCCCAGCAGGCTGCCGTGCAGGGCCAGCGGCGAGGCCGCACGGCTTGCCAGCAGGCCTTCGACCTCCGGCAGGCGGGTCCAGAGCGCGGCAAGCTGGCGACGGATTTCCACCGCGTCGTCCTGGTTGCCCGCCTGCTGCGCCAGGCGCAGGCGCCCGCCGAGGAACAGCGCCTTCTCCCGGGCCCGCGCGCAAAGCGACTGCACGCGTCTGCCCAGGGGCGACTCCGGCAGGATCAGTGGCGTCGGCGGGACGTAGGGCAGGCTGACATAGGCGCCGCCCTCCTTCGCCACGCGCAGCAACGGCAGGCACACGGAGTCGGCCTTGCCGTCGTCGCCGACCAGCCGCAGCGACGCTCGCCAGACGGTGATCGGCTCGGGGTGCTCGCCGCTGGCCAGGTCCGGCAGCGGCGCGCCGACCCGCGATTGCAGACGGCCCTTCAGCGGCAGCAACTGACCCGCCCGCCACAGCGGACTGACCGCCAGGTGGACGTTCAGCAGCGGCCCTTCGGCGGCCGCCAGCGCTGTCTCCAGATCGAACTCCAGCGGCGCGTCGACACCAGCCTGCACGCTCACCGGCAGGCCGTCGGGCAGGATCGCTTCGAGGTGCAGGACCCGCACTTGGCCGGCGCACAACGCCGAGGGGTCCAGTTCCAGGGCGGTCACTCCCCAGAACCAAGGGTTGCAGGCCTGTCCGATGCGCGCCGCCAGCGCCTCGGCACGCAATCCCTGCAACTGGAAATGCTGGGGAAGCAGTTGCATCCCTTCGTGCCAGCACACCGCGTCAGGCAGAACACTCATACGACTCCCCTTCGACGTCCTACGTTGTCGTGCACGACGGTCGCTCGCCTGCCCCTCCGCTAACGCGTGGCGGGATCGTTGACCAGTCGCATTTCCCGGGTATCCAGACGCAGCCAGACGCGCTGCTGCTGGTCGAGGCGCAAGCGGTGCGCGCCGGGTGTGTTATAGCCGGCGAAGACCAAAAGTCCAGTTGCGCGGTCGCCGCGCAAGGGGAAGGACTCCGACTCGATGAACTGCCCCGGGACCAGCTCCAGGCTCCATACCGCGAACTGCTGCCGGTAGTCGCGGCGGTACTGCTCGCGATTGGCGAACCACTGGCTGGCCGGCAGTCCGGCCAGTTCCTTGAACAGCTCCGCATCCTTCACCGCGACGAAATCCACGGCGATCGGCGAGTCGTCGTTGGCGCGCGCGGCGACATCCAGGGTCAGCCGCTGCAACTCGACCCGCGGCGCGAAGAAATACGAGCAGCCGGCCAGCGCCAGGATCGCCAGCGCCAGGGAGAGTTTCCGACATATGGTGAAACATCCGTGCTTCATGGGAGTCCAATGAAAATTTTATTTTGCAAATCCATAGACCTGTTCTAGCGTCTTTTGTAGTTCGTCGCCAGTGACGGACCAGAGGGATCGCCAAGGACAGGTTCTGCGCCGTTTTCCCTGTCATGCCTGTGATCCAGCAAGGGACTGCGATGATCAGGGCATCCCCCCGATGCATTGCTCCCCCACCATTGCATCGGAGTCAGCCGCCATGGCCGAGAGTACGCAGCACAAGCTGGACCGGGTGCGCCCGCCGCGCGTGCAGATCACCTACGACGTCGAGATCGGCAACGCCATCGAGAAGAAGGAGCTGCCCCTGGTGGTCGGCATCCTCGCCGACCTCTCCGGCAAGCCGGATACCCCGCCGGCGAAGCTGGTCGAACGGCGTTTCGTCGACATCGACCGCGACAACTTCAACGAGATCCTCTCCTCCATCTCTCCCCGCGCCACCCTGCAGGTCGACAACACCATCAGCGGCGACGACAGCAAGCTGAACGTCGAGCTGCGCTTCAACCACATCGAGGACTTCGACCCGGTCAACCTGGTGAAGCAGGTGGTCCCGTTGCGTCGCCTGTTCGAGGCGCGCCAGCGCCTGCGCGACCTGCTGACCAAGCTCGACGGCAACGACGACCTCGACCAGTTACTGCAGGACGTGGTGGCCAACACCGAAGGCCTGCAGGAAATCAAAGCGGCCCGCCCGGAAGCCGAAGCGGCCCCGGCCGGCGACAGCGAACCCCCGGCCGACCAGCCGGCCTGACCCTCTTCCCGGAGAAGCCGCCATGCCCAAGTCATCCGCCGCCGAACAATCCGGCGAGAGTTCGACCCAGACCCTGTCCCTGCTCGACGAGATCATCGCCAAGGGCCGCATGGCCCACGACGACAGCCAGCAGGACTATGCCCGCGACATGCTCGCGGAATTCGCCACCCAGGTCCTCGACGAGGGCATGGCCGTCGACAAGGACACCGTGGCGATGATCAACGACCGCATCAGCCAGATCGATGCGCTGATCAGCGACCAGCTCAACCAGATCATCCACCACCCCGAGTTGCAGAAGCTGGAAGCCTCCTGGCGCGGCCTGCACCAACTGGTGAGCAACACCGAGACCAGCGCGCGGCTCAAGCTGCGCCTGCTGAACGTCGGCAAGAACGAACTGCAGAACGACCTGGAGAAGGCGGTCGAGTTCGACCAGAGCGCACTGTTCAAGAAGATCTACGAAGAGGAATACGGCACCTTCGGCGGACACCCCTTCAGCCTGCTGATCGGCGACTTCACCTTCGGTCGCCATCCGCAGGACATCGGCCTGCTGGAGAAGCTGTCGAACGTCGCCGCGGCTGCCCACGCGCCGTTCATCGCCGCCGCCAGCCCACGCCTGTTCGACATGAACAGCTTCACCGAACTGGCCGTACCGCGCGACCTGACCAAGATCTTCGAGAGCCTGGAGCTGATCAAGTGGCGCGCCTTCCGCGAGAGCGAGGATTCGCGCTACGTGTCCCTGGTGCTGCCGAACTTCCTCCTGCGCCTGCCCTACGGCCCGGAGACGCGCCCGGTGGAAGGCATGAACTATGTCGAGGACGTCAACGGCACCGACCACTCCAAGTACCTCTGGGGCAACGCCGCCTGGGTCCTGGCGCAGCGCATCACCGAGGCCTTCGCCAAGTACGGCTGGTGCGCGGCGATCCGCGGCGCGGAAGGCGGCGGCGCGGTCGAGGGCCTGCCGGCGCACACGTTCCGCACCAGCTCCGGCGACCTGTCGCTGAAGTGCCCGACCGAGGTGGCGATCACCGACCGCCGCGAGAAGGAACTCAACGATCTCGGCTTCATTTCCCTGTGCCACAAGAAGAACAGCGACGTGGCGGTGTTCTTCGGCGGCCAGACCACCAACAAGGCCAGGCTCTACAACACCAACGAGGCCAACGCCAACGCGCGCCTGTCGGCGATGCTGCCGTACGTGCTGGCGGCATCGCGCTTCGCCCACTACCTGAAGGTGATCATGCGCGACAAGGTCGGCAGCTTCATGACCCGCGACAACGTGCAGACCTACCTGAACAACTGGATCGCCGACTACGTGCTGATCAACGACAACGCACCGCAGGAAATCAAGGCGCAGTACCCGCTGCGCGAGGCGCGGGTGGATGTCAGCGAGGTGGCCGGCAAACCGGGGGCCTACCGCGCCACGGTGTTCCTCCGGCCGCACTTCCAGCTCGAGGAACTCAGCGCGTCGATCCGCCTGGTCGCCAACCTGCCGCCGCCGGTAGCGGCGTGAGTCCGCCCCCGCCGGCAGCGCCGGCGGGGCGCCCTTCCCGTTCCAGACAGCCCCTCTCCAGGAGTCAGATGCGATGGATGCGATCATTCTCGATTTCGGCAGCGACATCAAAGGCGACAGCCTGCTCGTCGGCTACGAAAACAAGATCGAAATCATGTCCTACAGCCACAACGTGGCGATGCAGGTCACCAACGACGTCAGCAACTCGGAGCGCACCTCCGGCAAACCCCACGTCGGCGAATTCACCCTCACCAAGTTCATCGACACCTCGACCCCGACCCTCAACGAGTATTGCTGCGCCGGCAAGCCGATCGCCGAGGCGACCATCACCATCGGCCGCAACGCCGCCGAGGGCAACGGGCAGATCATGCCCTTCATCGTCTACACCCTGAACAACGTGGTGCTCTCCAACGTCAGCGTCAGCGGCGGCGCCGGCGGCAAGCCGGTGGAGACCCTGTCGCTGAACTTCACCAAGATCAAGTGGGAGCTGACCGCGCAGAAGGACGACGGCACCAAGGAAGGCACGGCCGCCTCGACCTGGGACCTGGCCGCCAACCAGCTGGTCAAGTGACCGGGCGCCGACATGTCCGGAGCCCTGCCGCCGCTGTTCGAGCGCCTCAGCGCCGAGGCCGACGAACGTCCCGCGTTCGACGACCGGGCGCTGGCCGAGTCGGTCCGCGGCGAGCTGCTGCGCCTGCTCAACACACGGCGCCCGGCGAATGCGCGCAGCGGCATCCTCGCCTACGGGCTCGCCGACTGGACCGCCGTGCAACGCCTGCGCGCCGAGGACCGGCGCCAGCTGGCGCGCGAGGTGCGGGCGGCGGTCGAGCATTTCGAGCCGCGCCTGCAACTGGCCGAGGTCGAGGTCGAACCTGACCCGGGCAATCCGCAGCGCCTGCGTATCCAGCTCGGCGGCAGCCTGCGCAGCGGGTCGCGCCTGACGCCTGCGCTATTCGTCATCGAACAGGGCAGCGATGGCCTTGAGGTGCGCCATGAGCGATTCGATTGATGCCGACCTGCTCGACTACTACCAGCGCGAGCTGACCTGGCTACGGCACGCCGGCGGCGCCTTCGCCGAGCGCTATCCGAAGGTCGCCCGGCGCCTGCAACTGGCTCCCGGCGAATGCCCCGACCCGCACGTCGAGCGTCTGCTGGAAGGTTTCTCGCTGCTCACCGCGCGCCTGCAACGGCGCCTCGACGACGACTACGCAGAGTTCAGCGACGCCCTCCTCGAACAGCTCTACCCCCTGGCGCTGCGCCCGCTGCCGTCCTGCGCGATCGTCCAGTTCGAACCGGACCCGACCCAGGGCAGCCTCGCCGAGGGCTACCGGCTGCCGCGCGACACCGCGCTGTTCGTCACCACCCGTGGCGGCGACAGCGTGCATTTCCGTAGCAGCGCCGAGGCGACCCTGTGGCCGCTGGCGATCGACGAGGCGAACCTGCTCGGCGGCGAGGAGGCGCAAGCCCTGACCGGAGTCGGCGCCGCCCGCTCGGCGTTGCGCCTGAGCCTGCGCTGCCTGGGCGAGTACCGCTGGGACGAACTGTCGATCGAGCGCCTGCGCATCCACCTGGCGGCTTCGCCGATGGGCTGCGCGATCCTCTACGACCTGCTCGCCGCGCATACCGTGCAGGTCATGGCGGGGGCGCCCGGCACGCCGCCGGCGGCGCTCCGCGGACTGCCGGAGATCGTCGGCTTCGCCGCCGACGAGGCGCTGCTGCCGGAGGAAGACGGCGGACATCCGGGCCTGCGCCTGCTCGCCGAGTACTTCGCCTTCCCCGACAAGTTCCACTTCTTCGACCTGCCACTGTCCGGCGCGCTCGCCGACGGACAGACGCTCTACCTGTACCTAGTCTTCGATCGCGCACCGACGGCACGCCTGCATTTGCAGGCGGAAGACTTCCAGCTCGGCTGCGCGCCGGCGATCAACCTCTTTCCGCGGACCTCGGAGCCGCTGCGCCCGGACGGCACCCGCAGCGAGTACCGCCTGGTCGCCGACAGTCACCGCGAGAACAGCGTGGAAATCCATAGCATCCGCGCCGTGCGCTCGGTTGCCGGGAGCACCGTGCAGCCAGTCCCGGCCTACTATGGCTGCCGCCACGACAGCCACCTCGGCACGCTCTACTGGCACGCCCGGCGCATCGCCGGGCTGACCCCGAACCGGCTGGGCAGCGATCTGCTGCTGAGCCTGGTGGATACCGGCTTCGACCCGTTGCGCGAGACCCCGGCCTTCAGCCTGACCGCCGAGCTGCTATGCACCAATCGCTATCTGGCCGAGCGCCTGGGTGCCGGCACCGCGCTGGGCTTCGAACGGCCCGGGCCGGTCGCCGCCGCACGCCTGCGCAACGCGCCCAGCGCGCAGAGCCAGCCGCGCCTGGACGGCCAGTCGCGCTGGAGACTGGTCTCGCAGCTGACCCTCAACCACCTCTCGCTGGTGGAAGGTCCGCGCGCCCTCGAAGCCCTGCGGGAAATCCTCGCCCTGCACAACCTGCGCGACGATGCCAGCGCCCGCCGGCAGATAGAAGGGCTGAGGCAACTCGACTGCCAGCGGGTGGTGGCGCACGTCGGCGAGGATGCCTGGCGCGGCTGGCGCAATGGCCTGGAAATCCGCCTGCAACTCGATCCGCAACACTTCGTCGGCGCCAGCGGCGTGCTGTTCTCCGCCGTGCTGGCGCAGTTCTTCTCGCTGTATGCCACCGCCAACCGCTTCGTGCGCACGGTCCTGGTGGAAGCCGACAAGGAGGTGAAGACATGGCAACCCCAGGCCGGCTCGCCGCTCTCCCTCTGAGTCAGCGGCTGCGCCGCACGCCGCAGCGCTTCGAACTGTTGCAGGCGCTGCTGCTGCTCGAACGCGAGCGTCCCCAGGCGTTGCCGCTGGGCACCGGCAACGCGCCGCGGGCGGAGGCCCTGCGCCTGCGCGGGCCGCTGTTGCCGCTGTTCGCCTCGAGCGAGGTGGAAAGCCTGCTCGACGACCCGCAGCAACCGGTGCTGTCCACCCCGGTGTTCGGCCTCGGCGGACCCGACGGCCCGTTGCCCTATGCCTACCAGGAATGGCTGCAACAACGCGCCCGGCAGAAGGACCATGCCGCCGCCGAGTTCCTCGACCTGTTCCAGCACCGCCTGCTCAGCCTGCTCTACCGGGTGCTGCGCAAGCATCGCGTGGCGCTCGGTTTCGCGGTGCCGGCGGCGACCCCGGTGCAGGCGCAGCTACGCGCCCTCAGCGGCCTGTTGCCGAAAGCCCTGCAAGAGCGCCTGGCGCTGCCGGACAGCGCGGTACTGGCACGCACCGCGCTGTTCGCCGGCGGGCGTCGCTCCCTGGCCGGCTTCGCCGGCCTGGTGCGCCAGCATTTCGGCGTGGAGGCACGGCTGGACGCCTACCAGGGCGCCTGGAAGGAAATCCCCGCGGCCAGCCGCAGCCGGCTGCAACGCGGCGGACGCAACCTGCGCCTGGGTCGCGACGCCATAGCCGGCACGCGCACCTGGGACGAGCACGCCGGCATCGCCCTCAGTCTCGGTCCGCTGGATGCCCGCGAAGCCGCCCGCTTCTTCCCCGACGGCGACGCCCATGGCCAGCTGGCCAGCCTCGCCGCGCTGTACTTCGGCCCCGACCTGGATTGTCGCCTGAGCCTGCTGGTGAGCGGCGGCGCGCCGCTGCGCCTGGAGCGCGGTGCACCGCCCAGGCTGAGCTGGAACACCGGCCTGCGGCGCGTCGAAGACGGCCAGCGGCAGCGCATCGATCTCGACCTGCGGCAGCCGGAGGTAGCCTGAAATGGAACTCGCCGCCCTGATCGGCCGCCTCAACCCTGACTGTCGCCGCGCCCTGGAGCGCGCCGCGCAACGCTGCCTGCAACGCACCCATCATTACGTAGAGATCGAGCACCTGCTGCTGGAGCTGCTGGACATCGACGGCGGCGACTTCGCCTGCCTGCTGCCGCGCTTCGGCCTGGAGCGCGACGCCCTGGTCGCCGAGATCAACCTGTCGCTGGAGCTGTTCAAGGCCGGCAATACCCGCACTCCGGCGCTGTCCGCGCACACCATCGGCCTGCTCGAAGACGCCGTGGTCCACGCCAGCGTGCTCGGCCAGGCGCAGATCCGTTCCGGCCTGCTGCTGCTCGCCCTGCTCGACCGCGAGGAGCGCCGCGCCCTGCTGCTGAACAGCGCGTCGTCGCTACTGCGGATTCCCCACGAGGCCTTGCAGGCCAACCTGCTGGAGTGGATCCAGGTCTCCCGCGAACAGCCGCCCGCGCCGAACCGCCCGGCGGCAGGCGGCGACAAGCCGGAAAGCGCCCCGGACCCGCTGCTCGACCAGTACACCCAGGACCTCACCGCCGAGGCCCGCGCCGGGCGCATCGACCCCATAGTCGGGCGCGACGGGGAAATCCGCCAGTGTGTCGACATCCTCCTGCGCCGGCGGCAGAACAACCCGATCCTGGTCGGCGCGCCGGGCGTCGGCAAGACCGCGGTGGTCGAGGGCCTGGCCCTGCGCATCGCCGCCGGCGAGGTGCCGCCGTCGTTGCAGGAGGTGATCCTGCGGGTGCTCGACCTCGGCCTGTTGCAGGCCGGCGCCAGCATGAAGGGCGAGTTCGAGCAGCGCCTCAAGGGCGTGATCGACGCCGTGCGCAACAGCGCGCAGCCGATCATCCTGTTCATCGACGAGGCGCACACGCTGATCGGCGCCGGCGGCGCGGAAGGCGGCAGCGACGCCGCCAACCTGCTCAAGCCGGCCCTGGCGCGCGGCGAGTTGCGCACCCTGGCGGCCACCACCTGGCTGGAATACAAGAAATACTTCGAGAAGGACCCGGCGCTGACCCGGCGCTTCCAGTTGGTCCAGGTCGAGGAGCCGGACGAGGCCACCGCCGTGGAGATGCTGCGCGGCGTCGCCGGCAAGCTGGAACTGCATCACGGCGTGCAGATCATGGACGCGGCCATCGTCGATGCGGTGAAGCTGTCGCACCGCTACATCTCCGGCCGCCAGTTGCCGGACAAGGCGATCAGCGTGCTCGACACCGCCTGCGCGCGGGTCGCCCTCGGCCAGCACGACGTGCCGCCGCCGCTGGAAAGCCTGCGCCATCGCGAGCAGGCGCTGGAAGAGGAATTGCAGCGGCTGCGCCGGGAACAGGCCACCGGCCTCGACCACAGCGCGCGTATCACCGCCCTGGAAAGCGAGTCGGGCGATAACCGCCGGACCATCCGCGAGCTGGAGACCCGCTGGGACGAGGAACGCGAAGCGGTGCGCGAACTGCTCGACATCCGCCGCGAACTGCTGGCCCTCAGCGAAAGCGCCGACGCGGCCAAGCCCGACGAGGAACTGGACGGTCGCATCGACCACCTGGCCGCCGAACTGGCGCGCCTGGCGGCCGGCCTCGAAGCCATCCGCCAGGACGACCCGCTGGTTCCCGAGCAGGTGGACTCGCGTACCGTGGCCGCGGTGATCGCCGGCTGGACCGGCATCCCGGTGGGCAAGATGCTCGCCGACGAAGCCCACGCCATCCGTTCCCTGGCGCAACGAATGGGCCAGCGGGTGATGGGCCAGGAGGCCGCCCTGGGCGCCATCGCCCAGCGCATCCAGGCCTATCGCGCCGGACTCAGCGACCCGGCCAAGCCGGTCGGCGTATTCCTCCTGCCCGGCCCCACCGGCGTGGGCAAGACCGAGACCGCCTACGCCCTGGCCGACGCCCTCTACGGCGGCGAACGCAACCTGATCAGCATCAACCTCTCCGAGTACCAGGAGGCCCACACCGTCAGCCAGCTCAAGGGCGCCCCGCCCGGCTACGTCGGCTACGGCAGCGGCGGCGTGCTCACCGAAGCGGTGCGCCGCAAGCCCTATTCGGTGGTGCTGCTGGACGAGATCGAGAAAGCCCATCCGGACGTGCTGGAAGCCTTCTACAACGTGTTCGACAAGGGTGTGATGGAAGACGGCACCGGCCTGGTGGTGGACTTCAGGAACACCGTGATCCTCGCCACCAGCAACGTCGGCGCCGAACTGCTGCTGGACAGCCCGGCCGAACAGGTCGCCACCCCGGCCTTCGACGAGCGCCTGCGCAAAGTCTTGCTGCAAACCTTCCGCCCGGCGTTCCTCGCGCGCATGACCGTGGTGCCTTACCGGCCGCTGGAGGAAGCCACCCTGGAAGGCATCGTCGTGGCCAAGCTGGAAAAACTGCGGGAACGCTACAAGGCCGCTACCGGCAAACAGTTCGACTTCGACCCGGCCATCGTCAAGGCCGTGCTCGCCAAGTGCAGCGCGGCGGGCGCGCGGGATATCGAGAACGTGCTGATGGCGCAGGTGACGGGGAAGTTGGCGGAGTGGGTACTCGAATGAGCGTCCCGAGGCATCGCGGCATCCGCCCGTTTCCGATGGAGAACGTATCGGCTAGAGAACAGCGGACGAATTCATGAACTGGAACGATCTTTGCGGAATAAACACGGTAGCCGGAAAAGCCATAGACATCCCGACCCTGGTCGGTCCCGGCGTCGACCACGACCGACGTGGAAGGACCGGAATGCCCAACGGCGCGACGCTGACCGCCATGATGAACGCTGCCGACGCCCTACGTCTGACCGAGGCCCCGAGGACCAGGCGCGGTGGTGTGTCCGACGGTATTTCCTTCCACATCGCCCAATACGTGCCCGGTGGCGCGTCTCTGACCATCACCAGCCAGTTCGTCGGTCAGAAAGCCGGCTCCGCCGTGTGCTACGAGAACACACTGTTCAACGATGCCCTGGTCGGTCGCATCAACGCCATCGTTGGCAACATCATCGTGCGCCAGAGCGTCGCACCCTGTACGCGCTGCCGCGCCGGCTACCGCCAGCTCGCCCAGAACGGACCACATACTATCGTCGTCTCCAGCGATGACGGCTACGACGGCGCCCCCGACAACACCATCTTCCTCTTCGCACCCACCGGGCTGGTGTTCTACCGACGCTGAACTCCCGCCGAACTGCCCCACCTTCGAGGACTGCCGTCATGCCCCGAACCATCGAATACTGGCGCCCCACGAACGGCCTGTATCATGCGACCCCGCCCGGAATCGCCGTGCTGACCCAGGACAGCGATTGGGAGGTGCTCAACGAAGCCACCGGCTTCTACGAGGAAAGCCCGTATCCCTCCGCCTTCAAGGGACAGGTGTATCGCGCGCTGAACTACATAAACGCTACGCCGACGGGCGCATCGCTGCTCTGGAACCTCTACACGACGAACAATTTCGTCGACATCACCCCCTCGTCGCTGGGCAACAATGTCCAGTCCACCAATCAGCCCATGGCGCTCAATCAGGTCGCCAGAGAAATCATCGTAGGAACCGGTCCCGGCCCCCAGACCCAGATCGCGCTCAATCAGACAGGCATCGCCCCGCAGGCGCAGACCCAGTGGCTGACCTATGTCATCAACAGTTCGCCGCATTGGGCCCTGGACGGCGTGCCGGGCAACGGTGGTGGCCTTTACGGCTATCTAGAGCGCGCCCGCCAGTATGCCAACCGCTGGATGCTGCTGTTCGACCACCGCTACTTCCGCTGGAGCGACAGCAATGAAGGCTATTTCAATGAGCAGAGCTACAGCGGACATTTCGGTATCTCCGCCCACAACATCGCCATCACCAACCACGAAGTGGCGGCCTGGCTTGCCGGACAGCCGCTACCCCACCGCCTCAGCGATGCCCAGCAGAACCATGCGCGGCTTGCGACCATAGTTGCCCTTAAGGACGTTTCGCCGCCTTCGGCTGGCTGTTCCGCCCATGTGAGATGGAACCCCACAGCGACCAACCCGCTGAACCGGATACGTCCTCCGGCAATCGGCCTGGCTCATGAGCTGCTGCATGCCTACTACAGTTGCCGAGGCGCACAACCCGGCTACGACGACAACCACTACTCCACGGTACTGTTCGAATACCGCTGCGTCGGCCTCGGCCCCTGGGACGAAGCACCATTATCGGAAAATGCCCTACGCAAAGAATGGTGGAGCTATGCCTGCCAGCAGGTGCCCGGAAGCGACCCAGAGAACAGGAAGGCCATCGGCAAACGCATCAGTTACATGTAGTCGTCGCCGCTGTCCCGACAGAAACGAGGGACCCAGATGCCCCGTCCCACCGATAGCAATACCAGCCTCTCCCTGACCGCCTCGGCGCTGGCAGCCCTGTTCCCGGAGCGTCTGGCCGGGGAAGAACGCCTGAACGCACTGCCCGGTTGGGAACTGCTGGGCTACAGCGCCAGCCCCTTAGCCCTGGACGGCGCAATCGCCACCCATCTCACCGCCACCCTGCACAACGACGCCGACCAGCGTCCGCTCGACGGCCTGGTCGCGGAGATCCGCCAACTCCCCGGCGATGCCAGCGCCGAGCGCTACCAGGTGCTGTTGCGCCCCTGGCTCTGGTGGCTGACGCTGGCCAGCAACAACCGGGTGTTCCAGAACCTGGCCACCAGCGACATCGTCACCCAAGTCTTCGACCAGCACGGCTTCAGCGACTACCAGTTGCAACTCAGCGGCAGCTACCAGCCCCGCGAATACTGCGTGCAGTACGGCGAGAGCGACCTCGCCTTCGTCTCGCGGCTGCTGGAGGAAGACGGCATCTTCTGGTTCTTCACCCATGCCGCCGGCAAGCACACCCTGGTGCTGGCCGACAGCAACGACGCCTTCCCGCCGATTCCCAACGGCCCGCAAGTGGCCTACCTGGGCCAAGGAATCGGCGTGCGCGAGTTGCAGGGCGTGCGTTCGGCGCAGTACAGCCTCCAGGCGGTATCCGGGACCTACAGCGCCACCGACTACGAGTTCACCACCCCGGGCACCTCGCTTTACTCCCAGGCCGAGGCGGTTTCCGGCGCCGCCGGCGTCTACCAGCACCCCGGCGGCTACACCGCCAAGGCCCAGGGCGACAGCCTGACCAAGCAACGCATCGACGGCCTGCGCAGCCAGGAGACGCGCCTGATCGGCGAGAGCGACTGCCGCTGGCTGGTGCCCGGCCACTGGTTCACCCTCAGCGGGCATGATGACGATTCGCTGAATATCGACTGGGTGCTGACCTCGGTCACCCATGACGCCAGTCACGCGCACTACCGCAACCGCTTCGAGGCGATCCCCAAGGCCACCGCCTACCGCCCCGCGCGGGTCACGCCCAAGCCGCGCATGCACACCCAGACCGCCCTGGTGGTGGGCAAGGCCGGTGAGGAGATCTGGACCGACCAGTACGGCCGGATCAAGATCCAGTTCCCCTGGGACCGCGACGGCAAGAACGACGAGACCTCCTCCTGCTGGGTGCGCGTGGTGCTGCCCTGGAGCGGCAAGGGCTTCGGCATGCAGTTCGTGCCGCGCATCGGCCAGGAAGTGATCGTCACCTTCATCGACGGCGACCCGGACCGCCCGCTGGTCACCGGCTGCGTCTACAACGGCGACAACGCCCTGCCCTACGCGCTGCCGGACAACCAGACGCAGTCCGGGATCAAGACCAACTCGTCGAAGGGCGGCGGCGGTTTCAACGAGCTGCGCTTCGAGGACAAGAAGGACGCCGAGGAAGTCTTCCTCCAGGCGCAGAAGGACCTCAACGTCAACGTGCTCAACGACAGCACCGCCAGCATCGGCCACGACGAGACCCTGACGGTGCAGAACGCCCGCACCCGCACGGTGAAGGAAGGCGACGAGACCGTCACCCTGGAGAAAGGCAAGCGCACGGTGACCATCCAGACCGGCAGCGACAGTCTGGATGTGAAGGACACGCGCACGGTGACGGTGGGCGCCGACCAGACCCACAGCACCGGCGGCAACTACAGCCACAAGGTCAGCGGCAACTTCGAGCTGACGGTGGACGGCAACCTGACCATCAAGGTCAGCGGCACCCTCGCCCTGCAGAGCGGCGGCAGCCTGACCCTGAAGAGCGACGCCGACCTCGCCGCCCAGGCTGGCACCTCGCTGACCAGCAAGGCCGGGACGTCGCTGACCAACCAGGCCGGCACCTCCCTCACCAACAAGGCCGGCACCAGCCTGACCAACGATGCCGGCGTCAGCCTGACCAACAAGGCCGGCGCCGAACAGACGGTGGACGGCGGCGGCATGCTGACCATCAAGGGCGGCCTGGTAAAGGTCAACTGAGGAGAAGCGCATGGCGGCATCCGGCAAGCTCGACCTGGTTCGTGGCGACAGCCATCTCGCCGGCAACCTGCTCGACGGCAGCCTGGAAGGCCCGTTGCGCATCGACGAGCACGACAGGCCGCAGGCCAGCCTCGGCTACCGGCAGGGCCAGTTGCACGGCGCCAGCACCCTGTTCCATCCCAACGGCAAGGTCTCCGCGCAACTCGCCTTCGTCGACGGCAAGCTGCACGGGCCGGCCAGTTTCCATGCCGCGGAAGGCTGGTTGCAGCGCAAGGCGCACTACCGCAACGGGCTGCTCCACGGCGAAGCGCTCAACTATTTCGCCAACGGCCAGGTGGCCGAGCGCGAGCATTACCGCGACGGCGTACGCGACGGGGTCTACCAACGCTTCCATGGCAATGGCCAACTGGCCTTCGACGGACGCTACCTGAACGGCCAGCTACTGGACGGCGCCCAGCCGTTCGCCGACGACGGCCGGCCGCTGGACAGCGAGGGCAAGCCCATGGCGCGCTGGCGCTGGTGGTGGACCAGGCTGGCGGAGCCCTAGGCGCGCATCGGCCAGGCGGCGCTCAGGGAATCAGCATCTGCACCTGTCCCGGCACGCTGATCTTGATCACTCCGCCCCAGGTGCAGATCAGCGTGCCATTGGCGTCCAGCGCGGGCATCCCGCCCAGCAGCAGGGTCGGCGGGCCGCCGGGGATCCACGGGCTGGCGGTGGCGGGAATGCACGGCATCGGCGTCAGTACGCCGAGGGCGGCGGCGGTGGCGGCGGCCACCACGGGGTTGGCCGGGCTCTGGCAGAGGCCGAAGGTGGGAATGTTCAGCAGCGGGATGTGGTCCATGATGTTCGCCGCCGGCATCCCGCTGGTCAGGGTGCGGTTCTGCGGCAACACGTTGAGCACCGTCGGCGCCGCCCCGAAGCTGCATTGCAGGGTGGCGCCGGCGCAGACCTGCGGGCAGCCCATGCCGTCCTCCCGAGCGCGATGGCGTTGTAGCAGGATAGACCAGCCCATCGCGCTCGCCGTGGGGCTGGCTGCTGTTTTTCTGACGAATGCCCGACATGCGTGTCGCCAGCGGCGCTAGAATTCCGCTGTCATGCGGGGCGGAGCCCCGCGACAGGGATCGACGAAAAAGGATTTTCGGCGGATCGAACGGTGCCCGCAGCGCCCTCGCCGGCCGGCCCGCGGCCGGTCGATGCAGGGGTTGGCGTACCCTGGCCGCCCCCAAGGACGGGACGACAATGCCTAGCACAAGAAGCCTCCCCGCACGGGTCATCGTCGCCGATGACTATCCCCTGTTCCGCGATGGCCTGAGACGGGTCGTCCGCCGCTACCTCCCGCAAGCCGCCGTGAGCGAAGCGGACAGCTTCGACGAGGTGCTGCGCCTGGCCTCGAGCGTCTCGCCGGAACCTCCCGCCCTCTTCCTCCTCGACCTGCTGCTTCCCGGCTTCGCCGCCTCCCAGTCCATCGAGCGCTTGCGTCGCGCCTATCGGCACAGCGCAATCGTCATCGTCTCGATGCTCGACGACCCGCGTCTGGTGGACGAGGTGCTGGCCGCCGGCGCCGACGGCTACCTCGGCAAATCCCTGGAGGCCGGGGAGATCGGCACGGCGTTGCAGACGCTCGGCAGCGGCGAACCGGTGGTGCGCCTGCGCGGCGGGTCGAGCGCCGGCAGTCGGCAACGCGCCCTCCTGGACGCCCTGACCCCACGGCAGCAAGCGGTACTGCGGCTGATCGCCGATGGCCTGTCGAACAAGGAAATCGGCCGCGCGCTGTCGATCTCGCCGTTCACCGTGCGCGTGCACGTTTCCTCTCTGCTGCGCGCCCTGGAAGTGAACACGCGGACGGCCGCCGCGGCGCTGGCGGCGAAGGCCGGCTTCTAGGCAGGCTCTACGCGGCCGTACCCGGAGTTCCCGCGCAAGCATCCGAGAATGCCGAAACGAGAAGTCTGCCGCGATTTTCCGCGAAGTCTCCTCGCGGCGCTGAAGCCCGTCGCGGCGGACCAGTCCCATCCATGAGGGGCGTGCCTGCGCGCCGGCCTCACCGGGAGCGGCGACGCTCGTTTTCAGCAGAGGAACGGCACATGATCGACAGGGTGAAGCCGCTGATGGCGGCATGGGTTCTGGTCTTCGCATCTTCTTCGTTCGCCAGCGAAACGGCGGGAAAATTGCCACGAAAGCCAGCTCTAGGGCCGGAAACCGCGGGGGCGACCCTGGTCATTCCCGGCGAGACCGACAGGCTCGCTTCGCTCTACGCCCGCGCACGGGGCGAAGGCGGCAAGGTGGTGCTCTGGGCCGGCGGCGACGCGCCGAACCAGATGGACTGGTTGAAGACGGCCTTCGAGAGCCGCTTTCCCGGCGTGACCCTGGACGTCACGGTGGACCTCTCCAAGTTCCACGACCTGCGCATCGACCAGGAACTCGCCGCCGGCACCCTAACGCCGGACGTGGCGATGCTGCAAACCACCTTCGATTTCGACAGATGGAAGGCCCGCGACGTGCTGCTGCGCTACAAGCCGGTCGGCTTCGCCCGGCAGAAGAAAGGCTACGCCGATCCCGACGGCGCCTATGTCACGGCCTACAACAACGCCTTCGTGCCGACCTACGCTTCCGTCCGGCTGCCAGCGGAGCGCTATCCGACGCGCTTCGCCGATTACCTGAAGCCGGCCTTCAAGGGCAAGCTGGTGCTGACCTATCCCCATGACGACGATGCGGTGCTGTACGTCTACGACAAGCTGGAACGGCGCTACGGCAGCGGTTTCCTACGCGCCCTGGCGGCGCAGAAGCCGAACTTCCTGCGCGGCACGGCGGCGCCGGCGGCCTCGGTGGGCACCGACTCCATCGGTTCGCTGGGCAACCTGACCGGCTATGCGACCGACAGCGATACGCCGGCCGGCTACTTCATCCCGACCGACGAGCCGTTCATCGTCTGGAACCAGCGCGCGGCGATCTTCAAGGCCGCCCGTCATCCGGCCACGGCCAAGCTGCTGCTGTCCTACCTGGGCTCGGCCGAGTTCCAGTCCAGCTACGGCGGCTGGCGCGCCCGCGCCGACGTCGGCGAAGCGCCTGGGCTGCC
The DNA here is from genome assembly GCF_016463925.1 of Pseudomonas sp. P20. Taxonomy (NCBI): domain Bacteria; kingdom Pseudomonadati; phylum Pseudomonadota; class Gammaproteobacteria; order Pseudomonadales; family Pseudomonadaceae; genus Pseudomonas; species Pseudomonas sp. P20. The sequence goes on along the minus strand of NZ_JAEMVM010000029.1, from coordinate 35,614 downwards.
GCCACTGGAGTCGCTGAAGAACGTCGACGTGCACGATTTCACCCGCTGGATGGCCGATCGCCAACGGGTGGCCAGCCTGCGCAGGCACATGGCGCAAATCTTCGGCCCGGTACGCGGCGAGTCGCCGTTGCGCGACCCGGCGCTGATGAGCCTGCTGGGGCTGACGGCGAACGACATCGTCGCCCTGCCCGAACCGGACCTGCCGATCTACTGAACCGCCATGACGGCCTCGCGCACGGACGACGCGGGGTCGTCGATCCTGGAGAATTGCCAATCCGGTTTCGACGGCAAGCAGGCGGCCTGGAGCGGCTGGGAAGACTCCCACTTCTTATAAAATACTTTTAATAAACTATTTATATTATTGATTAATAAGATAAATAAAATACTAGAATTCACTTTAAGTTGAGACGACAAGGCGGCGCATAACGCTACCCGTTGTCCGCCCTGGCGTCCGCTTGCCGCCTTCGCTGCGCAGGGCGAACGAGGCCACCCGCGTTATCCGCCGACAGGCCTCTGCCAGGGAAGGACGACGGCACGGAAAACTCTTCTTCGACAACGACTTCCGCGTAGAACCTGATCCATCGCCTGCGCTCGCGCGAACTCACGCAGGCGACGACCAGGACGAAGGACCTAGGCCTTCCGCCACCCCTGCAACTGATTGCGGATCGGCAACTCGCGGATGCGCTTGCCGGTGGCGGCGAAGATCGCGTTGCACAGCGCCGGCGCTATCGGCGGCACGCCGGGCTCGCCGACCCCGCCCAACGGCAGGTCGCCATCCGGCTTGAGCAGATGCACCGACACCGCCTTGGGCGCCAGCGGCATGCGCGCCAGCTCGTACTGGTGGAAGTTGTCCTGCTGGACCTTGCCATCCTTGAAGCTGATCTCGCCCAGCGCCGCCAGGCCCAGGCCCATCACGCAGGCGCCTTCGAGCTGCGAGCGGATGCGCTCGGGGTTGATCTGCGGACCGCAGTCGGCGGCGATGGTGGCCTTGTGCACCAGCAGCGCGCCGTCGTCCTTCACCTCCACCTCGATCACCACCGCCACGTAGGTGACGAAGCTGTAGTGCGCGGCGATTCCCCGCGCCCTGCCCCTGGGCAGCTCGCCGCCCCAGCCGGACTGGCGCGCCGCCTCCTCGATCACCCCGCGCAGGCGGCCGACATCGAGCGGGTAGCGCTCCGGCGACTCGCCGTAGTTCCAGCTGTCGCCGAGTTCGGCGGTGTCGATTCGCCGCGCCGGGCCGAGCAGCTTGAGCAGGTAGTCCTTCGGGTCCTGGCCGGCCTTCGCCGCCAGTTCGCCGACGAAGCTCTGGATGGCGAAGGCGTGGGGGATGTTGGAGACCGAGCGGAACCAGCCGACCCGGGTGTGCGCCGGGGCCTCGGGGTTCTCCAGGCGCACGTTGGGGATGGCGAACGGCAGGTTGGTCAGGCCCATGCCCAGTTCGAAGGCGCCCTGGTGCTTGCTGTCCGGGCCGAACAGTGCGGTGATGCTCGGCGCCACCGAGCGATGCAGCCAAGCCTGCGGCAGCCCGTCGGCGCCGAGCACGGCCTGCAGGCGCTCCACCGAGACCGTGTGGAAATAGGAGAAATGCAGGTCGTCCTCGCGGGTCCACTGCACGCGCAGGTGGCGACCGGGGAACGCCTTGGCCAGGATCGCCGCTTCCAGCACGAAGTCGGGCTTGGACTTGCGGCCGAAACCGCCGCCGAGCAGGGTCACGTTGACCGTGACCTTGTCGAACGGCAGTTTCAGGCGCTCGGCGATGCGCTCGCGGGTCACTTGCGGCGCCTGGGTCGGGGCCCAGACCTCGCAGGCGCCGTCCTTGTACCAGGCGGTGGAGACCGGCGGTTCCATCGGCGCCTGGGCCAGGTGCGGCAGGTAGTACTCGGCCTCGACGATATCCCCGCCCTTGGCGAACAGCGCCGCGGCATCGCCGCTGTCGCGCACCACCTTGCCCGGCTTGCGCGCGGCCTCTTCCAGTTGCTTGCGGTAGGCCACCGAGTCGTAGCCGCCGTTGACCCCGGCGTCCCACTCGACCACCAGCGCCTCGCGCCCCTTGATCGCCGCCCAGGTGTTCTGCGCCACCACGGCGACCCCGCCCAGCGGCTGGAACTCGGACGGGATCGGCCGGCCCTCGATCTCGATCACCTTGACCACCCCCGGCACCTTCAGCGCCGCGGCGGCGTCGTAGCGCTTGAGCTTGCCGCCGTAGACCGGCGGCCGGGCGACCACGGCGTAGAGCATGTCGTCGAAGCGCGCGTCGAAGCCGAAGCCGGCGCGGCCATTGACGATATCGGCGCCGTCGATGGCGCGCGCCACGTCCTTGCCGATGTAGCGGAACTGCTCGGGCTTCTTCAGCAGCAGCTTGTCGCGCGCCGGCACTTCGAGACCCGCGGCGGCCTCGGCCAGTTCGCCGAAGGACAGCGAACGGCCGCTGGGCGCATGCAGCACCTTGTTCTGTTCGGCGCGGCACTCGCCCAGCGGGACCTTCCACTGGTTGGCCGCGGCCTGTTCGAGCATCTGTCGCGCCGCCGCACCGCAGCGGCGCATGGGTTCGAACCAATGGCGCATGCTGCGCGAGCCATCCGTGTCCTGGTTGCCGTAGCGCGCTTCGTCGCCGGGCGCCTGGATCACCTTGACCCGGCTCCAGTCGGCCTCCAGCTCGTCGGCCACCACCATCGCCAGGCTGGTGCGCACGCCCTGGCCCATTTCCGAGCGGTTGCAGACGACGCCGACCGTGCCGTCCCGGTCGATGCTCACGTAGATCTTCGGGTTGTCCACCCAGCCGTGGGGCATGGCGTCGGCGCCGAAGGCCTTCTTCTCGGCGGCCAGGGCGTCGCGCCAGCCCCAGTTGGCAGCCACCAGCAGCACGCCGGTGGCGCCGACGCCCTTGAGGAAACCGCGGCGGCTGAGATTGCCGATGACCAGATCGTCGGGGTACGAGCGCTTCATGCCTTGGCCTCCTGCAACTTGGCGGAGGCGTTGTGGATCGCCGTCTTGATCCGGTTGTAGGTGCCGCAGCGGCAGATGTTGCCGGCCATGGCCGCCTCGATCTGCTCGTCGCTGGGCGCGGGGTTGCTCTTCAGCAACGCCGTGGCCGACATGATCTGCCCGCCCTGGCAGTAGCCGCACTGCGCCACGCCGATGTCCAGCCAGGCCTGCTGGACGACTTCGCCGACCTTGTCGGTGTGCAGGTGGTCGATGGTGGTGACCTTCCTGCCCTGCGCCAGGCTCACCGGCGTGATGCAGGAACGGGTGGCCTGGCCGTCGATATGGATGGTGCAGGAGCCGCACAGGCCCATGCCGCAGCCGAACTTGGTCCCGGTATAGCCGACGACGTCGCGGATAGCCCAGAGCAAGGGCATATCCTCGGTGACATCGAGCTGATGATCCTTGCCATTGAGGTTCAGGGTAATCATCGGTGCACGCCTTTTCTGGTTTCTGGTTATGGAGTCGCACGGCGACTGCGCCGCCCCCCATGGGCGCGGCGAGTCTCTCATCGGACTGAAGGGAGATTATTGGCGAGAGGACTGCGGCGCATAACCTGGCAGAACTGAACGTATCGTTGAATGGAATTCAACGACACCCAAGCCGGGCGGGAATCGCCCGGGCGAGGCAGCATTCCCGGTGGCCCGCTCCTCGCCGCTCGCCGGAAAGCGAGCGGCTCGGCCAGGGGAAACGGCGTTAGCCGCGCCGCACGCGCAGGCGCTCGGCGTGGTAGATCAACGGCCCATGCTGGTCCTCGGCACCGCTGGGGTCGTCCAGCAGCACGCCGGTGATGCGGCCCTGGCGGAACAGCAGGCGGATCGCCAGCAGGTTGGCCCTGGGGTCGCCCTTGAGATCATGGAGGGAACGCGGGGTGTCGGCATCCAGCTGACAAAACACCGATTCGAGCAAAACATCGGAAGGTTCTAACGCCATGCAGTCGTATCCGTCGAGAAGTACCGGTCACCTTGCCTTGCACTGGGTGCCGGTCAAAGCCCATCCCTGGAAAAACGCCTTTCCGCGCATTGAAACAATGCGCAACGATTTTCCTCGCGACGCAGTGTCGCCTACCGCCAGAGCCGTTGCCAAGAGCCGTACATCCCTGCGGCGTGCCCCTGCGACAACGTTGCAATACTTTCTTCACACGAGTTCCGCTACAAAGGTATCTCGCCGGAACCGAGGGTTCCTTTGTCCACCCACCCATAACCGAGAAAGCAAGCGGAGGCACCCATGAACCACACTGCATCGATCCCCGCCCTGCCCACGGCCTATGACCTGCTGAACACCCGCATCCAGCGCATCATCCACGCCCCGGCCGCGCAACAGGCCTGCCAGGCCTGCATTTCCCGATTGCCCGGCGAAGACGAGGGCGACTGGGCCCACCTGCTGGAAAGCTTCGACCGTTCCAACCAGTGGCTGCTCGACCCGCAGCGCGACGGCAGCATCGTCCTGCGCTGGAGTTCCGCCGCCTGATCCTGTTTGCCGCGCGGCCGTCGAGCCGCGCGGCTTGCGCTCTTCCCTTCCCTTCCATTCGCTGTTCGCGGCTATCGCGGATAGCTTCCCGGCAACAGGATGTCCCGGCCGACCTCGCGGATGTCGGTATGGCCGCAGAAGGCCATGGTCAGGTCCAGCTCGCGGGCTATGATCTCCAGCGCCCGCGTCACTCCGGCCTGCCCCAGCGCGCCCAGCCCGTAGAGATAGGGACGGCCGATCATGGTCCCGCGCGCACCGAGGGCGATGGCCTTGAGCACGTCCTGCCCGGAACGGATGCCGCTGTCGAGCCAGACCTCGATGCGCTCGCCCACCGCCTCGACGATCGCCGGCAGCGCGCTGATGGTCGAGGGCGCGCCGTCCAGTTGGCGTCCGCCATGGTTGCTGACGACCAGCGCATCGGCGCCGGAGTCGGCGGCCAACCGCGCATCCTCGGCATCGAGAATGCCCTTGAGTACCAGCTTGCCGCCCCAGCGCCGCTTGATCCATTCGACGTCGCCCCAGTTCAGCCGCGGGTCGAACTGGCGGGCGGTCCACTCGGACAGTGAGCCCATGTCGTCGACGCCCTTGACGTGCCCGACGATGTTGCCGAAACCGCGACGCCGGGTGCCGAGCATGCCCAGCGCCCAGCGCGGCTTGGTGGCGATGTTCAGCAGGTTGGCCAGGGTCGGCCGCGGCGGCGCCGAGAGACCGTTCTTCAGGTCCTTGTGGCGCTGGCCGATGATCTGCAGGTCGAGGGTCAGCACCAGCGCGTCGCAGCCGGCGGCCTTGGCACGGTCGATCAGGCGTTCGATGAAATCGCGGTCGCGCATCACGTAGAGCTGGAACCAGAACGGCTGGCCGACTTCCGTGGCGATGTCCTCCAGGGAACAGATGCTCATGGTCGACAGGGTGTAGCGCACGCCGAACTCGGCGGCGGCGCGGGCGGCGAGGATCTCGCCGTCGGCATGCTGCATGCCGGCCAGCCCGGTGGGCGCGATGGCCACCGGCATGGCCATCTCCTGGCCGAGCATGCGGGTGCGCAGCGAGCGGTTCTCGATATTCCGCGCGACCCGCTGGCGCAGCTTGATCGCGGCGAAGTCGTCCTGGTTGGCGCGGTAGGTGCCTTCGCTCCAGGAACCGGAGTCGGCGTAGTCGTAGAACATCCGCGGCACGCGCTTGCGCGCCAGGCGGCGCAGGTCTTCGATATCGGTGATGACGCTCATGCAGTCCACTCCTTCGGGGGTGGCTGGATGGTAGAGCGCGACGTACCGCCGCAGGCGGAATAATTGTCGGCATCGGCGGAAGGAAATTCCGCCGTTTCAGTCGTCCGCCGCCGGAAGGAATTCCCTGCCCTGGACCACCGCCTCGCGGCAGATCGCCGCCAGCCAGGCGGCGAAACGCTGGCTGGCCGGCGAGGCCTGGTGGCTGCGCAGGTGGTAATGGTGGGTGGGCGCCGAACGCAGCGGGAACAGCACCACCAGCCGCCCCTCGGCAAGCCAGGCGCGCGCCAGCGAGGGTCGCGCGAGGGCCACGCCCTGGCCGTTGGCGGCGGCTTCCAGGGTCATGCCCAAATCGAGCAGGCGCGGCCCGGCGCAGGGCTCCGGCCAGTCCAGCCCGGCCACGCGGAACCACGGCTGCCAGGGCTCCAGCGGCGAGCGCAGCAACGGCAGGCCGGCGAGCATGGCTGGCGTCCAGGGCCGCGGCAGGCCGAGCAGCAGCCCCGGCGCGGCCATCGGTAGCACGCGCTCCTCCAGCAGCCGCTCGCCGGCCGCCACGCCATGGCTGTCGCCGCGCACCTCGACATCGGCCAGCGGCAGGTCCTGGCCGTCCGAAGGACTCGACAGGAGAATCTCCAGCTCGATTTCCGGACAGGCCTCGGCGAAGGACGCCAGGCGCGGAATCAGGATCTGCCGGGCGAAGGTCGGCGGCGTGCGCAGGGTCAGCCGCTGCTGGCGCTGGACCTGGCGACGATGCAGCGGAACCGCCGCGAGCTGGGCGAGGATCGGCGCGATCTGTTCGAGGTACTCGCGGCCGTGGGAGGTCAGCGCCAGCGAGCGGCCGTCGCGCTGCAACAGGCTCACCCCGAGCATCCCCTCGAGACCGGAAACCCGCTTGCTGGCGGCGCTGCCGGTGATCGACAGGAGTTCGGCGGCGCGCTCGAAGGTACCCAGCCGGGCAGCCGCTTCGAACGCCTGCAACGCTTCGATGGAAGGAAAACGGAAATCGTCGGGATTGAGCATGGGGCAGACTTTACCCGCTGCCCGAGATCAGGGATACCGCGTCAGAGCCGCTGCTCGTTGGCCGCGGCGCGGCGCTCGGGCGCCGCGGAACCGGCGGCACCGCCCCAGGAAGCCTTGCCGGGGCTGTAGACATCCTGTTCGTCGAGGGTCACCAGGCCGCTTTCCACCAGGCGCCCGAGGACCTGGCGGATGCTCACCAGGGACAGCGGCGTACCGGTTTCGGAGAGACGCCGGTGCAGGGTGCGGATCGGCACCCGGCCCTGCTCCCCCGAGGCTTCCCAGAGCGCATCGATCACTTTCAGCCGGGCCAGGCTCATCTTCAGGCCGGCCTCCTTCAACATCTGTTTGACGGGCGAATGGGTCATCGTGACGCTCCTTTCGTGGACGAGTGGGTAGCGGGTCCCCGCCGAAGCCGAGCATCCCTGCTCGCTGCCTGCACGTGTTCCCTGGAACCGGGCGGCTGTGGGCCGCCTCTATGGTTAAAGACGAACGAGCGCGGAAAAACCGTCAGTTTTTTTCCCATCAGATCTGATAGGCATTGCTTATCATTCGCGAATGCTTAGCCGTTGCAGTTGCGGGTCGGCGTCGATCTGCCTGTCGCTGAACGGCAAGGTCTGCCATTGCTGGCGGGAAAACAGCTCGGTCTGGTCGCGGTAGTGCGGCGAGCGCGGATCGCTGGACTGGGAGAAAGCCAGCAACCCGCGAGCCTTGGGCCCTTCCTCGGGAAAGGTCACCAGCTGGATGTAGCTGGTGCCGCCGACCACCTCCAGGTGGTCGCCCTTGCGGACGCTCTGGATCGCGTTGTAGACCCCGAAATGGCCATCGCCGCCGGGAATCGCGATGCGTTCCTGGCCACGGGTGCTCACTTGCAGGTCGCCCCAGCGCGCGCCGTCGGGAATCCCGCTCTTCTCCACCTCCGCCGCCGCGTCCGCCAGCGCCTGGCGCACCTGGGTCGCCACCTGCGGCCGGTCGAGGGCGATGCCTTGCGGCGTATCCAGGGGACGTTGCGCATCGAACGGTTCCTTCCACGCGCCGTCGAGTTCGGCGAAGCGTTGCATGAAGCGCTGGAAGTAGACGAAGCCGCTGCCGCTGTCGAGGTTGGCGCCACGGTCCCACTGCGCCAGGGCCGCGCAGGCACGGGCAAGGGAATTCTCGCCCTGGTTGTCGCGGCACAGGCGGAGCAGGTCCGGCAGCACCTGGTCGGCGCTGAAGACATGGTTGGCGGTGACCATCTCCTCGAGCGTCTTCGCCTCCAGCGGCTGCTTGCCCTGTAGCCGGCTCAGGGCGTAGCGCGCCCGCGGACCGATGGGCTTCTCCTGGCTGACCAGGGGCGAGAAGCCCTGCAGCGGGCTCGCCGGGTTGGTCAGCCAGGCGCTGTCGTTGGAGTTCTGCACGAAGTCCCTGCGCAACAGCACCGGCAGTTGCGCCGCCGGGGTGATGCCAGCCTGGGCCGCGGCCGGGTCGCGGCTCCAGGCACAGCGGCTGTCCTGCCCCTGGAGGGCCGGCAGGCCTTCGGCGACCAGTTGCGGAATGGCGCAGGCGGGAATCAGTTCCGGCTTCAGGTAGGGCACCACCGACAGGTTCATGTACAGGGCGTTGCCCTGCTCGTCCGCGGCCAGGGTGTTGACCCAGGGGATCCCCTGTAGCGCCTCGACGCGCCGGCGCAGGTCGGCGACGTCGCTGGCCTGGTTGATCGAGTACCACTGTTGCAGTACCCGGGTGTTCTCCAGGTTGGCGTCACGCAGCGCATAGGCCTCGCTGCGGTTCCAGTCCAGCTTGCCGGGCCAGACCACCAGCGGGCCGTAGATCGACTGGTAGACCTTGTGCTCGACGCGCGACAGCTTGCCGTCGGCGCCGCGCACCTCGATCGCGACGGACTTCTCCTCCAGCGGCAGCGAACGACCGTCGACCAGGTAGCGCCGCGGGTCCTTCGGGTCCAGCGCCAGGCGATACAGGGTGAAGTGGCTGGAGGTATCCACCGTGTGGGTCCAGGCCAGGTGGCGGCTGAAGCCGATGTTGACCACCGGCAGGCCGGGCAGCGAGGCCCCCATCACGTCGAGCCGGCCGGGAATGGTCAGGTGCATCTGGTAGAAACGCATCGCGCCGTTCCAGGGGAAGTGCGGGTTGGCCAGGAGCATGCCCTTGCCGTCCGCCGAACGTTCGCTGCCAACGGCAATGGCGTTGCTGCCGCGCTCCAGGCGGAAGCGCTGGCGCCGCTGCTCGGCGACCTGGAACGCCTGCTCGCCGCTCAAGGCGACCTTCTCCGCTCCGGGCGGCGCGGCGGCCACCAGCGCGTCGGCGAACTGGCCGACCCCGCCTTCCACCAGCAGGCGCCGGGTCAGGCGCAGCAGGTCATCGGTCGCGATGGCCCGCAGCCAGGGCTGGCCAAGGCAACTGGTGGTCTTGCCGTCGGCCTCGCGGAGGAAGCGGTTGAAACCGGCGGCGTAGCCTTCGAGCAACTGGCGTACCGCGGGCGTCTGCGCCTGCCAGAAGGCTTGCAGCGCCTCGGGTTGGTTGAGCCAGGCGTAGAAGATGTCGGACGGCAGGTTGTCCAGCTCGGCCGACGACTTGCCCTCGCTGCCGAAATAGCGCGCCCGCTCGCCGCGCGCGGTGACGATCTCCTCGGCCAGCAGGCAGGCGTTGTCGCGCGCGTAGGCGTAGCCGATGCCATAGCCCAGGCCGCGCTCATCCTTGGCCCGGATGTGCGGCACGCCATAGGCGGTCCAGCGGATATCCGCGGCCAGCCCGGTCGGCCGCGGCATATCGGCCTGGACCGGCATCATCGAACCCAACAGCATGCCGGCCAGGCCGGTCAGTACGGTACGCATCCCCATCGATGTCGTTTCTCTGCAAAGTGGTGGCCGGAACGGCCGGGACATGCAACGAAAACGCCCTGCGTGCCGGGCATCCCCTGGCGGGGAAACGGGCAACACAGGGCGTGGCGGCGTGGCGCCGGTCAGCTGGCCAGGGCGTGCTCGTGCAGGGCGCGGGCCGGAGCGCCGGGCTTCAGGTGCTGGTACAGGGAGCCGGAGATTTCCTCGGCACGTACCGGCAGCACCGACAGCAGGGTGTCGCTGAGGCCATGGCTGGCCTGGCTGAAGCCCTGCGCGTAGATCGCCACCTTGCAGCGCTCGTCGGTCTGCAGGCGGTAGTCGCGGCCGATCTCGTGGTCGCCGAGGTACTCCGCCAGCGGTTCGAGCAGTTGGCGGTGCAACTGGCGCTCATAGCCGGTGGCCAGGATCACTGCGTCGTAGGTCTCTACGCTTAGCTCGCCGCTACCGGCGTCGCGCAACGCCAGCTCGATGCCCTGGGCGGTGGCGGTCGCGCGCTCCACGGTGGTCATGCAACGGAAGGCGTGGCGCGGGATGCCGGAGACTTTCTGGCGGTAGAAGACGCCGTAGATGCGCTCGATCAGGTCGGTATCCACCACCGAATAGTTGGTGTTGTGGTATTCGCGCAGCAAACGCTCGCGTTCGGCATGTTCGCGGCTGTAGATGAGATCGGTGAACTTCGGCGCGAACACTTCGTTGACGAACGGGCTATCGTCCGCCGGCTTGAGCGCCGAGGCACGCAGGATCATGTCGGCCTGCACCGACGGGTAGCTGTCGTTGAGGTCGATGAAGGCCTCCGCCGCGCTCTGCCCGCCGCCGATAATGGCGATCTTCATCGGCTTGCCACTGCTGCAGGGCTGCTTGGCCATGTGTTCCAGGTACTGGCTGTGGTGGAACACCCGGCCGTCGCCCTTGAGCGCACGGAACACCTGCGGGATACGCGGGGTGCCGCCGGGACTGACCACCAGGGCGCGGGTGGTGCGCACCAGCTCCTCGCCGTCGGCGTTGCGCGAGATCACCCGCAGCGCCTCGACCTGGCCGGCGCTCAGCATCGGCTCGATGCGCAGGACCTCTTCGCCGTAGCGGCTCTGCTCCTGGAAGTGGCTGGCGACCCAGCGCAGGTAGTCGTTGAACTCCATCCGGCAGGGATAGAAGGTGCCCAGGTTGATGAAGTCGACCAGACGATCGTGCTTGTGCAGGTAGTTGACGAAGGAATACGGGCTGGTGGGGTTGCGCAGGGACACCAGGTCCTTGAGGAAGGAGATCTGCAACTCGCTCTGCGACACCAGGGTGTTGCCGTGCCAGCGGTAGTCGCCCTGCTTGTCCAGGAACAGCACTTCCAGGGCGCCCTGCGCCTGGGCCCGTTCCTGGAGGGCAATCGCCAGGGCGATATTGGAAGGGCCGAAGCCGACACCGATGAGATCGTGAACCACGGCGGTTGCAGTTGCCTGAGTCATTTCCAGTTCCTCTGGATTGGCCCCCTTTCAAGCGGGAGCGATAAGTCGAGAGCAGCCCTGGAGGGCCATCTGTTGACTAGGAACGAGGACAGGGAAATGAAATTTAAGCGTTGCCGAGCACGAATAGCGAAATCAGTCGGCTTCCCATTCGCGCATGCGCACCCGACAGTGCTTCATCGCGTTGACGATGTGCTTTTCCACCAGGCTGCGGGAAATATTGAGATGTTCGGCGATCTGCGAATGGGACAGGCCGTCCAGCTTGCGCAACAGGAAGGAACTGCGGCAGATGGCCGGCAACTCGGCCAGCGCGCGCTGCAGGTTGTCCAGGCGCTGCCCCTGGTCGACCACCGTCTGCGGCGAGGGACTGGCCAGGCCCTCCTCGTCGTCCAGGACCTCCAGGGGTTCCGCCCGGCGCACCCGGCTGCGACGGTGCTCGTCCACCGCCAGGTTGAGCGCCGTCCGGTACAGAAAAGCCTTCGGATGCTCGATCTGCGCTTGACTGGAGCGCTCCAGAACGCGCAAATACGCGTCGTGGGCGACATCCGCCGCTGCGTGTCGATCCCCGAGCCTGGCACTGAGGAATCGCAGCAGCTCCCGATAATGGTTTTCCAAGACGACTCCTGCTCGCTGCCTCTACGGCACTGTCCTTCCAAGGGCGGGATCGCCTGCCGGCGACATTGGCAGTATGAAATCATTAAATTTATAATAATTCTCATCAAGCTTTAAAGCCTTGTTTCGCTCGCAGCGCAATCCGAAGGCATAACTGGAACCCTCGATGAAGACACCCTCTCCCGCCGACAGCGACACCCTTGTGCAGGACGCCGCGCATTGGTGCATGCGCCTGCACGCCGAGGACCTCTCCGAGGAAGAGCGTGGCGAGTTCCAGCGCTGGCTGGCAGCCGATCCCCGGCACGCCGCCGAATACGCAGAAATGGAGGAGATCTGGGCGCTCAGCGAACTGCTGCCGCGAACGCCGGCGCCCGAGCTTCGCAACCACGCCGCAACCCGCCCGCTCGGCCGTCGCCGCAGGGGCTGGAAGAGCCAGGCACGCGCCGCCGCCCTCGCCCTGCTTATGTTACCGACGGCCGGCTACCTCGGCTGGCTGCAAGGCTGGATTCCTTCCAACTACCAGCGCTACGAGGCCGAGGGCAACGTCAGGCATGCCGTTCTTCCCGACGGCAGCGAGGTCGAACTGGACCTCAATACGCAGCTGAGCTTCGCCAATTTCAAGGACATCCGCCGGGTTTCCCTGGACAGGGGCGAGGCCTACTTCCATGTCACCCACGACAGCGCGCACCCCTTCGTGGTCAAGGCCGGCAACGGCTCGATCACCGTCACCGGCACCCGCTTCAACGTCTGGAAGTACCAGGACAACGTGGTAGTCACCGTCACCGAGGGCTCGGTGAAGGTCCGCAGCGAAGGCTCGGGCAACGACAGCAGCCTGACTCCCGGCATGCAGGCCAGCTACTATCCGGGCCTGCTGCAACCGTTGGTCGAAGCCGTGGATACCCGCCAGACGCTAGCCTGGCGCGAGGGCCGCCTGGTACTCGACGACCTGCCCCTGTCCAAGGCCCTGCCGCTGATCAACCGCTACCTCGACGCTCCGCTGGTCCTGGGCGACAGGAGCGCTGCGAAACTGCGCATTGGCGGGATCTACAGCACCCGCGACATCCGCAGCCTGGTCGACGCCCTGCCGAAAGTCCTGCCCGTGGACCTGGAACATCGCGAGGACGGCAGCATCCGCATCAGCAGCCGTTACGCCCAGCTCTGAACCCAGGTTAAATTTAGCCGCCCTGGCCTCGTATATCTGGCAGTGCCCAGCCTGCCGATCCAGCGGCGGCGGTCTCTCCACGCACCGGCCGGATTCCCGAATGAGACGAACCCGTAGTACTCGTCGCGCACTGCTCGTCGCAGTCTGCCTCAGCCCCCTGATCGCCCTGGCCGCCTGGCAGGCCTATCCGTTCCGCAGCAACAGCTTCGACACCGTGAGCGTCAGCCGCGGCAGCATCGAGAGCAGCGTCTCGGCGCTCGGCACCCTGCAACCGCGGCGCTACGTCGACGTCGGCGCCCAGGCCTCCGGGCAGATCCGCAAGTTGCACGTCGAGGCCGGGGACGATGTGACGGAAGGCCAGTTGCTGGTCGAGATCGACCCCTCCACCCAGCAGGCCAAGGTCGATGCCGGCCGCTATTCGATCGAGATGCTCAAGGCCCAGCTGGCCGAGCAACGTGCCCAGTACACCCTCGCCCGCCAGCAGTACCAGCGCCAGCAGCGGCTGGCCGCCGGCGGCGCGACGCGTACCGAGGACGTGCAGAGCGCCCAGGCGCAGATGCTCGCCACCCAGGCGCGGATCGAGATGTACCAGGCGCAGATCCGCCAGGCCCAGGCCTCGTTGCGCAGCGACGAAGCCGAACTCGGCTATACCCGCATCTACGCGCCGATGTCCGGCACGGTGGTGGCGGTCGATGCGCGCGAAGGCCAGACCCTCAATGCCCAGCAGCAGACCCCGTTGATCCTGAGGATCGCCAAATTGTCGCCGATGACCGTCTGGGCCCAGGTTTCGGAAGCCGACATCGGCCGGGTCAAGCCCGGCATGCCGGCCTACTTCACGACCCTCAGCGGCGAAGGCCGGCGCTGGACCGGCAAGGTCCGGCAGATCCTCCCGGTGCCACCCAAGCCGCTGGACCAGAGCAACCAGGGCGGCGGCAGCCCCACCAGCGGCAGCGGCGGGCAGAGCGGCAGCGGCCGGGTGGTGCTGTATACCGTGCTGGTCGACGTGGACAACGGCGACCACCAACTGATGGCGGAAATGACCGCCCAGGTGTTCTTCGTCGCCGCCACCGCGGAAAACATCCTCACCGCGCCGGTCGCCGCCATCCACGACGACGGCAAGGGCGGCCAGGTCGCCTGGGTGGTCGGCAGCAACGGCAAGCCGCAGAGCCGCCAGATCAGGACCGGCATCAGCGACCGCCTGCGGGTACAGGTGCTTGCCGGCCTGGAGGAAGGCGACCGCCTGTTGATGGCCGCTCCCGACGGCAGCGACAGCTGATGGAAAACGCCACGCACCCCGTCCCCCTGATCGAACTGCGCGACATCCGCAAGCGCTACGGCGGCAATGGCACCCCGGAAGTCGAGGTACTCAAGGGCGTATCGCTGTCGATCCACGCCGGCGAGTTCGTCGCCATCGTCGGCGCCTCCGGCTCCGGCAAGTCGACCCTGATGAACATCCTCGGCTGCCTCGACCGGCCCAGCTCCGGCAGCTACCACTTCGCCGGCCACGACGTCGCCGAACTGGACAGCGACGAGCAGGCCTGGCTGCGCCGCGAGGCATTCGGCTTCGTGTTCCAGGGCTATCACCTGATCCCCTCCGCCTCGGCCCAGGAAAACGTCGAGATGCCGGCGATCTACGCCGGCATCCCGGCGAGCGAGCGGCACACCCGAGCGCGGGCCCTGCTCGAACGCCTGGGCCTGGCCGAGCGCACCGCCAACCGTCCGCACCAGTTGTCCGGCGGCCAGCAGCAGCGGGTGTCGATCGCCCGCGCGCTGATGAACGGCGGCCATATCATCCTCGCCGACGAACCCACCGGCGCCCTCGACAGCCACAGCGGCGCGGAAGTCATGGCGCTGCTCGACGAGCTGGCCAGCCAGGGCCACGTGGTGATCCTGATCACCCACGACCGCGACGTCGCCGCCCGCGCCAAGCGCATCATCGAGGTGCGCGACGGCGAGATCGTCAGCGACAGCGCCAACGACGAGCGCCCGGCGCAACCGAGCGCCGGCGTCGAGCGCCACCTGCAGGCCGACGATCTCAGCCAGCGCCTCGCCGAGGGCAGCAGCGAACCCTCGGGGGCCTGGCGCGCCGAACTGCTGGAGGCGGTGCGCGCCGCCTGGCGGGTGATGTGGATCAATCGGTTCCGCACCGCGCTGACCCTGCTCGGGATCATCATCGGCGTCGCCTCGGTGGTGGTCATGCTCGCCGTCGGCGAGGGCAGCAAGCGCCAGGTGATGGCGCAGATGGGCGCGTTCGGCTCGAACATCATCTATCTCAGCGGCTACTCGCCGAACCCGCGCGCGCCGATGGGCATCGTCAGCAGCGACGACGTCGCCGCCATCGCCACCCTGCCCCAGGTGAAGAAGGTCATGCCGGTGAACGGCGGCGAGCTGGTGGTGCGCTACGGCAACATCGACTACCACGCCTACGTCGGCGGCAACAACACCGACTTCCCGGAAATCCTCAACTGGCCGGTGGCCGAGGGCAGCTACTTCACCGAGCGCGACGAAGACGCCGCCACCACGGTCGCGGTGATCGGCTACAAGGTGCGCAAGAAGCTGTTCGGCAGCGCCAACCCGATCGGCCGCTACATCCTCATCGAGAACGTGCCGTTCCAGGTCATCGGCGTGCTCGCCGAGAAAGGCTCCAGCTCCGGCGACAAGGATGCCGACAACCGCATCGCCATCCCCTACTCCGCTGCCAGCATCCGCCTGTTCGGCACGCGCAACCCCGAGTACGTGATCATCGCCGCCGCCGACGCCCAGCGCGTGCACCAGGCCGAACGCGCCATCGACCAGTTGATGCTGCGCTTGCACCGCGGCCAGCGCGACTACGAGCTGACCAACAACGCGGCGATGATCCAGGCCGAGGCGAAGACCCAGAACACCCTGTCGCTGATGCTCGGCTCGATCGCCGCGATCTCCCTGCTGGTAGGCGGGATCGGCGTGATGAACATCATGCTCATGACCGTGCGCGAACGCACCCGCGAGATCGGCATCCGCATGGCCACTGGCGCCCGCCAGGGCGATATCCTCCGCCAGTTCCTCACCGAGGCGGCGATGCTCTCGGTGGTCGGCGGCCTGGCCGGGATCGCCCTGGCCCTGTGCATCGGCGGCGTGCTGCTGCTCGGCCAGGTCGCGGTGGCCTTTTCCCTGTCGGCCATCGTCGGCGCCTTCAGTTGCGCGCTGGTCACCGGCCTGGTGTTCGGCTTCATGCCGGCGCGCAAGGCCGCCCAGCTGGACCCGGTGGCCGCCCTGGCCAGCCAATGACGGATATGTCCATGAAGAATCTCTCCCTGATTTCCGCCTGCCTGCTGCTCGGCGCCTGCGGCAGCACGCCGGCGCCCCTCGACAGCGGCCTGGCCGCGCCCAGCCAGTGGCGCTACCTGGCGGCCGGGCGCAGCGATGCCAGCGACATCCGCCAGTGGTGGAAGGCCTTCGGCGCGCCGGAACTGGACAGCCTGCTGCAACGCGCCCTGCTGAACAGCCAGGACCTCGGCGCGGCGGTGGCCCGCGTACGCCAGGCCCAGGCCTCGGCGGTGATCGCCGGCGCGCCGTTGCTGCCGGAGCTGAATGCGACGCTCGGCGCCAGCCGGCAGAAACTCCTGCGCGACTCGGGCTACAGCGGTACCGACGCGACCTCCGACAACGATGCCGTCGACTCCTTCTCCGCCGGCCTCAGCGCCAGCTACGAAGTGGACTTCTGGGGCGGTCGCCGGGCTGCCTACCGCAGCGCCCTGGAAAGCCTCAAGGCCAGCGAGTACGACCGCGCCACGGTAGAGCTGACCCTGCTCTCCGGCGTCGCCAACAGCTACCTGCAGGTATTGGCGCTGCGCGAACAGCAGCGCATCGCCAGGCTCAACCTGGACAACGCCGAGCACGTCCTGCGCCTGGTGGAGACCCGCCATGCCGCGGGCTCGGCCACCGCCCTGGAGGTCGCCCAACAGAGCAGCCTGGTCGCCAGCCAGCGCAAGCAGCTGCCGCTGCTCGAGCAGCAGGCCCATGAGGCGCTGATTACCCTGGCCACCCTGATCGGCGAGCCGGTGCAGGCGCTACAGGTGGCCGAGCGGCCTTTCGACAGCCTGCGCTGGCCGGAGACCGGAGCGGGCCTGCCGAGCGAACTGCTCAGCCGCCGTCCCGATATCGCCAACGCCGAAGCGCAACTGGCCGCGGCCCAGGCCGACGTGCAGGTGGCGCGCGCGGCGCTGTTCCCCAAGCTGACCCTGAGCGCCTCGCTGTCGTCCGGCGCCAACCGCGCCGCCGACACTTTCCGCAACCCCTATTACAACCTGGGCGCCAACCTGCTCGCCCCGATCTTCAACCACGGCCGCCTGCGCGCCGAGCGCGACCGCAGCCTGGCGCGCCAGGAAGAACTGCTGGAAACCTACCGCAAGGCGATCCTCACCGCCTTTGCCGACACCGAACGCTCGCTGAACAGCATCGACGGCCTCGACCGCCAGCTGCACTGGCAGCAGCAGGAGCTGGAGCAGGCGCAGCGCGCCTTCGATCTCTCCGACAGCCGCTACCAGGCCGGCGCGGAAACCCTGCTGACGGTCCTCGAAACGCAACGCACGCTGTACGCGGCGCAGGATGCCGCCGTGCAACTGCGACTGGCCCGCCTGCAGGCCTCGGTCGGCCTGTACAAGGCCCTCGGCGGCGGCTGGCAGAGCGACCGCCAGGGTCTCGCGCGGAAAGACTGAGGCCCGCGTTGCGCGGGCCTCCTCCATCCTTACTCGCTCTTTCGCCGCTCAGCGCCTGAGCTGGTCGCGCGCCAGCTTCAGGTTGCGCGCGTACCAGGGCCGCCGCGGCGCACGCTTGAGCCAGCCGCTCAACCGGTCTTCTTCGCTGAAGATGATGCGTACCGCCAGCTTCATGGTTTCCACGTCCAGCTCCACCGAATTGCTGCTCGCCTGCAGATCCGACAGGCCGCAACCATGGGTCGCCGGGCCGAGCCAAGGGTCGTCCACCTCCACCCAGCGCCCAGCCGCAAACCAGGGAATACCCTGCACCTCTCGACGCCGCACTTCGCCGGGATGGAAACGCTCGTGGGCACGGTACCAATCCTCGATACGGTCGTCGATCCAGCCATGGAAGGACCAGAACACGGGATTCACATGGGACGAGAACGGATCGCCGAGGAAATCGTTCTCCGGGCGGAACCAGCGCGGCGAGAAATCCGACGGGACGCGGTCGCCCATGACCGGCGACCCGTTGGATGGGTCGCGGGTCACGGTCGCCCAGCGCATATGCAACCAATCGTGCATACCCAGCTCCATCTCCGAGCCGAACTGTCCCAGGGTCAACTTCGCCAGATATTCCGGATCCTGGTACTGCGACTCCCAGGCCAGGAAATTGGAATGGTACGCTTCTACGCTTTTCAACCCACGCAGCCATTCGCTGTATTCGTCGTCCCCGACCGCTACCCAGGCCGGCGGCACGGAGAAACCATCTGGATTGTCGAAGTAGCGGATGAAGCCGGGACGATCGAATTCCAGCGGAACCGCGGGGCGCGGCAAACGCCTCCAGGATGGCAGGTCTTGCATGGATCGTGCGGTATGCAGCATATGCCGATGCATGAAAAGGAAGTCGATACCAGAAGCGTTGCGATCCTTTCTTGGCCCCCGCGCATCGCGCTCCCGGTCCAGCGGGCCAGGCTGCCAGCCCACCCCACGCAACGCATTGCGCTGCTTCTCCGACAGTTGATGCCACTTGTCCCGCGAGGCGTGCCATAGCTGGTGGAACAACCGGTGCTGCGGCGACACTAACCATCCCAGCAATTTCTCGTTGAGAGCGATGCGTTCGCGAGCTGGCGGAAAGTGTCGCTTGACCGCTACGAAGCGGAAATCTTCCTCCGGCAGCCCCGGAGAACGATCCAGGCGCAAGATATGCCCGCTCAGCGTGCCGTCCCCGGCATTGGCGAAATTATCCCAGACTTCATCAAAGACTGCGGAGCAGTCATGGGTCGGCGCCATCGACGCCGAAGCCTGGTCGACCAGGCGCCAGCGAATTCGCGCCGAACTGGCTCCAACGAGGTCGCCGCTCACACGGAACCTGGGCTCATCGCTCGACAGCAGTCGTGTAGGAGTATCGAGATAGCCAATCAGGCCACGCCCCTTGGGAGCGACATCCAGCACCATTTGCAAGCCTTCCGCCGGCAGGCCGGGCAAGCCAGCATCAGCACCGACCAGACGCAGGTCCCACACCCCACGCAAGCGACCACCCAGGCGCATACCCGCGGTATCGGCCAGATCGAGCACGGCCTCGTCGGCCGTGGGCGGTTCCTCTTCTTCGCGGGCCAAGTGACGGCGGGTGTAGTAAGCCACCGGCAACGCCGCCGCTCCGGTCAGCGCCAAGCCGGCCATGAAACCTCGTCGAGAAACCGTCATCGTCCTACCTGTGTCAACCGCGAAGCCCGCTTTATCCAGCTAGAACGTTCCGTCCGTCGGCAAATTTACTGGCACGCCACCAAGCCTCGACACCATGGTCGAGAGGGGCCATGGCTAAATTTTCCCTCTCCCGCCTCGTTCCTCCCTGACAGGTGGGCCCGCTTCGACAGGCAACCGCCGGCGCTCCTCGATCTCGACCCTGACTGAGATGGCAATGACCAGACCACGTACAAGCAAGGCCCTCTACTTAGGCTTACCGATCCTCTTCATTACTCTCGTCGGCGCAGGCCTGCTGGCCTGGAAAGCTTTCGGGCCGAGCAGCGCCAGCTACCCACGCAAAGTCATGAAGCATGCAGAGGAATTGCAGGACCGCATCCTCTCCTTCGACAGCAAGATCACCGTTCCCCTGGATTTCGGTACGACCGGCAACGAAGTGGACAAAGACGGCCCCGGCCAGCTTGATCTGATCAAGGCTGGCCGGGGCCGCCTTTCGGGCGCCGCCCTGGCGATCTTCGGCTGGCCAGAAATGTGGAGCGGGCCCAATTCCCCCCACAAACCGACCCTGGGGTTCGTCGAAGAGGCTCGCCACCAGCAGGAAACCCGCTACAAGATCCTCACCGGCATGGTTCGCGATTTTCCCAACCGGATCGCTATCGCCTACTCGCCCGAAGACTTCCGACGGCTGGCCATGGAAGGCAAGTTCGCCGTAGTCATGAGCATGCTCAATGCCTATCCGCTTGGCGACGACCTTTCCCAACTGGACCGCTGGGCAGCCCGAGGCGTCCGAATGTTCGGCTTCAACTATGTCGGCAACAACAGTTGGTCCGATGCAGCTCGCCCCCTGCCGTTCTTCAACGACTCGCCGGACCCGCTGGGCGGCCTTTCGCCGCTGGGCAAGCAGGCGGTACAACGACTCAACGATCTGGGTGTGATCATCGACGTCTCGCAGATGTCGGGCAAGGCGCTGGAACAGGTAGCCGCGCTCAGTCGCGCGCCCATCGTCGCGTCACACTCGGCCCCACGAGCCCTGGTGGATATCAGACACAATCTCAGCGACCGGCAGATGCAACTGATCAAGGACAGCGGCGGTGTAATCCAGGTAGTTGGTTTCCCCGCCTATCTGCGCCCACTCAGCAAACCCACCCTGGAAAAGCTCAATGCGTTGCGTATCCGCTTCGATCTGCCCCCCCTGGAAAGCCTGGACTATGCCCTGATGCCGGGCGATCCGATCATCGCTATCTGGCCGGAGTCGAAGTTCGGTGAATACGCCAGCACGCTTTATGGAATCCTCGAAGAAGAACCAAAGGCAGGCCTCAAGGAACTGGTCGACGCCATCGACTACACGGTGAAGAAGGTAGGCATCGACCATGTCGGCATCGCCTCGGACTTCAACGACGGCGGCGGGCTGGATGGCTGGAAGGATGTCAGCGAGAACCGCAACGTCACCGCCGAGCTGATCATCCGCGGCTACTCCGACGCCGACATCGCCAAGCTATGGGGAGGTAACTTCCTGCGCGTCTGGGGCGAGGTACAGAAGCGCGCCAAGCCCATCTCCTCCCCCATCCAGCCGTAACGGATCTCTTCATGACCGACCGTCGCACCTTCCTCAAGCAGGCCGGTATCATCGCCGCCGGCCTGCCACTGCTTTCTTCGGCCCGACTCCCCCAGGCAGCCACCGAGTCGAACAGCGACAAGTGGCAGGCTCTGCGCCAGCTCTTCGACCTCGATCCGCGGTACCTGCATTTCGCCAACTTCCTGCTTGCCTCTCATCCGCGCCCGGTACAGCAGGCCATCGACCGGTTGCGTCTGCGCTTCAATGAAAACCCGGGCGAAACCGTCGACTGGCATCGCGAGGAAATCTGGAAGCACGAAGACAGTGCTCGTAGCTGGGCGGGGCGCTACTTCGGCGTGAGTCCGGGCCAGGTGGCGCTCACCGGTAGCACCACCGACGGCCTGGCGGCGATCTATGGCGGCCTGCTGGTGCAGCCGGGCAAGGAGATCCTGACCTCTTCCCACGAGCACTACTCCACCTACACCACCCTGGAGTACCGACAGAAACGCATGGGTACCCAGGTACATACCTTCCCCCTGTTCAAGGAACCACACCAGGTCAGCGCCGATGAAATACTCGGCAGCATCGCTTCGCGTATCCGCCCGCAGACCCGGGTGCTGGGCATGACCTGGGTGCAGTCGGGCAGCGGCGTGAAGCTGCCGATCCGCGAGATCGGCAAGCTGGTGCGCGAACTCAACCAGAAGCGCGACGAACAGGACCGGATCATCTACGTGGTCGACGGCGTGCATGGTTTCGGCGTGGAAGACGTCAGCTTCGCCGACTTCGACTGCGACTACTTCATCGCCGGCACCCACAAGTGGCTGTTCGGCCCGCGTGGCACCGGGGTCATCATCGCCCGCTCGGAACAGCTCCAGGAGCACCTGGTGCCGAGCATCCCGACCTTCTCCCGCGCCGACAACTTCGGCACCCTGATGACCCCTGGCGGCTACCACGCCTTCGAACATCGCCTGGCCCTGGGCACGGCCTTCGAGCTGCACCTGCAGTTGGGCAAGGCCGAGGTCCAGGCGCGTATCCACCAGCTCAACGCCTACCTCAAGCAGCGCTTGGGCGAGCATCCCAAGGTCCACCTGGTCACGCCGACCAGCCCCGAGCTGTCTTCGGGCTTCACCTTCTTCCGCGTCGAAGGCCGCGATTGCGAGGCGGTCGCCAAACACCTGATGGCGCACCGGGTAATCAGCGACGCCGTGGATCGCGATGTCGGCCCGGTGGTGCGCCTGGCGCCGAGCCTGCTGAACGACGAGGCGGAGATCGACCGGGTGCTGGAAATCCTCGCCCCGCAACTCGCCTGACCCCTTTCGCCACTCAACGAGAACCGCCATGCACGCATTACCGCCCCTGGCCCTGGCCGCACTGATCGTCGCCACCGCCCCAGCCTTCGCCGACGAAGCGAAGAAACCCGGCACGGTGTTCAAGGATTGCAAGGACTGCCCGGAGATGGTCGTACTGCCCGCCGGCAGCTTCACCATGGGCACCCCGGACGACGAGGTCGGCCGCCAGCCCGACGAGGGCCCGCTGCACGACGTGACCTTCGCCAAGCCGTTCGCCATCAGCCGCTACCAGGTCACCGCCGGCGAACTGGACGCCTACCTGAAGGCCACCGGCGTCAAGCTGGCCGACGGCGATACCCGCCCCGGCCGCGAATGCATCGCCGGCAAGCCGCGCTACCAGCAAGGCCCTCGCCAGCCGGCGGTATGCGTCGACTACAACGACGTGAAGAACTACGCCGCCTGGCTGTCAAAGAAGACCGGCAAACACTACCGCATGCTCAGCGAGGCCGAGCGCGAGTACGGCGCCCGCGCCGGCAGCGCCGGCCCCTTCCCCTTCCCGTTCGACGAAGGCAAGGAATACAGCATCGCCAAGCACGCCAACACCTACGGCGCCAGCGATGGCTACAACTTCACCTCGCCGGTGGGCAGCTTCCCGCCCAACGCCTTCGGCGTCTACGACATGCACGGCAACGTCTACGAGTGGGTCGCCGATTGCTGGCACGACCACTACAACGGCGCGCCGAGCGACGGCAGCGCGTGGATGGAGGACAAGTGCGAGCTGGTGCAGATCCGCGGCAACGACTGGGGCGAGCCGCCGATCTTCTCGCGCTCGGGCAATCGCAACAATGCCTACCCCGACACCCGCGGAGACTGGATCGGCTTTCGCGTCGCCCGCGAACTCTGATGGAAAAGGCCGGGACGCTCTCGCTCCCGGCCTTCGCTCAACGCTACGGCAACTCCCGGTCAGCCTTTTTCCGCCAGCAGCGCCAGGCCCTCATGCAGCGCCGGGAACAGACTGTTGTTGAAGTTGTTCCAGCGTAGTTCGAGGATGGTATCCTCGGGCGATATCTCGGTCTTCAACACATCGTGGAATACCTCGCCGGAATCGATGCCATTGTCCACATAGTGGAAGGATGCCCCGGTCCAGTACAGCGGCTCGACCGCGACCTTTTCCAGGGTCGACCAATCCACCACCTTCTCGCCACGCGCTCCATAGAGGGCATCCAGGGTCGCATAGGCACCACGACGCTCGTAAGGCGAGTCCTCGCGCGTCACGCCAGGATGGATATTCATGATCCGTCGTGCGAACGGAGCGCCTGGGCGCACCAGCTCATCGAGGATTACCAGGAGCCCGTCCAATACCACTACATCGGCGCCCAGCTCCACCAGGGTGTCATGCAAGCGTCGCTCGAAATCGCTCTTGCCGGCCACGTGCTCGGGCGTACCCCGTGGGTACCGACGGTAGGTGGAAGGCACGCTGAGCAAGAGGTCGTTCAGGGTCTTGCCTTGCACCTGCAGGTCTGCCGGATAGAACCATTGCTGCCCGGGACGATAGGCGAAACCGTAGTCCCTGATTTTTTCCTGGTCGCGCGGCAACCCCGCATCGTCGTCATAGATCACGCCGACCAACTCGTATGCCTCTCCCAGCGACGTCTGGTTCAATCCCTCGACGAGAGACTCCAGCACCGACTTCATGTAGCGCTCTTCGCCCTTGTAGGGGACATACTGACCGGCCTTGTCCGCTGCAGCATTGCGCAGCGACCAGATGTAGGCGAGTTTCCGTTTCTTCATATGGTTCATTCCTGGGAGTGGATCGGCGTCGTGCATGGGAATACACATCGTGTACGCGGCACTCGCCGGGACTTCGAGCGCCCCGGTTGCATGCTCTCCATGAGAGCAACGAACGACCCCCGGCCGAATTTATCGGCAACTGCCGGACGGGCCAGAGCAACTTAAACATTTCCCCCGCCACTTCGTCCTCCAGCTAGGAGAAGTATCCCACGGCGCATGGCACGCCCTTTCCAGCATGCGCCCCACAGTTGCACGGCCTAAATCGGACGACCTCCTTCTCGTCTCACTGGATCAAGACGAGGTCAACGACGCGACTACCCATCGACCTCCATTTCTCCGTAGGCATCCGAGAAGGCCCCATGACCCGAACAGCTGAAAGCCTTGCCCATGAAACCCTGACTCTCCTCAAGCCGTTCTGGCCGCACGTCCTGCTTTCGGTACTGCTGGGAATCGCCGGCGGCCTCAGCGTCACGGCCCTGCTGGCCACTATCAACACTGCAATGAATACAGAAGGCGGCCCGAACCTGCACGTGGCCCTGCTTTTCGCCCTCCTGTGCGTCATGACCCTGGTCTGCTCGACCCTGTCGAAACTGCTGACGAATTATGTTGGCCAGCGCGTGGTCGCCACCCTGCGTCGAGACTTGGCCGCCAGGATTCTCGCCGCGCCGATCGAACAACTGGAACGCTATCGTGCGCATCGCCTGATCCCGGTACTGCTCAACGACGTCGGCGCACTCAGCGTCTTCGCTCTGAGCGTATCGCCCATGCTCATCGCCTTCACTGTGACCATCGGCTGCCTGAGTTACCTGGCCTTGCTATCCTGGCAGATCCTGCTGGTCACGGTGCTGACAGTGGTGCTCGGTAGTGGCGCCCAATATCTGGCCCACCGTCGCGGCACGCATAGCCTACAGGCAGCTCGCGACGGCGAGGACGAACTGCAGAAGCACTACCAAGCCATTTCCGCCGGAGCCAAGGAACTGCGCATACAGCGCGAACGCCGCATCGATTTGCTGGAGAGGCAGATCCATGGCACGACAGAAGACATCTGTAAGGCCAACGTACGCTCCGCCGCCATATTCATAAGCGCCGAGACCTTCGGCTCGATGCTGTTCTTCGCGGTGATCGGAATGGCGATCGCCTTCCTGGCACTCTGGCCCGCTGCCGAAAGAACCGTGTTGGGAGGATTCGTGCTGGTCATGCTGTACATGAAGGCTCCCCTGGAACAACTGGTCATCAACATTCCCAACCTGAGTCGCGCCAAGATCGCACTACGCCGTATCGGCGAACTGGCAGGACAGTTCTCCTCCTCCGAGCCACACCTTCTGGAAAGCACTCCCGCTCCGGCGGACATGAGCCTGGAGCGAATCGAACTGCGCCAGGTGCGCTACGACTACCCACAATCCGAAGGCGGTCAGTCTTTCCATCTCGGCCCTCTCGACCTGACCATTCGCCGGGGCGAAATCGTCTTCGTCGTCGGGGAGAACGGCTGCGGCAAAACCACGTTGATCAAGCTGCTCCTGGGTCTATACACCCCACAGCAGGGCGAAATCCGTCTGAACGGCAAGACTGTGGACGACGCGCGACGAGACGACTACCGCCAATTGTTCGCCACCGTCCTCACCGACTACTACCTGTTCGACGAATTGCTTCGCGGCCGCACCGAATTGCCAGCGGAAGCCCACAAATACCTGGAGCGCCTAGACATCGCACACAAGGTGGGTATCCGCAATGGCAGCTTCACCACCACCGACCTCTCCACTGGTCAACGCAAACGCCTAGCGCTGATCAACGCCTGGCTGGACGACCGCCCAGTGCTGGTATTCGACGAATGGGCGGCCGACCAGGACCCCGCATTCCGCCGCGTGTTCTACACCGAGTTGCTGCCCGAACTGAAACGCCAGGGCCGCACGCTCATCGTCATATCCCACGACGACCGTTACTTCGACATCGCCGACAAATTGGTACATATGCACGCCGGCCAGATTGTGGAACCCGCGCTGCACCCCGCCTGATAGACATCAGCCTGACGGGACACCATGGCGTCCCGTCCGCCCTTCCCGCCTCGCGGTGAGGCAGCAGCGAAGCTCACCCCGACAAACCGCCTTTCCACACGTCGTATCGCCCGCTCAGCCAGCCCGTCTCTGCGTCTCTCGACTCCCTCTCTTCTACTGCGAAGCGTGCTGAAGACATCGCCGCCGCCCAGTCGCCCAACATTAGCTGCGCGCCTCTATCTTTGTGCCTGCACTGCCGGCAATGACGCACCGTCGTGCTCGTCACGGACCAGCCGACGAGAATCGCCAACAACCCTGCTGGCCGTCATCCGGATTCCGAACGGATAGAAAAAAGCCGGCCCGAAGGCCGGCATTCGTACATTTCCCGTTCCGGCAGGCCCGATGACCAGCCGCCAGCAGTTCAGTAACTATAGGTAAGCGTGAACAGCACGTTGCGCGGATCGCCGAAGTAGTTGTGGCCATAGTCGACGGACTTGAAGTAGCGCCTGTCGAAAATGTTGTTGACGTTCATCGCACCGGTCAGCTCTTCGGTGAAGCGATAGGCCAGGCGACTGTTCCATACCGCGAAGCCGCTCTGCTCCCGTCCGTAGTAGCCGAACCCGGCCGACCGGCTCTGTGCATTGACGCCGCCGCCGACGGATACCCGCGACCAATTGCCCGGCAACCGGTAGTCGACCCAGGAGCGGAATATGTGCTTCGGTGTATTGACGCTGGCGCCAACGTCATCCGCTTCGCTGGGCACCTCGCCCTGGTAACGCAGCAGGTTGAGGGTGTAGGCGGCATATACCTGCACGTTGTCGAACAACTCGCCGCTGAGCTCGGTCTCGAAGCCGCGGCTGATAGCCTTGCCGCCGCCGTGGTAGCAGGTACCGCCGCAGTTGGCTTCCTGAACGTCATCGGGCAGGTTGGCGTCCTGGATCGGGATGTTGTCCTGTTCCATGCGGAACAGCGCGAAGGTGGCATTCAAGCGGCCATCGTTGAGGATGCCTTTCAGACCGGTCTCGACGCTTTTCCCGCTTTTCGGTCCCAGGATGCTGCCGCTCGCGGTACGCACCGACTGCGGAAGGAAGATTTTGGTGAAGCTGGCATACGCACTCCACTCCGGATTGAGGTCGTAGATGATGCCGGCATAGGGAATGGCCTTCGCCGACTCCTTGGCCACCGCCTTCGAATAACCCCAAGGCCCATTGGAGGTATAAGCCTTCTGGTAGGACGAAATGCGAGTCCCGAGCACTACGGACAGGTCGTCGGTCAGATAGTATTGCCCCATGCCGTAGACGCCTTTCTGGATCGAAGCGTAGCCATCGTCGCTGCGCCTGACGGAATAGATGTCGTCATCGGATGGTTTGTTGGTATTGACCGGCGAGTTGAAGATATCCCAGTTGGGTACGTAGCGCTGCCTCCAGCCGAAGGTATCGCTGCTGTCCAGGTCCGAATAGTTCGCCCCGAATGTAAGGTTCAGCTGGCGATCGGCAACCTTGGTACGACCATTGACATAGACATCCCCGCCCCAGTGCTCGGAAAAGAAGTCGAAGACGTAGGCATCTCCCCGCAGCGTACTGGTATTGTCCGGATTGATGCTGCCGGCCATCAGCAGGTACTTGTAGTCGTTCTTCTCGCGCGCATTGACCACCGTGGCATTCAACGACCAGTCTTCGTTGAACTGGTGGGCAATATCGAAGTAGAAGGTCTCTTGGATCTTGTCCCAGTAGGACCAGTCGCCGCCGAGGAAAGTCGAGCGACTGAAATGCGGCATCGAACCATCGGTATAGTTGGGCAAGCCGTTGACATCGATGTTGGCGTCGATCCGCTCGCGACTGAAGCCGAAGCCGAGGCGTGTAGCTTCCGTAAGATCGTAATCGAGCGCGGCATAGATGGTCTGGCGGTCATCGCCTACGTGGTCGACAAACGAGTTCTTGGTGTCGTAGTCGAGAACTAGGCGCCCTCGCAGTCTTCCCTGTTCGTCGATCGGGCCGGAGATATCGGCCTGGGTACCATAGTGATCCCAGGAGCCGGCCTTGGCAGTCAGCCGGACCTGGTTCTCCGCCGTCGGTCGCTTGCGCACGAAGTTGACCGAGCCCGAGGGATTGCCGCCGCCCTCCAGCAGACCTTGCGCACCCCGGAGAATCTCTACCCGATCGAAGATCGCGGTCTGCCCGCTGAAGTCCGAACCACGGGCATAGGATTGGCGCTCCAGGGGTACACCGTCGTACTGGAAGTTTTCGATGAAGAAACCGCGAGAGTAGTACTGCTCGCCGGTACCGAACATCGGGATGGAGGTAACGCCCGGCGCGTTGGCCAGGACATCGGATACGGTGGACATGTTCTGGTCCTGCATCCGCTTCTGGGTGACCACCGTCACCGATTGGGGAATTTCCTTGATGCTCTTGTTGCCCTTGCCGATCGACACCGCAGGCGAGGCATAGGAGCCGCTGTTTTCAGTAGTGGGATTCAGCGCCAGGCCTGAGACCACCATTGAATCCAGGGATATCACCGAAGAGGAGTCCTGCAGGCGTAGGATCAGGGTTTTGCCCTGCAGTTCGAAACCGATACCGTTGGCCCCATCCAGCAGTTGGCTGATCGCCTGTTCCAATTCGAGTTTGCCGCTGACACTGCGGCTACGCAGACCACTCAGGTCGCTCGGGTTGTAGAGCACCTGCAGACCCGCCTGGCGGCCAAGCGCCTGAAGCGCCGCGTCGAGCCGCTGGGCGGGAACGTTGAACTCGTACTCCTGCGCGACCGCCTGGGCGCTCACCAGCAGAAGGGCCAGGCCAAGCCTGGACATCTTGTTTGCCCCCAAACTTCCTAAAGCCCTTGCCAGAGGGGAAACCGCATGTGCTGTTGGCATGTTTTTCTCCATATATTTCGTATGGATAAATATTTAAGAATACTTATCAATTACAAAGACGTCTCAGCAGGAAAAACCGGAAAAAAAACTCAACTGTCGTATTTCGTTACCCCGGACATACCCGGGCCGGGTTTACCTGTAGGTAAAACCCGGCCCGGCCCTCGTTTGTCGACGCGCTACGTACGTTGCTTCAAAGACCGCTCGCTAGCCTCGTCAAGCTCCTGCAACAGGCGCTCGTCCTGCATGATCGTGTCGTGCTCGGCCTGGCAGAAGGTTTCTCGCGCCAAGGTGAAAGACATCTGCGCCTGGAACTGCCGCGCCTCCGCCTCGCGCCCTTCGACCCACCAGCAATGAACCCCGGCAACGAGCCCTGCGAGTTCGGCGGCATCCCAGCAGAGCTTGCGCAAGGTCGCCACGGTTTCGAACACACCAATCAGCTCATCCGCCGTGAGGCCATGGCGAACAGGTTTCTCCGCCACCTGAGCACGGATATGACTGGCTACGACAGAGGCATCCACCGACGCCTCGGCCGGAAGCCGGGAGCGCGTCCCCAGGAATATCTCCAAGAACTCATCGAGGACCTGGCCCAGCTCCTGATCGCTTCTTCCCCTGCCGTCGACCAGCGGTGCATCCGCGAGGCCGAGGAAGACGACCTCCTCGCCCTGCTTCTCCAGTTCCCGCGCCACGAAGAGGCTGATGACTGCGCCCAGCGACCAGCCCATCAGGCTGTAAGGACCCTGAGGTTGTCTTTGCCTGATCAGTCCGGCGTACTGCCTGGCCAGCTCCCGCATCGCCAGGCCTTCGGGGCGATAACCGGAGAGCAACGGCGACTGGATACCGATAACCGTGCGTCGTCCCTCCATCCGCCGCGCAAACGGCAGGTAGTCGAAGGCCGTGCCGAAGATTCCGTGAATGCAGAACAACGGCGGCACCTGCTCAAGCCCCCTGTTCAAGCTCACCAGCGGACTCCCTGCATGTGACCGCGACTCCAGCAACGCGGCGATGGTTGGCTTGTGCATCAGGTCGCGCAGGCTGATCTCCAAGCCCGGAGCACGCCACAGCCTGATTCTCCCCACCAGTTGGACGGCCAGGATCGAATCGCCGCCAAGCTCGAAGAAGTTGTCGTGCAAACCGACCCGCTCGACACCGAGTACCTCTCTCCAGAGCCGCGCCAGGTCTTTTTCCGCTTCGGTCTGCGGGGGCGCGTATGCCTGCGTCTGTGCGCCGGCATCCGGCTTCGGCAAGGCCTTGCGGTCGATCTTGCCGTTGGGCGTCAGCGGCAACCGTTCGAGCGCCACCAATTGCGCAGGCACCATGTATTCCGGCAGGCAGCCCTTCAGTGCATTCCTCAGCACATCGCGCCAATCTGGTGCCAGTTCTGACGTGATGGGCACTACGTAGCCAACCAGTTGCGCGCCATGGGCTCCCTCCTGTGCCAGCACCACAGCCTCGCGCACGAGGCCCTGCTCCTGCAGGCGCGCCTCGATCTCGCCCAGTTCGATGCGGAACCCGCGGATCTTCACCTGATGGTCGACACGGCCGAGATAGTCGATAACGCCATCGGAGCGGCGGCTGGCCAAATCTCCGGTGCGGTAGAGGCGTCCGCCGTGTGCATCGAACGGGTTGGGCACGAAGCGTTCTGCTGTCAGGGCGGGACGTGCGAAATAGCCCCTGGCCAGACCGCCCCCGCCGATCAGCAGTTCACCGCCGCCCCCCGCCGGCATGGGTTCGAGTTCGTCATCCAGGACGTGTAGCGCGGTGTTGCCGATAGGTCCGCCAAGATGGATGACCTCGCTGTCGAGCACACGCTGGCAGGACGACCAGATGGTGGTCTCGGTGGGACCGTAGACGTTCCATAGGGAGTCCACGTGCGCGAGCAGACGTCGTGCCAGGCCTCCGCCCAGCGCCTCACCACCACAGAGCGCCTTGCGGCCACGCAGGACCTCGGCGCGCTCCGGAGCGCCGTCCAGCAGCATCCTCCAAGTCGCCGGCGTCGCCTGGATGATGCTGACCTCAGCCTCTTCGATGAGGGCCAGCAGCGCCTGCGGATCCTTGCTCTGCTGAGCCTTAGGCATGACGATACAGGCACCGCGGGTCAGGCCCAGGTATAGCTCCAGGCCAGCGATATCGAAGGACAGGGACGTCAATTGCAGCAGCCGGTCGGAAGAGGTGCACCCCGGCTCCCGCGCCATGCTGGCGAGGAAGTTGAGCAGCGAACGATGTTCGATCTGGACACCTTTCGGCCTGCCGGTCGAGCCTGACGTGTAGATCACATAGGCCAGGTTTTCCGCAGCCAGGGGACGCAGCGGGTCATTCGAGGGATAACCATCCAGCCAGCCAGTCCGATCCAGGTCGAGGGCGGCCACGCCCTTCGCCAAGGGCAACCCAGGGGACAGCCAGGACTGGCTCAGTACCAGCCGTACGCCGCTGTCTTCCAGCATGTAGGCAAGCCGCTCGCGAGGATAGTCGGGATCCAGGGGCACATAGGCGGCACCTGCCTTGAGCACCGCCAGTAGGCCGACAAGCATGTCCGGCCCGCGCTCCATGGCGATTCCCACCAGACTCTCTGTCCCCACTCCCTCAGCGAGCAGGTAGTGCGCGAGGCGGTTGGCGCGTCGGTTGAGTTCACCGTAGGTCAGTAGCTCACCGTCGAAGAGCACCGCAGGCGCGTCCGCGAAGCGCCCTGCCTGCGCCTCGAACAGCGTATGCAGGCAAAGGCCGCGAGGATATTCCGCATCCATGTCGCAGCCAAGCGCCAGGTAACGCTGCCGTTCATCCTCGTCCAACATCCGCAGTTCGCCAAGGCGGATTTCCGGCGCCCGGCACATAGCCTCCAGCAAGTTGCGCCAGTGCGACGCCAACCGCTCTACCGTCTCGGAATCCAGATAACGGCGATCGTAGCTGTACTGTACCTGGAGGGTCTCCCCCAGACCGACCGACAAGGTCAGCGGATAGTTCGTCTGCTCCCGGTTCTCTACCTCACCGAAGCGCAGCCCCGACGGGGCACCCTGCTCCAGTGCCTCCGATACCGGATAGTTCTCGAATACCAGCAGGCTGTCGAACAATCCCTCGCCGCCCTGCCCGGCCCAGCGCTGCACTTCGTACAGTGGCGTATGCTCATACTCGCGCAGGCCCAGGTTGCAGTCCTGCACCTGGCTGATCCAATCGACAACACTCAGGTCCGCCCTCGGGCTAGCGATCACCGGCAGAGTATTGATGAACAATCCCACCTGTTGCTCGATGCCGGGCAACTCCATCGGTCGCCCCGCCACCGTGGCGCCGAAACACACCGTGTCCTGCCCGGTGTAACGCTGCAACAGCAACAGCCAGGCCGATTGCACCAAGGTGTTCAAGGTCACCCGCTGGGTGCGGGCAAATGCCTCGAAATGCTGGGTGGAAACCGGATCGAAGGCGTGGACGAAATGGCCATGTCCGCTCGCTGGCAACAGTTCGCAACGTATAGCCTGTGCCAGGCGAGTTGGCGCATCGAGCTCGGCGAGCCGCTCTTTCCAGTAGCGCTCGGCGCTTTCCCGGTCCTGTCGCTGTAGCCAGGCGATGTAGTCGCGGTACCGGCCGGCCTGAGGAGCAGGCTGACGCCCCGAGTAGCGTTCAAGTACTTCGCCGAGCAGCAGGGAGCCGCTCCAGCCATCCATCAGGATGTGGTGATTGGTGTAGATCAGGCGATGCCGGTGGTCGGCCACTCGTACCGAGACCCAACGCAGGAGCGGCGCCTGTTGCAAATCGAACGTCCGCAGCCGCTCCTGGTCTGCCAGGTCCTCCAGGGCTGACTCGAGGTCGGTGCGCCCGCGCCAGTCGTGCTCGGCAAAAGGAAGCGAAACGCTTTTGTGCACCACCTGCAACGGCCGACCCAGCTCTCCCTCCCAGACGAAGCCGCTGCGCAGGACATCGTGCGCCTCCAGGGTCGCTTCCCAGGCCAGGCGGAAGCGGGCGACGTCCAGCCCTTCCACTTCCACCTGCATCTGGTTGATGTAATCGCCAGCGCCCTCTTCGTACAAAGAGTGGAACAACATACCCTGCTGCATGGGAGACAACGGGTAGAGGTCGGCGATCGAGCCGACGGGCAATGGCAGGCTATCCAGGCGTGCCTGGTCGATATCCGCCAGAGGAAAGTCCGAAGGCGTCAGCCCACGATTCCGCTCTTCGCAACAGTGCGCAACCAATGCCTGGAGTTCTGACAAGTATTCGTCCGCAAGCCGCTGGATGGTGGCTTCTTCGAACACTTCCCGACTGAACGTCCATTGCAGACTCAATTCGCCGTCATAGACCTGCCCGCTCAGAGCCAGCAGGCCGTCGAGAACTGCCTCGTCGCTACGCTCGGCACCGCTTCCCTCCCGCGCGGGCACGAACAACCCCTGCTCCTGGTCGAAGCTGCCGTCGAACTGGCCTAGATAGTTGAAGACCAATTGGCCCTCCGGCAGGCACCCGAGCGTTGTCCGAGCTTCATCGTCGCCGAGATAGCGCAGCAGGCCATAGCCGATACCCTTGTTCGGCACGGCCCGTATCTGCTCCTTGATGGTCTTGATCGAGTCGACCAGATCGATTCGTGGACTGAGCCGCAATGGGTAGAGGCTGGTGAACCAGCCAACGGTACGGCTCAGGTCGATATCCTCGAAAAGATCTTCGCGACCATGTCCTTCAAGACGCACCAGCACCTCGGCCTCACCGCTCCAGCGGCAGACCACCCGGGCCAGGGCCGTCAACAGCAGATCATTGATCTGCGTGCGATAGGCCGCCGGAGCCTGCTGCAACAGACGGCGGGTCCACTCTCGCTCCAGCCGCCCGCCAACGTAGGCGGCATGCTTCAGCTGACGTCTCCCATGAGGGTTGTCGCAGGGCAGGTTATCCGACAAGCCCTGAAGCTGTGCCTGCCAGTAGGCAAGCTCCGATTTGAGTGCCGGCCCCCGGGCATGTTCCTGCACACGCTCGGCCCAGACCTTGAATGAACTGGTCTTCGCCGGCAGGTGCGGCATCTCTCCGGTCGCCAATGCCTGATAGGCCTGCTGCAGGTCTTCCAGCAATATCCGCCAGGACACCCCATCCACCACCAGGTGGTGTACGACCAGCAGCAGTCGCTGGCTGCCGTCCGGCAGGGCCGCAAGCAACGCCCGCAACAGGGGGCCATGACGCAAATCCAGGCTGCGCTGGCAGGCCTCGATCACCTCCTCCAGTTCTTCCGTAGCATCCAGCGTACGTTCCCACAACAACTCTTCGCTCGCCTCCTGCGGCAGGAACTCCGCCTGCCAGCCCCTTTCGCCAGGCATGTAACGCAAGCGCAGGGCATCATGCTGTTCGACCAGCGCCGCCAGGGCCCCCTGCAGCGCCTGAGGGTCGAGCGCCTCGCTGGGTTCCAGCAGCAAAGACTGGTTCCAGTGATGGCGCTCGGGGACATCCTCCTCGAAGAAACGTTGCTGGATCGGCATCAGTGGCATCGAGCCGAGAACAGGCCCCTGATCGACAAGCTGCCCCGTATCGAACCGCACAGCCCCTGCCAGTCCCTGTATCGTCTGGTACTGGAACAGATCCTTGGGAGTAAAGCGGATTCCCGCCTGGCGCGCCCGGCTAACCAGTTGCAGCGAGATGATCGAATCCCCGCCGAGCTCGAAGAAGTTGTCGGCCATCCCGACCCGCTCCAGCTTCAGCACATCCGCCCAGATCGCTGCCAATGTGCGCTCCAGCTCCGTCACCGGCGCCACATACTGTTGCTGGCTGTCACTGGCGTCCGGCGCCGGTAGCGCCTTGCGGTCCAGCTTGCCGTTGGGCGTCAGCGGCAACGCCGCCAGGAACACCCACTGGGTCGGCACCATGTATTCCGGCAGGCTCGCCTTGAGCGCCGACTTCAGCACTTCACGCAGGGCGCCGCGCTTCTCGTCCTCCAGCGCACCGACATCCTGCGGCACCACGTAGCCCACCAGTTGCTTGCCGCTCGCGCCATCGCGGGCCAGAACCACCGCTTCGCGCACGCACTCCTGCTCCAGCAGGCGCGCTTCGATCTCACCCAGCTCGATGCGGAAACCCCGGATCTTCACCTGGTGGTCGACACGCCCCAGGTAGTCCACCAGCCCATCGGCACGTGCCCGGGTCAGGTCGCCGCTGCGATAGACCCGCTCGCCGTTGCCGTACGGATCCGGGACGAAACGCTCGGCCGTCAGCGCCGGCCGGTCCAGGTAACCCCGCGCCACACCTTCTCCACCCAGGTA
>NZ_JAEMVM010000029.1:0-715 GCF_016463925.1 Pseudomonas sp. P20 | reverse complement strand
CCGGGCGCAGGCTTTCCCAGGCCAGCTCGTAGCTGGCCTGCGGCACCGCGTCACCGCCGAAGCAGTACACCCGCACCGGCGGCGGGTTGCCGTCACGCTCGGCATGCTCGGCCAGTTGCTGCAGGTACACCGGCGGAAAGACCCCGATGGTCACACCGTGACGATGCATCTGCGCATAGGTCTCCTCCGGCAGCCAGATACTGTCGTCGCGCACCAGCACCCGCGCTCCGTTGATCAACGGGTGCATCCAGCCTTCATGGGCACCGTCGAAGGCGAACGACATGAAATGCAGCTCGCAGTCCGCCGGGCTCGTCTCGTAGCGCTCGCCGGTCGCACGGATATGCGACACCAGCGGTCCGTGGGATACCGCCACGCCCT
This sequence comes from Pseudomonas sp. P20, assembly GCF_016463925.1. Lineage (NCBI taxonomy): Bacteria > Pseudomonadati > Pseudomonadota > Gammaproteobacteria > Pseudomonadales > Pseudomonadaceae > Pseudomonas > Pseudomonas sp. P20. Next base: position 337 of record NZ_JAEMVM010000029.1, on the reverse strand, counting down.
TGGGCAGGCCGGTCGAACCGGAGGTGTAGATCACGTAGGCCAGGTTTTCCTCGGCCAGATCGACCTCCGGCGCACCCTCCGGACGATCCTGCCATTCGCCCGGATCGTCCACCGCCAGGCTCGCCAAGCCGGCGGGCAACGGCAGACGCTCGAGCACGTCGCGCTGGGTCAGCACCAGCGCCGCGCCGCAATCCTCCAGCATGTAGCGCAGGCGCTCGGCCGGATAGGCGATGTCCAGCGGCACGTAGGCGCCGCCGGCCTTGAGTACGGCCAGGAACGCCACCATGATCTCCGCCGAACGGCGCATGGCGATGGCCACCCGCACCTCCGGACCCAC
>NZ_JAEMVM010000028.1:209088-239090 GCF_016463925.1 Pseudomonas sp. P20 | reverse complement strand
CGGCGAAGCACAGTCATGTCGGCGCGGCCAGCCTGGAAGCCGAGCTGCCGCAGTTCGAGGTGGGCGAGACGCAGCGGCGGTTCGTCCTCAAGCAACTGGACGGGCAGACGGCCATGCCCAACGTGCCCTATACCATCACCATGGCCAACGGCGAGGTCATCGAGGGCGTCACCGACGCCGAAGGCGCTACCCAGCTGCTGCAGAAGGATGCGATGAACATCGCCAAGGTCGATATGAAACACACGAAATCGCCCGCCTCCGCAGTTGCCGGGATAGCAGCGGCGGTTGGCGCGGCGGTTGCAGTCGGCAAGCTCCTGAGTGGCCCCGACGCCGAGGCCGGACGTGCTCTCAGCGAAGGGGAAATCAGCCTGGCGAAAGGCGTATTCGGCGATTCCATCGACTATTCCACGGTCCGCCTGCGCGACGAGGACTATGTCCCCTGGCAGGGCAAGGACTACGTGATGGCGCCGAACGGCCACATCTACTTCGGCGAGGAGTTGCGCGGCGTGGCGGACTGGAGCCTGGAGAGCCTGCAGCGCCAGGGTCTGTTCATTCACGAAATGACCCATGTCTGGCAGCACCAGCATGGCGTCAACGTCCTTCTGGTGGGGGCCTACCAGCAAGCCAGGCAGTTTCTCCTAGGCGACCAGTACGCCTACCGGTTGGAGCCGGGAAAGACGTTGAAGGACTACAACATCGAACAGCAGGGAGACATCGTTCGAGATTATTTCCTCGAGAAGAACGAGTTCGGGGAAGCCTCTGCGAACAGCAGGTTCGCTGGCGTACTGAAAAACTTCCCAACGGGATACTGACCAATGAAATGCAAGACCTTGCTCATTGCCTGCCTGTTCGGCCTGGGAAGCGCCCAGGCCCTGGCCGTTTCCAAACTGCCACCGCAGATCCCGGTGCACGCCGGCTCCGGGCGCGTGACACTGGATCTACGCCCCTTGCTGGCGGAAACCAACGACGTCGAGATCACCCGTGTTTCGGTATGTCGGCGGGTCGGCAGCCATTGCCAGGAAACGCTGTGGCGGATCGAGCTCCCGCCCGGGTGGCGTGCCGGGGAGATCGAGGTCTTCGGCGACTATCCCGGCTCCAGCGTGCTCCTGCGCCGGCCGGAGCGCTTGCAGCCAGATGGGAGCTACAACGCATTCATTCATTTCAACGAGCGTAGCCGTCGGCACCGGCAAACGGTTTCCAGCATTGCCGTCGAATTCTGCCTGGTCGGCGAACCTGGCAACTGGATGCTGCTCGACGAAGCGACCTGCCTGGCACGACGCAACGCCGAGGAGCGGCAAGGAGAGAAGCCATGAACGATAGGGTTCGGTCGAGGACGATCGTCTCTGCCCAGTCCATCACCTTGCCCAAGGGCGGCGACGTGCAGCTGGTGCCGCCTCCGCCCAAGCCTTGCGTGACCATCGTGGTGCATGGCGTCAACGATCTCGCGGGTTGCTACGAACGGATCGAGCGAGGGCTCTGCCAGGGGCTCAACGAACGCCTGGACATGCCGCCGACCTTGCCCGGCGGGCAGGCCAATCCCGGCTACCTGACGCCGGCGGGCTACAGCCTGCCGGCGGACGACGAAGGCAAGGCAGAGAACCCCGACGTCGTCTACTACCGGCGCAAGTTCGCCAGTGGCGCCGGCGGGGCCGCCGTACGCAGCGTAGTCGTACCTTTCTACTGGGGCTTCCGCGAGGAAGAGCAATACATCAACAAGACCGCGGCCCACGGCGAATGGCTGGACCGCAACGGCAACCGGCTGGACAAGTCCGGCACCAAGGAAGGCGGGCAGTTCGTCAATGCCACCACCAACCTGCCGGACATGTGGGGCCAGGGTTTCAACGGCAAGCTGTTCGGTTTCATCTCGCTGGACTGGTTCGGCGGCACCATGACCCATCCGCTGTTTTCGGCGGCAGGGCGCAAGTACATGGTCCTTGCGGCCATGCGCCTGGCCATGTTGATCAAGATCATCCGCAAGCGTTACCCCGACGACACCATCAATGTCGTCGGGCACAGCCAGGGCACCCTGTTGACCCTGCTGGCACATGCCTTCCTCAAGGATGACGGCGTGGCGCCGGCGGACGGGGTGATCATGCTCAACTCACCCTACGGCCTGTTCGAACCCCTCAACGAGAAGCTCCAGGGCTGGAGCAGCCAGCAGACCAGAGAGGCGCGGCTGGCCACGCTCAAAGGTATCCTCGAGTTCATCTGCGGCCGACGCCATCCGGTCCCCGCGCTGAGCAGCGTCGCGTTGCGCAACTGCCAAGGCTACGGCGCGATAGGCGGCCCCGGCTGGGTAGGTGGCCAGGGCTGCCAGACGACCATCGACGGGGAACGGCTCAGCTTCGATGAGCGCGACAATCGCGGCAGTGTCTACCTGTATTTCACGCCCCAGGACCAGACGGTGGGACTTGCCAACGTCCAGGGTATCGGCTGGCGCGGCATTGCTGAGCAGGTCAAGGGGCTCCCGGGAAGGACCGGGCTGCCGCAGGGTTTTCACCAGCGCATCTTCACCGTACGCAAGCGCAATGGCGAGAAGGAAAAGATCGGCGGGCACGCCCCTCCCCATGTCTATCCTCTTCTGCTGGCCGGCGAGAAGACCTGGGAAGACACCGGGCTGGGCGGCAAGGACAGATTCGGCCGGGCGAACTTCGACCAGGGCGACAGCGTGCTGCTGACCGCGCCGCGTCTGCCGTTGCCGACGGAAGCGCGATTCGATTTCGACGGAGCCGTCACGGCGCCGGGAGAGAACTCCGCCAGCGGCGTCTATCAGGTGCGCGATACCCTCGATCCGATCGACGCCGCCATCGGCGTAAGCAACGGCGGCTGGAAGGAAAAGGACAGCGGGCACGCCGTCGCGCAACAGGTGGACGCCGCGCTGGCGTACCGCTACGGACGCGACGCGCGCAGCGTGGAGAGGGCGTTGAACGAAGGCAAGGAATTGGCCCAGCAGACCCATGTGTTTTCCGCTCGTGAACTGGGCACCGGCATGGTTCTGGTCACCCGCGCGGAAACTCCCTACGAGGCCCGGCTGCGCCTGCAGACGGCGGAGGGCCATCTGGAGCCCTTGTCGTTCCACTCGGCCATACCCAACAACCCGGAGCATAACCGGCGGGTACTGGCCTATGACCTGGCCATCGGGGCCGGGGACAGCGTGGATGATGTGGTTTTCTATCAGTATCTGTGTCGGGTGGCGGATTGGCGGTTGGATTGGAAGGCTTCGGACAAAGGAATATTTAGTCAAGGTGATGCGTCTGTTGATCTGCCGGATGAAGAGGTGCGTGCTTTGTACCGTGCGGAAGAATCTAAAAACAGCCAGTTAATAGACGCCACCGTAGCTTACCGCAAGAGTGGCGAGTTCCCTGTGGTAGTAGGAAATAGACTGCCTTCCCTAGTCGGGACACAAACCATCCTAGATCGTTACCACGAGCAGGCGGTGCGCTTTGGGGGGACAATCTAATGCGCTTGATGCTCTCAGCTTTCTCTCTCGTTGGCGTCCTTTTGAACTGCCCTGTGGGGCAGGCGGCCGAGTCGCCGCTATCCTCGATGCGCTGCTTTGCCAGTCCGGCCACGTCCGTTACCGCCTACGCCCCGGCCAAGGAGGCCACCATGTCCGCTGATGCTTATCACCCACCGACAACTTCGCCGCGCCTGGAAACCCTGGACGTGCTCAGCATAGGCATGAGCCTGGATGTGTTTCGCCAGGGGCAAGTGTGGAAGGCCTTGCAGGAGCAGAATGCCGCACAGGCCGAGGCGTTGCATGTCGGCAGCATCCTGCCGATGGACCCGAAGAAGTATCCGACGTCTGCGGATGACAAGGATATGGCGTATGAAAAGCGCCAAGCGGACGCCTTGGAACTAGGGCTGAAAAACTTCCTGGAGAAATGGCCGATACCGACGGTGACGGTGGTGCGTGGTTGGGATCCGAGCACTCCTAACCTACGCTTCACTCCGGAGGAGACGCGGGAAAGCCTGTCAGTAAAAGTCAATGATCTCCGTGTTCCGGCTGGACTGCATTGGCATCGGATTGCCAATTTGCAGGATGGCATTATCTGTAACGATACGCCTGAAGGAGTACTGGAGGCGTTGTTCAGTTTATTCGAACGCAACCCTGACTTGCCAGCAGTGTTGGTGTATGCGAATGAAGGCATCAGTATGGCGGGGGCGCTTTCCAGTAGAGATGTAACATTCAAGTCACTAGGCGCTGTGTCAGGCCCTCGGATACCTGGAACGCTTACGGATGCAATGGTCGCCCTGATCGTCGGCCGCCCCGAGCGGGTCGACTGGCTACGCCAGTTCGCCCCCTACACCAAGGTCAACGAAAACCGGATCGACCCCGAGTTCCGTGGCTGGGGCTGGCGCAAGCCGCCGGTGGAGTTCCGCCCCACGCCGTTCATTCCCCAGCCCTGGACCGAGCGGGCTCTGGAGCAGTGGGATGCGTTGCCGGTGCTGGCCAGGCTGCATCGGCCGGTGAGTGTGCCGCTGACCCGCCCGGATACCGGCGAACGGCTCAAGCGCGAAGCTCTCACCGCACAACTGGCCGCTGCCTGGAAGACGGCCAGTGCCGGGCTCAGGCCGGCGCCCGCCCGGCTGTTCTACGACGGCGGTTTGAACGCCACGCCGCTGGCCGAACTCACCCCGGCGCTGGGCGCCGCGCAGAGTTCGCTGGACTTGCTGGACTCGCGGGAAAGCTACGACCTGACCCAGCGCCTGGGCGACACCGGCGCGGCCTCGCCCTTCGTTGGCATCGCCCTGGCGACCATGGCCAGCTACCTCAACGGCGACAGCAGCATGGTGATGCCGTTGCGGCGCAAGGACCAGGCGACCCTGATCGGCATCAGCTCGCCGACGCCTGGGAAGAAGCCCGCTCACGACCCGTTCGGCGTCGACCTGCTGCCGCAGACCGCCAGCGGCGACGGTCCGCCGCCATCGGCCGACCCGGTGGCGCCCGCCAGTCGGCTCACGACCCGGTTGCCGCCCGGCGAAGACTATGCCCTGGAAGAGTTCCTGAGCAGCCTCAAACCCAGCACCGACTGGCAGGACGATTTGTAGGTCGATGGTGTCCCGCGCCAGATGGAGTTTTCGTCAGATGACAAGGACCGGTGACCTACAAGCAGGCCCAGGTGCGGTATGGCATCCAGGGCCGGTCGACGGTTCTGGTATGGTTGCGCAAGCATGGTCGGCAGGATTGGAGCCAAAGGGCGTCGATTCGGGCCGAGAGGAGTTGCGCGATGTCTGACCCCAAAACGCTCACTCCAGAGCAGCGGATCAAAGAGCTTGAGCAGCAGCTTGAGTTGATGAGCCAGAAGGCTCAGTTCTTCGAGACCGTCGTCGATGTCCTGAAAAATGATTACGGTGTATCGGTCGTAAAAAAGCGATCCGGCAAGTCCTCTCGCAAGGTCAAGTCGCAGGACTGAGCATTGCCAGGGCTTGTCAGTTTCTTGGCATGAGCCGACAGGCTTACTACAAGCGCAATCGAGTTGCTGATAGCAAAGCACGCCAGGCAGATCGGGTTGTCGAATTTGTTCAACAAATCCGGATACGTCAGCCACGACTAGGCACACGAAAGCTGCACTATCTGCTGCATTGCCAGCCTGATAGGCGGCTCCAAATTGGCCGAGACCGACTATTTCAGGTCCTGGGAAAGCGCCGTTTGCTGGTGTTGCCCAAGCGGGCGTATCACAAGACAACACAAAGCTTTCACCGCTTCTACCGCCATCCGAACCTACCCAAGTCAGGCCCGAACCAGGTTGTCCCGTCAGGACCGGAGCACGTTTGGGCGGCGGACATTACTTACCTGCCAGCCAGTAGCGGCCCGCTGTACCTAAGCCTGGTAACGGATGCGTATTCCAGAAAAATTGTTGGCCACCATGTGCATGAAAGCCTGCATGCCAAGTCAGTTGCACAAGCCTTTAGGCAGGCCTTACGCAAACGGCAGCGTCGCCAGTCACTGGTCCACCACTCGGATCGCGGTATTCAATATTTCTCGGCGCTGTATCAGTCACTGCATGCACGGCATGGCGTCCAGTGCTCGATGACTGACGGATATGACTGCTACCAGAACGCGCTAGCTGAGCGCATCTACGGGATCCTCAAAACAGAGCTGCTGCTGAGTAGCCCTGAAAATCTGGAGCAGGCAAGGAAGATGGTTGCTGAAGCCGTGCAGATCTACAACACAGAGCGGCCTCACATGGCCCTGAAAAACAAAACGCCCGATGCGGTGCATCGGGCGTTTTGAGGCCTATCGGCCTACCTGAGCAGGTGTAAACCTATTTCAGGACTAGACAAGACCTGCCTCACCGCCACCCGCTCCGCCGAGCAGCGCCTGTCCCTCGCCGCGAGACCAGAGCAACCGATCCTGTCCGGCCGGGAATGGCACTCAAGGCCGGGGCCAGATGAAGGGTCGATCGGCGGATAGTTCCTCGGGGCTGGCCGTTTCACGTCTATAGTTCTGCATGCTCGGATGCCGTTCCTACCAGGACTCCCACAGGAGCAACAGGATGCGCTCATGGCATGGCGTAGTCACGAAAATCGCCAAGCAAGGCAAGGGCGCCGTGGTCAAGAATCGACTCGGCCCGGAAGAGCTTCTGGTGCCCTTCACAGTGAGTACGCTCGTCGAGATCGACCTGGACGCAAGGATCTACGGAACGGATGTGGACGACACGCCCTGGGCGGAGGGCGACGAACGAAAGGAGGTGCTGGTCGGTACCGAAGTAGAACTGCTGACCGATACGGATACCTTTCCTACCCATGCGTCCCAGGTGCTCAGCGCCAATTTCCGTTTCGCCCTCGACATCGTCAAGGGAGGGCTCAGCGGCCCGGTCAGGAAAGGGGCGGTCCTGGTCATCTACCACGACTTCCAGCAGGAGATCCGGAGAGGCGACTCCGGCAGCGCCTTCGCGGAGGCGGTCGTCGCCTATGCGCGGAACAAGCTCTACAAGCCGGCCTTCGCGATCAAGGCAGATACCAACTACGCCCAGTTGGTTCGGGATCTAGGCAAGGTTGCCGCGGAGAGCGGCGAACAGTACTTCATCGATACGATCCTCATCGCCACCCACGGCACGGCTGGCCAACTCTGGCTGGGCAACCCCCACGGCGAGAGCACCGCGGACGTCATGGCCCGGCGTGTCCAGGGCAAGCAGTTCGTCGAGCCCCAGGCCTTTGGTGCGACCCTTCTCGAACTGTTCGGCAAGGAACTGGCCATCGCCCTCTACGGGTGCGACTTCGCCGGGGACGAGGACGGAGAAGCGGCGGCCCTCGAGCTGCGCATCGCCGCCAACGCGAGAGCGGTCTACGCCGGCAAGGGCACGGTGTATCTCAATGCCAGCAAAGAGGGTCGTTCCACGGTGACCTGCAGCAAGGCGATGGTGGTCTACCGGACCGACAAGATCGAGGTACTGGGTGGAAACCAGGTACCGGTATTCGATATCTGAGGCCCCGCCCCGCACTGTCATTGCCGATTGACCAGGATCTTCGGCCCCAGACGCTCCGCCTCGCCCCTGGCCTTTTCCCTGGGGAGAGCCTTAAGATCGGGAGTCCGCACTGGGGCGGACCTTCTCTTCCTGCGGGTGGTTTCTCCGGATGCTTCCAGACAGCATGGTGGGTAGCAGCGCGCGGCGCCTTCGTTTGCGGCGGACGCGCGGGCGTGTCGGGCTCGGCCTGGTGGCCGGGCTGTCGGTACTGGCAGGCATGACCGACGCCATCGGTTTCCTCGCCACCGGCGACTTCGTTTCCTTCATGAGCGGCAACACCACGCGCCTGGCGGTATCGCTGGGCGAGGGCGACTTCGGCGGGCTGGTGCGGCTGAGCGTCGCCCTGGCCAGTTTCGTCGTCGGCAACGCGCTGGGAGTGATACTGGCGCGCTTCAGCGGGCGCCGGGCGGCGCCGATCCTGGTCTGCTGCGCGATGCTGCTGGCGTTGTCGGCGGTCTGGCCATTCGACTGGAACGTGCCGGCGCTGGTCGCCGCGATCCTCGCCATGGGCATGCTCAACGCCGTGGTCGAGCAGGTCAACGGCCTGCCCATCGGCCTGACCTACGTCACCGGCGCCCTCTCCCGCTTCGGCCGCGGCCTCGGCCGCTGGCTGCTGGGCGAGCGGCGCAACGGCTGGCGGGTGCAACTGGTGCCCTGGAGCGGCATGTGCGTCGGCGCGGTGCTCGGCGCCCTGCTGGAACAGCAACTGGGCCTCGCGGCGATGGCGGCGAGCGCAGCGCTGGCGGCTCTTCTCGCGTTGCTGGCACTGGTGATTCCGCGGCCATGGCAGATGGACTATATGGTGCGTTGAGCGGCCACTGCGGGGTTTGCCGCGTGCCACGACGGCCCGACGAATCCCCGGAACGGAGCGCAGCACTTCTTGACCTCGCCTGGAACCATTCAATAGGATGCGTGCACACGCACTTATATGGAGTGGCGAGCCGATGAACCGCAGCGCCCTGGATTTCCGCCACTTCGTCGACCACCTGCGTCGCCAGGGTGACCTGGTGGACGTGCACACCGAGGTCGACGCCAACCTGGAGATCGGCGCCATCACCCGCCGGGTCTACGAACGCCGCGCACCCGCCCCGCTGTTCCACAACATCCGCGACAGCCTGCCCGGCGCGCGGGTACTGGGCGCGCCGGCCGGCCTGCGCGCCGACAGGGCCCGCGCCCATTCGCGCCTGGCGCTGCATTTCGGCCTGCCGGAACACAGCGGGCCGCGGGACATCGTGGCCATGCTGCGCGCCGCGATGCGCGCGGAACCGATCGCGCCGCGCCGGCTGGAGCGCGGGCCGGTGCAGGAAAACGTCTGGCTCGGCGAGCAGGTGGACCTGACCCGCTTCCCGGTTCCCTTGCTCCATGAGCAGGACGGCGGGCGCTATTTCGGCACCTACGGTTTCCACGTGGTACAGACGCCGGACGGCAGTTGGGACAGTTGGTCGGTGGGCCGGCTGATGCTGGTGGACCGCAACACCCTGGCGGGTCCGACCATTCCCACCCAGCACATCGGCATCATCCGCGAGCAGTGGCGCCGCCAGGGCAAGCCAACGCCCTGGGCGATGGCCCTCGGCGCACCGCCAGCGGCACTCGCGGCGGCCGGCATGCCGTTGCCGGAGGGGGTCAGCGAAGCCGGCTACGTGGGCGCCCTGGTCGGCGAGCCGGTGGAGGTGGTGCGCACGCAGACCAACGGCCTGTGGGTTCCGGCCAATGCCGAGATCGTCCTGGAGGGCGAGATCAGCCTCGACGAAACCGCGCTGGAAGGCCCGATGGGCGAATACCACGGCTATTCCTTCCCCACCGGCAAGCCGCAGCCGCTGTTCCACGTCCATGCGCTGAGCTTCCGCGACCAGCCGATCCTGCCGATCTGCGTCGCCGGCACGCCACCGGAGGAAAACCACACCATCTGGGGCACCATGATTTCCGCGCAACTGCTGGACGTGGCGCAGAACGCCGGACTGCCGGTGGACATGGTCTGGTGCTCCTACGAGGCGGCGACCTGCTGGGCCGTGCTGTCGATCGACGTGCAGCGCCTGGCGGCCCTGGGCACCGACGCCGCGGCCTTCGCCGCACGGGTCGCCGAGACCGTCTTCGGCTCGCATGCCGGACACCTGGTGCCGAAGCTGATCCTGGTCGGCAACGACATCGACGTCACCGAGATCGACCAGGTGGTATGGGCGCTGGCGACCCGCGCGCATCCGCTGCACGACCATTTCGCCTTCCCGCAGATCCGTGACTTCCCGATGGTTCCCTACCTCGATGCCGAGGACAAGGCACGAGGCAGCGGCGGTCGGCTGGTGATCAACTGCCTGTACCCGGAACAGTTCGCCGGGCAAATGCGTGCCGCTACGGCGTCGTTCCGCCACGCCTATCCGACGGCGCTGCGCAGGCGAGTCGAAGAACGCTGGAGCGACTACGGATTCGGCGACGCCTGAGCGCTACAATCCCCGCCCTGGCGAAAGAGGATCGAGGAAGGTGACCAGGCCAATGACCGAGACGAACGCACTGGGGCTGCCCCAAGGCCCGCTGTACCTGATGACGGAGATCGTCCGCCAGCGCGAACGGCAACTCACCGCCCTGCTTGCCCCTCTCGAACTGGGGCTGCATGAATGGCGTGCGTTGCGGATCATCCACGCCTTCGACGGTGACGTGCCGATGAGCGTGCTCATCGAGCACTCACAGACCGACCGCACCGCGCTGGGCCGGACCATCGAACGGCTGGTGCGGCGCGGCTGGGTCAGCCGCCTGCCGGATCCGGACGACGGGCGCGCCGTGCTGGTGCGCCGCAGCCCCGCGGCACAGGCGGTGTTCGAGCAGGCCCTGGCACAGGTCGCAGGGCTCGACGAAAGGCTGCTGGCGGGTCTCGGCGCCGGCCCGGAAGAAGAGGCGCTGACCCTCGTCCTGGGCAAGTTGCTGCGGGCCTTCGACGGGCTTTCCCGCGTGACGCAATAGCCTTTCGAGGGCATCTCCGGGTTTGCGAAGCAACTCTCATCCCGGTCATGGACTGTCCATCCGGCCCCCTATTTGCTGGCCGATTGATAGCATGAGCGGCCTTCGCAAGCCCATTCGACCCGCAATGCCACGACACCCGCACACCACCCTGCTCCTCTGCCTTTGCCTGACCCTGCCCGGTTGCGAGAGCGGCCGCAGCTACAGCCTTTCCGACGGCGCGCCTGTCACAGGCATCCGCATCCAGCGCGACGACCGCTCGCCGTTGCAGCGCCTGCGGGACTGCGAACGCCAGGGTTGCAGCGAGCGGCAGAAGATCGACCCGTTCACCCCCGATCCTGACTACCTGCGCGCGGAAGGCCACTTCCCGCTGCCCTGGTAAGCTTCCCTCTTCGCCCGTTCCCGACGGGCTTTTTTCCGTTCCCGACAGATACCCTCAACTGCCCTCAGCGCTTTCCTACGCACCAAGAAGGAAAGCCTCTCGCCTCTCTCGGAACGAGCCGATTTCTCGGCAGTCGCCGTTCGCATTCCATTGGTCACCCAACGGCAACCAGGATCAGCCATCACTGGTCTGCCCTCGCATGGAACCGGCCGCGCCCCCGGCGCCCCATGTCCGGCCCCACCCGCTAAGTCCAGAGGACCGAAGATGAACGACTACATCGCCCGGCTGCGCGAGAAATACGACGCCCATTTCGGTTGTGCGCCCGCCATGACCCTGGATTGCCGGGACTTCTGGAGACACTGCGTAGCGGCGCCGGAAATGGCGGTCTTCGCTTATCGCCTGGAAAGCACCCGGCGGCCGCACCATGTGGTGATCACCGCCGGGATGAGCCAGGCACCGATGCATTTCGCGCCCTACATGGGCAAGGCGCGCTGGTCCGCCGAGCTGATCTGCTATCTCGACGAACTGGGCGGCGATGACCTGCGCCACCTGCAATGGCTCGCCGGCCTGCCATTCCACGAGCGCCTCGCCCTGGGACATGGACATGCGGTGGCGTTCGGCTTCCCGCTCTACGAGCAGAGCCTGCTGCGGCACTTCCTTCTCCTCCCGGCGCCGCTGGAGGAGGATGCCTCCCTGTTCGACGGCTTCGCCCTGTCGGCGCATCCGGTCGACCTGCTGTGGGTCGTGCCGTTGACCGAGCAGGAATACCAGGTGAACGTCAAGGAACACCTCGAGGGCATCGCCAGGCTGCTGACCGACGCCGGCCACCCGCTCAGCCTCGACCGGCACCGCCATTGCTACGTCACCGGCCAGTCGCCGGAAGGGCTCGCACGGGTGCTGCACTAGCCCCGCAGGGAAAGACTAATAGCGCGGGCCCTACCTTCGTCGGGAAAGCGATGATGACGTTTTTCAATCGGTTCGATGCCGTTTTCCCCGCTTGCCGATCCGCTCGCCGTCTACGATTCTTGCTGGACGTGAGAACGGCTCCGGAGGGGCGCGTATGAAAACCGTGGCACAATTGTTGAACGCCAAGCAGAACCAGCAGGTGTACACCATCGGAGCGGACGAGATGGTGCTCGACGCCCTGCGCCTGATGGCGGAAAAGAACATCGGCGCGCTGCTGGTGGTGAACCATGGCGAGGTGGTAGGGGTGGTCAGCGAGCGCGACTATGCGCGCAAGATGGTCCTCAAGGGCCGTTCGTCCATCGGTACGCCGATCAGCGCGATCATGAGCGCGCCGGTGGTCAGCGTGGACTCGAAGCAGAGCGTCGACACCTGCATGAACCTGATGACCGATCGCCACCTGCGCCACCTGCCGGTCGTGGAAGACGGCCAGTTGCTCGGCCTGCTGTCCATCGGCGACCTGGTCAAGGCGGCGATCGCCGAGCAGGCCGAGCTGATCCAGCAACTGGAACAGTACATCCGCGGCGACTGAAGCGTACATGCCGGACCTACCCTTTTCCCGCCGGCTCACGCGATAATCCGCGGCTGTTCCCGTTGCGAGCTGCCGCCATGTCCTCTCCGCTGAAAATCCGCCGCTACATTCCCGCCGACCGCGATGCCACCCTCGCCATCTGGCTGGAGGCCTCGCGCGTCGGCCACGGTTTCCTCGGCGAAGCCGAGTTGCAGAAGCAGAAGGCACTGGTTCGCGATCATTATCTGGATGCCTCGGAAACCTGGCTGGCGCTGGACGGCGATACGCCGCTGGGCTTCATCGGCCTGCTCGATGCCTTCATCGGCGGCCTGTTCGTCGCCCCGACGGCCCACGGGCGCGGGATCGGCCGGCAACTGGTGGAGCACGCGGCAACCCTGAAGGGCGCGCTGGAGGTCGAGGTCTACGCCGCCAACCGCGAGGCGCTGGGGTTCTACGCGCGCTGCGGCTTCGTCGAGAGCGGCCGACGCCCGCGCGACGACGAGGGGCGCGCGCTGGAGATCGTCCAGTTGCGCCGCGAACACTAGTCGCCCTTGCGGAAAGCGCTCGGCGAGACGCCGCTCAGGCGCTTGAAGAAACGGGTGAAGTAGGCCGGCTCGCTGAAGCCGAGGCGGTCGGCGATCTCGTTCACCGTCATCGCCGTGTAGACCAGGTCGCGCTTGGCCTCCAGCAGCAGGCGCTGGTGCACGATGCCCAGTGCGGTCTGCCCGCTGAGGCGGCGCGCCACGCCGTTCAGGTGTGCCGGGGAGATGCCCAGGCGACGCGCGTACTCGTCGATTCCCAGGTGCTCGCGGAAATGCCGCTCGACCAGTTGCGAAAAGGCCGATAGGTATTCCTGACCGCGACCCGGCCGGGCCTCCGCCCGCCGGACCATCACCTGCCGCCCCAGCCACACCGCCAGCACGCCGATCAGCGACTGCAACAACAGCTCGCGCGCCGGCGCAGCGCCGGCGTACTCGCCGTCTATGGCGTCGAACAGCGTGTCGATATAGCGCCGGTCCGCGCCCACCGGGTACAACCCCGGCGCCTCCAGCGCCTGGCGCTGCGCGCCGAGGTGCGCCTGCAGGCGGGCCAGCAACGGTGCGGCGACCGTCAGCACGTAGCCGTCGATGCGCTCGGAGAACTGGAAGCCATGGATGCACAACGGCGGTACGAACTGGATGGAAGGCTGCTCGACGCGAGTCGGCTCGCCCTCGACCTGGAGCTGCGCCCAGCCCTTGCGCACGTAGAGCAACTGAGCGAGATCGGCGTGCCGGTGCGGCTTGATCTCCCAGTCGTGCAGACGACTGCGGGCGGGGATCGACTCGCAGTGCAGCAGGTCCGGGGTCGGCCATTCGAGGGGAGCGCCGTAGAGCTTGAACACCGGGACGTCGCGGATGGAATCCGTCATCGAGCCCTCCGAGCGAAATGGCCGATTGCCGAACAGACTTTATAAAAGTCCAGAAATAGATCGGCAATTTGCCTTCTATAGCACTCCACGGCAAACAAAAATACAGCCACCTCCAGACAAGATCAGCGCCGGCGCATGCGCCGCCGGCCAGCCATAACAGCGAGAGGGCTATCCGCAATGAAGACTCAAGTCGCCATCATCGGCGCCGGTCCGTCCGGCCTCCTGCTCGGCCAGTTGCTGCACAAGGCCGGCATCGACAACGTGATCCTCGAACGCCAGACCCCGGACTACGTGCTCGGCCGCATCCGCGCCGGCGTGCTGGAACAGGGTATGGTCGACCTGCTGCGCGAGGCCGGCGTCGACCGGCGCATGGCGCGCGACGGGCTGGTCCACGAAGGCGTGGAGATCGCCTTCGCCGGGCAGCGCCGGCGCATCGACCTGAAGCGCCTGAGCGGCGGCAAGACGGTGATGGTCTACGGCCAGACCGAGGTCACCCGCGACCTCATGGAGGCCCGCGAAGCCTGCGGCGCCACTACCGTCTACCAGGCCGCCGAGGTGCGCCTGCACGACCTGCAAGGTGAGCGCCCCTACGTGACCTTCGAACGCGACGGCGAACGGCTGCGCCTGGATTGCGACTACATCGCCGGCTGCGATGGCTTCCACGGCATCTCGCGGCAATCGATCCCGGCGGAGCGGCTGAAGGTCTTCGAGCGGGTCTATCCGTTCGGCTGGCTCGGCCTGCTCGCCGACACCCCGCCGGTCAGCCACGAACTGATCTACGCCAACCATCCGCGCGGCTTCGCCCTGTGCAGCCAGCGTTCGGCCACCCGCAGCCGCTACTACGTGCAGGTGCCATTGTCGGAGAAGGTCGAGGACTGGTCCGACGAGCGCTTCTGGACGGAACTGAAGGCGCGACTCCCGTCCGAGGTGGCGGAGAAACTGGTGACCGGACCTTCGCTGGAGAAGAGCATCGCGCCGCTGCGCAGCTTCGTGGTCGAGCCGATGCAGCATGGCCGGCTGTTCCTCGCCGGCGACGCCGCGCACATCGTGCCGCCCACCGGCGCCAAGGGACTGAACCTGGCGGCCAGCGACGTCAGCACGCTCTACCGGCTGCTGCTGAAGGCCTACCGCGAAGGGCGCGGCGAACTGCTGGAACGCTACTCGGCAATCTGCCTGCGGCGGATCTGGAAGGCCGAACGCTTCTCCTGGTGGATGACTTCGGTGCTGCATCGCTTCCCCGACACCGACGCGTTCAGCCAGCGCATCCAGCAGACCGAACTGGAGTACTACCTGGGCTCCGAGGCGGGCCTGGCGACCATCGCCGAGAACTATGTCGGCCTGCCCTACGAGGAAATCGAGTAGGCCGCGCCACCCCGGCGCAACGCCGGGGCACCTTTCCCAAGGCGGGACGCAACGTTGGCGCAGGCGGATATCGACGAAAGACGGCCCACGGATCGATTCTCCCCGGCACCTGTCCTACCCCAGGCGCAGTATGATGCCCGCTGCCTTCGCGTTCCGTCCGCCCCAGGTGCCGTCTTGTCCGATCTCGCCCAGAACCCGCCCGCCGTCCGTACCGTCCTCGCCGGCCTGATGCTGTCGATCTTCCTCAGCGCCCTCGACCAGACCATCGTCGCCGTCTCCCTGCCGGCGATCTCGGCCGACTTCGCCGACCTCGACCTGCTGGCCTGGGTGATCTCGGCCTACATGGTGGCGATGACCGTATCGATGCCGATCTACGGCAAGCTCGGCGACCTCTACGGCCGCCGCCGTCTGATGCTCTTCGCCATCGTCGTGTTCACCGCCGCCTCGCTGCTTTGCGGGCTCGCGCAGAGCATGGGCCAACTGGTGCTGGCGCGAGTGCTGCAGGGGATCGGCGCGGGCGGGCTGATGGCGGTGAGCCAGGCGATCATCGGCGACATCGTCCCGCCGCGCGAGCGCGGCCGCTACCAGGGTTACTTCAGCAGCATGTACGCCATCGCCAGCGTCGCCGGCCCGGTGCTCGGGGGCCTGCTCACCGAGTACCTGTCGTGGCGCTGGGTATTCTGGATCAACCTGCCGATCGGCCTTCTCGCGCTGGCCATCTCGCGGCGAACCCTGGTCGGCCTGCCGGTGCCGCGCCGGCAACCGGTGATCGACTACCTGGGCATCGTGCTGATGGTGGTGGGCCTCACCGCGCTGCTCCTGGCCATCACCCAGATCGGCCAGGGCGCAGCCTGGAGCGACCCTGCGCTGCTCGGCCTGTTCGCCCTGGCGGCGCTCGCCCTGCTGCTGTTCGTCGCCCAGGAGCGGCGCTTCCGCGAACCGCTGGTGCCGATGCAACTGTTCGCCGTCCGCGCCGCCACCCTCAGTTGGCTGGTTGCGTTCTTCGCCAGCTTCCAGGCCATCTCGCTGACCGTGCTGGTACCGCTGCGCTACCAGAGCGTTACCGGCGCCGGTGCCGACAGCGCCGCGCTGCATCTGCTGCCGCTGGTCATGGGCCTGCCGCTGGGCGCGTACTGCTGCGGGCGGCTGACCGCCAGCCTGGGACGCTACAAGCCGCTGATCCTGCTCGGCGCCGTCCTGTTGCCCTGCGGCATCGCCGGCCTGGCCCTGGTCCCGGTCGGCGACCACTGGCTGTCCGGGCTGTGCATGCTGCTCACCGGGATCGCCATCGGTACCCAGTTCCCGACCAGCCTGGTGGCCGCGCAGAACGCCGTGGAGCAACGCCACATCGGCGTCGCCACCAGCAACGCGACGTTGTTCCGCTCCCTCGGCGGGGCAGTCGGGGTGGCGCTGATGTCGGCGATCCTGCTGGCCCTGCTCAAGCACCTGCGGATCGGCGGCGGGCTCGACCAGGGCTTTTCCGAGAGCGCCCTGCTGAGCAGCCTGGACGCCGCCAGCGGGCCGGCCCGGGTGATCCTCCAGCATGTCCTCGCGGATGCCTTCAAGGTGCTCTTCCTGGTCAACGCGGCGGTGGCGCTGCTCGGCCTGGCGGTGGCCTCGGCACTGCCCGACATGACCCTGCGCGGCCGCGGCGCGACGCAACCGGCGGCAGGCGAGTGAGCGGACGCCGATAATCGAACGCTTTCGTCCCGTTGGCGACGGCGTCCGGTTTACAAAAGTAACCGTTCGGTACATTTTCCCGGCATCGATGACATCATTGCTGTGGAGGCTGCGCCATGACGCGCACGGTACTGGTCCTGAACGGCCCCAACCTGAATCTGCTCGGCACCCGCGAGCCACAGACCTACGGCCGGCGGACCCTGGGCGAAATCGCCGACGAATGCGCGGCCTTCGCCGAGACGCGCGGCTTCGCCGTGGACTTCCGCCAGACCAACCAGGAAGGCCAACTGCTCGACTGGATCCACCAGGCCCGCGGCCGGGTCGTCGGCATCGTCATCAACCCCGCCGCCTGGACCCACACCTCGGTGGCGCTGCGCGACGCCCTGGCCGCGGTGGAACTGCCGGTGGTCGAAGTGCACCTGTCCAACGTCCACCAGCGCGAAGCGTTCCGCCACCACTCCTACGTCTCGCCGGTGGCGCTGGGAGTGATCTGCGGATTCGGCAGCCTCGGCTACCGCCTGGCCCTGGAACATTTCGCCGAGCGTTTCGAGGCGGCCGCATGAGCGCGCCGCGATCGGTTCTCGCCGGCCTGATCGGTGCCGGCATCCAGGCGTCGCGGACCCCTGCCCTGCACGAGCGCGAGGGCGACGCCCAGGGCATCCGCTATCTGTACCGGCTGATCGATCTCGACCTGCTGGGCAAGTCGGCGGACGACCTGGAGTTCCTGCTCGCCGCCGCCAGCGACCTCGGCTTCACCGGGCTGAACGTCACCTTCCCCTGCAAGCAGGCGATCATCCCCCTGCTCGACGAACTCTCCGCCGAGGCGCGCGGCATCGGCGCGGTGAACACCGTGGTGCTGCGCGATGGCCGGCGCATCGGCCACAACACCGACTGCCTGGGCTTCGCCGAGGGCTTTCGGCGCGGCCTGGCCGACGCGCCGCGCCAGCGCGTGGTGCAGATGGGCGCGGGCGGCGCCGGC
This sequence comes from Pseudomonas sp. P20, assembly GCF_016463925.1. Lineage (NCBI taxonomy): Bacteria > Pseudomonadati > Pseudomonadota > Gammaproteobacteria > Pseudomonadales > Pseudomonadaceae > Pseudomonas > Pseudomonas sp. P20. The sequence continues at coordinate 221,384 of NZ_JAEMVM010000028.1, read as the reverse complement.
TCGGCAGTGGCCCATGCGCTGCTCGCCGAGGGCGTCGAGCGGCTGGCCCTGTTCGACGTCGACCCGGCGCGGGCCCAGGCCCTCGCGGACAACCTCAACCAGCACTTCGGCGCGCCACGAGCGCTCGCCGGCAGCGACCTGGCCGGCGCCCTGGGCGACGCCCAGGGATTGGTCAACACCACCCCGGTGGGCATGGCCAAGCTGCCCGGCATGCCGGTGCCGGCGGAACTGTTGCGCGCCGACCTGTGGGTCGCCGAGGTGATCTACTTTCCGCTGGAAACCGAGCTGCTGCGCCAGGCCCGCGCCCTCGGCTGCCGCACACTGGACGGCGGCACCATGGCGGTGTTCCTGGCGGTGAAGGCATTCGAACTGTTCAGCGGAGTAGAGGCTGACGCCGCGCGCATGCAGGCGCACTTCGCCAGCCTGGGCGACTGAATGGCCCCCCTCTCCCGCCAAGGGGAGAGGGGACGGCAGTCAAGCACGGATGTAGCGCAATACCGCCTCGCCAATCATCCGCCGGTGCCGCTGGCGAACCTCGGCGTCGTGCAGGTCGGTGCGAAAGATCCGCGACACGGTGTAGCGATTGGACACCCGGTAGAAGCAGAACGAACTGATCAGCATGTGCACGTCGAGCGCCTCCAGCCCGGCGCGGAACACCCCTTCCGCTTCGCCGCGGCGGAGAATCTCGGCGATGCTCTGGACGATCGAGCTGTTGACGCTCTGCACCAGTTCGCTGCTGGCGATGTGCTCGCCCTTGTGGATGTTCTCGATGCTGATGATGCGCACGAAATCCACGTGCCGGTCGTGGTAGTCGAAGCTGAACTCCACCAGCTTCTCCATCGCCTTGGCCGGCGGCAGCGCGCCCAGCCGCAGGGTGCCCTCGATACCGCGGATGTCGCTGTAGAGCTTCTCCAGCACGGCCTGGTAGAGCTGCTCCTTGCTGCCGAAGTAGTAATAGATCATCCGCTTCGAGGTATGCGTGCGCTCGGCGATGGCGTCCACCCGCGCACCCGAGAGGCCCTGGGCGACGAACTCGTCGATGGCGGCGCGGAGGATGTCCTGGCGGGTCTTCTCGGGATTGTTCTTGCGTCCCTTGCCGCGCGGAGCGGATTCCTCCACGACGGCGGGATCAGGCTTGGACATCGGTGACTCACTCGTGGCCGGCGGGAATTGCGGCCGATTATGCGGGGCCCGCCCGGCTGTAGGAAGAGCACCTGCCGGAGCCCCGACAATTCTCACAGCTTGACCCGGCGCACACCCCGCCGCGCTTGCGCCATCGCCGCCAGGCGCACCGGCACGTTGGCCGCGCCGTAGCCGGCGTAGCCGTGGCGGCGCTGGAGGATCTCGAAGAAGAAGCGCTCCTCGAACGGCTCGGTGAACACATGGAACAGCTCGCCGCCCTGGGCGTCGCGGTCGTAGAGGACGTTGTAGTAGGCCAGTTCGCTGAGGAACTCGTCGTCGAAGTCGAAGCGCGCGGCGAGGTCGTCGTAATAGTTCAGCGGGATTTCCAGCAGTGCGACCCCGGCCTCCTTGGCCTGGGCCACGGCGGCGAAGATGTCGGCGCAATCGAAGGCGATGTGGTGCACGCCGGAACCGCGATAGCTGGACAGCGAACGGGCGATGGCGGTGTTGCGGTCCTCGGAAATGTTCAGCGGCAGGCGCACGCTGCCGCAGGGGCTACGCACGGCGCGACTGGTGACCAGGCCATAGGGGTCGGGCAGCACCACCTCGTCATCGGCGCCGAAGTCGAACAGGCTCTTGTAGAACAGCACCCAGCTGTCCAGGCCTTCGGCGGGCAGCGCCAGGGCCACGTGGTCGACGCGCCGCAGGCCGAGGCCGGAGGTGTCGGCGTCGTTCGTCACGAAGTCGCTGTCGTAGATGCTGCGGCCCTCGGTGTGCCGCTCGACCAGATACAGCAGGCTGCCGTCGAGGGCGCGCACCGCCGGGATTTCCCGCTCGTTGGGGCCGAGCAGTCCGCGGTACGGCTGGCCTCCGTACGCACGAGCGCGCTCCAGCGCCTGGCCGGCGTCACGCACGCGCAGCGCGGTGGCGCACAAGGACGGTCCGTGGGCCTCGAAGAAACCGTGGGCGAAGGAATAGGGCTCGGCGTTCAGTACCAGGTTGATGTCGCCCTGGCGCAACAGGCTGACATTCTTCGAACGGTGCTCGCCGGCCCTGGCGAAGCCCAGTCGTTGCAACCACTGGCCAAGGCGCGCGCCGAGCGTCTCGTCGACGGCGAACTCGAGGAACTCGATGCCGTCGCAGAGGCTCGCCGGCGGCGGCGCGAACAGCTCGTCCACCGCCACGTGCGGCGTCTGGCGTTGCAGGTGCTCGCGGGTCTTCTCCTCGAGGTAGAGCAGCGAGCGCAGGCCGTCGACGGCGTTGGCGCGGGTCGGCGCGGCGCGGAAGCCGTCGTTGAAGACCTCCAGCGACAGCGGACCGCGATAGCCGGACGCGACGACCGGCGCGAGGAAGCCTGCCAGGTCGAAGCCGCCCTGACCCGGGAAGCAGCGGAAGTGCCGGCTCCATTCCAGCACGTCCATTGCCAGCAAGGGCGCGTCGGCCATCTGCACGAAGAAGATCTTTTCCCCCGGAAGATCGGCGATGCCGCGGGGATCGCCGTCCAGCGAGAGGGTGTGGAAGCTGTCGAGGATCAGCCCGAGGTTCGCCTGGTCGGCCCGCCGCACCAGGTCCCAGGCCTGCTCCCAGGTGTTCACCTGGCGCCCCCAGGCCAGCGCCTCGTAGCCGATGCGCAGGCCGCGGATGGCGGCGCGCTCGGCCAGCTGCCGGAGGTCATCGGCCAGCAGCGCCGGTTCGCCGAGGGCATCGGCAGCGACGTTGCTGCACACCAGCACCAGGTCGGTGCCGAGTTCCTGCATCAGGTCGAACTTGCGTTCGGCGCGCTCCAGGTTTCGCCCCAGGCGTTCCCGGCGGCAGCCCTCGAAGTCGCGGAACGGCTGGAACAGCAGGATCTCCAGGCCCAGGTCGGCACACAGCCGGCGTACGTCGCGCGGGCTGCCGTCGTAATGAAGCAGGTCGTTCTCGAAGATTTCCACCCCGTCGAAACCGGCGGCGGCGATGGCCTCGAGCTTTTCCGGCAGGGTGCCGCTCAGGGATACGGTGGCGATCGAACGCTGCATGCTTCGACTCCTCAATGCGCCCTACGGCGCCTGGCGCCGCGCGAGGGCCGGCGGCGGAACGGCGGAGGCGCGGATAGCCCGCGCGGGATGCGCCGGGAAGCCACTTCGGGTCGCTGAGACCGCTCGCCCGGCAAGCCGATTATTGGTTTGCGCCAACTGCCGGGCAACGCAAAATGTACGAACTGGTTAGTATTCCGTTCGAATATCGAACGGAAGCACGATTATCGAATTGACGCTTTTTCGACCAATCGCGCACCATCGCTGCCACCCGTGCAGGCCGTCCCGATCTGCCGGAAGCGCTCCGCGCTTCTTTCCGGGCACCTGCGCAACCCACGCGACATAACAATTTCAAGAATCGGGTACCCGCTCATGTCCATCGCCGACCTCTCCGTCCGCCCTCCATCCCGTCCGCTGGCCGCTCGTCCGGCCCGTCCGCCCCTGGCCCGCTGACACCGGCGCGGCCCCTGGCCCGCCCGCGTGCAACCCAGAACGACAAATCCAGGCCGGGCGCCCAGGCACCGGCCGCCGAAAGGATGGCCCCGTCAATGATCCACTCTTCCAGCTCTCGACTGCTCGCCGCCGACGCCCCGCGGGAATCCCGCGGCGGCAGGATCCGCAACGCCTTCGCCGTCGGCCGGACGCGCTGGGGCATGCTCGCCCTGGTGTTCTTCGCCACCACCCTGAACTACATCGATCGCGCCGCCCTCGGCGTGATGCAGCCGATCCTGGCCGAGAAGATGAGCTGGACGGCAATGGACTACGCCAACATCAACTTCTGGTTCCAGGTCGGCTACGCCATCGGCTTCATCCTCCAGGGCCGCTTCATCGACAAGGTCGGGGTCAAGCGCGCGTTCTTCCTCGCCGTGCTGCTCTGGAGCCTGGCCACCGGCGCCCACGGCCTGGCGACCTCGGCGGCGGGCTTCATGGTCTGTCGCTTCATCCTCGGCCTGACCGAGGCGGCCAACTACCCGGCCTGCGTGAAGACCACCCGCCTGTGGTTCCCCGCCGGGGAACGGGCGGTGGCCACCGGCATCTTCAACGCCGGCACCAATGTCGGCGCAATGGTCACCCCGGCCCTGTTGCCGCTGATCCTCAGCGTCTGGGGCTGGCAGGCGGCGTTCCTCTGCATGTCGGCGCTGGGCCTGGTCTGGCTGGTGTTCTGGTGGCGCAACTACTACAACCCCGAGGAGCATCCGCGGGTGAAGCAGAGCGAGCTGGAATACATCCAGCAGCAGGAGGAGCCGCCCGCCACCCGCGTGCCCTTCTCGCAGATTCTCCGCCGCCGCGGCACCTGGGCCTTCGCCCTGGCCTACTCGATCACCGCGCCGGTGTTCTGGTTCTACCTCTACTGGCTGCCGCCGTTCCTCAACCAGCAGTACGGCCTGGGCATCAGCGTGACGCAGATGGGCATCCCGCTGATCCTGATCTGGTTGACCGCCGACTTCGGCAGCGTCGGCGGCGGCATCCTTTCGTCCTGGCTGATCGGCCGCGGCATGCCGGCGATCCGCGCGCGCCTGCTATCGATGCTGCTGTTCGCCTGCACCATCGTCGGCGTGGTGTTCGCCGCCAACGCCAGCGGCCTGTGGATCGCCGTGCTGGCCATCGCCCTGGCGGTCGGCGCGCACCAGGCGTGGACGGCGAACATCTGGAGCCTGGTGATGGACTACACGCCCAAGCACCTGATGAGCACGGTGTTCGGCTTCGGCGGCATGTGCGCGGCGCTGGGAGGGATGTTCATGACCCAGATCGTCGGCGGCGTACTGACCGCGACGAACAACAACTACGCGGTGCTTTTCACCATGATCCCGGCGATGTACTTCATCGCCCTGACCTGGCTGTACTTCATGGCCCCGCGCCGGATCGAAGCCTGAGTCCAAGCGCCCGGCGCTCGCCGGGCGCCTCCCTGCCTAGAGAACAAGAACGAAGGGACACTCCCATGTCGCACCCGAGCCACGTCCGCGCGCTCTGCGCTTCCCTCTGCCTGGGCGCCGGCCTGCCAGTCCATGCCGGGCACGTCCACGCCGGGCAAGGTTTCCTCGAAGACGCCAAGGCCAGCCTCACCGCGCGCAATTTCCACCTGCACCGCAACTTCGTCGGCGATGCCAGCCAGGGCAAGGCCGAGGAGTGGACGCAGAGCTTCATCCTCGACGCCCGCTCCGGCTTCACCCAGGGCAGCGTCGGCTTCGGCCTCGATGTCCTCGGTCTCTACAGCCTGAAGCTGGATGGCGGCAAGGGAACGGCCGGCACCCAACTGCTGCCGATCCACGACGACGGCCGCCCGGCCGACGACTTCGGACGCCTGGCGGTGGCCGGCAAGCTGCGCGTCTCGAACAGCGAACTGAAGATCGGCGAATGGATGCCGGTGCTGCCGATCCTCCGCTCCGACGATGGCCGCTCGCTGCCGCAGACCTTCCGCGGCGGCCAGCTCAGCGCCAACGAGATCGCCGGCCTGACCCTCTACGCCGGCCAGTTCCGCGGCAACAGCCCGCGCAACGACGCAAGCATGCAGGACATGTCGCTGTTCGGCCGGCCAGCCGCCACTTCCGACCGCTTCGATTTCGCCGGCGGCGAATATCGCTTCAATGGCGAACGCAGCCTGCTCGGCCTGTGGAACGCCGAGCTGAAGGACATCTACCGCCAACAGTACCTGCAACTGCAACACAGCCAGCCGCTCGGCGACTGGCTGCTGGGCGCCAACCTCGGCGGATTCCGTGGCCGCGACGCTGGCAGCGCGCGCGCCGGCAAGCTCGATAACCGCACCGTTTCCGCGCTGTTCTCCGCGCGCTACGGGCTGCATACCCTCTATCTCGGCCTGCAGAAGGTCAGTGGCAACGACGGCTGGATGCGGGTCAACGGCACCAGCGGCGGAACCCTGGCCAACGACAGCTACAACGCCAGCTACGACAATCCCGGCGAGCGCTCCTGGCAACTGCGCTACGACTTCGACTTCGTTGGCCTCGGCCTACCCGGCCTGACCTTCATGACCCGCTACCTGCATGGCGACCATGTGCGCCTGGCCGGAGTCACCGACGACGGCAGCGAATGGGGACGCGAGAGCGAGCTGGGCTACACGCTGCAGAGCGGCGCCTTCAAGCGTCTCAACGTCCGCTGGCGCAACTCCAGCCAGCGCCGCGACTGGGGCAGCAATACCCGCTTCGACGAGAACCGGCTGATCGTCAGCTATCCGCTGAGCCTGTTGTGAAGCCTACGCGCCGACCCCGTTGCGTTCAGCGGCCACGGCGCCAGGCGACCACCAGGCCGCTGGCGCAGATGACGAGGATGCCGAGCAGCGCCCAGGCATCCGGCACGTGGCCGAACACCAGCAGGCCGAGCAGGCCGGCGAAGATGATCTGGCCATAGCTGAACGGCGCCAGGGTCGCCGGCGGCGCATGGCGGAAGGCCTGGGTCAGCAGCAGGTGGCCGCCCATGCCGCAACCGCCCAGGGCGATCATCATCAGGCCGTGGAGAAGACTTGGAGTCTGCCAGAAGAACGGCACCAGCAGGCTCATGATGAGCGTGTTGAAGATGCCGGCGAGGAAGTTGCTGGTGGTCGGGCTGTCGCTGTTGGCGAGCATCCGCGTGAGCAGTTGGTAGAGCCCGAAGCACAGCGCCGAGCCGAGCGGGAACAACGCCGCCGGGGTGAACAGCGCGCCACCGGGACGCACGATGAAGAGCACGCCGATGAAGCCGGTGAGCACCGCCAGCCATTGGCCGAGGCTGACCTTCTCCTTCAGCAGCGGCACGGATAACGCGGTCACCAGCAGCGGTGCCAGGAAGTTCACCGCGGTCGCCTCGGCCAAGGGCAGGTAGCGCAGGCCGGTGGTGAAGAACAGGCTGGTGCCGATCAGGCACAGCGCCCGCGCCAACTGCATGAGCGGACGGCGGCTGCGGATCACCGCGAGGCCGTTGCGCGGCACGAACACGGCGACCATCAACAGGGTGTGCACCAGGTAGCGGGCCCAGACCACCATGACGATCGGGTAGAAACCGGAAAGGAACTTGGACAACCCGTCGTGGCTGGCGAACAGGAACACCGCGGCACAGATCAGCAGGATGCCGCGCAGGGTCTGGTCGCTGGCGGGCAGCGGGGAGGTGGATGCGTTCATCGGAGGGTCCGGGCACCAGGGCAAATCGATAGCAGGCTATTTATTCTGACGGTACCCGCCATCGAGGAAAGAAACGATCGGCTTCAACGTTTGGAAACTATAGAACCCCGTTCCATTATGCAAACGGGCAACCTGCCTGCGCGGTGGCGCTACAGGCGGGCGAGCAGCGCCCGGGTCCGCTCGATCGCCAGCCGCGCCCGCTCCGCGCCATCCACGCCGCGCGCGAGCAGATCCAGCGCGGGCACCTCCAGGCTCAGCGGCAGGTTCTCCGGCAAGGCGCGCAGCAGCGCCAGCAGATCGAGCCCGCCATCGCCAGGGAAGCGCCGTTCCTCGCGGGCCTGGCGAAGGATTTCGTCCATCGACGTCGGACGCGGCCCGACGACATCGCAGAGTTGCGCGTAGCCCAGGCGCGCAGGCGGGATCGCCCGCAGGTCTTCCAGGCTGCTGGCCGAGCGGTCGAAATGGAAGGCGTCCAGCAACAGGCCGGCGTTATCCCGCGCCGCCGCCTCGACCACCCGCGCGGCCTGCCGCAGGTCGCGGATCCCGGTCCAGGGCATGAACTCCAGGTGCGGGTCGAGGCCGAGCGGCCGCGCCAGGTCGCACAACGCGGCGAAATTGTCCGCGCTGCGCCGTTCGTCGTCATCGTTGCCGGCCACCAGTACATAGCGCGCGCCGAACTCGGCGCCGACCTCCAGCACCGCGGCGAACTCGCCGACGCGGGTGTCCGGACGCAGGCGCAGGATCTCCACGTCCAGCGTGCGCACTCCGCTGTCGCGCAGCCGCGCCAGGGTCCGCCGGCGCAGGCCGGCATCGGCCAGCAGCGGATAGTGGTGCTCTTCCACGGTGGCCGGCACCAGGCGCAGGCCGACATGACTGTAGCCGGCGCGGGCGGCAGCCTCGACCATGTCCGGGGGCGACAGCTCGAGCACGGTGAGCGCCGCCAGGGAAAGAATCCTCGATTCCATGCACTACCTCATCGTCAGCGGTTCAGAAACTGGCCGGCGCGCAGGCCCGGCCACTGCGCGCGGCCTCGCGAACCGCCTCGACCAGCGCCAGGGTGCGAGCGGCGTCGGTGGCATCCATCAATGGCGCTTCCTCGCCCCGCGCGACCCGGACGAAGTGCTCTAGCTGGCGTTGCAGGGGATCGCCTGTCGCCACGGCCTCCACGCTGGCCGCCAGCGGGTCGTGCCAGCCCTGCCGGGCCTCGGCGTAGCGCCAGCGGCGGAGCTGGGGAAGGCTCAGGGCACCCTCGGTGCCGGCCAGCAGGTAGCAGGGTTGCTCGGCCTGGCGCGGATAGACCGGGTTCTCCCCGGCTGCCAGCTCCCAGCTCCAGGGCGCCGCCGCAGCGTCGCAACCGGTCAGGCTGCCCAGGGCGCCATTGGCGAAGCGCAGGAGCAGCGCGATGTTGTCTTCGTTGGGCAGGCCACGGATAGCGTTGCCGGCCAGCGCCTGCACCTCCCGCACTTCCCCGCACAGGTGGCGGAGCAGGTCGAGGTCATGGATCAGGTTGGTCAGCAACATTCCCGCGCCGGGCTCGCGACGCCAGGCCACCTCGAAATAACTGTCGGGCTTCTTCAACTGCCAGAGCGCGGTGACCGACAGCAACCGACCGAGCGCGCCCTCGGCGATCAATTGGCGCGCCCGCACGACCAGCGGATTGTGCCGACGATGGTGACCGACCAGCAGCGGAACGCCAGATCGCCGGGCGACGGCCACCAGCTCGCTCACTTCGTCGAGCTGCACGCCGACCGGTTTTTCCAGCAGCAGCGGCACCCCGGCGGCGAGGCAGTCGAGGGCGGTGGCGACATGCAGGTTGTTCGGATTGGCGACGATCGCCGCTTGCGGCCGGGCTTCTTCCAGCAACCTCCGATGATCGCCGAACCAGGGCACGCCGGCGTCCGCGGCGAACGCCTGGCCCTGCGGATCGGCCACCGCACACAGGCGCGCGCCGGCGATTCGCTGCAAGCGGTGGTAATGCTGGCGGCCCATATTGCCGGCGCCGATGAGGGCGATGCGAAGCGGTGCGTCCAAGGCGGTCCCCAATCGTTGTTTTCTTGTTCGCTTCAAGATTCCAGAACGTCGTTCCAGATTTAGCGAGGGAGATTATTTGAACGAATGGCTGGCCCCGCGCAAGAGCGCTTCGAGACGGCACTACCGCCGGCGCATCCATGGAAGTGCGGAAAGGCCCGCCGCATGCGGGCTCGTGACAGGCAAGAAAGCGTTCGCTATTCGAACGCTGATGTCGGGAAAGGACTGGGGCCGGGCCGGATGGCTCAGCGGAACAGCTCGGACGCCTGGCTGGCGTGGGACAGGTCCTGCGCCGCGGCCAGGAGCAGGGGCGCCAGTTCGTGCATGCGCGCCTCGCCGAAGCGTGCGCTCGGCCCGGCCACGCTGAGCACGCCGAGAGCCCGTCCGTCCTCGGGGTGGCGCACCAGTGCGGCCATCGCCGCCATGCCCGGCGCCGAGCATTCGATCTGCCAGGCATAGCCGTGCTCGCGGGCGCGCTTCAGGTAGCGCAGCAGCTCGCTCCTGGAACGCGGCGCGTTGGGACCGAAGTCCCGCGCCGCCCCTACGCCCTGGCGCTCCACCAGCGCCAGCGCCGCCTTGTCGCTCAGGCTGGCCAGCCAGGCGTGCCCGGATGCGGTGTAGAACAGCGGCGCCTCGCGCCCCATGTCGGGGTCGTAGCGTAGCCCGGAGGTGGCGCCCTGGGACTTGGCGATCCAGGTCTGGCGATCGCCTTCGATCACCCCCAGGCGCACCAGTTCGCCGGTCTCCCGGGCGAGCCCGTCGAGCACCGGCTGGACCAGGTCGACCACCCCGCTGGAAGCGAGGAAGCGGAAGCCCAGCGCGGCCAGGCGGGTGCTGAGGCGGTAGCGGCTGGTGTCGTCGTCCTGGCGCACGTAGCCGAGCCGGATCAGCTCGGCGAGCATGCGGTGCGCGGCGCTCTTGGGGATATCCAGGCGGTCCGCCAGTTGTTGCAGGGGCAGGCCACGGGCATCGCTGGCGAGGAGTTCGAGCAAGCCGAGGGCGCGTTCGATGAGGCTACCGGCCATGGAGGGGCGTTCCTGAGTCGAGGAAAGGCAGGATTCTAGAATCTGGTTCCGGATTTTCACAGCCTGGCGAAGGTCGAGATTTCACAGGGTTTCGTTCGATCAGCGAACCGATAAACGATTATCGGATTGCCACTCCCCATGGCCCTCCGTAATGTGTCTGCACCCCGGCAGGCCGAGCGCCTCCGCTACAAAAACAACAGGGGAATCCCGACATGCCGCAGCACGCCTTGCCTTCCGCCGCCTGCACCTGAGCCACGCGTCCGACCCTCGTCCCACGCCCTCACTCTCGCCGCGGAACCCGTCCCATGAACAGCCCCAGCCTGCCCGCCGTCGAACGACTCGACGTGCAAGCCTTCATCAATGCCCAGCCGCTTTCGCCGTACCAATGGCGGATCGTCCTGCTGTGCTTCCTGATCGTCTTCCTCGATGGCCTCGACACCGCCGCGATGGGCTTCATCGCTCCGGCGCTGACCCAGGACTGGGGCATCGACCGCGCCAGCCTCGGGCCGGTGATGAGCGCCGCGCTGATCGGCATGGTCTTCGGCGCCCTCGGCTCCGGACCGCTGGCCGACCGCTACGGACGCAAGCTGGTATTGGTCGCGGCGGTCTTCCTCTTCGGCCTGTTCAGCCTGGCCTCGGCCTACAGCACCAACGTCGAGCAACTGCTGGCGCTGCGCTTCCTCACCGGCCTCGGCCTCGGCGCGGCGATGCCCAACGCCACCACCCTGCTTTCCGAATACACCCCCGAGCGCCTCAAGTCGCTGCTGGTGACCAGCATGTTCTGTGGCTTCAACCTGGGCATGGCCTGCGGCGGATTCGTCTCGGCGAAGCTGATCCCGCTGTTCGGCTGGCACAGCCTGCTGCTGCTCGGCGGCCTGCTACCGCTGGTCCTGGCGGTAGTCCTGCTGTTCCGCCTGCCGGAATCGGCGCGCTACCTGGTGGTGCGCAACCGCGGCAGCGAGCGGGTACGCCAGGTGCTGGCCCCCATCGCCCCGGCGCAGGTGGCGCTGGCACGGAGTTTCCACGTCCCCGAGCAGCAGACGGTGCAGGCCCGCAACGTGTTCGCGGTGATCTTTTCCGGTACCTACAGCGCCGGCACCCTGCTGCTCTGGCTGACCTACTTCATGGGCCTGGTGATCGTCTACCTGCTCACCAGCTGGCTGCCGACCCTGATGCGCGATAGCGGCGCGAGCCTGGAGCAGGCGGCGTTCATCGGCGCGCTGTTCCAGTTCGGCGGGGTGCTCAGCGCCGTAGCGGTGGGCTGGGCGATGGATCGCTTCAACCCGCACAAGGTGATCGGCCTGTTCTACCTGCTGGCGGGGGTGTTCGCCTGGTGCGTCGGCCAGAGCCTCGGCCAGGTCACCCTGCTGGCGACCCTGGTGCTGCTGGCCGGCATGTGCATCAACGGCGCGCAGTCGGCGATGCCGTCGCTGGCGGCGCGCTTCTATCCGACCCAGGGGCGGGCCACGGGGGTCTCCTGGATGCTCGGTATCGGCCGCTTCGGCGCCATCCTCGGCGCCTGGATCGGCGCCACCCTGCTGGGCCTGGGCTGGAACTTCGAACAGGTGCTGACCGCCCTGGTGCTGCCGGCTGCACTGGCCACCGCCGCGGTGCTGCTGAAGGGGTTGGTCAGTCACGCGGATGCGGGGTGAAACTGCCCCATCGCGTAGGACGCATAACCGCTTGCGGTTATCCGCCGCCGGGCTTCGGTGTATCGGCGGATAACGCCGATGGCGTTATTCGCCCTACCCCAGGGGTCGGCATCGCGTAGGGCGCATAACCGCTTGCGGTTATCCGCCGCCGGGCTTCGGTGTATCGGCGGATAACGCCGGTGGAGTTATTCGCCCTACCCCAAGGGTGGGCGTCGCGTAGGGTGCATAACCGCTTGCGGTTATCCGCCGCCGGGCTTCGGTGTATCGGCGGATAACGCCCATGGCGTTATTCGCCCTACCCCAAGGGTGGGCATCGCGTAGGACGCATAACCGCTCGCGGTTATC
>NZ_JAEMVM010000028.1:0-208990 GCF_016463925.1 Pseudomonas sp. P20 | reverse complement strand
TCGCGTAGGGCGCATAACCGCTTGCGGTTATCCGCCGTCGGGCTTCGGTGTATCGGCGGATAACGCCGGTGGCGTTATCCGCCCCACCCCAGGGTTGGCGGCATCGCGTAGGGCGACGGCGCTTCGCTTCAGAAGGTGAATTCCATATTCAACGTCGGCGTCGAGGTGCGGCTGCCGGTGCCACCGTCGACGCCGAACTTGTTGTGCCAATACTCGTAGCCGACGCCGAGCCACAGGTTCGGCTGGCGCTTGTCGCCTGGCAGGGCGGCGACCATCAGGGCGGTGCGGACCAGGGTTTCCGCCGCGGTGTCCTTGTCGTTGTAGTCCTCGCCCTTCTCTCCCACGTAGTTGACGAAGCCCTGGAACTTCGCCGCATGGTTGCCGACCTTGAACGGCCGCATCCAGGTCAGGTTAAGCATGTAGGTGGTGTCGAAGGTGTGGTCGGGATGGCGCACGCCGGGCACGCCGAAGTGGTTCTTCTCGCGGTAGTAGAGCAGGCTCAGGTCGAGCACGCCGGGACCGTTGAACTTGAGGGTCGGGCCGAACACCAGGGCGCGCTTCTTGGCCGAAGCCAGGTTGTTGTTGCGGCTGGCGTCGAAGCCCAGGGTGAAGGCGTAGTCCTTGACCAGGCCGGTGCCCAGCGGCCGGTCGAACACCCGCGAAGCGTAGAGCTGGTGGCGGTAGACCGCATAGACTTCGCTGCCACCATGGTCGGTGCCCTTGCGCGGGTCGCGGTTGTCGGAAAGGAACACATCGAGATTGAAGAAATTGCTGCCGTAGCGATAGCCGTCGGCGTGGGTGAAGCTGTAGATGCGCTTGGCGAACTTGTCCGGGTTGTTCGGGTTGGTGAATTGCTGGCCGTAACGGAAACCGACGCTGTTGCTCATCCATTCCAGCGCCATGCTCTCCCCGGCGCCGACGAGCGCGATCAGGGCGGCGGCGCCCTGCATCATCTTCTTCATGCTGTGTGTCCTGCTGGTTGCTTGTTGTTCTTGTGGCGACTCAGCCCCCGGTTTCGCGCCGGGGTCGCGGGGCAGTATCGGCACTTCGCCGCGCTGACCAAAGAACAGAATATCGAACATGCCGATGCCGAAACGGCATCAGCGGACGGGCAAGCTCGGGCAAGCCGTCTGGCATCGGCGCGAGCGCCGCTCAGGCCTCGTTCAGGCGCGCTTCCTCGCGCTCGCGCAGGCGCACTTCCTCGGCGATCTGCCGGGCCAGGGCGTCCACCGCCACCGGCAGGTAACGGCCGGTACGCACGTAGAGGCCGAGGTCGCTGTGGATGCCGCCATTGTCTTTCAGCGGCAGGAAACGCAGCTCGCCCTGGGCGATGTCGGCCTCGATCCCCAGGCGGGTCTGGAAGGCGACGCCGAGCCCGCGCCGCGCCAGTTGTCGCGACAGCTCCAGGGAGCTGCTCTCCAGCACCGCCCGGCGCGGTTCGCGCAAACGGCGCTGGAGCGGCGCCAGCAGGTGATGGATGGACAGCTCGCTCTTGGCCATGATCAGGCCATGTTCGACGCAATCGGCGAAGGCGATGGCCTGGTGTCGCGCCAACGGGTGCTGCGGGGAGACGATGGCACCGAGGCGGAAATGGCCGACGCTGACCTGTTGCAGGTCGGCGCTGCGCGGCAGGGCGAAGGCCAGGCCGAGGTCGACCGCGCCACTGCTCACCGCCTCGGGTATCGCCTGGGAACCGAGCAGGGTGACGCCGACGGTGATGTCCGGGTAGCGTTCGCGCATCGCCTTGAGCACGCAGGGCAGCAGGTCGCTGGTCACCGCTTCGATGGTGGCGATCTCCACATGGCCGGTGCGCAGGCCTTGCAGCGCGTCCAGTTCGGAACGCACGCGCTCCATGTCCTGCAGGACCACGGTGACGTGGCGCGCGAAGATCTCCCCGGCTCCGGTCAGGCGCAGGCCGCCGGGCAGGCGGTCGAACAGCGGCGCGCCGATCTCGTCCTCCAGCTTGAGGATCTGCCGGTTCACCGCCGACGAGGCGACGTTCAGGCGCCGCGCGGCTTCGCGGATCGAATGGCAGCGGCGAACCATGTCGAAGTAGTGGATCGCGGGCGCGTGGATATGCAGCTTGCGGCTCATGGCGGACCGAAGGGATGACGGAGCTGTCGACCTTCCGGGAAACGCCGGCGATTGGCAAGGGGAAGCGCCGCCTTGCCGACCCACGCGCAGGACGGATAACCGCCGTTGGCCCTCGGGGTATCGGCGGATAACGCCTGCGACGCCATTCGCCCTACCGCTAGCGCCGCCGGCGACCTACCGGGACGCCTGCTGCGACTCCACGCCAAGCTCGTCCCACACCGATTCGGCCAGGTGGAAGGTCGCGTTGGCTGCGGGAATACCGCAGTAGATGGCGCTCTGCATGATCACTTCCTTGATCTCGTCGCGGCTCACCCCGTTGTTCTTCGCCGCGCGCAGATGCAGCTTGAGTTCCTCGTTGCGGTTCATGCCGATCAGCATGGCGATGGTGACCAGGCTGCGGGTGTGTCGCGGCAGCCCCGGACGGGTCCATATGTCGCCCCAGGCGTGGCGGGTGATCATTTCCTGGAACTCTTCGTTGAACGGCGTCAGGTTGGCCAGGCTGCGCTCGACATGGGCGTCGCCGAGCACCGCGCGGCGCACTTGCATGCCGGCTTCGTAGCGTTGTTTCTCGTCCATCGGCGGCTCCTCAGGCGGACAGCAGGAAATCGACCAGGCGGCGGCTGAAGGCGTCGCCCGCTTCGACGTTGGACAGGTGCGCGGCGGCGAACTCGACCAACTGCGCGTCGGCGATGCGCGCCTGCATGAAGCGGGCGTTGTCCGGAGTGGTCACGGCATCGTGGCTGCCGGCGACGATCAGCGTCGGCGCCTGGACCAGCCCGAGCTGCTCGCGGAAATCGGCGTCGCGTACCGCAGCGCAGTTGGCCGCGTAGCCCTGCGGCGAGGTGGCCGCGAGCATCGCGACGATGTGCTCGACCTGCGCCGGTTCGCGCTCGGCGAAGCCCGCGGTGAACCAGCGCGCCACCGAGGCGTCGCGCAGGTCACGCATGGCCTGCTCGCCGCCTTTCAGGACGGTATCGATGCGGGTGTTCCAGACCTCGTCGCTGGCAATCTTCGCCGCGGTGTTGCACAGCACCAGCCGGCCGAGCCGCTCGCCGGCGTGGATGCCCAGCCACTGGCCGATCAGGCCGCCCATGGACAGCCCGCAGAAATGCACGCGCGGCAGCTCGAGGGCATCGAGCAGGGCAAGCACGTCGGCGCCGAGCTGGCCGATGGCGTACGGTCCGGGGGTGACCAGCGAGGCGCCGTGGCCGCGGGTGTCGTAGCGCAGCACGCGGAAATGGGCGGTGAGTGCGGGGATCTGCGTGTCCCACATGCCCAGGTCGGTGCCCAGCGAGTTTGACAACAGCAGGACCGGCGCGCCGGCCGGTCCTTCCAGGGAGTAGTTCAGGTCGCCGTCGGCGAGGCGTACGGTTGGCACGAAGGGATCTCCAGTCAGGCGGGATGGGGTTCGAAGCCCAGGGCATGGTGTTCGGCGAGCGCGCGCTCGACCCAGGCGCGGGCCTGGCCGAGGTAATGGGCGGGATCGAGCAGGCGGTCCAGTTCGTCGCCGGACAACTCGGCGCTCACCCGCGCCTCTTCGCCGAGCACCGCGCGCAACTCGCGGCGCTGCTCGACGGCGCGGCGGCAGCACTGTTCCACCAGATGGTGCGCGGCTTCGCGGCCGATACGGCGGGCCAGGGCGATGCTCACAGCCTCGGCGAGCACCAGGCCGTGGGTCAGGCCAAGGTTGCGGCGCATCCGCTGGGCGTCCACCTCCAGGCCTTCGAGCAGGCCGATCGCCTGTTGCAGCGCGCCGGCAACCAGGCAACAGAGTTCCGGCAGGGTTTCCCACTCGGCGTGCCAGAGACCGAGGCTGCGCTCGTGTTCCTGCGGCATCGCCGCGAACAGGGTCGAGACCAGCCCCGGCGCACGGGTGGCGGCGGCGATCAGCACCGCGCTGCTCACCGGGTTGCGCTTGTGCGGCATGGTCGAGGAACCGCCGCGCCCGGCGCCGGCCGGCTCGAAGACCTCGCCGGCCTCGGTCTGCATCAGCAGGCTGACATCGCGACCGAACTTGCCGAGGCTACCGGCCACCAGGCCGAGCACGCTGGCGAATTCCACCAGGCGGTCGCGCTGGGTGTGCCAGGGTTGTTCGGGCAAAGCCAGGCCCAGCTCCTCGGCCAGCGCCGCGGCCACCGGCAGGGCCTGTTCGCCGAGCGCGGCGAGCGTCCCCGAGGCGCCGCCGAATTGCAGCACCAGCAGGCGCGGGCGCAACTCGCGCAGGCGCTGGCGGTGCCGGGTCAAGGCACCGAGCAGGCCGGCGAGCTTCATGCCCAGGGTCACCGGGGTGGCGTGCTGCAACCAGGTGCGCCCGGCCAGCGGCGTGTCGGCATGCCGTTCGGCCTGGTCCGCCAGGACCTCGGCAAGACGTTGCAGATCCTGCTCGAGCAAGGCCAGCGCACGGCGCAGTTGCAGCACCAGGCCGCTGTCCATGGCGTCCTGGCTGGTGGCGCCGAGATGCACGTAGCGCTCGGCCTCGGCGTCGCCAGCCGCCACCTGGCGGCCCAGCGCCTTGACCAGCGGGATCGCCGAGTTGCCGGCAGTGGCGACCGCCTCGGCCAGCGCCAGCGGGTCGTACAGTTCGGCGCGGCAGGCCGCCTCGATCGGCGCCACCGCCGTCGCGGGAACCACCCCGGTGCGCGCCTCGGCGCGGGCCAGGGCGGCCTCGAAGTCGAGCATGCCTTGCAGGCGGCCGCGGTCGGAGAACACCGCGCGCATCGGCGCCGCCGTGAAATAGGCATCGAACAACTGGTTGGCGGGTACGTCGCTCATCGGTTTTCCTTTTCCCGGCCCGTCAGGGCTCGTCGTTCAGGTAGCTGACCTTGCGCAGGTCCGGCAGGCTCACGCAGACCAGCAGCGCCAGCAGGCACATGGCTGAAACATACCAGTAGAAGACGTTCTCCATCCCTACCGACTTCAGCCCCAGGGCGACGTACTCGGCCGAGCCGCCGAAGATCGCGTTGCCCACCGCGTAGGACACTCCGACGCCGAGGGCGCGCACCTCCGGCGGGAACATCTCGGCCTTGATCAGGCCGCTGATGGAGGTGTACAGGCTGACGATGGCCAGCGCCAGGATGATCAGGAAGAAGGCCATGTAGGGACTGCTCACGGTCTTCAGCGCGAGCAGGATCGGCAGGGTGCAGAGCGTGCCCAGGGTGCCGAACCAGAGCATCGAGGTCTTGCGCCCGATGCGATCGGAAAGCATGCCGAACAGCGGTTGCATCAGCATGTACGCCAGCAGGGCGAAGGTCATCACCGCGCTGGCGGTCTTGGCGCTCATCCCGGCGGTGTTGACCAGGTACTTCTGCATGTAGGTGGTGAAGGTGTAGAAGATCAGCGAGCCGCCGGCGGTGAAGCCGAGCACGGTGAAGAAGGCCCGCTTGTGCTTGAACAGCTCGGCGAAGGTGCCGGATTCCTTGCGCTCCAGGGTCGACTTCGAAGCGGTCTCGTTCAGCGAGCGCCGCAGCCAGAGGGCGATCACCGCGGTGATCGCGCCGATCACGAAGGGAATCCGCCAGCCCCAGGCGCGCAGTTCGTCTTCGCTCAGCAACTGCTGCAGGATCACCACCACCAGCACCGCCAGCAACTGTCCGCCGATCAGGGTGACGTACTGGAACGAGGCGAAGAAGCCGCGCTGGCCCTTGAGCGCCACCTCGCTCATGTAGGTCGCGCTGGTGCCGTACTCGCCGCCCACCGACAGGCCCTGGAACATCCGCGCCAGCAACAGCAGCGCCGGCGCCAGGGTGCCGATGCTGGCGTAGGTGGGCATGCAGGCGATCGCCAGGGAGCCGGCGCACATCATCACCACCGAGATCAGCATGGCGGTCTTGCGCCCGTGCTTGTCGGCGATGCGGCCGAACATCCAGCCGCCGATGGGGCGCATGAGGAAGCCGGCGGCGAAGACCCCGGCGGTGTTCAGCAACTGCACCGTGGGGTTGTCGGAGGGGAAGAAGGCCGGTGCGAAGTAGATCGCGCAGAAGGCGTAGACGTAGAAGTCGAACCATTCCACGAGGTTGCCGGAGGAGGCGCCGACGATGGCGAAGATGCGCTTGCGGCGTTCTTCGTTGCTGTACTGGTGAACAGGGGCAGTCATGCTGTTGTTCTCTCGACAGGGTCCGTTTCATCCTGACCGTGCGACGGAGCGTCCTGTTCCGCTGCACACGCGCCGCGCCGCCGCCGAAACATGGGCAGCGCCGCGCGACGCGCGCTCTTGATACCGGGCGGGCGACCCGGTTGTGCCAGTCAGACCCGCTCGATGGCCAGCGCCAGGCCTTGGCCGACGCCTACGCACATGGTCGCCAGGCCGCGCCGGCCGCCGCTCTTCTCAAGTTGATGGAGCGCGGTGAGGACCAGCCGCGCACCGCTCATCCCCAGCGGGTGGCCGAGGGCGATGGCACCGCCGTTCGGGTTGACCTTCTCACTGTCGTCGGCCACGCCCAGTTCGCGCAGGCAGGCCAGGCCCTGGCTGGCGAAGGCTTCGTTGAGTTCGATCACGTCGAAGGCGTCGATCGCCAGGTCCAGGCGCCGCAGCAGCTTGCGCACCGCCGGCACCGGGCCGATGCCCATGATCCGTGGGGCGACGCCGGCGCTGGCCATGCCCAGCACCCGCGCGCGCGGAGTCAGGCCGTGCTTCTCCACTGCCTCGGCGGAGGCCAGGACCAGCGCGGCGGCGCCGTCGTTGACCCCGGACGCGTTGCCGGCGGTGACGGTCTTCTCCGGCCCGTTGACCGGCTTGAGCCGGGCCAGCGCCTCCAGGGTGGTGTCGGGACGCGGATGCTCGTCGTGCTCGACCAGGGTGTCGCCCTTGCGCCCGCGAATCGTCACCGGGACGATTTCCTCGGCGAAGAAACCGGCCTCCTGCGCCCTGCCGGCGCGCTGCTGGCTGCGCAGGGCGAAGGCATCCTGGTCGGCACGCGACACGCGATAGTCGTCGGCGACGTTGTCGGCGGTCTGCGGCATCGGGTCGATGCCGTACTGCTCCTTCATCAGCGGATTGACGAAGCGCCAGCCGATGGTGGTGTCCTCGATCTTCTGGCCGCGCCCGAAGGCGCTATCGGCCTTGCCCATCACGTACGGCGCGCGCGACATCGACTCGACGCCGCCGGCGATGGCCAGCTCCATCTCGCCGCAGGCGATGGCGCGGAACGCCGTGCCGATGGCGTCCATCCCCGAGGCGCAGAGGCGGTTGAGGGTGACGCCGGGCACGCTCTCCGGCAAACCGGCCAGCAGCAGCGCCATGCGCGCCACGTTACGGTTGTCCTCGCCGGCCTGGTTGGCGCAGCCGAGGAACACCTCGTCCAACGCCGACCAGTCGACCCCCGGGTTGCGCTCGACCAGGGCCTTCAGCGGCACCGCCGCGAGGTCGTCGGCGCGCACCGCGGAAAGACTGCCGCCGAAACGGCCGATCGGCGTGCGCACGGCATCGCAGATGAATACCTCGCGGCTCATTCGTCGCTCCCCTTCTGTCCATGGGCGGCCGCGGTGCGCGCCTCGAGGTCGCGCAGCGCGGCGAGTTCGACCTCGCTCGGCGCGGGCGTCTCGGCGACCCGCTCGGCGAAGCGGATCGCCCAGCCGGTGGCCTCGACCACCTGCTCGCGGGTCACGCCCGGATGCAGCGAAGTGACCACGAACTCGTTGCTGCCGGCTTCCGGCTCCATGATGCACAGGTCGGTGATGATCGCCACCGGCCCCTTGCCCGGCAGGCCCAGGCGCTGGCGCGAGTCGCCGCCCTCGCCATGGCCGACCGAGGTGACGAAGGCCAGCTTGTCGACGAAGGTGCGGTGCGACTGCTTGAGGATGATCAGCACTTCCTTGGCGCTGCCGGCGATTTCCGGCGCGCCGCCGGCTCCCGGCAGGCGCACCTTGGGCTGGCGGTAGTCGCCGATCACGGTGGTGTTGATGTTGCCGAAGCGGTCGACCTGGGCCGCGCCGAGGAAGCCGACGTCGATCCGTCCGCCCTGCAGCCAGTAGCGGAAGATCTCGCCGGTGGGGACCACGGTATCGGCGGTCTCGGCCAACTCGCCGTCGCCGATGGACAGCGGCAGGACGCTGGGCTTGGCGCCGATCGGCCCGGACTCGTAGATCAGCACGACGTCCGGCGAGGAAGTCAGGCGCGCCAGGTTGGCGGCCTTCGACGGCAGGCCGATGCCGACGAAGCACACCGCGCCGTTGTGCAGGCGGCGGGCGGCGGCCACGGTCATCATCTCGTTGGTGCTGTAGCTGCTCATCGCTTGCCCTCCGCGAGCTTGGCCTGGAAGGCGCCGAAATCCTCGGTCCCCCGGATGTATTCGTCGATCCACGCGGTGAAGCTTTCGCGGTCGCGGGCGATCGGGTCCCAGTCCTGGTAGAAGCGGTTGTCGCGCTCGTAGTAGCCGTGGGCATAGGACGGATGCGCGCCGCCGGGCACCAGGCACACGGCGCTGAGCGCCCAGCTCGGCAGGACGCAGGCGTTCATCGGGGCGTCCAGTTCGTCGACGATCTCCTCGACGGTGACGATGCAGCGCTTCGCCGCCAGGGCGGCTTCCTTCTGCACGCCGAGGATGCCCCAGAGCAGCACGTTGCCCTTGCGGTCGGCCTTCTGCGCGTGGATCACGCTGACGTCCGGACGCACCGAGGGCACCGCCGCCAGCACTTCGCCGGTGAACGGGCAGGTGACGCTGCGGATCAGCGGGTTGACCTTCGGCAGGTCGGAGCCGGCGTAGGCGCGCAGCACCGCGAAGGGCAGCCCGGAGGCGCCGGCGACATAGGCGTTGGCGAGGTCGGCGTGGCTGTGTTCCTCGATCTCCAGCGGTTGCGGCCAGCCCTTCTCCACCGCGTCGCGCAGGCGGTGCAGCGAACCGACACCGGGGTTGCCGCCCCAGGAGAACACCAGCTTCTTCGCGCAGCCTGCACCGATCAGCAGGTCGTAGACCAGGTCGGGAGTCATGCGGATCAGCGTCAGGTCTTTCCTGCCCTGGCGGATCAGCTCGTGGCCGGCGGCCGTCGGGATCAGGTGAGTGAAGCCTTCGAGGGCGACGCTGTCGCCATCGTGGACGAAGCGTCGCACCGCTTCGCGCAGGGAGAGGATTTCAGCCATCGGTCGGGTCTCGTCTTGTTGTGCGCTGCCTGGACGGCACGTGACGAGAACCTTACGCCGGGGTCCGAGGGCTCACAATCCGATAATCGATTAACAGTTCGATAATCGAACAGAACGTTAGCAAGCATCCGATCGACCGAAGCCGTCGCCTCATTCGTCGCTGTGGATCACCACCAGCAATTCCGCCTGGGTCTCCCCCAGGGAGCGGATGCGGTGCGGCTTCTGTGCGTTGAAATGCAGGGCGTCGCCGCGCTCGAGGATGATCCGCTGGTTCATGAAGTCGACCTCGACCTGGCCCTCATGGACGAAGATGAACTCTTCGCCGAGGTGCTCCTTGAACGTCGAGTGACTGAAATCGCGCGGGGGGTGGACGATGAACGGCAACAGCGCGCGGGCGCCGATCTGCTGCGCGAGGGAGGCGTAGGCCGGGCCGTCGTCGCCGCTGGACAGCGACTTGCGCTGGTCGCGACGAACGATGCTGTAGCCGTCGACACCGTCGCTTTCCTCGGAGAACAGCTCCTCCACCTGCACGTTCAACGCCTTCGCCAGCTTCAGCGCGGCGGCAATGGACGGCGTGTTCAGCCCGCGCTCGACCTTGGACAGGTAGCTCTTGGTCAGGCCGGTCTTGTCGGCCAGGGTCTCCAGCGTGACCCCGAGTTTTTTTCTCAGCAATTTCAAGCGCATGGACATTGAGGACAGCCTTCTCCCGATGGCGATGAAACTTTTCTCTTGCTAATGACACTTTGTATCATATAACTTGATCCGTGTCATTTACAGCCGGGTCGTTGCGTGGCGCGCAACTGCCTGGCGTTTCCCCCGACTCGCTCCGTCAAAGGAACCTCGCATGGCTACGACACTGGAATTACCCAAGGATCAACTGATCCAGCACGCGCTGAAGCAGATGAAAAGCAGCCTCGGCGATAATACGTGGACTGACCGGCAAAAGCTGGCCCTGACCTGCCGGATTCTCTTCGAGGCCGGCCACGACTCCGGGCTCGCCGGGCAGATCACCTCGCGCGGCCCGGAGGCGGGGACCTACTACACCCAGCAACTGGGCCTGGGCTTCGACGAGATCAGCGCCGGCAACCTGCTGCTGGTCGACGAAGACCTCAACGTCCTCCACGGGCACGGCATGGCGAATCCGGCCAATCGCTTCCACAGCTGGGTCTATCGCGCCCGCCCGGACGTCAACTGCATCATCCACACCCACCCGCTGCACATCGCCGCGCTGTCGACCCTGGAAGTACCGCTGCAGGTCTCGCACATGGACCTTTGCCCGCTATACGACGACTGCGCCTTCCTCAAGGACTGGCCGGGCGTGCCGGTAGGCAACGAGGAAGGCGAGATCATCTCCGCCGCCCTCGGCGACAAGCGCGCCATCCTGCTCTCCCACCACGGCCTGCTGGCCACCGGTGCGAGCATCGAGGAGGCCTGCGTGATCGCGGTGCTGCTCGAGCGCGCGGCGAAGATGCAGTTGCTGGCGATGGCCGCCGGAGAGATCAAGCCGATCCCGCCGGCCCTGGCGCGCGAGGCCCACGACTGGATCTCCACCCCGAAGCGCCACGGCGCCGCATTCAACTACTACGCCCGGCGCTGCCTGCCGCGCAACAGCGACTGCCTGAGCTGAACGACCTTTCCCACCAGGTCCGTCCTGGCATTTCCCACTCAATGTCACGGGTACATCCAATGTCCGCATCCATCCACGGCATCATCGGCTACACCATCACCCCCTTCGCCGCCGACGGCGGTCTCGACCTGCCGGCCCTCGGCCGCTCCATCGAGCGCCTGATCGACGGCGGCGTGCACGCCATCGCCCCGCTCGGCAGCACCGGCGAAGGCGCCTACCTGAGCGACCCGGAATGGGACGAGGTGGTCGACTTCACCCTGAAGACCGTCGCCCATCGCGTGCCGACCATCGTCAGCGTCTCCGACCTGACCACCGCCAAGACCGTGCGCCGCGCGCAGTTCGCCGAATCCCTCGGCGCCGAGGCGGTGATGGTCCTGCCGATCTCCTACTGGAAGCTCAACGAGGCGGAAGTGTTCCAGCACTACCGCGCGGTGGGCGAAGCCATCGGCGTGCCGGTGATGCTCTACAACAACCCGGGCACCAGCGGCATCGACATGTCGGTGGAACTGATCCTGCGCATCGTCCGCGAAGTGGACAACGTGACCATGGTCAAGGAGAGCACCGGCGACATCCAGCGCATGCACAAGCTGCGCCTGCTCGGCGAAGGCCGGGTGCCCTTCTACAACGGCTGCAACCCGCTGGCGCTGGAGGCCTTCGTGGCCGGCGCGAAAGGCTGGTGCAGCGCCGCGCCGAACCTGATCCCGACGCTCAACGGCCAGCTCTACCAGGCGGTGCTCGACGGCGACCTGGAGAAGGCCCGCGCGCTGTTCTACCGGCAGTTGCCGCTGCTCGACTTCATCCTCCGCCGGGGCCTGCCGACCACCATCAAGGCCGGCCTGGGCCTCTCCGGCCTGGAGGTGGGGGCGCCGCGCCTTCCGGTGCAGGCGCTGGATACCGAGGGCTGTCGGTATCTGCAGGGGTTGTTGGAAGAGCTGCGCTGATCACCCCGTCAGCGCTTTGACCCGACGGGCCCGGACGACTTGGGGCCCGTCATTTTTTTTGCCGACGCGCAGCGCGCTCAGCGCGCCGCCCAGGCATTGAAACGCTGTTCCAGCTCCTCGCCGTGGTCCACCCAGAACTCGGCATCCACCGCCCGCGCGCCTTCGAGGTTGGCCGGCGCGGTCGGCAGCGCCTCCTGCACCGTCTTCGGCAGCAACGCCAGGGTGCCCTTGTGTACCGGCCCGTAGGGGATCTGCTCGGAGAACACCTTCTGCGTCTGCGGCTGGCTGGCGAAGGCGATGAATTTCTCCGCCAGCGCCTTGTTCGGCGTGCCCTTCACCACCGCCCAGTACTCCGGATCGTAGAGACTGCCGGGCCAGACGATGGCCAGTTTCACCCCCTCCTTCTGCGCAGCGGCGATGCGCCCGTTGTAGGCCGCGCTCATCACCACGTCGCCGGCCGCCAGCCATTGCGGCGGCTGGGCGCCGGCCTCCCACCACTGGATGTTCGGCTTGAGCTGGTCGAGCTTGGCGAAGGCGCGGCTGACCCCCTCCGGGGTGGCAAGTACCTTGTAGAGGTCCTCCGCCTTCACCCCGTCGGCCAGCAACGCCACTTCCAGGGTGTACTTGGCGCCCTTGCGCAGGCCACGCTTGCCGGGGAACTCGCGGACGTTCCAGAAATCCGCCCAGGACTGCGGCGCCCTGGCCAGCTTCGTCGAGTCGTAGGCCATCACCATCGACCAGACGTAGGTGGCCACCCCGCACTCGCTGAAAGTGCCGGGGACGAACTGCGCGGGGTCGCCGAAACGCGCCGGGTCGAGGCGTTCGAACAGCCCCTCGTCGCAGCCGCGGAGCAGTTCGGGGCTCTCCACCTCGACCACGTCCCAGCTGACCTTGCCGACGTCGACCATGGCCTTCACCTTGGCCATTTCGCCGTTGTATTCGCCGGCGACCACCTGCCCGCCGCCGCTTCGCTCGAAGGGTTTGAAATAGGCCTGTTCCTGGGCGGCCTTGGTCGCGCCGCCGAAGGAGATCACCGTCAGGCTCTGGCTCTGCGCCTGGGCCGCCGCGGCGAACGCCAGGCCGAACAGGGACAACCGGGAAAACACGTGTGCGTACTGGTGCAAGGACTTGAACATGGAACACTCCCACAGCCGATTGGCATTGTTGTGATGTTGCTGAGGCAGTTGCCGGCCAGAGGCCGAAACGGTTCCGCGCGCGGTCGCCAGGCGCCGCATCGTCGTTATGGGGGGACGCTCCGTGTCGCAGGCGACCCGGCCGAGGCCGGGCCGCCGGGGCGCGTCAGAGCACGCCGATCTCGCGCGCGGTGCGATCCACCGCGATACGGGTCTTGTCGATCAGTTCGTCGATCTCGGCACGCCCGGCCACCAGCGCCGGGGCCATGATCATGCGGCCGAGGGTGGAGCGGATGATCACGCCCTCCTCGAAGCCGATGGTGCGGCAGCGCCAGGCCAGATCGTTCTCGTTGGCGAAGCGCTTGCGGGTCGCCTTGTCCTCGGCGAACTGCAGCGCGGCGACGAAGCCGGCGCCCTGGACCTCGCCGACCAGCGGATGGTCGCCGAAGACCTCGCGCAGGCAGCGTTGCAGGTAGGGTCCGGTCTCCTCCCTGACCCGCGTGACCACGCCCTCGTCGCGCAGCGCCTTGAGGTTGGCGATGGCCACCGCCGCCGCCACCGGGTGGCCGGAATAGGTCAGGCCGTGGGCGAACACCCCGCCCTGCTCCACCAGCACCTCGGCGATGCGCTTGCCGAGTACCAGGCCGCCCATGGGGATGTAGCCGGACGTCAGGCCCTTGGCGATGGACAGGGTGTCCGGCTGGAAGCCGAAGTGTTCGTGGGCGAACCATTCGCCGGTGCGGCCGAAGCCGCCGATCACTTCGTCGGCGCACAGCAGCACGTCGTACTGCCGGCAGATGCGCTGGATCTCCGGCCAATAGCTTTGCGGCGGGAAGATCATGCCGCCGGCGCCCTGGAAGGGCTCGGCGACGAAGGCGGCGACGTTCTCCGCGCCCAGTTCGAGGATCTTCTCCTCCAGTTGCAGCGCCGCGCGGCGACCGAACTCGGCCGGGCTCAGCTCGCCGCCGTTGGCGTACCAGTAGGGTTCGTCGATGTGGGCGAAGTCCGGCAGCATGCCGCCCATCTCGTGCATGAACTTCATCCCGCCGAGCGCGGTGCTGCCCAGGGTCGAGCCGTGGTAGCCGTTCCAGCGACCGATCATGATCTTCTTCTGCGGCTTGCCGAGGATCTGCCAGTAGCGCCGCACGGTACGGATCAGCACCTCGTTGGCCTCGGAGCCGGAGTTGGTGTAGATCGCGTGGCTGTAGTGGTCCGGCAGCAGGCTGAAGAGCATCTCGGAAAGCTCCACCACCGCCGGGTGGGTGGTGTGGAAGAACATGTTGTAGTACGGCAGTTGTTCCAGCTGGCGGCTGGCGGCGGCGGCGAGGTCCTGGCGGCCGTAGCCGAGGTTGGTGCACCAGAGGCCGGACATGCCGTCCAGGTAGCGCTTGCCGTCGTTGTCCCAGAGCTGCAGGCCATCGCCGCGGACCATCACCCGCGGGCCTTCGCGGTTCAGCGCCTTCTGGTCGAGGAAGGCGTGGATGTGGTGCGCGGCGTCCAGTTGCTGGTAGTCGCGGGTGTCGCGCTGCGGGTTGAGCTGAGCGGTCATCGTCTGTGTTCTCCTTGTTCCCTTGGCGCGTCAGGCCGAAGGGGATTGCAGGGGATCGAGGGCGACGGACTTGCCCTGGGCAGTCTCACCGGCCGTCTCGAGCGGTTCGGGTACGAAGAGGGGCTTGCGCATCACGCCCTTGATCCACACCACCGCCACCAGCGAGACCACGCCGAGCACCACGCCGGCGCTGGCGAAGATCCGTCCGGTCATTTCCGGGGTCGGCGAGACGTGGACCACCGCGTAGATCATCCCGGCGATGCCGAACAGTTGCGGCAGCGGGTAGAACGGCGTGCGGAACGGACGGGCGATGTGCGGATAGCGACGGCGCAGGGCCAGCACGTCGACGTGGGCGATGATGTAGGCCAGCAGCCAGGCCAGCGCGGCAGCGAGCAGCAGCAGGTTGATCGAGTCCGGGTCCTGGCCGAGGATCAGGATCGGCAGGCCGGTGATCGCGGCGACGAACAGCACCGCCACCCAGGGCGTGCGCGCCCGCCGGCTGAGCTGCTTGAATTGCGGGAAGGCCTGACCGTTCTGCGCCATCCCGTAGAGCATCCGCGGGATCGCCGCCAGCGACGAGTTGAGGGTGCTGCAGGTGGCGGTGATCGCGGCGATCACCAGGAACAGCTGGCCGTACTCGCCGAACACGCGGTTGGCGAAGAGGAAGTGTGGCAGCGGGTCGCCGGCCAGTTCCGCCTGCGGGATGCACAGCAGCGCACCGAAGCAGTAGAGGGCGATGGTCAGGAAGATGATGCTCAGGCCGAGGATCATCGAACGCGGGATGTTGCGCTCCGGACGCCGCGTCTCCTCCACCAGCGGGCAGACGAACTCGGCGCCGACGAAGCCCCACACGGCCATCGCGGTGAGCGCCAGGGCGCTTACCCCGAGCGGGTTCCAGCCGCTCGCCAGGGCGGTCTGCGCGGAAGCGTGGTCGCTGCTCACCGCACCCAGGCCGAGCACCAGCAGGACGATCATCATCAGCAGCGCCAGGGCGCTCTGCAGGCGCGCGAAGATGTCGATGCCGAGCAGGTTGAGCAGGGTGAACAGGCCGAGCACGCCGTAGGCCACCAGCATCGGCGGCAGCGCGCCGGGGTAGACCTTGCCGATGATCAGGTCGAGCAGCAGCAGTTCCGCCGAGAGGGCGAACATCGCCACCACCACGTAGCCGGAAAAGGTCGCCAGGATCGCCGGGAAATGCCCGATGGCCACCTCGGTGTAGCTGCTCAGGCTACCGGCGCGGGGAATCATCAGGGCCAGCTCGGAAAAGGAAAAGGCGTAGCTCAGCGCCAGCAGGTAGGCCACTCCCAGCGGCACGATGAAGCCCAGGCCGGCCGTCCCGGCGCCTTGCAGCATCAGTACCATCACGCCCTGGGAAACCACCAGGCCGATGGCCACCGCCAGCAGCGGTCCCAGCCCGAGCACGCGGCGCAGGGCCGGCTCACGCACGTTCGGCGTGTCGTTCATTCGATCGTCCTCTTGTTGTCGTTATCGGCATCGAGTCGTGTCGCGTCCGTCGCGTCTTCAGCGCAACTGGAACCAGGTCGTCTTCAACTGGGTGTACTTGTCGAAGGAATGCAGCGACAGGTCGCGACCGAAGCCGGACTGCTTGCCGCCGCCGAAAGGCACCGCGACGTCCAGCGCGTCCACGGTATTCACCGACACCGTTCCGGCATTCAAGCGCCGCGCCACCCGGTGTGCACGGTGCAGGTCGTCGCTCCACAGCGAGGCGGCGAGGCCGTAGCGGCTGTCGTTGGCCAGGCGTATGGCCTCGTCCTCGGAGTCGAAGGCGCTGATCGCCAGCACCGGACCGAAGATTTCCTCGCGGGCCAGCTGCATGTCCGGGCGTACGTCGCCGAACAGGGTCGGTTCGATGAAGTTGTCCGAACCGTTGATCGTCAACTGGCGGCCACCGCCGAGCAGGGTCGCGCCCTCGCCTTGCGCCCGCTCGATGGCGGCGAGAATCCCGGCGGTCTGCCGGCGGTCGACAATGGCGCCGGCGCGGCTGGCCGGGTCCAGCGGATCGCCCGGCTGCCAGTCGCGGGCCTTGGCCAGCAGGCGCTCGACGAACTCGTCGTGGATCGATCGCTCCACCAGCAAGCGCGAGTTCGCCGAACAGACCTCGCCCTGGTTGAAGAAAATGCCGAAGGCGGCCTTTTCCGCCGCCAGGTCAAGATCGCGGCAATCGGCGAACACCAGGTTCGGACTCTTGCCGCCGCACTCCAGCCAGACCTGCTTGAGGTTGGATTGCGCGGAATACTGCATGAAGTACTTGCCGACCTCGGTGGAGCCGGTGAACACCAGTGTGTCCACCTCCGGGTGCAAGCCGAGGGCCTTGCCGGCCTGCTCGCCGAGGCCCGGCACCACGTTCAGCACGCCTTCCGGCACCCCCGCCTCCAGGGCCAGCTCGGCCAGGCGCAGGGCGGAGAACGGCGACTGCTCGGCCGGCTTGAGCACCACCGAGTTGCCGGCGGCCAGGGCCGGGGCGAGCTTCCAGGCGGCCATGTCGAGCGGGAAGTTCCACGGCACCACCGCGCCGATCACCCCCAGCGGCACGCGGGTAATGGTGGCCAGGGTCTGCTGGGCGGTCGGCGCGACCTGGTCGTAGAGCTTGTCGAGGCTTTCCGCATACCAGGCGAAGACGTGGGCGGCGCCGGGTACATCGATGTTCCAGGCGTCCATCACCGGCTTGCCCATGTTCAGCGAGTCGAGCAGCGCCAGCTCTTCGCGATGGGCCAGCATCAGCTCGGCCAGGCGCAGCAGCACGCGCTTGCGCTCGACCGGGGCGAGACGCGCCCAGGGGCCTTCGTCGAAGGCGCGGCGGGCGGCGGCCACTGCCGCGTCGACGTCGGCCGCATCGCAGGCCGCGACCCGCGCCAGCAGGCGATTGCTCGCCGGATCGATGGCGTCGAAGGTAGCGCCGCTGGCGGCCGGACGCTGGCGGCCGCCGATCAGGGCCTGGTCGATGAAGCGCTGTGTCGCGGCGCGCCGTTGCCAATCGCTGAGTTCGAACACCCCACCTTCTCCTTGTTATCTCGCCGGTCTGCGCCGGTCGTGGTTCTGCACGCATGGCCCGGACCGCCGGGAGGCGGACCGCTGTCCATGGGGTCGATGGGGAAGGATGGTCGCGCAAGCCGCGGCGAAGGAAAATTATTAAAAATGTCCTCGGGACATAAGAAAAAGCTGGCCAGGCGTGCCCCGGCAAAGTGCGTCGTGCTGGGTTATCGTGCAGGCGGGCAATCGTCGTCGCGGCCAGCGCCGCGACGCTCGGCAGCGGCCTGCAACTTGCTTGCAGCGCGGCGGACACAACAATCGAGGCGCGCACGCCCGGCCCGGGGAGGATGATGCGCCGATGAGGTCTTGCAGTGGCGTCCTATACCTTGCGGCAACTCAAGTATTTCGTGACCACCGTGGAATGCGGCAGCGTGGCCGAGGCCTCGCGC
This sequence comes from Pseudomonas sp. P20, assembly GCF_016463925.1. Taxonomy (NCBI): domain Bacteria; kingdom Pseudomonadati; phylum Pseudomonadota; class Gammaproteobacteria; order Pseudomonadales; family Pseudomonadaceae; genus Pseudomonas; species Pseudomonas sp. P20. The sequence continues at coordinate 191,131 of NZ_JAEMVM010000028.1, read as the reverse complement.
AAGCTGTACATCGCCCAGCCGTCGATCTCCACGGCGGTGAAGGGTCTGGAGGAAAGCTTCGGCGTGCAGCTGTTCATCCGCCACCACGCCCAGGGCGTGTCGCTGACCCCCGCCGGCGCGCGCTTCTACCGCAAGGCCCAGGAACTGCTGCGGATGGCCCACGAGTTCGAGCAGAACGCCCTGGCCGACAACGACGTGATCGCCGGGCAGATCGACATCGGCTGCTTCGAGACGGTCGCCCCGCTCTACCTGCCGGGCCTGATCGCCGGCTTTCGCCAGGCCTATCCGGGGGTGGAGATCCGCATACGCGACGGCGAGCAGCAGGAACTGGTGCAAGGCCTCACCTCCGGGCGCTTCGACCTGGCCTTCCTCTACGAGCACGACCTCGACTCGACCATCGAGACCGAGCCGCTGATGCCGCCGCAACGACCCCACGCGCTGCTCCCCGAAGGGCACCGCTTCGCCGGGCAGGCGCAAGTGTCGCTGCGCGACCTGTGCCTGGAACCGATGATCCTGCTCGACGTGCAGCCCAGCCGCACCTATTTCGTCAGCCTGTTCGAGGAACTCGGCCTGACGCCGAACATCGCCTTCAGCTCGCCGTCCATCGAGATGGTGCGCGGCATGGTCGGCCAGGGCTTCGGCTTCTCCCTGCTGGTCACCCGCCCGCATTCGGAATGCACCTACGACGGCAAGAAGGTGGTCATGGTCGACCTCGCCGAGCCGGTGTCCACCTCCGGGCTCGCCGCCGCCTGGCTGAAACGCGCGCAACTGACCAAGCCGGCACGATTGTTCGTCGACTACTGCCGGGAGCAACTGGGCAAGCTTGCCGAGCGCCGGCACTGACCCTCAGCTTTCCGACATTCCAAGAGGAACTTTCTTTCTGACAAAGACGAATCCGATGACTGTGGCAAAAAGCCTCCGTTGCTAGGGTGGCCGGCGCTCCGGACCACCCCGGTCCGGCAGTCCGGCAGCGCCCAGGGATCGATGGACATTCGGGCCTGCCGCCTCATCGATGAATCATCATGGAGAGTCAGATGAAGAAGTTCCTGTTGCCCGCCCTGCTGTTCGCCGCGGCCTCGCTGACCGGCTGCGCCAGCTACAACGTCAGCCAGCCCATCGCCCCGGTGGCCGGCGCGGTGAAAACCGACCTCAAGGCCGACGTCGCCGTCGGCGAGCCGATCAGCGGAGACTCCTCGGTCAATATCCTGTTCGGCTTCCTCAAGTTCGGCGGCGACAGCCAGTTCGCCGACGGCGTCACCTACGGCGCAGAAAGCGGCTCGGGCCTGAGCCTCGGCGCCTTCGACCCGGTGTCCTCGGCCAAGGCCGCCGCCGCGTTCAAGGCGGTGAAGAACTCCAATGCCGACCTGATCGTGGCGCCGCGCTACGAGGTTTCGGTGAACGACTACTTCCTGTTCAAGAAGGTCGACGTCAAGGTCACCGGCAGCAAGGGCACCATCCGCTCCATCCGCTGAGTTCCGTTAGCCTATCGGCGGCTCAGGCTGCCGAAGCGGGATTCCATCCGGTCAGTGCAACTCCGCCTTCCCCAAGGCGTTTCCAGGCCGTCATGCTCCGCCACGCGCTAGGACATGACGGCCCTTTTTACCCCTCCCGCGCCGCCTCAGGCACAATCCCCCGACGCCACCGGCCAGGGGAACGCGGATGCTGATCGACGAAGAAATCACCCTCAAGAAGCTGGAAACCTTCCTCGCCTTCATGCGCACCGGCAACCTGGCGCGCGCGGCGGCGGAACTGGGCACCAGCAACGTCAGCGTGCACCGCGCCATCCACTCGCTGGAAAGCGCCCTGCGCTGCCCGCTGTTCAAGCACGAGGGACGCAACCTGACCCCGCTGGAAAGCGCCTACGTGCTCGAGGAGCGCGCGCAGAAGCTGGTCCAGGAGGTACTCGACACGGTGCGCCTGACCCGCGAGGCGGCCGGCTTCTCCGCCGAGCGCTTCAAGCTCGGCGCGCTCTATTCGCTGACGGTGAAGACCGTGCCGCAACTGATCATGGGTCTCAAGCTGCGACGCAGCGCGCTGAACATCGACCTGATCCTCGGCTCCAACGTCGATCTGTTCTACCAGCTGAAGAACATGGAGCTGGACGCCATCCTGGTGTCGCTCAACGACAGCGTCAGCGATCCCGACTGCGAGCACCTGCCGCTGTTCTCCGATGACATCTTCCTCGCCGTGCCGGTGGACTCGCCCTACGCCAGGCTCGCCGAGATCGATCTCAGCACCCTGCGCGACACGCCCTTCGTCACGCTCACCCAGGGCTTCGCCACCCATCAGGACGGCACCCGGGTGTTCCAGCAGGCCGGCTTCGAACCGCAGATCGCCATGCAGGTGAACGACATATTCACCCTCCTCAGCATGGTCAGCTCGGGGGTCGGCCATGCGCTGCTGCCCAAACGCATCGAGGCGGTCTACGAGAACCGCGTGCGGCTGATCCCGCTGCAACCGCGCTATCGCCTGCAGCAGCACATCGGCGTGGTGTTCCTCAAGGCCAAGGAGCGCGACCCGAACCTGCTGGCGTTGCTCGCGGAGTGCCGGATGTACAGCCTGCGCCTGGAGCAGGAGGCGGCGGGATAGCGGACGGAAGTCCACATTACCGCTGGCCCGCTGACCTCTCCCCAACCCTCGCCCTTCAGGGAGAGGGTGCCCGGACGAGCCCGCTCACCCAACCAGGCCACGCACGCTGAAATACAGCAGCGACGGCCCCAGCAGGCAACCGATGGCGGTATAGAACGCCGCGGTCAGGCAACCGTAGGGCACCAGCTTCGGGTCGGTGGCGGCGAGGCCGCCGGCGACGCCGCTGGAGGTGCCCATGAGACCACCGAAGATCACCGCCGTACGTGGATTGTTCAGGCCGATGTAGGGCGCGACGAAAGGCGTCAGGACCATCACCAGGATCGCCTTCACCAGCCCGGCGGCGATGCTCAGCGCCATCACCTCGGAGCTGGCCCCCAGGGCGGCGCCGGTCACCGGTCCGACGATGTAGGTGACCGCGCCGGCGCCGATGGTGGTCAGGCTGACCGCATCGGTATAGCCGAACGCCATGGCCACCGCGACCCCGGCGACGAACGACGATCCGACCCCGAGGAACAGCGACACCACCCCGGAAACCCCTGCCCGACGCAGTTCCTCGACATTCACCCCGAAGGCCGTGGCGACGATGGCGAAGTCGCGCAGCATGGCGCCACCCAGCAGGCCGATACCGGACATCAGGGGCACGTCCACCAATCCTTTCTGCCCGCCGGTGGCGACGCCGCCGACGTAGGACAGCACCAGGCCGAGGAAGATCGCGATCGCCGAGCCGTGCAGGCGCCCGCGGGTGAGGCGCGCCGACAACCAGTAGGACACCGCCATGGTCACGCCGATGATGGCGAAGCCGCTGATCAGGCCGTAGCCATTGATGACTTTGTTCAGGGACTCGAACATGGCGCTCACCCCTGCACGCTGGTGCGCGGTTTCAATGGCCGGGCGCCTTCGGCTTTCTTCCGGCCGAAGCGGTCGAGCAGCGGGACCAGGGCGAAGGCCACGGCGACCGCGGCGATGCCGGCGAGGATAGCGGCCGGCCCGCCGCTCAGCGCGCCGAGGACATTCTGCTGGGCGGCCATGGCGACCACGATGGGAATATAGACCGCGCTCCAGAACTCCACGCCCTGCTCGGTCTTCGCCGAGAGCAGGCCACGCTTGCCCAGGTAGCTGCCGACGAAGATCAGCAGCAGCATGGCGATGCCGACGCCACCGACGTTGGCCGGCACGCCGAGCAGCACGCCAAGGATCTCGCCGATGAACAGCCCGGCGAGGGTACACAGAGACAGCAGTGCGACACCGTAGATAATCATTATTGTTGTCCTCGGTTGCGGATCGATGTTGTTGTTTTTATGCCTCGAACGAACGCTTATCGGGTTCTCTTTTCCTCCTCGCGCAACAGCGCGTCCAGGGTATCCGCCCGGGAGCCTTCGAAGGCCGGCGTGGCGCAGCCGAACAGAGGCCGCGCCAGACCGCTGAGGACCCGTCCCGGCGGCAGCTCGAGATGCAGGCGGGCACCGCGCTCGTAGGCGCTGCGCAATGTCGCCAGCCACTCGACGCGGCGCGCCATGTTGCCGGCGAGATCGTCGGCCAGCGCGGCCGGTTCGGCGACCAGGCGCGCCCGGCTGCTGCTCAGGTAGGGCACGCGCGGCCGATGCAGGCGGATGCCGGCGAAGGCTTCGGCCAGGCGCGCGGCCGGTTCGTCGAGCAGCGCACAGTGCGACGGTACGCTCACCGCCAGGCGCTTCGCCGCGCTGGCGCCGGCGGCACGGGCGCGTTCGGCGAGGGCGGCCAGAGCCGCTTCGCTGCCGGCCACCACCAGTTGCCGCTCGGCGTTGACGTTGGCCAGGTAGAGCGGCGGGTGCTCGCGCCGCACCGCCAGGATCAGCGCTTCCAGTTGCGCCTGTTCGAGACCGAGGATGGCGCTCATCCCGTAGCCCTCGGGCCAGGCGGCCTGCATCAGTTCGCCACGCAGCGCCACCAGACGCAGCGCGTCGTCGAAGTCCAGCGCGCCGGCTACCACCGCCGCCGGATAGGCGCCGATGGACAGCCCGGCGACCAGCCCCGGCCGATGCCCGCGCGTCTCCAGCAGGCGGCTGGCGGCGACCCCGGCGATCAGCAGGCACAACTGCACCGCGCGGGTGCCGCGCAAGGCCTCGGCGCTCTCCAGTTCGGCCGGCGCCTGGCCGAGACAGTCCGCCGCCTGCTCCAGGCAGGCGCGCACCGGCGGTTCGTCGGGCAAGGCCGCGAGCATGCCGGGACGTTGGGCGCCCTGGCCGGGATAGGCGAACAGCACGCTCATGCCTCGACCTCCGCGATCCGCCAGGGGTCTTCCAGCAACAGCGGCGCCTCGCTGCCTTTCGCCAGCACCCGGGGCCGACCCTCGGCCCATTCGCGCAGGGCCACGCCGCCCGCCGGGGTCTGCAGTTGCAGGTCGATCCGGCAGGGACACTGCTCGAAGCACTGCAGCAGGCGCAGCGCGTCATCGCGCGGGAACGGGCGCGGGGTGCGCAGCAGCAGGTCGAGGTCGCTGTCCGGATGCAGCACGGCGACCCCGCTGGCCAGCTCGAAACCGGCGCCGCCGGTCACGCCCCAGGCCAGTCCCAGCGCGTTCAGCGGCGCACGCAGGTCGCGCAAGGCACGCCAGGCCGGCAGATCGCGCAGCATCGCCGGCTCGCGCTGGCCCAGCGCTTCCGGGCGCAAGCGCCGGGTGATTGCCGCCAACGGCATCCAGCCGGCCCAGCGCTGCTCCCGCGCCAGGCCGCGCACGCCGATGGCCACCCGCGCGGGATCTGCCGGCGCACGGCGCACCACCACCGGCCAGCCGGCCTTCAGTGCCGCGCAGACCCAGGCCGGAGCATTCTCCGGCAAATGCGCCGGCGCCATGCCCAGGAGCAAGTCATGGGGTTCCGGCCCTGCCCTGCGACGCATCGGATCAGGAGCGAGCCGTCGCCGGCTGGAGCCCCGCTGTGAGCTGTTCGCGATGACCACGGCTCGCTCCTGAATTCACCACTGCTCGCGCAGCAGCCGGCGCACCCGCGCCGACGCCTCGCGGTTGGCCGCGCCGAGGCGGCCGCCGAGGTCGCGCGGGCCGCCGAGGATATCGGCCAGGGCCTCGCCCAGGCAGGTGCGGACCCGCACCAGGTCCGCCGTCGACGGCACCTCGACGGTCTCCACCGGAAGGGTCCTCCAGAGCAGGCCGAGCGACGCGTAGCTGTCGATGTCGTAGGCCATCGGCGGCACCTTCGCCGCCAACGCCTCCAGTTCCTCGACGCTGCGCAGGGTGATCCGCGCGGCGGCGGCCTTGCCCATGGCGTGGACTATCACCCCCGGATCGTGCAAGGCGATCAGGCGGTTGGCCTGGTAGCCGTGGGCGAGGAACGCGCCGGACATCGCCTTGCCCACCAGCAGGCCGATCAGCGGATGCCCGGCGAGTCGGGCGCGGGCGTAGGCATCCACCGCCCCGGCCAGCGCCTGGTGGATACCCAGGGCCTCCTCGCGGCGGCCGTAGGCCTGGCTCGGCACGTCGACGATGGCCAGCAGCGCGCGCTTGCGTGGCGCCTCGCGGTCGGCCTCCAGCGCCTCGTCGACGGCGGCGGCCAGGCCCCAGCCCTCGAGCAGCCCGACCTCGCCCTGGCGAGCGCGCGGGAACGGATTGTCGGGATCGGGCACGACGGCCAGGAAACGCACCGGGTAGCCGTCCAGCTCGGCATCGGCGACGCGCAACGAAGCAGGATCGCCGGGACGCGGCGCGAGGCTACCGGCCAGCGCCTGGAACCAGGCCAGGCCACGGGAAGCGAACGGTTGGCTCATGTTGCATCTCCTTGGCCCAGCCCCTGGTACAGCCGGCGCACGCCGGCGGCATCCGGTTGCTCGGCGGTATCGAGGTCGCCCAGCCGCCGCAGGTAATCCTCGGCGCGGCGGCAGCGCGGCCGTGCCGGCAGGCCCTTGGCGAAATACGCGAGTACCGAGGTGCGTACCTCATCGAGGTCGTCGGCCAGGTAGGCGTCGGCGAGACCGCTGGCGAAGCGCTGCTCGCCGCCGGTGAGGCTCCAGATGAACGGCCGGTCGCGCGAGTCGTATTCAGCGATGCCGGCCTCCTGTTCGATCACCTGCGGACCGTTCAAGCCGAGGCGCGCCTCGCGGGTCACCAGCACGTAGCTGCACAGCCCGGCGGCGATGGACATGCCGCCGAAGCAGCCGACCGGCCCGGCAATCACCGCCACCACCGGCTGGTAGCGCTGCAGATCGACGATGGCCGCCTGGATCTCGGCGATCGCCGCCAGTCCGAGGTTGGCTTCCTGCAGGCGCACGCCACCGGTTTCCAGCAACAGCAGGGCCCGGGTCGGAACGCCGTTGCGATTGTCCTCGGCGGCCAGCTCCAGCGCGCCGGCGATCTTCGCTCCGCTGACTTCGCCAAGGCTGCCGCCCTGGAAAGCACCTTCGATGGCGGCGAGCACCGCCGGCTGGCCGTCGAGGAGGCCACGGGCGACCACTACCCCATCGTCGGCCTGGGGCACGATGCCCTGTCGTTCCAGCCAGGGCGACTGCACGCCGGCGAAGGGATCGAGCAACTCGCGGAAGCTGCCCGCGTCAAGCAGGGCCCGGGCGCGTTGGCGCGCTCCCAGTTCGGTGAAGCTGCGCAGCGCCAGCAGGCGGGCGACGTCAGTCATGGCCAGCCTCCTCCAGTGCCTGCTCCAGGCGCAGGCGGACCACCCCGGGAGTGGCGCCGAAATCGTGGATGCGGATCGACGCGGCCGGCGCCGTGGACGCCGCGAAGACCCGCGCGAAGAGTTGTTGCCAGCGCGGGCCGCTGCCGTTTACCGAGGTCACCACCTGGATGCTCAGCGCGCCTCCGGCGGCCGGCTCGAGCAGCACCTCCAGGTCGCCGGAGCCGACACAGCCGGCCAGGGCGCGACCGCGCGCCGGAGCGCCGGCGGGAAATTCGAAGGTCAGGGTTTCCATCTCAGAGACTCCCAGCCCACCCACCGGACACGGCGGGCAGGCGATCGAGGAAAAGACAGGCGGCCAGCAGGTCGGCGGCGCCGCCGGGCGAAGCGTTCAGCGCCAGCAGGCGGCGGTCCAGCTCGCACAGGCGGCGACGACCGGCGAGACTGGCGCTGCCGCCGGCGGCGAGCACCGCGCGGGCGCCATCCTGCATCGCGGCGAGGCCGACGCGGCCGGCGCGGTGCAGCACGCAGGTATCGTCGAGGATGCTCATGATCGCCAGCAGCGCATCGAGCCTGGCGTTCTGCTCGCCAGCGCCGCCTTCGCGGCTGCGCCATAGCTGCGGCAGGCCGTGGCGCACTGCGCGGGGGAAGCCGAGACGCGCCTCCTCGCGGGCGCCGCCGACGCCGTAGCGCCGACGGACGCGCTCGCCGTGGCTGTCGCCGATGGCGGCCGCCGGATCGTCGAGCAGGGCGATGCGTCCTGCGCGCGCGGCCACTTCGCCGGCCTGCGTGCGGCGCGGTTCGAGAGCGGCGGCCGCGACCAGCAGGCCGAGCGCCCAGATCGCTCCGCGATGGGTGTTCACGCCTTCGGTGGTACGCAGCATCGCCGCCTCGCCGTCGCGCCCCAGTTGGCCAAGGACGCCGCGCAGGCGCGCATCGATGCGCCCATGCCGCTGGGCGGCGTCGGCCATTTCCTTGAAACACGGCCACAGGCTCAGCGCCGAGGCCTGCATCAGGCCCAGGTGCAGGTCGGCATGCGCGCCATTGCCGCGGCGGTCCACCAGGGCCGGCTTGGGCGACAGTTCGGCTTCGTCGATGAGGGCGTCCACCGCCAGGTCGGCCAGGCATTCGCCGAGGTCGGCACACGGCGTCGCCGCGAGGTTCGCGATGGCGTTCATCACCAGCTCCTGAAACGCGCCGGCGGCTGGTACAGCCCGCCGGACCACTCGACCAGCTCGGCGATGCTCTTCGCCGCCAGCAGCTCGCGCGAGGCGTCGGTGCGGCGGATGCCGAGGTCCTCGGGCAGCGCGATCAGCCCTTCGCGGCGCATCCGCAGGGTCTCGCGCGGATCGTGGCGCAGGCCGATCGGACTGATCCCCGCCACCGCCGCGATCATCGCCTGGCGCTCCTCCAGCGAGCGCGCCTTGTACAGGTAGGCGATGCCTTCCTCGGTGAGCACATGGGTGACGTCGTCGCCATAGATCATCACCGGCGCCAGCGGCATGCCGGTCTCGCGCGCCACCTCCAGCGCGTCGAGGCGCTCGACGAAGGTCGGCTTGCCGCCGTCCTGGAAGGTCTCGACCATCTGCACCACCAGCTTCCTGCCGCGCTCCAGCAAGGCCTCGGGTTCGCCCCGCATGTCCAGCCAGGCCGGCGTCGAGTGGCGCCGGCCGCGCGGGTCGTGGCCCATGTTCGGGGCGCCGCCGAAGCCGGCCAGGCGTCCGCGGGTGACGGTGGAGGAATGGCCGTCGCCGTCGACCTGGAGGGTAGCGCCGATGAACAGGTCGACGGCGTACTGCCCGGCCAGTTGGCAGAACATCCGATTGGAACGCAGCGAGCCGTCGCGACCGGTGAAGAACACGTCGGGACGCTGGGCGATGTAGCCCTCCATGCCCAGCTCGGTGCCGAAGCAGTGCACGCTCTCGACCCAGCCGCTCTCGATGGCGGGGATAAGGGTCGGGTGCGGGTTGAGGGTCCAGTGCCGGCAGATCTTGCCCTTCAGGCCGAGGGACTCGCCGTAGGTCGGCAGGATCAGCTCGATGGCCGCGGTGTTGAAGCCGATGCCGTGGTTCAGCGACTGCACGTTGTGCCGCTGGTAGATGCCGCGGATCGCCATCATCGCCATCAGCACGTGGACCGGCTTGATGTGGCGCGGGTCGCGGGTGAACAGCGGCTCGATGTAGAACGGCTGGTCGGCCTCGACCACGAAGTCCACCCAGGACGCCGGGATGTCCACTCGCGGCAGGTCGCGCGGGTCGTCGACGATACGGTTGACCTGGACGATGACGATGCCGTCGCTGAACGCGGTGGGCTCCACCAGCGCCGGGGTGTCTTCCGTGCTCGGCCCGGTGTACACGTTGCCTTCGCGGTCGGCGACGAAACCGGCGACCAGCGCCACGTTGGGGATCAGGTCGACCACCAGCCGCGCGTACAGCTCGATGTAGGTGTGGATCGCGCCGATCTCCAGCAGGCCGTCTTCGAGCAACTGGCCGATGCGCAAACTCTGCGGGCCGGAGAAGGAGAAGTCGAGCTTGCGCGCGATGCCCAGTTCGAACAGGTCGAGATGCTCCGGGCGGCCGACGCTGGGCATGATCATGTGCAGGTCGTGCAGCTTGCCGGGATCGACCCGCGCCAGCGAACGGGAGAGGAAATCCGCCTGCTTCTGGTTGTTGCCTTCCAGCACCACCCGATCGCCCGGCGCGATCAGCGCCTCCAGCGCGGCGACCAGGCGTTCGCGCGGCAGCACCGCGCCGTCAGCCAGGCCGCGCACGCGCTCGAGGCGCCGCTGCTTTTCCTGGCGGCGCCGCGACCACTGCGGCGGGGGAGAGATCGGTGTCGTCATGTCGGCTCCAGGTTTCACGCTGTCGTGAGGAGCCACGTTAGGCAGGCCGCCAGGCCTGTTCAATCAAGCAGCCGCCATGATCGTTACGCTTGGGTTAACGATGCAGCGCTGGCGCTGCGTTCAGGACGTCACGGCGTCCGGAAACTCTTCGCGCAGGGCCTCGCCCAGCCAGCCGATGAACCACTCGACGTCCGCCGAGGGCGTGCCGGGCGGGGTCAGCACCTGGTAGCACTCCAGTGCCGCCTCGGCGGCCAGGGGCCGCACCAGAGCGCCGCTGCGCAGTTCCTGGCGGACCAGCACCTCGTTGGCCAGGGCGATGCCGAGACCCTCCTCGGCCCGCGCCAGGGCATGGTCGTTGCTCAGGTAGAGCACCGCCGGACGGACCTCGACGTCGACCCCGATGGCGGAGAACCAGAGGTTCCACCACTCGCCGTCGTCGACATGGATGAGCTTGTGCGCGACCAGTTGCTCCGCCGACTCCAGCGGCCCGGCGGCGGCCAGGTAGGCCGGCGAACACACCGGGAACACCTTGGGCCGGATCAGCAGCGCGCGCGGGTTGGCGTACTGGCCCGGCAGGCCATAGACGATACCGAGGTCGGCGCTGCGCTCCTCCACGTGGTCGAAGGTGGGATTGGGTTCGAGGGCGATCTTCAGCCCCGGCCGCTGTGCGCAGAGGGTTTCCAGGCGCGACGTCAGCCAGCGCCGGGAGAACGCCGGCACCGCCATGATCCGCAGCCAGCGCGCGCCACTGAGCTGGCCGCCGGCCTCGGCGATCTGCTGCAACGCGGTGGACACCGCGGCGTAGTACTGCCGCCCGGCCGGGGTCAACAGCACGCCACGCGAAGTACGTTCGAACAGACGCGCGCCGAGCCAGTCTTCCAGCAGCCGGACATGCCGGCCGACCGCCGGCTGGGTTACGTGCAGGGCTTTCGCCGCCGCCACGTAGCTACCCAGGCGGGCGGCGGCCTCGAAGGCGCGCACAGCGTTCAACGGGGGCAAACGGGGGATCGACATGGGCCTTGCGAACCTCGCTAGATGTTAATTTTTTTAACACCTTATATAAAAAAATTGAGCTTTCGACAGCCGCCCCTTTTCCGCATCATCCGCTCCAGCCATCGGCGACCACAAGCCGGCGCTACCCTTCCGCCACCTCGCGGAAGCCTACTTTCCAGCCCTGCCATAAGAACAACAACCATCGTCGCGCCGCATTGCGGCACGCACGAAGGGGAATCGGAGGTAAGTCCATGAGTGCCCTGCATTCGCTGCGTACCCATGCAGTGTCCATCCGCGCGGTACGCAAGGTGTACGGCGATCCCGAGAGCGGCCCGGTGGCACTGAAGCGCGTCGACCTGGATATCCGCGACAATGAGTTCTTCACCCTCCTCGGCCCGTCTGGCTGCGGCAAGACCACCCTGCTGCGGATGATCGCCGGCTTCGAGTTTCCCACGGAGGGCGAGATCCTCCTCTACGGCGAGAACATCGCCGCGCGACCGCCCTTCGAGCGCCCGGTGAACACCGTGTTCCAGCACTATGCGCTGTTCCCGCACATGAGCATCGCCGAGAACCTCGCCTTCGGCCTCGAATCGCGCCCACTGGGACGCAGCCTGGGCAAGGCGGAGATCGCCGAGCGGGTCCGCGAGATGCTCGCCCTGGTGCAGATGGAACGTTTCGCCGATCGCCGTCCCGGGCAGCTTTCAGGAGGCCAGCAGCAACGCGTGGCACTGGCCCGTGCGCTGGCGCCGCAACCGCGGGTGCTGCTGCTCGACGAACCGCTCTCGGCCCTCGACCTGAAGCTGCGCCAGGCGATGCGCGAGGAACTCAAGGCGATCCAAGCGAAGACCGGGATCACCTTCATTTTCGTCACCCACGACCAGGAGGAGGCGCTGACCATGTCCGATCGCATCGCCGTGCTCTCCGAGGGCCAGGTGCAACAGGTCGGACCGCCGGAAGAGATCTACGAGCGCCCCGGCAACCGCTTTGTCGCCGACTTCATTGGCGAGACCAATTTCATCGAAGCCGAGCTGCTCCAGCGCGACGGCCCGCTGGCGCTGTACCGCGGTCCCGGCGGTGAAGCGTTCGAGGCCGCCGCGCGCGACGGCCTGGCAGCCGGAGCCCGGGTCTGCCTGTCGATCCGCCCGGAACGCCTGGACCTGCTGGCGGCCAACACCGGCGGCGGCCTGCCCTGCACGGTGGAAAGCCAAGTCTACCTCGGCACCGACCTGCAATACCGGGTGCGCCTGGCCGACGGCAGCCTGCTGACGGTGCGCACACCGAACGGCACGGCACGGCGCTTCGCCACCGGCGAAGCTGCCTGCCTGGCCGTGGCCAAAGACAGCGCCAGCGTCCTGCTGGATTGATCCCCTTCGGCAACGGACCCCAGCCATGCATCCGATCCCTTCCCCCGGCGCAGCCTTGCAGCGTCGCCAGGCCCTGCGCAGCTTCCTCGGCGTCACGCCGGCGCTGGTCGCCATCGGCCTGTTCCTGGTGTTGCCCATCCTCATCGTCGCCGCCTATTCGCTGATGGAGGCCAACCCCTATGGCGGGGTCGACCGGGCCTTCAGCGGCGAGGCGTACGTATCCCTGCTCTTCGAACGGCAGATGGACGACAGCCTGGCCTTCGCCGACTCCTACCTGACAATCGCCCTGCGCTCGCTCGGCATCGCCGCGCTGACCACCCTCATCACCCTGTCGCTCGGCTTCCCGGTGGCGGTCTGGCTGGCCATGCAGCCGCCGCGTCGGCGCGGCCTGCTGATCTTCCTGATCACCGTGCCGTTCTGGGCCAACCTGCTGATCCGCACCTACGCCTGGATTCTCCTGCTGCGCGGCAGCGGAGTGATCAACAACGGCCTGCTCGGCCTCGGCCTGGTCGACCACCCGTTGCCGCTGCTCTACAGCGACGGCGCGGTGCTGCTCGGCCTGGTCTACACCTACGCGCCCTTCGTGGTACTGCCGATCTACGCGACCCTGGAGAAAATGGACATGCGCCTGCTGGAAGCCGCCCAGGACCTCTACGCCGGCCGCCTGCGCACGCTACGCAAGGTGGTCCTGCCGACCGCCCGGCCGGGCATCCTGGCCGGCGCCATCCTGACCTTCGTGCCCTGCCTGGGCGCGATGATCGCCCCAGAACTGCTTGGCGGCGGCACCCGCATGATGCTTGGCAACCTGATTTTCCGGCAGTTCGCCGACGCCCGGAACTGGCCGTTCGGCGCCGCCCTGTCGCTGGTGCTGATGGCCGCGGTGATGCTGATCCTGACCGTCTACGCCTGGCGCGCCGAACGTCTCGCACGGGGGATGGGCCGATGATCGCGCGCCTGTGGAAAGGCAGCCGCCATAACGTCCAGGACTTCCCCGGCTTCGGTGCCTTCAGCTTGTTGTTCTACCTGTACCTGTACGCGCCGATCCTGGTGCTGGTGGTGTACTCCTTCAACGCCAACCAGTCGGCCACCGTCTGGACCGGCTTCAGCCTCGACTGGTACCGCGCCGCCTTCGCCAACCAGGCGCTGCGCCAGGCCGCCGGCAACAGCCTGCTGATCGCCGTGTGCGCCAGCGCCGCGGCCACCGCGATCGCCACCCTGGCCGCCCTCGGCACCTCGCGTGGGGCGAAGTTCAGGGGCCTGCGCCTGTCGATGGGAGCGATCATGCTGCCCCTGGTGCTGCCGGAAATCGTGGTCGGGGTCGCCACCCTGGCGCTGTTTTCCACCGTCGGGCTGTCTCTCGGCTACGGCAACCTGATCATCGCCCACACGGTGTTCTGCATCCCGTTCGCCTACCTGCCGATCCGTGCCCGCCTGGATGACATGGACCTTTCCCTGGAGCAGGCCGCCGCCGACCTCTACGCCGGTCCGTGGCGGACCCTGCGCAAGGTGACGCTGCCGCTGCTGGCGCCGGGCATCTTCTCCGGCCTGATGCTCGCCTTCATCGTCTCGCTGGACAACTTCGTGATCTCGATGATGGTCTCGCAGGCCGGCACCACCACCCTGCCGATCTTCATCTTCGGACTGCTGCGGATGGGCGTCACGCCCGACGTCAACGCCGTGTCGACGTTGATCCTCGGCGTCTCCGTGATCTTCGTCAGCCTTTCCTACCTGCTCGGCAAGCCACGCGCCTGAGCCCTACGTCGGAGAAATCCCCATGCATCAACGGATCGCAAGCATCGGCCTCGGCCTCACCCTGGCCCTGGGCGGCAGCGCCCAGGCCGCCGGGCAACTCAACGTGGTCAGCTGGAGCGGCTACTTCTCGCCGCAGTTGCTGGAGAAATTCGAGAAGGAAAGCGGCATCCGCGTCACGGTGGACTCCTATGACTCCAACGAAACCCTGCTGGCCAAGCTCAAGCAGGGCGGCGCCGGCTACGACGTGGCGATTCCTTCGCAGCAGTTCGTTCCGATCCTGGTCAAGGAAGCATTGCTCGAGCGCTTCGACCCGGCCGCCGAGCCGTACTACGCCAACCTGCTCGACAACCTGAAGAAGCCCGCCTGGGACCCGGAGGGCGCCTACAGCGTGCCCTTCATCTGGGGCACCACCAGCGTGGTGCTGGATGGCGCGCGCTACGCCGGCCCGGCCGACAGCTACGCGGTGCTCTACCAGCCGCCGGAAGAGCTGCGCGGGCGGATCAACATGTTCGACTCGGTGAGCGAGGTGGTCGACATGGCCAGCCTGTACCTGGGCATCCCGCTCTGTAGCGCGGACCCGAAGCAGATGCAGCGCGTCCTCGAACTGCTCAAGGCGCAGAAACCCTTCGTCAAGACCTACAGCTCCAAGGCCGGCTCGATCCGCGAGAACCTCGCCGCGGGCGAGGTGGACATGTCGATGTTCTGGGGCGGCTCGTCGATGCGTGCGCGCGAACTCAAGCCGAGCCTGAAGTACCTGTATCCGAAGGAAGGCGTGCTGGCCTGGGTGGACAACCTGGTGATCCCGCGCGGCAGCCGCAACCCGGACAACGCGCGGCGCTTCATCGCCTTCCTCGCCCAGCCGGAGAACGCCGCGCTGACCCAGAACTTCCTCAAGCACCAGAGCCCGGTGAAGGGCGTCGAGCCCTACCTCGACGCCAGTCTCAAGGACGCCCCGGAGCTGCACGTCCCCGCCGGTACCCGCGTGGTGTTCAGCCAGACCTGCGGCGAAGACGCGATCCGCCTCGCCGACCGCCTGTGGACCAACCTGATGCGCTGAGCGCAGCGCCGTTTCGCGCCCCTGGCACAGGGGCGCCCCTTCTCGACTGCCAAGGCCCGACCCCGATGAAGCCCAACCCTCCGATCAACGAGCTGGTCCTGCTCCAGGCCCACC
The DNA here is from genome assembly GCF_016463925.1 of Pseudomonas sp. P20. Taxonomy (NCBI): domain Bacteria; kingdom Pseudomonadati; phylum Pseudomonadota; class Gammaproteobacteria; order Pseudomonadales; family Pseudomonadaceae; genus Pseudomonas; species Pseudomonas sp. P20. Next base: position 175,804 of record NZ_JAEMVM010000028.1, on the reverse strand, counting down.
AGCTTGCCGAACGCATCCGCCTGCGCCAGGTGTCCTGCCGCGAGGTGATGCAGGCCTACCTGGCGCATATCGAGCGCTTCAACCCACGGGTCAACGCCCTGGTCAGCCTGCTGCCGGCGGAACGCCTGCTGGAAGAGGCGGACGCGCGCGACGGCGAACTCGCCCGTGGCGAATGGCGTGGCTGGATGCACGGTCTGCCACATGCCATCAAGGACCTGTCGCTGACCCGTGGCATCCGCACCACCCTCGGCTCGCCGCTGTACCGCGACTACATTCCCGAGCGCGACGGGATCATGGTGGAGCGGATCAGGGCCGCCGGCGCGATTCTCATCGGCAAGACCAATACCCCCGAGTTCGGCCTCGGCTCGCAGACCTACAACCCGCTGTTCGGCGCCACCGCCTGCGCCTACGACGAACGCCTCAGCGCCGGCGGCAGCAGCGGCGGAGCCGCCGCTGCCCTCGCGCTGCACCTGGTACCGGTGGCCGACGGCAGCGACATGATGGGCTCGCTGCGCAACCCGGCGGCCTTCAACAACGTCATCGGCTTCCGCCCTTCCCAAGGCCGCGTACCGTTCGACGACAGCGCCGACCTGTTCTTCGACCAGCTCGGCTACGAAGGCCCGATGGGCCGCAGCGTGCGCGACACCGCCCTGCTGCTCTCGGTGCAGGCTGGCGCCGATCGCCGCGCGCCGCTATCCATCGCCGAACCCGGCGCGCGGTTCGCCGCTCCGCTGGAGCGCGATTTCGAAGGCATCCGGCTGGGCTGGCTGGGCGACCTCGATGGCTACCTGCCTATGCAGGACGGCATCCTCCAACTGTGCCAGCGCGCGCTAGGCGATTTCCGCAGCCTCGGCTGCGAGATCGAAGAAGCGAACCTCGGCTTCGCCCCGGAGCGCCTCTGGGAATGCTGGCGCACCTTGCGCCACTGGCTGGTGGCCGGCTCGCTCGGCGGCGTGCATGCCGATCCGGCGAAGCGTGCCCTGCTGAAGCCGGAAGCGCTCTGGGAGGTGGAGAACGGGCTGCGCCTGGGCGCCGACGCGGTCTTTCGCGCGTCGGTCATCCGCAGCGACTGGTATCGCGCCATCGGCCGGCTGTTCGAGCGCTACGACTACCTGTTGCTGCCCAGCGCGCAGGTATTTCCCTTCGCCAAGGAAACCCCCTGGCCGCGCAGCATCGAAGGCGTGGCAATGGACACCTACCACCGCTGGATGGAAGTGGTGGTTCCCGGCAGCCTGTCCGGCTGCCCGGTGGCCAATGTGCAGGCGGGCTTCAATGCCGAGGGACTGCCGATGGGCCTGCAAATCATCGGTCCGCACCAGGCCGACTTCGCGGTACTGCAACTGGCCCACGCCTACGAGCGGGCCAGCCGCTGGTTCGAGCGCCAGCCGTCGCCGCTGCTGGCGAACTGAAGTGGTCTCAGGCGCGGCGGCGAGCCTGGCTGTCGATCAGGTACTGCAAGCGGAACAGGTGTCGGTAGCCGGCCTCCCAGGCGCCGTGGCCGGACTTCACGTTGATGTGCCCGGCCTCGGGCAGGATCACCGTCTCCGCGCCCCAGGCGCGGGCCAGGTGCATGGCGCGCTGCGGGCTGCAGGCCTGGTCGTTGTCGGAACCCACCAGCACGCTGGGGAACGGCAACGGCTCGCGGCTGATCGGCGCGAAGTTGCGCAGCGCCTCGGCGCAGCTCTCGCGCTCGACGTCGGCCGGCGCCACCAGCAGGGCGCCGCGTACCTGGTCGCGCACCCGGCGCTCGGCCTGGGCCGCCCACAGCGCCACTGTCACACAACCCAGGCTGTGCGCGATCAGCACCACCGGCCCGGGCTGGCGGCGGATCTCGGCGTCCAGCTCGGCGATCCAGTCGGCGCGCAGCGGGGTGATCCAGTCCTGTTGCTCGACCCGTGAGGCATTGGGCAGCGCGCGCTGCCAGTGACTTTGCCAATGGGCGTCTTCCGAGCCGTACCAACCGGGCACCAACACATAACGGACGCGTTCGCTGTGCATGGAGAACCCTCCAGAAAAATTCATCACCAGGGAAGTGTAAGGGCGCAGCCTTTTTTCTCTAAGGAATAAAAAGCAATTTTAATATTCTATTAATACATATATGCCAATCGAGTTGATCCAGCGCAAGCCGAAGCCACTTTTCCGCGGCAACGCCTGGGCGGCGCAAGCCATCGGCGGTATACCTGAGCGCAGGCATCAGGTATCGGGACAGGATCATGGCCAAGAAATTTCCTCTCCATCCCAGCCATCCGGAGCGCATCTGCTGGGGTTGCGACCGCTATTGCTCGGCGGAATCTATGGGCTGCGGCAACGGCGCCAGCCGCACCCAGCATCCCAGCGAACTGTTCGGCGAGGACTGGGCCGGTGAATGGGAAGTCGAAGGAACGGAGGACGCCAAGGAGCAGGAGGCGCCGGCACGCCAGGCCTGAGCGCCCAGGCGTGGGACGTGCGAGCGCCGGACAGGGTGCGCGACGCATTCGCGAGCCCGGCCTCGGCGGATACGCCCGAGGAGCGTCCATCCGGAATAAAAAAAAGACCGCTCTCCCCTGCCCGGATCGGAGCGGTCGAAACCGTTGCCCGCCCGGCCTGCGCCGGACGGCGTGGATTCGCTTCAGCGTGCGGTGATCACCGCCAGCCTGGTGATCCCGGCGCGCTCGATGGAAGCCATGGCCTTCGCCACCTGGCCGTAGTTCACCCCTTCGTCGGCCTGCAACTGCACGCGGACCTCGGCGTCCTTCGCCTTGGCCGCGGCCAGGTTGCTCTCCAGCAGCTCCGGCTGGATCTCGTCCTTGTTGACGAACAGCTTGCCGGCGCCATCGATGCTCACCACCAGGGGATCCTTCTGCTCCGGCGGGGCCACCGATTCGGTCTTCGGCAGGTTGATCGGGATCGAGTTGGTCAGCAGCGGCGCGGTGACGATGAACACCACCAGCAGCACCAGCATCACGTCGACCAGCGGGGTGACGTTGATTTCGGAAAGGACTTCGTCGCTGTCCTGGGTCGAGAAGGCCATGTCAGGACGCCTCCTTCACGTTGCGCGAGGGGTTGCCGGCCTGGCGCGCGGCGGTGGGATGGACGATGACGCGGAACGCGCTCTTCTGCGCCAGGCTGTAGAAGTCGTGGGCGAAGTCGTCGAGGTCGGCGGCGGTCAGCTTCAGGCGCCGCAGGAAGTAGTTGTAGACCAGCACCGCCGGCACCGCGACGGCGATTCCCACGCCGGTGGCGATCAGCGCGCTGCCGATCGGCCCGGCCACGGTCTCCAGGCTCGCCGAGCCGGCCGCGCTGATCCCCTTGAGCGCCTCCATGATGCCCCAGACGGTGCCGAACAGACCGATGAAGGGCGAGGTCGAGCCGATCGAGGCGAGCACCGCCAGGCCCGACTCCAGGGAACGCCGCTCGCGCTGGATCTGCTGGCGCAGGGCGCGTTCGAGACGGTCCTGGTGGTTGATCGACTGGGCCAGGTCGGGCTGGCCGTTGTCCTGCACCTGGATCGCGGCGAAGCCGGCCTGGGCCACGCGGGCGCCGGCGCCCTGCTTGTCCTGCGCCTGCTCGCCGGCGGAGTCGAGGCTGGTGGCGCTCCAGAACTGCTTCTGGAACTGGCGGTCCTGGCGCTTCTGCCGGGCGAACTGCACGCCCTTGACCAGGGCCAGGCCCCAGGTGACCACGGAAAAGCCGACCAGCAGCCAGATGACGGCGCCTTCGACGGATTCGAGCGGGGTGGTTAACAGACTCATGACGGATGCTCCTCGTGACGCTGCAGATTCAGTTCAACTTGAAATCGATCGGTACGCTGACCCAGCCGTCCTCGGCCTTGTCGCCGCGCTTGGCGGGAACGAAGGACCAGCGCTTGACCGCTTTCACCGCGGCCTGGTCGAGGGCTTCGCGTCCGCTCGACTTCTGCACCTGGATCTCGCTCGGGCTGCCGCTGGCGAGGACATGCACCCGCAACAGCACGGTGCCCTCCCAGCCGCGGCGCATGGCCAGGGCGGGGTATTCCGGCGCCGGGTTGTGCAGGTAGCCGGCGTTCGCCGACGGCGGCGTCAGCGGCGCCGGGGCGGCGGCCGGCGCCGGCGGGGCGGGTGGCGCGGCGGGTTGCGGCGGCGCGGGCGGAGCCGGCTCGACGGCCTTCGGCGCCGGCTTGGGCCGGGGTTGCGGCTTGGGCTTGGGTTTCGGCTTTGGCACCGGCTTCGGCGGCGGCGGCTTCACCGCGTTCTCGTCGAACACCGGTGGTGGCGGTTCCTCGACCACCGGCGGCAACGGCTCGGGCGGCGGCGGTTCCACCACCGGCGGCGCCGGGGCGGTGAACTCGATGGTCATCGGCGGCACCTGTGGCGGCACCTCGGGCAGCGCCGGGGTTCTCTGCTGGCTCAGCCAATGGATCACCGCTCCGTGCAGGGTCAGGGCGAACAGGACCAGCAGGATCGTCTCGCGCCGGCTGAGCACCCGACCCTGTGCCGGGTTGTGGCGAACCAGGTGCAACGCCTGGCGAACCGGCCGACCGAGCGCCACCAGGTCGCCGCCGGGCGTCTCGCGCCAGGGCTGCGTGCGGGCATCGACGGGCTGGGGTGTTGCCATGAAAAGCTCCTTGCACTGACGAACTCGATGGCCGCTCAGGTCCGTGCTGGAGTCCTAGCGGCGCAGGGAGTTGCATGATTGGCAAGGAGGCTTAGCGCCTGAAGTAATTATTTTTGTTATGGAAATAACTTCTGGAGCTATGGGTTTCGCCCCTGTCGCCACAGGCCGCGTGGTTGGCGGGCTACAGCGATCCGACGAAAAACCCATGCCTTGCGGGCATGAAAAATATTCCTGAAAGGCTGGTGTTTTCGCCGTTGGAAGCGGCGGAGAACGCTGCGCGGACAACCCGCGAAAACGAAAAACCCCGGCCTGGGCCGGGGTTCTGGTGGACTCAGCGGGGAATCACTCCACCGCCTTGACCATGTCTTCGATGACTTTCTTGGCGTCGCCGAACACCATCATGGTCTTGTCCAGGTAGAACAGCTCGTTGTCCAGGCCGGCGTAGCCGCTGGCCATGGAGCGCTTGTTGACGATCACGGTCTTGGCCTTGTAGGCCTCGAGGATCGGCATGCCGGCGATGGGCGACTTCGGATCGTTCTTCGCCGCCGGGTTGACCACGTCGTTGGCACCGAGCACCAGGACCACGTCGGTCTGGCCGAACTCGGAGTTGATGTCCTCCATCTCGAACACCTGCTCGTAGGGCACCTCGGCCTCGGCCAGCAGCACGTTCATGTGCCCCGGCATGCGCCCGGCGACCGGGTGGATGGCGAACTTCACGGTGACCCCGCGATGGGTCAGCTTCTCCGCCAGTTCCATCAGCGCGTGCTGGGCGCGGGCCACCGCCAGGCCGTAGCCGGGGACGATGATCACGCTGTCGGCGTTGGTCAGCAGGAACGAGGCATCGTCGGCCGAACCGGACTTCACCGGACGCTGCTCCTTGGAGCCCGCCGGGCCGCCGGCGTCGGCTTCGGCGCCGAAGCCGCCGAGGATGACGTTGAAGAACGAGCGGTTCATCGCCTTGCACATGATGTAGGAGAGGATCGCGCCCGAAGAGCCGACCAGCGAGCCGGCGATGATCAGCATCGAGTTGTTCAGCGAGAAGCCGATACCCGCCGCGGCCCAGCCGGAATAGGAGTTGAGCATCGACACCACCACCGGCATGTCGGCGCCGCCGATGGGGATGATGATCAGCACGCCGAGGACGAAGGCCAGCGCCAGCATCACGGCGAAGGCGGTGAGGTTGCCGGTGAACATGAACACCAGGCCCAGGCCGAGGGTTGCCAGGCCGAGCACCAGGTTCAGCAGGTGCTGCCCGGAGAACTGCACCGGGGTGCCCTGGAACAGGCGAAACTTGTACTTGCCGGAGAGCTTGCCGAAGGCGATCACCGAACCGGAGAAGGTGATGGCGCCGATGGCCGCGCCGAGGAACAGCTCCAGGCGGTTGCCGGTGGGAATGGTGTCGCCCAGGTGCGCGACGATCCCCAGCGACTGCGGCTCGACCACCGCTGCGATGGCGATGAACACCGCGGCCAGGCCGATCATGCTGTGCATGAAGGCGACCAGCTCGGGCATCTTGGTCATCTCGACGCGCTTGGCCATGATCGAGCCGGCGGTACCGCCGACCAGCAGGCCGACGACGATGTAGCCGACGCCGGTGGTGGCGATCTCCGCGCCCAGCTTGAACACCAGGCCGACGGTGGTGGCCACGGCGATGGCCATGCCGACCATGCCGAAGAGGTTGCCGCGGCGCGAGGTGGTCGGGTGCGACAGGCCTTTCAGGGCCTGGATGAAGCAGACCGAGGCGATGAGGTACAGGAGGGTGACCAGGTTCATGCTCATCAGTGGCCCCCCGCCTTCGGCGCTTTCTTCTTGAACATTTCCAGCATGCGCCGGGTGACCAGGAAGCCACCGAACACATTGACCGCGGCCAGGGCCACGGCGAGGGTGCCCATGGCCTTGCCCAGCGGGGTCACGGTCAGGGCGGCGGCGAGCATGGCGCCGACGATGACGATCGCGGAAATCGCGTTGGTCACCGCCATCAGCGGGGTGTGCAAGGCAGGGGTGACGTTCCATACCACGTGGTAGCCGACGTACACGGCCAGCACGAAGATGATCAGGTTGTAGATCCCGTCAGAAATGATATCCATCGTTTTCACCGGTCTTCAGGGCGCAGGCGCGAGGCGTGCGCATTTATCGTTATCGAAGCTTCCCGACGCAGCGGCTCAGCCGTTCTTGCGCACCGCCTGGCCGTCGCGGCACATCAGGCAGGCGGCGACGATGTCGTCCTCGAGGTTCACGCTGAAGCCTTCGGCGTTCAGGGTGAGCTTGAGGAAGTCGAGGATGTTGCGCGCGTATAGCGCCGAGGCGTCCGCCGGTACCAGCGCGGCCAGGTTGCTGTGGCCGACGATGGTCACGCCGTGCCGGACCACGACCTGGTCGGCCTCGGTCAGCGGGCAGTTGCCGCCCTGGGCGGCGGCCAGGTCGATGACCACCGAGCCCGGCTTCATCTCCGCCACGGTCGCCTCGTGCAGCAGCGTCGGCGCCTTGCGGCCGGGGATCAGCGCGGTGGTGATGACGATGTCCGACTGCTTGGCGCGCTCGTGCACGGCCTTGGCCTGGCGCTCCATCCACGAGGCCGGCATCGGCCGCGCGTAGCCGCCGACGCCTTCGGCGCACTCGCGCTCTTCGTCGGTCTCGTAGGGCACGTTGACGAACTTGGCGCCGAGCGACTCGATCTGCTCCTTCACCGCCGGACGCACGTCGGAAGCCTCGATCACCGCGCCCAGGCGCTTGGCCGTGGCGATCGCCTGCAGGCCGGCGACGCCGGCGCCGAGGATCAGCACGCGGGCGGCCTTCACGGTGCCGGCGGCGGTCATCAGCATCGGCATGAAGCGCGGGTAGTGGTTGGCGGCGAGCATCACCGCCTTGTAGCCGGCGATGTTGGCCTGCGAGGAGAGCACGTCCAGGCTCTGCGCCCGCGAGGTACGCGGCGCGGCCTCGAGGGCGAAGGCGGTGATGCCGCGCTCGGCCATGCGGGCGATGTTCTCGTTGTCGAAGGGGTTGAGCATGCCGACCAGCACGGCGCCGCTTTTCATCTGGGCCAGCTCGGCGGCGCTGGGCGCGACCACCTTCAGCACCAGGTCGGCGCCGAAGGCCTCGGCGGCGCTGCCGATCGTCGCGCCGGCGGCTTCATAGGCACTGTCCGGCTGGCTGGCGCTGACGCCGGCGCCGCTCTGGACGATCACCTGGTGGCCTTGGCCGATCAGCTTCTTGACGGTTTCCGGGGTGGCGGAAACCCGCGTCTCACCGGCATGGGTCTCGAGGGGGACACCGATCTGCACTCACGAATCTCCTGCGTGATTGTCGAGTAGTCCGGGGCACTGCGGATGGCGCACCGGCTGCGGAGGTCTAGCTCACATACCGCGATTCGCGAACGAACCTTGGCGCGGCATTGTGCAATCGAGCCGAAAAGCCTTCAACAAGTTCTGAAGGCATACGACAGAGAAACTACAAGTCATAAACCGACCAACAATTCCCGCCCATCACCGCCGGGCGCGTCCTGACTGGCGTGCAGCCTATCCGGGGAAGCCCGCGCGAGAATATGACATCCCTGCCGTGAATGACCGGCTATCAGGTCAAGCCGCTACGGTTTCGACGGGAAAATATCCTGCCAGCGCCGCGGAATGCCGGGGTAATTAATGTTTTTAATACGCTGTATCAGCAATCCCTGATGCCTGGCCAAAGTAGCAAAGCAAAACTTTGACTACAAAGTCAGGATCGCCTTTCCATGGGCGCTGCAGGCCAGCTCGTTAGACCAAAGGTGAATTGCCCTATGGGCAGGATAGACGCGGAGAAATGGCAGAACTGCGACAGCATGTCGCAGTTCTGCTAGCTATTCGCCGGAACGGAAGGGGCTCGCCAGAGCGGCGCGCAGCGACCTACGCCGGTCGGCAACGGAGGAGCCGGCGCACGCTGGGGGATGCCGGCTCAGAACGGACGGCTGCCCGCCAGGCTGATGCGCTTCAGGCGCCGCCGCTCGCTGGCCGGGAAGGCGTTGCGCGCATGCAGCACGGCCTGGTTGTCCCACCAGACGATGTCGCCCACCGACCAGGCGTGGCTGTAGCTCAGTTCCGGGCGCGCCAGATGTTCGCGCAGGCGACCGATCAGCGCCTGGCCCCGCGCGGGGTCGTAGCCGGGAATCTCCACCTCGGTGTGGGCGCTGAGGAACAGTACGCGCCGGCCGCTTTCCGGGTGGGTGCGTACCAGCGGGTGCTCGCTGCCCTGGATCGGTTCGATGTCCGGCGTGCGGTAGGTGGCGAAACCGCCGCCGTAGCCGCCCTCGTGCAGGCGGATGAAGGGGTTGTAGTTGATCAGGCGCAGGCCATCGATCTCGCGCCGGGTCGCCTCGTCGAGGCTCTCGTAGGCGCGCGCCAGGTTGGTGAAGCGCGTCTCGCCGCCACTGGACGGCACCTCCAGTGCGTAGAGGAACGAGCCGGAGGACGGCACCGGCGTCCATTGGTGGTCGATGTGTGCCGGCAGGGCGAAGTTGCCCAGTTCGCCGTCGCCGGTGTTGGCCACCTTGACGATGTCCGGCACCTTGCCGTCGCCACCCGAGGACAGCACCGGGATGTCCGCCGGCGGCTGGAACACCGAGCCGAACAGGGTGGCGAAGCGCAAGTACTGCTCATCGTCGAGGTGCTGCTGGCGGAACACCAGGATGTGGTGCTCGCGCAGCGCCTGCTTGAGCGCCAGGACCTGCTCCGGCGCCAGCGGCCGGCGCGCGTCGAGGCCACGGACTTCGGCGCCCAGCGGCGCCTCCAGGGGGGTGATGCGGAATGCCTCGGCGACCTCGGGTTCGGGTTGCCGGGCGGTGGCGGATTGGCTCATGTAAGGGGTCCTCGCGGGTTCGTTCTGCCTGTGGTCGCCCTCCCCGGCGAGGAGAGGGCCGGGTCCGTCATGCCTTCCGGATCGTCCGGCTGCGTTGCCCGTCGATGCCTACCGGCACGTCGCCGCCGAGGGTCACCCGGCGCACCACGCGCGGCTGGTCGCCGTAGTCGTCGATCGCGTAGTGCTGGGTCGCGCGGTTGTCCCAGATCGCCACGTCGCCGGCCTGCCAGCGCCAGCGCACGGTGTTCTCCAGGCGCGTGACGTGCCCCTGCAGCACCGCGAAGAGGTGCGCCGAGTCATGCTGCGAAAGACCCTTCAGGCGTTTCACGAAGTGGCCGAGGAGCAGCGTCCGCTCGCCGCTTTGCGGATGCACGCGGACCACCGGGTGCTCGGTCTCGTAGACGGTCGAGGTGAACACCTTGCGGTAGTTCTCCAACTGCTCCACCGAGGCGCTGGGCTTGACCCCGGCGTAGTCGTACTCGTTGCTGTGCACCGCCCAGAGCCGGTCGGCCAGCTCGCGCAGCTCCGCCGGCAGGTCGGCGTAGGCGCTCGCCGTGTTGGCCCAGACGGTGTCGCCGCCGGACTCCGGGGCCACCACGCTGCGCAGGATCGAGGCCTTCGGGTAGGCCTCGACGAAGGTCACGTCGGTATGCCAGGAATTGGCCCGGCGGCCTTCGGCGCCATCCAGCTCGAGGAGGAAGCGGGTGCCTTCGCGGGACGGCACGGTGGGGTGGGCGACCGGTTCGCCGAGCAAGTGGGCGAAGGCCTCCTGGGTCTGGTCGTCGAGATGGCTCTGGTCCCGGAAGAAGATCACCTTGTGGCGTACCAGGGCGGCCTGGATCGCCTCGACGGTGGCGGCGTCCAGTTCGCCGGACAGGGTCACGCCGCGAATCTCCGCGCCGATCCGTCCGGCGACCGGCCGGATGTCGAGCCGTACCGGCGTGGCGAGGGCTTGTGCTGCATTGCTCATGTCATGTTCCTCATGCGTGGGGTACTGCGTGGGTGAAGGCTCAGAAGTCGTAGCGCAGCGATACGCCGAGCGTGCGCGGCTGCCCCACCGATGCGGTGTAGGAGCCGTTGATGCTGGCGAAGGCGCTCAGGTAGTAGTCCTTGTCGAAGGCGTTCTTCAGCCATACCGAGGTGTCCAGTTGGCCGTCGCCGAGATCGCTGCGCAGACCGGCGGCGAGGTTCACCAGGGCGTAGCCGTCGATCTTCGAAAGGTCGGAGTTGTCCAGCGTGCCCTCGGCGGCGGAGCGGTAGGCGTAGCTGGCGCTGACGTAGGGTTGGAAGCGGTCGTCGAGGCGCCACTGGTATTCGCCATTGAGATTGGCGATCCATTTCGAGGCGCCGACCACGCGCTGCCCGGTGAGGTCGCAACTGCTCGGCGCGCCGGGCCGGGTGCTGACTTCCGCAGGGCACGGGGCATCCTTGAACGACAGGTAGGTGACGTCGTTATAGGAGCCGTTGAAGTTCAGGGTCAGGCCGCGCAACGGCAGCGCGGTGGCCTCGAACTCCAGACCACGCGAGCGCACGCTGCCGGCGTTGGCCAGCACCTGCACCAACTGGGTCGAGCCCGGCGCCTGGTACAGGGTGGTGGCCTGGTAGCCGTGGATGCCGGTCCAGAACAGGTTGGCGTTGAGCAGCAGGCGCCGGTCGAAGAGCGTGCTCTTCAGGCCCAGCTCGGCGTCGTTGGCGCGCTCCGGTCCGACCAGCAGCGAATCGGCGCCGGCGCTCGGTGCGCTGCCCACCGCCAGGTTGACCCCGCCGGACTTCTCGCCGTGGGACAGGCTGGCGTAGCCGAGCAGGTCGTCGCTGAACTGGTAGCTGAGGCTGAGCAACGCCGAAGGGGCGAAGTTGTACTGGCTGAGATCGCCGGAATCGTAGGCGCCGAGCTGGCCGTTGCGCACCGCCGCGCCGACCCCGCCGACCGCCGCGCCGCCCAGCGGAGCGAAGCGCTCGACCTTGGCGTTCTTCTCCTCGTAGGTACCACGCAGGCCGGCGGTGAAGTCCAGGCGTTCGGTGAGGTGCCAGGTGCCCTGGGCGAACAGCGCGAAGCTGTCGGTCTCGATCTTGCCGTTGGCCTTCGAGTAGGTGTCGTTCAGCGCGCCGAGATTGGCGCCGAGCAGGTACAGGTCGGCCAACGGTCCGTAGGAGGTGAAGGTCTTGTTGCCGAGGTTCTGCCTGAACGCGTAGGCGCCCACCACGTAGTCGAAGGCACCGCCGGTGGGCGAGGCCAGGCGGATCTCCTGGGAGAACTGCCGGTCGTGCACTTCCACCCCGGTGTCGTTGATCGCCGAGACGTTCAGTTGCTCGTCGTTGGCCGGGGTGAAGTGCCAGTAGCGGTAGGCGCTGATGGAGGTCAGGCGGTAGCCGCCGGCGAGGATCCAGTTGGCCTCCAGCGAGCTGCCGCCCTGGTGCACGCTGACGTGCTGGCGGCCGTTGATGTTGACCTTCCTGCGCTGCGGATCGCGCAACGGCGAAGCGCCGACCAGCGCGGCGCGCTGCCAGAAACGCTCGGCGGCGCCGTAGACCACCATGCTGCCGTTGCTCGAATCCTCCTCGTTGTAGTCGGCGATCCAGCGCAGGCTGAAGTCCTCGTTCGGCTCGAACAGCAATTGCCCGCGCGCGCCCTGGCGCTCGCCGCCGTTGAGATAGTTGTCGTCGTGGATGTTCTTGATGTAGCCGTCGTCGCGGGTGCGATAGGCCGAGAGGCGTCCGGCGAGGGTTTCGCCGAGCGGCCCGGAAACCGTGCCGCGGCCCTGGAAGTAGCCATCCTGCCCGCCGGAGACCTCGACGGTACGCTCGGTAGTGAAGGTCGGCGCGCGGGTGCTGATGTTCAGCACCCCGGCGGTGGTGTTCTTGCCGAACAGGGTGCCCTGCGGACCGCGCAGCAGCTCCAGTTGCTCGATGTCCAGCAGGTCGAACACGGCCATTCCCGGACGTCCCAGGTAGACGTTGTCGAGGTAGATCCCGGCGCTGCCTTCCAGGCCGTCGCTGGCGGGGTTGTTGCCGATGCCGCGCACGGCGACGCTCGACTGCCGCGCATGGATGTAGGCGACATTGACGCTGGGCAGCACCTGCTGCAGGTCCTGCACCCGGGAGATGCGCTGGGCCTCGAGAGTCTCGCCGCCGAGCACGGTGATCGGCGTCGGTACCTTCTGCGAATCCTCCTCGCGGCGACGCGCGGTGACAGTGACCTTGCCCAGGGCCGTATCGGCCTTGTCCGGGACGCTGCTGGCCAGCGGCGGCGCTTCCTCGGCGGGCGCGGGAGCATCGGCGGCACTGGCCGGCAACGCACCGCCGAGGGCGAGCAGCAGGGCCAGGGCGTAGTCGGAGCCGCCGGGCGGCGTTCGGCGGAGCGGCAAGCGGTAGTGGTGCTTCATCGTGAATGTCCTCGGTTCCGGCGCAGCCGGACGCAGGCAGCAGGCGGCCATGCCGCGCAAGGCAGCGATCTGGCGAAAGGTTCGAAGGGGGCCGGCGGACGGCTCAGCCCCGGGCGACTGTCAGGGGCGACAGCCGCCGGCGACGCGGAAGGGCATTCGGAACGGCGGAGGTGGGGCGGCAAAGGCACGGTGGACCATGTTCAGCTCCTGGGGTCTATCTATGCTTATTACTAAATCGCATATTTTTCTAATTTGTTCTTTGTTGACGGAATAAGAGCTTGCATTTAAAACCAGCACATCCCGAACGGCAAATGCCTTTGTCCAATATTTCCAATGCCGGTAAAGCATCATGGATCTGCGCCAACTGCGTTACTTCATCGCCCTCGCCGAACACCGCAGTTTCGTCCGCGCGGCGGACGCCATGGGCATCACCCAGCCGGCCTTCAGCCGCAGCATCCAGGGGCTGGAGCAGGAGCTTGGCTGTCAGTTGGTGGACCGTGGCAGCAAGGACCTGCGCCCGACGCCGGAAGGCCAGGTTGTGCTGCAACACGCGCTGAGCCTGGTGCAGGGGTCGGCCAACCTGATCCACGAGATCGCCCAGTTGAACAAGCTGGATGCCGGCGAGCTGCGCTTCGGCAGCGGGCCGGCGCCGGCCCAGCAACTGGTGCCGGACGCGGTGGCCGACTTCATCAACCGCCACCCGCGGGTGCAGATCAGCCTGGACGTGGACAACTGGGAAAAGCTCAGCCGCGCCCTGCTCCGCGAAGAGATCGAATTCTTCGTCGCCGACATCCGCGACTTCGAGGCCGACCCGAACTTCCAGACGCGCCCGCTGACCCCGCGCCGCGGCCAGTTCTTCTGCCGTCCGCAACATCCGCTGCTGGGCAAGGACAGCCTGTCCACCAACGACCTGTTCAACTACCCGCTGGCCTCGACCCTGATTCCCCCGGGCATCCGCAAGCTGCTGGCGAACCTCAGCGGCAAGATCGACTTCGCCGCCAACATCCGCTGCGAGAACATGCACGCGCTGATCCGTATCGTCCGCCAGACCGACGCCATCGGCATCGCCAGCGACGAGACCCTGCGCCCCTACCTGCAGCGCGGCGAACTGCAACCGCTACAGTGGCGCAACCTGCCGCAGAACCTGGATAGCCTCAGCGCCCGCTGCGGCATCATCAGCCGCAGCGGCTACCGGCTTTCGGCAGCGGCCAAGGCGATGATCGAGACGCTGGTGGAACTGGACCAGGCGCAACACGCGGCGGCCTGAGCCGCCGCGCGGTTTCCCTTCCTCTACTGGAGTTTCGGCAACCCCAGCGCGCCGCGCAGCTCCTCGCGCACCGCGGCGAAGTCGGCGGCCACCGCCGGATCGGCCAGCAGGCTCGCCACCAGCGCCGCGGCGGCGGTCTGCCCGCCTTCCAGGTCGCTGGGGAAGTGCACGCCGGCCAGCACACGGCTCTGCGCATGCTCCTCGGCGCGGGCGAAGAACGCATCGTGATGCTCCGGCACCAGCATGCTCAGCAGCGAGGCCTTGAAGTAGCTGTCCATGGTGTGGCCGCTGGGATAGGACTCCCCCTCCGGCGGCGGCAGCACCGGCTTCACCTTCGGTGTCACTTCGTAGGGACGCGGGCGGGCGAAGTGCTTCTTCGCCGGCATCAGCACCTCGACCAGGTTTTCCTGGGCGCGGTTGAAGAAACTCCGGGTCAGCGGCAGGCGTTCCTTGTCGAACGAGGCGCCCAGCAGGTCGCCGGCGAAGGGGAAGACGTTGTCCTCCCACTGGTCGTGGGCGCGTACCCGGCGTACCTGTTCGGGCGTGCGCAGGCGTTGCGCCTCCAGCACCGCGCCGAGATCGGCGACGGCCGCAGCCGAGTCCGCCGCCGGCGGCGGCGGGAGGTAGTCGGCCAGGCGCGGTGGGTGGGCCAGCGGATAGGGCGCGGCGGCGGTCTCCCCGAGACAAGACAGCGGTGCAAGCAGCGAAAGGCAGAGCAAGAGCGAAGGGCATAGGGTCTTGTTGTTCATGAAGCGTATTCCCTGAGGCGAGGTTGCATCGGGAGCCTAGGCTCCCACCCACGGCCGTTGCGGATGACGGCCGACGCCACACTCTCCGTCGGTGACTTCCGAAATGCTTGACCCGGCCTGCCGTTGCACATGCCAGCCCCTGCCAATGGCAGGCCCCGGCAAAAGCCGAGGCAGGGAAACACAAGCGGCCTGCGGAGCGACTTCCGAGACTGCGCCCACCTGGCACTCAGGTGGGAGAAAACAATAAATGCAAAATCTCAGACGCGCTGTATTCGCCGGCCTGGTCGCCGGCACGCTTTCCGAAGGGGCGGCCGCGACGGCCGGGGATGGGGGCTTCGTCGAGGACAGCGAACTGCAGTTCCTCGCTCGCACCTACTACTTCAACCGCGACTACCGCGACAGCCCGAACAACGCCGGGCGCAACCGCTTCAAGCCCAGGAGCGAGCGCAACGGCTACCGCGAGGAAGCCACCCAGGGCCTGCGCCTCCAGTTCGCCTCCGGCTACACGCCGGGCAGCCTCGGCTTCGGCCTCGACGCCCATGCCATGCTCGGCCTGCAACTGGACAGCGGCGGCGGCCGCACCGGCACCGGCAACCTGCCGGTCGGCGCCGACGGCCATCCCGACCATCGCTACGGCAAGGTCGGTGGCGCCCTCAGGCTACGCCACGGCGAAACCCGCCTGAAGTACGGCCAGACCACCACCAGCGCGCCGGTGTTCGCCGCCAGCAGCAACCGCACGCTGGCCGGCATGGCCTACGGCCTGCTGCTGGAGGACCGCTCGTTCGACGGGCTGCTGCTCGAGGGCGGGCGCTTCACCGCCGCCTCCGGCCCCGGCGAATCCAAGGTCCGCGGCGACATCAGCACCGTCTACGGACGCCTCGGCGCCTATCCGGTGCGCCTCGACGCGGTCGGCTTCCTCGGCGGTCAATGGCAGGCCACGGAGCGGCTGCAACTGTCGCTCTACGCCTCGCGCTTCGACGACATCTGGCAGCAGGCCTATTTCGGCGCCAGCCATCGCCAGCCGCTGGGCGGGGAGCGCGCGCTGCGGGTCGACCTCGACGCCTACCGCACCCGCGACAGCGGCCAGAGCCGCTTCGGCCGCATCGACACCCTGGCCAGCTCCCTGGCCCTGGGCTACGAACAGGGGCCGCAGCGCATCACCCTGGCCTACCAGCGTGTCCATGGCGAGCAGCCGTTCGACTACATGGCCTTCGGCGACGGGCGCTCCAGCGCGTCCATGGTACTGGCCAACTCGGTGGGCTACTCCGACTTCAACGGACCGGGCGAGCGTTCCTGGCAATTACGCTATGACCTGGACCTCGGCGCGCTCGGCCTGCCTGGGCTCAGCCTGCATGCGCTGCATGCCCGCGGCCGTGCCGGGGCCAGCGCCAGCAGTGCCGCCGAGAGCATCTACGCCGGACTCTACGGGCGTGACGGGCGGCACCGGGAAAGCGACCTCGGCTTCGCCTATCGGGTCAAGGCGGGCCCCCTCGCCGGCCTCGCGCTGCGCGCCTCGCAGGCCTGGCACCGGGGCAACGCGAGCTATCTCGACGGCGACATCGACGAAACCCGGCTGGTCGTCGATTACTCCCGCTCGATCTGGTGACGCCCCGGGCCGCGGCGCGGCGTCACTCCGCCGCTTGCGCCACGGCCTTGGCCTTCGCCAGCTTGCCGGCCGCCTCCAGCAGTTCCGGCGCGGCCCACTGCTCGGCGCTGAATTCGCGACGGATCAGGCCGAAACGCTTGGCCGCCTGGATCGAAGCATCCAGCCGGCCAAGGAAATCGGCGTCCAGGCGCGGCGACAGGGCGTCGCCCAGCTTGCGGCCACGGTACTCGCTCTGCAGGATCACCACCGGGTAGCTGGCCTGCTTCGACACCAGTTCGATGTAGGCGTCGCGGTTCTCCTCGCGGGCCAGCCAGTCCTGGGCCTGCAACTGCACCTTGAGCAGCCGCTCGGTGATGTCCGGATGGGCATCGACGAAGGCTCCGGAGCCGACCAGCAGCGCCTGCAGGGTGCCGGCGCCGTTCAGGTCGCGGGTGCTCAGCGGAATTTCCGCGAGCCCGCGGTCGCGCAGGGCGAACAGTCCGGCCAGGCCCCAGGTGGCTTCGATCTGCCTGGCTGCGAGGGCGGACAGGGCGGCGCTGAAATCGAGGTTGATCACCTTCAGGTCCTTCTCGCTGAGACCGACGCTGGCCAGGGCATTGTCGAACGACAACTGGCTGGCGGTGCCACGGAAGATGCCTACGCGCTTGCCCTTGAGATCCTCCAGGGTCTTGATCCCGGAGCCCGGCTGCACGCCGAGATAGTGGTTGACCCCTCGCGCGGTAGCGGCCAGCAGGCGGCTGTCCAGGCCTCCGGACTTGCCGATGATCGCCGCCAGGTCGCCGAGGTAGGCGAAGTCCACCTGGCCGTTGGCGAACGCTTCGTTGACCACCGGGCCGGCGCCCTTGAAGAAGCTCCATTTCACCGCGATGCCGTCGTTGGCGAACTCCTTCTCCAGCAACTGGCGGGTGTAGAGCACGTCGACCACGCCGCCGCCCGAGTGCGAACTGCCGGCGCTGACGTCCGGCACCGCGATGCGGATTTCCTTCGGCGGAGCGGCGCTCGCCAGCGGCACGTAGGCACCGAGCAGGCCGGCGAGCACAGGCGCGGCGAACAGACCGAGCAGGGAAGACGTAAGCGCTTTCATGGGGCGGCTCCTTGGAACGGGAAGAGAGGGATTCCCGCCGGGAGCGGGTGTGCGGCTAGCTATGCACAGCGGCGCCTCGAAAATAAATAATAAAAATTCATTTTTTTATAACCAAAAGCAGTATGACAGGCCGCACGGGCCTCTCCGCGTCATATGCAGCCAGAGCATGGAAAATATTCTCCAAATGCATTTGCCGCTGCCTGGTGCCTTTCTTTAAATGGCCCTTCTTAGCGAAAAAATGCATTGATTCGGCGATTTATATTCCCATGAAGAATATCGATAAAACCCTTTCGCCCGCCTGGAGCCGGCCCCTGCCGCGCCTGGCGCCGCCGCCCTCCGCGGCTTTCGCCCGGCGCCTGGGGGACGGCCTGCTGCCCTGGTTGCTGCCGCTCGGGCTGGCGCTGCTGTGGTGGGTCGCCAGCCATCGCCACTGGATGTCGGCCCAGGTGCTGCCAACTCCCGAGCTGGTCTGGCAGAGCGCCCGCGAGTTGCTCGCCGGCGAACTCTGGAGCGAATTGGCGATCAGCCTGCGGCGCCTGGCCTGGGGCCTGCTCGCCGGGGTCGCCAGCGGCGCCGCGCTAGGCGCCTGGCTGGGCTTCAGTCCGCGTGCCGAGCGCCTGGTCTTCCCCACCTTCAGCGCCCTCGCGCAAATCCCCACGCTGGCCTGGATCCCGCTGTTCATGCTGTTCTTCGGCATCGGCGAACTGCTCAAGCTGGTGGTGCTGGTGAAAGCGGTCGTGGTGCCGGTGACCATCCATACCCTGGTCGGCGTGCGCGACGCCCAGCCCAAGCTGCGCGAAGCCGCCGCAGTACTGCGCCTGCCGCCACGCCTGCTGGTCTGGCGGCTGATCCTGCCGGCGGCGCTGCCGGCCTTCCTCACCGGGCTGCGCCTGGCCCTGGCGCAGGGCTGGACCTCGCTGCTGGCGGTCGAGTTGCTGGCTTCCAGCGAGGGTATCGGCTACCTGATGGTGCAGGGCCGGCAACTGTTCATGCTCGACATCGTGTTCGTCTGCATCCTCATCATCGGCCTGGTCGGGGTGGGCATGGACCGCGCCATCCAGTGGCTCGACCGCCGCCTGCTGCACTGGCCGCAAGCCGCCACCGGCGAATTCCGCCGGCGCCCGCCGGGACGCGGCTGGCAGCGCCTGCAGGTGTGGCTGCCGCCGCTGGCGCTGCTGCTCCTGTGGCAGTCGGCGAGCAGCGCCGAATGGGTCGATCCGGCGATCCTCGCCAGCCCTCTGGAAGTGGCGCGGGCGACCTGGAGCGGAGCGCTCGACGGCAGCCTCCCAGGCGCCCTGTTCGACAGCCTGAAGCGCACGCTCGGCGGGCTCCTGCTGGGCGGCGGCCTGGGTTTCCTCGGCGGCCTGCTGCTCGGCCTGTGGCGCCCGGCGGAACGCTTCTTCGGCCCCACTTTCGCGGCACTGCGGCAGGTGGCGATCTTCGCCTGGGTACCGCTGCTCACCGCCTGGTTCGGCCTGGGCGAACCGGCCAAGCTGACGTTCGTCGCAATCGCCGCCTTCTTCCCGCTGCTGCTGGCCACCCAGCGCGGCATCGCCAGCCTGCCGCCGAGCCTCGGCGAGGCGGCCCGGGTGCTGCGCCTGGGTCCCTGGCGACGGCTGCTCCGGCTGGTCC
This sequence comes from Pseudomonas sp. P20, assembly GCF_016463925.1. NCBI lineage: Bacteria > Pseudomonadati > Pseudomonadota > Gammaproteobacteria > Pseudomonadales > Pseudomonadaceae > Pseudomonas > Pseudomonas sp. P20. Next base: position 156,684 of record NZ_JAEMVM010000028.1, on the reverse strand, counting down.
TGCCGGGTGCCGCCCCGTCGGTGTTCGCCGGCCTGCGCCTGGCGCTGATCTACGCCTGGCTGGGAACCATCGGCGCCGAGTACTTCATGCCCTCCGACGGCGGCATCGGCAGCCTGATGATCGGCGCCCAGCAATTGTTCCGCATGGACCTGATCGGCGCCGGCATGCTCCTGGTCGGCCTCACCGGCGCCCTGCTCAATGCCCTCGGCCAACGCATCGAAGCGCGCGCCACGCGCTGGAGACACGCATGAACGCATTCACCGCGCCCGCCACGGGCACCCCGCTGGTCAGCTTCCGCCAGGTGCGCAAGCACTTCGCCGTGGACGGCCGGCGACTGGAAGCGATCCAGCAGTTCGACCTGGAGATCGGCGAGGGCGAGTTCATCGCCATCGTCGGCGCCAGTGGCTGCGGCAAGTCGACCCTGCTGCGCCTGCTGATCGGCCTGGACCGCGACTACGACGGCGAGATCCGCGTCGACGGCCGGCCAATCGCCGGCATCGGCGGCGAACGCGGCATCGTGTTCCAGGAGCACCGCCTGTTCCCCTGGCTGACGGTGCAGCAGAACGTCGCCCTCGGCCTGGTCAACGAAGCCCTTGGCGAAACCGACAAGGCGGCGCGGATCGACGAATACATCCGCCTGGTCGGCCTGCACGGCTTCGAGCGTGCCTACCCGCACCAGTTGTCCGGCGGCATGGCCCAGCGCGTGGCGATCGCCCGTGGCCTGGTGGCCAGCCCGCGCCTGCTGCTGCTCGACGAGCCGTTCAGCGCCCTCGACGCACTGACCCGCCAGCAGTTGCAGGAAGAGTTGCTGGCGATCCGCCGGCGCACCCGTATCACCACCCTGCTGGTCACCCACGACGTCGAGGAAGCGCTCTACCTGGCCGACCGGGTGGTGGTGATGGAGCCGCGTCCGGGGCGGATCAGGCGGGTGGTCGAGGTGGGCCTGGCGCATCCGCGCGAGCGCGGTGGCTTCGACTTCCTGCGCCAGCGCGAAGCGCTGCTGCACGAACTGACCGCCGACGGCGAGTACGTCGCGCCGCCGCCGCGACGGGTGGAAAACCTGCCCTTCGAATTCCTCGCTTGCTGAAAAGCCCCTTGCCCTGGCCCTTTCCCCCTGCGGGAAGGGCGGGGGCGAGGGCCCCACCTTCTCCTCCCATCCAGACGAGACCCGCGCATGAGCAAACGCCCCAACTTCCTGGTGATCGTCGCCGACGACCTGGGCTTCTCCGATATCGGCGCCTTCGGCGGCGAGATCGCCACGCCGAACCTCGACGCCCTGGCCATCGCCGGCCTGCGCCTGACCGACTTCCACACCGCCTCGACCTGCTCGCCGACCCGCTCGATGCTGCTCACCGGCACCGACCACCACATCGCCGGGATCGGCACCATGGCCGAGGCGCTGACCCCGGAACTGGAAGGCAAGCCGGGTTACGAAGGGCATCTCAACGAGCGCGTGGTGGCGCTGCCGGAGCTGCTCCGCGAGGCCGGCTACCAGACCCTCATGGCCGGCAAGTGGCACCTCGGTCTGAAGCCGGAACAGACGCCCCATGCACGCGGTTTCGAGCGTTCCCTCTCGCTGCTGCCGGGCGCCGCCAACCACTATGGTTTCGAGCCGCCCTACGACGAAAGCACTCCGCGCATCCTCAAGGGTACGCCAGCGCTCTACGTGGAAGACGAGCGCTACCTCGACACGCTGCCGGAGGGCTTCTATTCCTCCGACGCCTTCGGCGACAAGCTGCTGCAATACCTCAAGGAGCGCGACCAGAGCCGGCCGTTCTTCGCCTACCTGCCGTTCTCCGCGCCGCACTGGCCGCTGCAAGCGCCGCGGGAGATCGTCGAGAAGTACCGCGGTCGCTACGACGCCGGTCCAGAAGCGCTGCGCCAGGAACGCCTGGCCCGGCTCAAGGAGCTGGGCCTGGTGGAAGCGGACGTCGAAGCCCATCCGGTGCTCGCCCTGACCCGCGAGTGGGAGGCCCTGGAGGACGAGGAACGGGCTAAGTCGGCGCGGGCGATGGAGGTCTACGCGGCGATGGTCGAGCGCATGGACTGGAACATCGGCAGGGTCGTGGACTACCTGCGCCGGCAGGGCGAGCTGGACAACACCTTCGTCCTGTTCATGTCCGACAACGGCGCCGAAGGCGCCCTGCTGGAGGCGTTCCCGAAATTCGGCCCGGACCTGCTGGGCTTTCTCGACCGGCACTACGACAACAGCCTGGAAAACATCGGCCGCGCCAATTCCTACGTCTGGTATGGCCCGCGCTGGGCCCAGGCGGCCACCGCACCATCGCGCCTGTACAAGGCGTTCACCACCCAGGGCGGGATTCGCGTGCCAGCGCTGGTGCGCTACCCGCGGCTAAGCCGGCAGGGTGCGATCAGCCATGCCTTCGCCACGGTGATGGACGTCACCCCGACCCTCCTCGACCTCGCCGGTGTCCGCCACCCAGGCAAGCGCTGGCGCGGCCGCGAGATCGCCGAGCCGCGCGGCAGGTCTTGGCTGGGCTGGCTTTCCGGCGAGACCGAGGCGGCCCACGACGAGAACACCGTGACCGGCTGGGAGCTGTTCGGCATGCGTGCGATCCGCCAGGGCGACTGGAAGGCGGTGTACCTGCCGGCCCCGGTGGGCCCGGCCACCTGGCAGCTCTACGACCTGGCCCGCGACCCGGGCGAGATCCACGACCTCGCTGACAGCCAGCCGGGCAAGCTGGCGGAGCTGATCGAGCATTGGAAGCGATACGTCAGCGAGACCGGTGTCGTAGAGGGGGCTTCGCCTTTCCTGGTGCGATAAGCGGAACCTCTCCCCTCGCCCTCTCCCTTCAGGAGGGAACGTCTGGCCAGAAGGTCGGGGAGAGGGGCTACTTCGCCGGGTGGAACGAGGCGACCCGGGTCAGGCCGAGAAACCGCCATCGATGGTCAGGCTGGCCCCGGTGATGTAGGCCGCTTCCGGCCCGGCCAGGTAGGCGACGAAGCTGGCGATTTCCTCGCTGCGGGCGTAGCGCGGCAGCGCCATCAGGCCCTTGAGGGCCTCGGCGAAGTCGCCGTCGTCCGGGTTCATGTCGGTATCCACCGGACCCGGCTGCACGTTGTTCACCGTGATCCCGCGCGGGCCGAGGTCGCGGGCCAGGCCCTTGGTCAGGCCGACCAGCGCCGACTTGCTCATCGCGTAGGTGGCGCCGCCGGCGAACGGCATGCGTTCGGCATTGGTGCTGCCGATGCTGATCACCCGCCCGCCGTCGCCCATGTGCTTGACCGCCGCCTGGGTGGCGACGAAGACGCTGCGCACGTTGATCGCCAGGGTCCGCTCGAAGTCGGCCAGCGGCAGCTCTTCCACCGAACCGAGGGCGAGGACGGCGGCGTTGTTGACCAGGATGTCGATGCGTCCGAAGCGAGCCGCCGCTTCGTCGACGGCGGCGACGAGCGCCGCCGCGTCGGCGCTATCGGCATGCAGGGCCAGGATGCTGGCTCCGGCGCCTTCGAGTTCGGCCGCCAGGGCCCGGGACTTGTCCGCCGAGCTGACGTAGGTGAAGGCGACGCTGGCGCCTTCGGCGGCCAGCCGACGAACGATGGCGGCGCCGATGCCGCGGGAACCGCCCTGGACGAAGGCGACTTTGCCGGCGAGGGATGCAGAGGATACGGACATGGAAATCTCCATCGGAGTGGATAGACAGGCCCCGAGTTTCCGTCGTCCATTGCAGACCTGGTAGCGGGTAATCGCTATATTCAGCCGATACCAATGGTTTATGCGGGCCCTTTCCCATGGAAACCCTCAGCAACATCCAGTGCTTCGTCCGCAGCGCCGAGGCCGGTAGCTTCGCCGAGGCCGCCAGGCGTCTGGGCCTGACGCCGGCCGGGGTGGGCAAGAACGTCGCCCGCCTGGAAAGCAACCTCGGCGTGCGCCTGTTCCAGCGCAGCACCCGGCGCCTGACCCTGACCGAAGCCGGGGAGCGTTTCCTGCAAGAGGTCGGCGGCAGCCTGGAGGGCATCCAGACCGCTCTCGCCAACGTCTCCAGCGTCGGCAACCAACCCAGCGGCACGTTGAAGGTCAGCATGGGGCTGGCCTTCGGCCGCGACTACATCCTGCCGCTGCTCGGCGAGTTCCTCGAACGCTATCCCGACATCGTGCCCGACTGGCATTTCGACAATCGCCAGGTGGACCTCATCGGCGAAGGCTTCGACGCCGCCATCGGCGGCGGTTTCGAACTGCCTCCCGGGGTGGTGGCGCGCAACCTGACGCCGGGCCACCTGATCCTCCTCGCCTCGCCCGCCTACCTCCGCGACAAGCCGCCAATCCGCCATCCAGGCGACCTGGGCGGCTTCGACGGGATCCGCATCCGCTCGCCGCAGACCGGCCGCGTGCGCTCCTGGCCGCTGCGCCGGCGCAACGGCGAGGAGGCGCCGATAGAGCTGCGCGAACGCATGACCATGAGCGACCCGGAAGCCACCTGCGAGGTCGCCGCCATGGGCCTGGGCATCACCCTGGTATGCATGCAGCACGCCTATGCCTACCTGGAGTCCGGCGCCCTGGTGCGGGTCCTGCCGGACTGGTACGTCGACGCCGGCAACACCAGCCTCTACTACGCGGCGAACAAGCTGCTACCGGCCAAGACCCGGGTCTTCGTCGACTTCGTCGTCGACTACTTCCGCCGCCAGGACCTGGCCCGGCGCTTCTCCGCCTTCCCAACCGGCTAGCGCCAGCCATCCGTCGCCTCGGCAAACGGGAAAAGGCCCTGGCACCGGCCTCGCCGGAAAAACGGCAGTTTGACATTACCGATTGGGACTCTAGTTTTAGAAAACGCCGCCGACGAGCTTGGAAGGCGTCTTCCGCACGGTCCCGAGGGACCGCCTGGAAGCCCTGCTCCGATCCGGCACATGGAGTGCAGCATGCGCGAGTCCCTCGGTGTTTCGTTACCATCCCGGCCCCTGCTGCTGAAGCTGGGCCTGCTTTCCCTACCCTGGGCGTTGTGCGCCGGGCTGCATGCCGTCGGCCTCGGCGTCTGGCTGGTCCTGGCGCTCGGTTGGTTCGCCAGCCTGGCCATGCTCGTCCTCCTCCTGCGCGCCCCTCGGCAAGCGGTAGCGAATGCCAACCCGCAGGCGGATACCGCTTCGCCGGCCTGGAGCGCGGCGCAACGGGCGCTCGCCGACGAAACCGCGCAACTGGACGGTCACGCCCGGCAGATCGACGAACTGCTGCATTCGGCGATCCGCCAGCTCAGCGACAGCTTCCACGGCCTCGCCGAACGCATCGATACCCAGCGCGGCCTGTCCCATTCGCTGATCGAGCGCTACGACGGGCGCGGCCAGGTCGACGAAGGCATCAACTTCCAGGACTTCGTCAGGACCACCCAGCAGACCCTCAGCCTGTTCGTCGAGGCTACCCTGGAAACCAGCCGGACCTCGCAGCAACTGGTGGAACGCATGGACCAGGTGCGGCTGAAGATCACCGAGATCCTGCAGTCGACCCAGGACATGGACGCCATCGCCAAGCAGACCAACCTGCTCGCCCTCAACGCCGCCATCGAGGCCGCCCGAGCCGGCGAGAGCGGCCGCGGCTTCGCCGTGGTCGCCGATGAAGTGCGCGCGCTGTCGACCCGCTCCACGGAGTTTTCCGCCGCCATCCGCAAGCACGTCGACGTGGTCCACCACGAGATCCAGGACGCCGAGAGCGCGATCTCGCAACTGGCCGACAAGGACATGTCCTTCGCCCTCGATTCCAAGCACAAGATCCAGGGCATGCTCGATGACCTGGAGGCGATGAATCGGCACACCCTGAAGGTCATCCACGAACTGGACCGGCTCTCGCTGGAAGTCGGCCAGGGCGTCGACGCGGCGGTCACCGCCCTGCAATTCCAGGACATGGGCAGCCAGTTGCTCGGCCAGATGCGCAAGCACCATGCGCGTCTTGGCGCCTTCGCCCTCGGCCTCGGCGCGCTGGAGGCGCGACCGCGCCAGGAATGGCCCGAACGGGTCGCACGGGAGGTCGAGGAACTGCGCCGGCCCTTGCCCAGCCCGGTGAGCCAGAACAGCGTCAACGTGGGCGAAGTGGAATTGTTCTGAGGGGTATCGATAGCCAATCCGTCTAACCGGATAACTATCCGACGAGAAACCGGCGCCAATAATTGAAATCCACCGGACATTGTCTTTACTGGAACTAGCAAAGGGCCATCAGAGCCCTCCGTCACAGCCACCTGGCACACACCACCTTCGCCGCCGAGCTTGGCGCTGCGGTAGGGACACCGTGAGGACGCAAGACCATGGGCAAACCGATTCTGATCGTCGACGACTCGGCGTCTATCCGCCAGATGCTGAGCTTCACCCTGAAGTCCGCCGGCTACGAGGTGGACGAGGCCGCGGACGGCAAGGAAGGCCTCGGCAAGGCCCAGAGCAAGAGCTACAGCCTGGTGTTCACCGACCAGAACATGCCGAACATGGACGGCCTGTCGCTGATCCGCAGCCTGCGTAACCTGGCCGGCTACCGCAGCGTGCCGATCCTCATGCTGACCACCGAATCGAGCGACGCGATGAAGCAGCAGGGGCGCAGCGCCGGCGCCACCGGCTGGCTGGTGAAGCCGTTCGACCCGCCGAAACTGCTCGAAGTGACGCGCAAGGTCCTGCCCTGATTCCCGTTCCCCCGCGGGGGAGGTCCCATGCCCCAGGATATGAGCCAGTTTCTCCAGGTGTTCTTCGAGGAAACCGAGGAACACCTGGCCACCCTCGAACTCCTCCTGATCGGTCTCGACCTGGACCGGCCGGACAGCGAGACGCTGCACGGCATCTTCCGCGCCGCGCATTCGATCAAGGGTTCCAGCGGAATGTTCGGTTTCGACGACATCACCGCCGTCACCCACGAACTGGAGACCCTGCTCGACCGCATCCGCTGCGGCCAGATGCACCTGCGGCCGGACATGATCAGTTCCTTCCTCGAAGCCCGCGACGTGTTGCAGCGCCTGCTCGACGCCCATCGCAGCGGCAGTCCCGACCCCGGGGTGCCGTTACTGGAGACGGTCGAGCGGCTGCGCGGCTGGCTGCGGGTGCCGGAGCAGGAAGCGGCGGAGGAAGGCTTCGGCCTGTTCGACGACGCGCCCGCCAGGGAAACCGCGGACGACGATGCCTTCGGCTTCTTCGACGAAGGCCCGGGCGCTCCGGAACGAGCGGCCGCGCCGGAAGCGTTCGGGCTCTTCGACGAGGCGCCCGGCGCACCGGCCGCGAGCGAAGCGTTCGGCCTCTTCGATGAGGCACCGGGTTCCCCACCGGCGGAGGAACGCGCCTTCGGCCTGTTCGACGGCGCCCCCGGCAGCCCCGCCGCGCCCAGTGCGCCCGCGCAAGCCGTCGCCGCGCCGGCCAGGGGCGCAGTCGCGCCCGTGCGTGGCGACGGCGAGTCCGGCTCGATCCGGGTCAGCGTGGAAAAGATCGACAGCCTGATCAACCTGGTCGGCGAACTGGTGATCACCCAGGCCATGCTCGGCCAGCTCGGCGAGCAGCTCGACCCGAGCCGCCACGAGCGCCTGCAGCACGCCCTGGCCCAGCTCGAACACAACACCCGCGACCTGCAGGAGTCGGTGATGTCGATCCGCATGCTGCCGATCAACTTCATCTTCAGCCGCTTCCCCAGGCTGGTGCGCGACACCGCCACGCGCCTGGGCAAGCAGGTCGAGCTGCACCTGCACGGCGAGCACACCGAACTGGACAAGAGCGTGATCGAGAAACTCAGCGATCCGCTCACCCACATCGTCCGCAACAGCATCGACCACGGCATCGAAACGCCCGCCGAACGCCTCGCCGCCGGCAAGCCGGCGAGCGGCACGGTGAAGCTCGCCGCCAGCCACCAGGGCGGCAGCGTGGTGGTGGAGGTTTCCGACGACGGTCGCGGCCTGTCGCGTCCGCGTATCCTCGCCAAGGCCCGCGAGCGCAACCTGCCGGTGCATGACGGGATGAGCGACGCCGAGGTCTGGCAACTGGTGTTCATGCCCGGCTTCTCCACCGCCGAGGCGGTCACCGAGCTGTCCGGACGCGGCGTCGGCATGGACGTGGTGAAGCGCAACATCGGTGCCATGGGCGGGCGCATCGACATCGACTCGGCGCCCGGCATGGGCACTCGCATCGGCATCCGCCTGCCGCTGACCCTGGCGATCCTCGACGGCCTGATCGTCGCCGTCGAAGCGGTCAACTACGTGATTCCGCTGACCTACATCGTCGAGTCGCTGCAGGCGCGCAGCGACGACGTGCGCGGCCTCGGCGGCGAAGACAACGCGATGATCCGCGTACGCGGCGAGTACCTGCCGCTGTTCAGCCTGCACGAGCTGTTGCGCATCGGCGGCGAAGCGCCGGCGCCGGAGCAGGGCATCGTGGTGATCCTCGAGTCCGAGGGGCGCAGCTTCGCCCTGCAGGTGGACGAACTGGTCGGCCAGCAGCAGGTGGTGATCAAGAGCCTGGAACAGAATTTTCGCCGTGTGGAGGGTATCGCCGGCGCCACCATCATGGGCGACGGCAGCGTCGCCCTGATTCTCGACGTCGATGCGCTGCCACGCCTGGCGGCGCGGGAGGACACCGCCGATGAACGGCACTGAGGCAAGCCAGGCGAACGGCCCGGCGCAGGAATACCTGACCTTCACCCTGGGCCGCGAGGAGTACGCCATCGACATCCTCCGCGTGCAGGAGATCCGCGGCTACGACCAGGTCACCGCGATCGCCAACGCGCCGCCCTTCATCAAGGGCGTGATCAACCTGCGCGGGGCGATCGTGCCGATCGTCGACCTGCGCATCAAGTTCCACCTCGCCGAGGTCACCTACGACCCGTTCACCGTGGTGATCATCCTCAACATCGGCCGGCGCATCGTCGGCGTGGTGGTGGACTCGGTATCCGACGTGATCGCACTGGGCGGCGACGCGATCAGGCCGCCGCCGGAGTTCGGCGCCAGCTTCGACACCGAATACCTGCTCGGCCTGGCCACCGCGGGCGAGCGCATGTTGATCCTGGTGGACATCGAGAGACTGATGACCAGCCGCGAAATGGCGCTGGTCGACGAAGCCGCGGCCTGAGCGGCGCCAACGAGGGATAGGCAGGGGATATCGAAATGGGTCTGTTCAATGCACATGCGGTGGCGCAGCAACGCGCCGACCGGATCGCCACGCTCCTCCAGTCGTTCGCCGACGGCCAGCTCGACACCGCCGTCGGCGAGGCCCCGGCGCCCGGCTACGAGCGTCTCTACGACAGCCTGCGGGCGCTGCAGCGGCAACTGCGCGAACAACGCGCCGAACTCCAGCAGGTGGAAAGCCTGGAGGCGGGGCTGGCGGAGATGAGCCGCCAGCACGAAGCCGGCTGGATCGACCAGACGATTCCCGCCGAACGCCTGGAAGGTCGCGCGGCGCGCATCGCCAAGGGCGTCAACGAACTGGTGGCCGCGCACATCGCGGTGAAGATGAAGGTGGTCAGCGTGGTCACCGCCTACGGCCAGGGCAACTTCGAGCCGCTGATGGACCGCCTGCCGGGCAAGAAGGCGCAGATCACCGAAGCCATCGACGGCGTTCGCGAACGCCTGCGCGGGGCCGCCGAGGCGACCTCGGCGCAACTGGCCACGGCGGCCTACAACGCGCGGATCAAGAGCGCGCTGGACAACGTCTCGGCCAACGTGATGATCGCCGACAACGACCTCAACATCATCTACATGAACCGCACCGTCAGCGAGATGCTCGGTCGCGCCGAAGCGGATATCCGCAAGCAACTGCCGAACTTCGACGCCGGCCGCCTGATGGGCGCCAACATCGACGTGTTCCACAAGAATCCGGCGCACCAGCGGCACCTGCTGGCCAACCTCACCGGCGTGCACAAGGCCGAGCTCAACCTCGGCGGCCGGCGCTTCTCCCTCGATGTGGTGCCAGTGTTCAACGACGCCAACGAACGCCTCGGCTCCGCCGTGCAATGGACCGACCGCACCGAGGAACACCGCGCCGAGCAGGAAGTCTCGCAACTGGTGCAGGCGGCGGCGGCCGGCGACTTCAGCAAGCGCGTCGAGGAGGCCGGCAAGGAAGGCTTCTTCCTCAGGCTGGCGAAGGACCTGAACAGCCTGGTGGATACCGCCGACCGCGGCTTGCGCGACGTCTCGCGGATGCTCGGGGCGCTGGCCCAGGGCGACCTCACCCAGCGCATCGAGGCCGACTACCAGGGCACCTTCGGCCAGCTCAAGGATTTCTCCAACGACACCGCACAAAGCCTGTCGCGGATGCTCGGGCAGATTCGCGAGGCCGCCGACACCATCAACACCGCCGCCAGCGAGATCGCCAGCGGCAACGCCGAACTGTCGGCGCGCACCGAGCAGCAGGCGTCGAGCCTGGAGGAAACCGCCTCGAGCATGGAAGAACTGACCAGCACGGTGAAGCTCAACGCCGAGAATGCCCGCCAGGCCAACTCGCTGGCGGCCAATGCCTCGGAAGTGGCGACCCAGGGCGGCACCGTGGTGCAGAAGGTGGTCAGCACCATGTCCTCGATCAACGAGTCGGCGCGCAAGATCGCCGACATCATCGGGGTGATCGACGGCATCGCCTTCCAGACCAACATCCTCGCCCTCAACGCCGCGGTCGAGGCAGCCCGCGCCGGCGAGCAGGGCCGCGGCTTCGCGGTGGTCGCCGGGGAAGTGCGCACCCTCGCCCAGCGTTCCGCCGCCGCGGCCAAGGAGATCAAGACGCTGATCTCCGACTCGGTGGACAAGGTGGAGAACGGCAACACCCTGGTGGCCCAGGCCGGACAGACCATGAGCGACATCGTGGTGGCGATCCGCCGGGTCACCGACATCATGTCGGAGATCGCCGCCGCCTCCGCCGAGCAGAGCACCGGCATCGAAGAGGTGAACAGCGCGGTCTCGCAGATGGACGACATGACCCAGCAGAACGCCGCGCTGGTGGAGGAAGCCGCGGCCGCGGCCGAGGCCATGCAGGAGCAGGCGGGCCTGCTCAACCAGTCGGTGGCGGTGTTCAGGCTGGACACTCCGCCGAGCGTGGTCCAGCTCGCCAGCGCGCGGCCGTCCGCGCCACGCCCCAGCGCGCCGGCGCCGCTGGCCCGCAGCGGCATGGCGCGGGCCAGCAAGGCGCGCAAGGAAGACGGCTGGGAAGAGTTCTGAGACCACGCCGCGCCTCCGCCAGGCGGAGGGCGGCAAGCCCTTAGGGTCGACCAGGGAAACCCGACGCCAATGCCCACCTCCACGCCTTCGCCGGTGTTCGGCAACCAGGAGTTCCACTACACCCGCGAGGACTTCCAGCAAGTACGCGAGCGGCTCTACCGGCTGACCGGCATCAGCCTGGCCGAGAGCAAGGCGCAACTGGTCTATAGCCGCCTCTCGCGGCGCCTGCGCCTGTTGCGGCTCGGCAGCTTCGCCGAATATTTCACCCACCTCGACCGCGAGCCGGGCGAGCAGCAGTTGTTCGTCAACGCGCTGACCACCAACCTCACCGCATTCTTTCGCGAACGCCACCACTTCCCCCTGCTCGCCGACCTCGCCCGCCGCCAGTTGCAGCGGCATCGCCCGCTGCGCATCTGGTCGGCGGCGGCGAGTACCGGCGAGGAACCCTATTCGATCGCCATCACCCTGGTGGAGGCGCTGGGCAGCTTCGATCCGCCGGTGAAGATCGTCGCCTCGGACATCGATACCGGAGTGCTCGACTGCGCCCGCCAGGGCGTCTATCCGCTGGAGCGCCTGGAGCAGATGCCGGCGCCGCTGAAGAAACGCTTCTTCCTCCGCGGCACCGGGCCCAACGCCGGCAAGGCGCGGGTGGTGGAGGAACTGCGGCAACTGGTGGAGTTCCGCCAGATCAACCTGCTGGAGGCAGACTGGTCGATCGCCGGGGAACTCGACGCGATCTTCTGCCGCAACGTGATGATCTACTTCGACAAGCCGACCCAGACCCGCCTGCTGGAACGCATGGTGGCCCTGCTGCGGCCGGAGGGCCTGTTCTTCGCCGGGCATTCGGAGAACTTCGTCCACGCCAGCCACCTGGTGCGCTCCGTCGGCCAGACCGTCTACAGCCCGGCCTGATCGCGATGAATCTCCAGGCCCGGGAAGGCGCGCCGCTGAACCGCTACTACGATCCGTACTTCGCCTGCGATGCGGTGAAGCTGTTGCCCGGCGAATACTTCGCCAGCGGCGAAGACCTGGTGATCGTCACCGTGCTCGGCTCCTGCGTCTCGGTGTGCCTGCGCGACCCGCTCAACGGCATCGCCGGGATGAACCACTTCATGCTCCCCGAGCGCGGCCTCGGCGGCGACCCGGCCTCGCCGTCGGCGCGCTACGGCAGCCACGCCATGGAACTGCTGATCAACCGCATGCTGGCCCTCGGCGCCAGCCGCGAGCGCCTGCAGGCCAAGGTCTTCGGCGGCGGCTCGGTACTGCGCCAGATCAGCGCCGCCATCGGCCAGCGCAACGTCGAGTTCACCCTCGACTACCTGGCCACCGAGCGTATCCCGCTGCTCGCCAGCGACGTGCTGGAGGCCTTCCCGCGCAAGATCTACTTCTTCCCGCGCAATGGCCGGGTCCTGGTGAAGTCCCTGGTGGAGCTGAAGAACGACACCGTGCTGCAGCGTGAACGCGACTACCGCCGCCGTATCGACCGCAACGCGGACGGCGGCCCCATCGACCTGTTCTGACTCTCCGGGAGAGCCCGCCATGCCCATCAGTGTCCTGGTCGTCGACGATTCCGCCCTGATCCGCAGCCTGCTCAAGGAGATCATCCAGGCCGACCCGGAGCTGCGCCTGGTCGGCTGCGCGCCGGACGCCTTCGTCGCCCGCGACCTGATCAAGCAGCACGCGCCGGACGTGATCAGCCTCGACGTGGAAATGCCGCGAATGGACGGCCTGACCTTCCTCGACAAGCTGATGAAGGCGCGGCCGACCCCGGTGCTGATGATCTCCTCGCTCACCGAGCGCGGTTCCGAAGCCACCCTGCGCGCGCTGGAACTGGGCGCGGTGGACTTCATCGCCAAGCCCCGGCTGGGCATCGCCGAAGGCATGCAGGCCTATGCCGAGGAAATCCGCGCCAAGCTCAAGACCGTCGCCCGCGCCCGCCTGCGCCGCCGTGCGGCGGACGCGCCGGCGCCGCCGGAAAGCGCGGCGCCGCTGCTCAGCACCGAGAAGATCATCGCCCTCGGCGCCTCCACCGGCGGCACCGAGGCGCTCAAGGAAGTGCTGCTCGGCCTGCCGGCGCACAGTCCCGGGGTGGTCATCACCCAGCACATGCCTCCCGGCTTCACCCGCAGCTTCGCCGAGCGCCTGGATCGCCTGACCCGGCTCAGCGTCAGCGAAGCGCGCGACGGCGACCGCATACTGCCCGGCCACGCCCTGGTCGCGCCGGGCGACCACCACATGGAGGTGCAGCGCTCCGGCGCCAACTACGTGGTGCGTTTGAACCGCCAGGCGCAGGTCAACGGCCACCGCCCGGCAGTGGACGTGATGTTCGAGTCGCTGGCTCGCTGCGCCGGGCGCAACCTGCTCGCCGGCCTGCTCACCGGCATGGGCAAGGACGGCGCGCGCGGGCTCCTGGCGATCCGCCAGGCCGGCGGCTACACCCTGGCCCAGGACGAGGCTACCTGCGTGGTCTACGGCATGCCCCGCGAAGCGGTGGAACTGGGCGCCGCGGAAGACGTGCTGCCGCTCGAACGGATCGCCGCCGCGCTGCTCCAGCAAGCCGCCCGGCGCGGCAGCGGCAACCGCCTCTGAGCGGGATCCTGGCCGGCCCGCTGCGCTTTTTCGCCGCCCCCCGCAACCTCCCCCGCCGAGACCCCGCCGACGACAGGCCCGAACCACGGGCCTTTGCCTGCTCGCCATCATTGTGACGTCAAATTAATGGCGAAATAAAACCAAATTACGTTGCCTGAAATAATGCACATCTGCACAATTGGCCCTTTCGCCAAAAGTTCGACACACGCTTTCGATCCATGATTTCGGCCGCGGGCCGGGCGAGAAACTGATAGGGATAGCCATGGCGGCGAACTGGGGGTTGCGCGGCAAATCGGTGGTGGCGCTGTTGCTGGCCTGTGCCCTGGCACTGGTCCCGGCGGTGCTGCTGGGCTGGCGCGCGATGGACGACATCCGTACGCACTTCGGCCTGGCCTACGCGAAGAACTTCACCCTGCTGCACCGGCAGAAGATCCTCGCCCCGGTCTCCCGCGAACTGGCGTTGTCGCGCCGTTTCGCCGAATCGGTGGTGACCCGCGACTGGCTGCTGAAGGAAGACGACCCGGCGCGCCGCGCGCTGTTCTTCCGCGAGGCCGAGGGCTACCGCGGCGACTTCCGCGACCACGCCTACTTCATCATCGCCAGCGGCTCCCACCACTACTACTTCAACGACGGCCGCCAACCCTACAGCGAACGGCCGCGCTACACCCTGGAGGCCGGCGACCCGGAAGACGCCTGGTACTTCAATACCCTGCGCAACAGCGCCGCCTACAACATCAACGTCAATGTCGACAGCAAGCTGAACCTGACCAAGGTCTGGTTCAACCTGGTGATCCGCGACCAGGGCCGGCCCATCGGCCTGGCCGGCAGCGGCCTGGACCTGAGCGGCTTCCTCGACGACTTCATCATCGCCCGCGAGCCGGGCGTGACGCCGATGATCGTCGGCGACGACGGCGCCATCCAGGCCCACCCGGACCGCCGCCTGATCGCCTACAGCTCCGCCGCCGGCGGCGCCAGCGAACGCCACCGGGTGTTCGACCTGCTCGACCAGCCGGAACAGCGCGACGCCCTGCGCGAGGCCATGCGCCTGGCCCGCGCCAAGGCCGGCTCGGTGCACTGCCTGTGGGCCGGCCTCGACGGCCGCCAGCAACTCTTCGCCGTGGCCTACATTCCCCAACTGCGCTGGTACGTGCTCACCGCCGTCGACCTGCACGCCGCCCAGGTCCTCGACAACCGCTGGCTTTGGCCGCTGGCGGGCACGTTCCTGCTGTTGCTGGTGGCCCTGCTGCTGGGCTTCGCCTATGCCGTCGAGCGCCTGCTGTTGCGCCCCCTGCGCAGCCTCAAGCGCTCGGCCAAGGCGATCGCCGCCGGGCGCTACGACACGCCGCTGCCGCTGGCGCGCCAGGACGAGATCGGCTCGCTGTCGAAGGCCTTCGCCAGCATGGCCGACCAGGTCCGCCGGCACACCGCCGAGCTGGAAGACAAGGTCCAGGAGCGCACCCAGGCGCTGGAGGAAGCCAACCGCGAGATGGCCGCCGCGCAGAAGAAGATCGGCGACAGCCTCGACTATGCCAGCCTCATCCAGCGCGCGATCCTCCCCGACCGCCAGCTCAGCGCCACCCTCGGCGAGCATCACTTCATCCTGTGGAAACCGCGCGACGTGGTCGGCGGCGACTTCTACGTGTACCGCGAGCAGACCGACGGCTACCTGATCGGCGTGGTCGACTGCGCCGGTCACGGCGTGCCCGGCGCGCTGATGACCATGCTCGCCCGCGCCGCCATCGACCACGCCATCGAGGCGGTGGGCAGCCGCGACCCGGCGGCGATCCTCGGCGAGACCGACCAGGCGATGCGCAGCATGCTCAGCCAGGAGCAGATCCCCCAGGCGCTGGCCACCAACATGGATGCCGGGCTGGTCTGGGTCGACCGCCGGCGCCGCCAGCTGGCCTTCGCCGGGGCGAAGATCTCGCTGTACGCCAGCGACGGCGAGGAGGTCCAGGAACTCAAGGGCGCGCGCCGGGCGATCGGCGACAAGCGCCGTGGCGACTACCGCAACATCGAGGTACCGCTGGCGCCGGGCTGGACCTTCTACCTGAGCACCGACGGTTTCCTCGACCAGGCCGGCGGCGAACACGGCTTCGGCTTCGGCAGCCGGCGCTTCGCCGACATGCTCCGCGACCACGCGCGGCAGCCGCTCCCCGAGCAGGCCGAGGCCTTCGTGGCGACGCTCGCCGAGTACCAGGGCGAGCACCCGCAACGCGACGACATCACCATCCTGTCCTTCCGATTCGACTAGGGGCACCCATGGAAACGCTAGACCTGCTGGCCATGCGTGAAAGCTACACCCGCCAACGCATCCTGCTCTGCTTCAACGGACCGATCTCGCGCAGCCTGATCGAGGAGATAGGCCACGCGCTGCGCAACTACCTGCACGCCGAACAGGCCAAGCCGAGCGAAGCGATGGACGTCTTCGCGGTGTACATCGAGATGACCCAGAACATCCGCCACTACGCCAATCTCAAGGGCTACGGCGAACACGAGGCGGCGGCCACGGTAGCCATCGCCCGCAACGAGGACGGCCACTACGTGGTGTCCGCCGGCAACCTGGTGGAACGCGACGACGGCCAGAGCCTGGTGCGCAGCATCCAGGCCATCGCCAACCTCGACAAGGCCGCCCTCAAGGCCGCCTACAAGGAGCAGCTACGCCGCCCGCGCGACAGCGGCTGCGCCAGCGGAGCCGGTCTCGGCCTGCTGGACATCGCCCGCAAGTCCAGCGAACCACTGGCCGCATCGCTGAAGGAACAGCCCGACGGGCGCGCCTTCTTCAGCCTGCGCGCCGTGATCTGACCCCGTGTTTTAGGAAGAACACCATCATGAGTGACCTGCACATACCCGGCACCCAGTCCACGCCCGCCATCCAGGGCGACTGGCAGGCCGGACGCCTGTCCATGCAAGGCGATTCCTACCCGGAAAACTCCTATGAACTGTTCGGCCAGGTGATCGACTGGGTCGAGCGCTTCCTCGCCGCCGGGCAGCGGCCGCTGGAACTGGACCTGCGCCTGCTGTACCTGAACACCAGTTCGATCAAGGCCATGATGGACATCCTCGACCTGCTCGAAGAGGCCCACCAGGGCGGTCGTCCGGTCAGCCTGCGCTGGCACTACGACCGGCGCAACGAACGGGTCGCGGAGCTGGCCGAGGAGTTCCGCGAGGACTGCAGCTTCCCCTTCGCCATCCAGGCCCACGACGAGTAGCCGACGATGAGCCGCGAACGCGAACTGGACGCCTGGATCGACGGCCTGCTGGCCGATCCGCAGTTCCACGGGCATCCGCTGCACCAGGCGCTGGCCCGCCTGCGCCAGCAATCGCTGGAGCAACTGGTGCGGCTGGAGCGCATCGCCCGGATCTCCGACGGATTCCAGTCGATGGCGCGGGAGCAGAACCTGTCGCTGTCCGAGCGCTACCACAAGCAGCTGCGGCGCCTGGAAAAGGTGGCGCGGATCTCCGACCGCTACCAGCAGATGATGCGCGACCTCAACCTGGCGCTGAAGGAAGCCTCGATCCGCGACCCGCTGACCGGCCTGCCCAACCGACGCATGCTGCTGGAGCGCCTCAGGGAGGAGAACGAACGCTCCCAGCGCCACGGCCAGAGCTACGTGCTGGCAATGCTCGATGTGGACTTCTTCAAGCAGGTCAACGATACCTGGGGCCACGACAGCGGTGACCGGGTGCTGGTGGAAATCGCCCGGGCCATGGAGTCCGAGCTACGCGAATACGACCTCTGCGGCCGCTGGGGCGGCGAGGAATTCCTCCTGCTGCTGCCACAGACCCGCCTGCAGGACGCCGGCCCGGTACTCGAGCGGGTGCGCGACAGCGTACGGACCCTGGCGGTACGCGTCGGCACCGAGGCGCTGAGCGTCACCGCCAGCGTCGGCGTTACCGAACACCGCATCGGCGAAACCTATTCGCAGACCGTCAATCGCGCCGACGCCGCACTGCTCGACGCCAAGCGCAGCGGCCGCGACAAATGCGTGTTCGCCGCGCTCCCGCCGCTTCCTGCCCCTTCCCGCCCGGCTCCAGCGCGCTGAGCCTCCTCAGGCGTCCAGCCGCTGCGGCCGCACCTGGCCTCGGCTGAGGTCCACCAGCAGCGCCTGAAGCGCCTCGAAGCGCGCCACCGGCAACTCCAGGGTCAGGACGACGCCGTCGGCGCCGTAGTCTTCGGCCGCCACGCTGGCGCCCAGCGCCAGGCTGCGCGCCTTGAGCAGCGCGTGGTCGGCGAAGGCACAGGCGAAGCGCACCCGACAGCGCTCGACCAGCTCGCTGCGCGGCGCCTGCTGCAGGCACTTGGCCGCGCCGCCACCATAGGCGCGGGCGAGGCCGCCGGTGCCGAGCTTGATGCCACCGAACCAGCGGCTGACCAGCACCGCCACGCAGTCCATGTCCTGTCCCTCGATGGCCGCCAGGATCGGCCGCCCGGCGCTGCCGCCGGGTTCGCCGTCGTCGCTGAAGCGGTACTGCGCGCCGCACTTCCAGGCCCAGCAGTTGTGTCCGGCGGAAGCGTCGCGGTGGGCGGCGATGAACGCCTGCGCCTCGTCCTCGTCGGCCACCGGCGCGGCGATGGTGTGGAAGCGGCTCTTGCGGATTTCCTCGCGGTATTCGGCGAGGCCTTGCAGGGTGCTCGGCATCGCGTTCAGGCCGCCGGCGGGGTCAGTCCGCAGCCCTTGAGGATGATCCGCACCAGGTTGTCGGCGGCGGCGGCGAAGTCCTGCCTGGACATGCGCTTGCGGCCGGTGACCAGGCCGATCTGGCTGGCGAAGTCGGCGTAGTGCTGGGTGCTGCCCCAGAGCAGGAAGATCAGGTGCACGGGATCCACCGGGTCCATCCGGCCGGCGGCGATCCAGGCCTCGAATACCGCGGCGCGGCCGCGGAACCAGCTGCGGTAGTCCTGGTTGAAATGCGCGGTGAGGCACTCGCCGCCGCTGATGATCTCCATGGCGAAGATCCGCGAGGCCAGCGGGTAGCGGCGGGAGAACTCCATCTTGGCGCGGATGTAGCGGGCCAGCGCCTCGGCCGGATCGTCGTCGACGCCGAGGGTGTTGAAGGTACTGTCCCAGAGTTCGAGGATGTTGCTCAGCACCGCCGTGTAGAGGCCCAGCTTGTTGCCGAAGTAGTAGTGCAGGTTGGCCTTGGGCAGGCCGACGTTCTGCGCGATGGTGTTCATGCTGGTGCCCTTGAAGCCGTGGCGGGCGAACTCCTCCTCGGCCGCGGCGAGGATCGCCTCCTCGTTCTTCTGGCGGATGCGCCCGGCCGGCTTGTCGCGGGCGGCCGGGTCGTGGGCGGGCACTGTCAGGGTCATGCGCAGGTTTCCATCGGCGTGATCCCCGCGTTGATACCCCAGCCCGGCCGCGGGACACAAGCCAGGCGCGGAAAAATTTGCAAACGCCCGTATCAACCCAGCGGCTTGCGCCAGCGCGCCAGGGCGCCGCCCTTCGCGCTGGCTTGCGCCGCTTCGGCAACGCGCTCCTCGGGCAGCAGCAGGTTGAGCAGGATGGCGGTGATGCCGCCGCTGGTGATCGCCGAGTCGAACAGGGTCTTCACCACCGCCGGCATCTGGTCGAGCAGGGTCGGCTGCGCGGCCACGCCGAGGCCGACGCCGAACGAGGCGGCGATGATCAGCACGCTGCGGCGGTCCATTGCGGTCTGGCCGAGAATGCGGATGCCGGCGGCGGCGACGCTGCCGAACATCACCAGGGTGGCGCCGCCGAGTACCGGCTTGGGGATCTGCTGGAGGATCGCGCCGACCCAGGGGAACAGGCCGAGCGCCAGCAACACGCCGCCGATGTAGATGCCGACGTGCCGGCTGGCCACCCCGGTGAGCTGGATCACCCCGTTGTTCTGCGCGAAGGTGGTGTTCGGGAAGGCGCTGAAGGTGGCTGCCAGCAGGCAACTGACGCCGTCGCCGAGCACCCCGCCGCGCAACCGCTGCAGGTACGCCGGCCCCTCCAGGGGTTGCCGCGAGAGCATGCAGTTGGCGGTCAGGTCGCCGACCGTCTCGATGCTGCTGATCAGGTAGATCAGCGCCACCGGCAGGAAGGCCATCCAGTCGAAGGCGAAGCCGAAGCGGAACGGCTGCGGCAGGCTGACCAGCGGCAGCTCGGGCAACGCCCGCGGAACGAACAGGCCGGTCGCCCAGGCCGCCAGGGTACCCAGCGCCAGGCCGATGACGATGGCGGCCAGGCGCAGCCAGGGCAGGCGCGAGCGGTTCAGCAGGACGATGCTCAGCAGCACCAGCGCGCCCAGCGCGAGATTGGCCGGTGCGCCGAAGTCCGTGGCCCCGGCTCCGCCGCCGAGGTCGGTGATGCCGACCTTGATCAGGCTGACGCCGATCAGGGTGATGACGATGCCGGTGACCAGCGGCGTGATCACCCGGCGAAGATGGCCGAGGAACCGACTGAGGACGATCTGCACGAAGGCGCCGAAGAAGCACACGCCGAAGATCATCGCGAGGATCTCCTCGGGACCGCCGCCGCGCTGCTTCACCAGCATCCCGGCGGCCAGCACGGCGCCGAGGAAGGCGAAGCTGGTGCCTTGCAGGCAGATCATCCCGGCGCCGATGCCGAACGGCCGGCGCGCCTGGATCAGGGTGCCGGCGCCGGAAACCATCAGCGCCATGCTGATCAGGTATGGCAGGTGCTCGCCGAGGCCGAGCAGCGAGCCGATCACCAGCGGCGGAGTGACGATACCGACGAAGCTGGCCAGCCCGTGCTGTAGCGCGGCAAGGAAGGCGGGAAGCGGGCGCGGCCGGTCGTCGAGGCCGTAGATGAGGTCGTTGGGGCGCTGGTCTTCGCTATGCATCGGGCCGTCTCAAGTGGCGCTCCTCGGACAGGAGGAGGATGCACGGCTTCTGCAAAAAGCTGTCCAGGTGATCAGCTTATTCCTGCCGCTCAGGCTGCAGGGCGCGCCCGGCGTGGGTCGAGCGAACAACGGGAGGCAAACGCAAGGACGACGAAGGCGACCGTCGCGCACCGTGCCGATGCACGGCGCGCAATGACGGGGCGCGCTGGCGGGGCCCGGCCGGCAGCCCCGCGCGACGGACTCAGAAGTGGTACTTGACCAGGAAGCTTGCGGTGTTCTGGTCGGTGGTGAAGTACTGCGAGTCCTTCACACCGTACTTGTCGGACCAGTAGTCGTACTCCAGGCCCACGTACAGGTGCTTAGGCTCGTAGCCGAGGGCCTTGCCCAGGTCGTACTTGACCTGTGGGTTGAAGTGCAGGTTGGCGTGATAGTCGCTCTGGTTGCGGCGGCTGGTGCTGGCGCTCTTGTTGTTGATCACCCAGTCCATGTAGCCGTCGATGAGGATGTCGGAGTTGCCCACCGGAATGGTGTAGGACCACACCGGGGTGATCTGCCAGGCGCCGGCGCGCACGCGGTTGCCGTCGGGCTTGCGGTAGTAGAAGTTGAGCTGGAAGTAGTCGAAGCCGGGGATCGCCAGGTCGAAGCCCGGGCCGAGCAGGTAGGCCTCGGTGTCGCCTTCGCCGAACTCGTAGGTGCCGGCCAGCAGCACGTCCTTAACCGGGCCGAAGGAGAGGTCCGCTCCGGTGAGCTTGCCGAAGCTCAGGCGCGGAGTGATCTCGCCGTAGTAGGTGTTCTTGCCGTTGCTGGCGTCTTCCTTGCCGTTGTAGTTGATCTGGTCGAAGAAGATGAACAGGTCGCCCCAGGTCCAGCCGCTGGCATGTTCCAGGGTGAAGGTCTGCTGGATCGGCGGGTTGATCTTGAAGTTCTTGCCGTAGAGGTAGGTCAGGCTCTCGTTGTGCCAGAGCAGCGGCCCCGAGTCGGTCTCGTGGGTCGGCGTCATGTCATGGTCTTCGGCGACAGCCTGGCCTGCGGCCAGCAGCCCCCCGGCTAGCATCACGGTGGCGAGTGTGCGGCTCATTGAAACGCTCCTGGAGTGAATAGCTTTTTTTCTAGTGGGCGAACCTGTCCGAGCGGTCAGGCCTCGCCATGGATAGCAAGAACGAAGCCAAGACGGCGCGGGCGCTTCGCCGGGTTTCCAACGGCGAAGGGAACGCCTGTTTTTTCAGTGTTCTGGACAAAGGCGGCGAAATGCCTCCAACCTCTCTACGACGGCAAAAACCTGACCCCAAGGACAGTTTCTGCCTTGCGCTGGTGCGTGGTCGGGAGGGGCGTGCTCGACTTTGGGATGGCAGCGCGAAGAAAACTGGATACACAAAAGCGTTTTGTGACAAAAAGAATCAGTAGGATTTTGTACACAAAACACTGCGTGGTATTTCTACACATCACCGCCCCGGCGTTCGGGCGAGAAGCGGCGCGGATGATGCCAGAGACGGCGGGCGGAATTCATCCCCGAATGGGGTTTTTCGTCGGGTTTCAGGACGCCCGGACGTAAATTCGCCAGGGCCTGGGAGACTCCGGTGGCATGACATCCAGAAGGCGCTCTCGATGTCGCGTAGCGGAGCGCGCTCGAGTACGGGTCGCCTGGCAGCCTATGCCTGCCGGGACTTCTTGCTTCGCCATCCGCAGGGCGGATACGCCTTGGGCGTTATCCGCCGGACAGGTCTCCCCGCCTCACCCACATGGGTCCCCTCACCACACCGCGATCTGCGAATCGGTGCGCGGCTCGGTGCCGCCACAGAGCACGCCGCTGGCCGGGTCGCGCAGGACGATCTGGCCGCGCCCGTAGCTGGTCGAGTCGTAGGCGATCTCCACCTGGTGCCCACGCTGCGCCAGCTCCGCCGCCAGCGCGCGCGGCGCGGCATGTTCGATGCCGACGCGCAGCCCGCCCAGCCACTGCCAGCGCGGCGCGTCGAGGGCAGCCTGGGGGTTGAGGCCGAAGTCCACCAGGTTCATCACCATCTGCACGTGGCCCTGCGGCTGCATATAGGCGCCCATCACGCCGAACGGGCCGAGCGGCACGCCGTCCTTGCTGAGGAAACCGGGAATGATGGTGTGGAAGGTCTGCTTGCCCGGCTCCAGGCAATTCACGTGGTCCGGATCGAGGCTGAACTCGGCGCCGCGGTTCTGCAAGGCGATGCCGGTGCCGGGCACCACCACGCCGGAGCCGAAGCCGTGGTAGTTGCTCTGGATGAACGAGACCAGGTTGCCCTCCTCGTCGCCACAGGCCAGGTACACCGTGCCGCCCGGCCTCGGCTGGCCGGGGCTGGGATCGAGCGCGCGCTCGCCGATCAGCGCACGGCGGCTGGCGGCGTAGTCCTCGTGCAGCAGTTCCTCGACCGAGACCCGCATCGACTGCGGCTGGCTGATGTAGTGCAGCCCGTCGACGTACGCCAGCTTCATCGCCTCCAGTTGGCGATGCCAGGTCCGCGCGCAGTCGCGCTCGCCGAATTCGAAGCCCTTGAGGATGTTCAGGGTCATCAGGGCGATCAGGCCCTGGCCGCTCGGCGGAATCTCCCAGACGTCATAGCCACGGTAGTTCAGTGAGATCGGTTCGACCCACTTCGCCTGGTAGCCGGCCAGGTCCTCCGCGCGCAGGTAGCCGCCGCTGCGCTCGGCGTGGCCGACGATGGCCCTGGCCAGCTCGCCGCGATAGAAGCTTTCGCACTGGCTGCGCGCCAGCTCGTCCAGGGTGTCGGCCTGGCCCGGCTGGCGGAACACCTCGCCGGCGCGCGGCGCCCGGCCGTCGATGAGGAACTCGTCGAACCAGGCCCGCAGCTCGGGCCGCTGCGGCAACGCCGCGCGGAACTTGTCCAGGCCGCTCTGCCACAGGCGGGCGATCACCGGCGAGACCGGAAAGCCATCGCGAGCCAGCTCGATCGCCGGCCGCAGCAGTTGTTCGAACGGCAATTTGCCGAAGCGCCGCGACAGTTCGCCCCAGGCCGCCGGACAGCCCGGCACGGTGACCGGCGTCCAGCCGTACAGCGGCATCCGCTCGTGGCCGGCGGCGCGCACCCGCTCGCGATCGAGCAGGCCCGGCGCGCGCCCGCTGGCGTCCAGGCCGTGCAGGCGTCCGCGGGTCCAGACCAGGGCGAAGGCATCGCCGCCAATCCCGCAGCCGGTCGGCTCGACCACCGTCAGCGCGGCGGCGGTGGCGATCGCCGCGTCGATGGCGTTGCCGCCACGGCGCAATATCTCCAACCCGACCTGCGCCGCCTGCGGCTGCGAGGTGGCGACCATGCCGCGGCGGGCATGGACCGGCGAACGTTGCGAGGCGTAGGGAAGCGCGTGGGCGGAGAAGTCGAGCATCGGCGTGGGCTCCGGGAAACTTGAGGCGGCAGGTTAGCCCTGCCAGACTCTGCCGACTAGCGACACGACGCCAAGTCATGACGATGAACGGACAGCCTGCGGAACTGCACCGCCCGATTCCCACCCTCGCCCGCCTGCCACGGCCGGTCTACGCGCGCGCCGAAAGCCTGCGCGCCGGCTCCTGGACCTCGCGCCACCGGCACGCCTGGGTACAGCTTTCCTACGCCATCAGCGGCGTGCTCGGCGTACATACCGCCGAGGGCAGCTTCTTCGCCCCGCCGCAGCGGGCGATCTGGATTCCGGCGCAGCTGGAACACGAGGTGGTCACCTCCACCCGCGCCGAGATGCGCAGCCTGTACATCCGTGGCGACGCCTGCGCCTGGGCGCCGACGCGTTGCCGGGTGCTGGAGGTGACGCCGCTGGCGCGCGAGCTGATCAAGAGTTTCTGCGAGTTGCCGGTGGACTACCCGGAGGGCGACAGCGCCGAATCGCGGCTGGTGCAGGTGCTGCTGGACCAGTTGCGGCTGCTGCCGGAGGTCGCCTTCTCCCTGCCGATGCCGCGCGAGCCGCGCCTGCTGCGGCTGTGCCAGGCACTGATCGACGAACCGACCCAGAGCCTGACCATGGGCGACTGGGCGCAGCGCCTGGGCACCTCGGAAAAGACCCTGTCGCGCCTGTTCCAGCGCGAGACCGGGATGAACTACCGGCTCTGGCGCCAACGCCAGCGCCTGCTCGCCTCGCTCAACGCGCTGGAAGCCGGCGACAGCGTCACCGGCGCCGCCCTGGACAGCGGCTACGACTCGACCTCGGCCTACATCGCCGCCTTCAAGGGACTCTTCGGCTTCACTCCCGGCGAACTGTTCCGCCAGCGCTGAGCCCGGCGAAGGGCCCAGCGCGCGGGGCTCAGAACACGTCGATGGGATAGTCGACGATCACCCGGTATTCGTCGATGTCGTTGTCCACCGCGCTGTAGCCGCCGGTGCCGCGGTGGGTGGCCCAGCGCAGGCGTAGCGAGAGGTCCTTGGCCGGACCGCCCTGGACCACGTACTGCAGGTCGAGGTCGCGTTCCCAGTGCTTGGCGTTCTTGCCGTCGGCGCTGTACCAGCCGCCGTAGCCGGGGCTGTCCGGATCGACCCGGGTCAGGTCCAGCTTGCCGCGCGAGTACGAGGCCGAGGCGCTCAGGCCGGGTAGGCCGAGGGCGACGAAGTCGTAGTCGTATTGCAGCTTCCAGGACTTCTCGTTGGGACCGTTGAAGTCGGAATACTGCTGCGAGTTGTCGAGGAAGATGCTGTCGCCCTGGTTGATGTAGTCGAACGGCGTGTTGCCGTTGACCTTCTGCAGCACCGCGGTGACGGTGTGCTGCCTGTAGCCGACCGCGAAATGCAGGCTGTAGGTGTTGTTGTCGATCCGGCCGAGCAACGAGTCGCCGCTGTCGACGGTCTTGTAGTAGTGCGCGCCGGGGTTCAGCGACCAGTTGTCGTCGATCTCGTAGGTGTAGTCGACGTCGGCGTAGTACTGCTTCCAGACGTTCTGCAGTTCGGCGGCGTACAGGCTGCTGGTGAAGCCCTCGATGCCGCCCCAGGTGCCGCCCAGCCAGCTGAGATGATGGCTGTCGCGGTCGCCCGGCAGTTCGCCGTAGTACGAGCCGAGGCGACGGTGGCCACTCTGGTTGTAGTACCTGGTGAAACTGACCTGGCCAGCCGTGAGGGTCAGGTCCTCGAAACTGTTGTTGGTCAGGCTCACACCGCGGAAGGTCTGCGGCAGCATGCGCGACTCGCCGCCGGCGACCACCGGGTTGCTGAGGAACTGGTCGCCCAGCTTCAGCTCGGTGTCGAAGGCGCGGATCTTCAGCGCCGCCCCGCCACTGGAGAACTCATCGGGTGCCTTGCCGGATTCGTAGCCTTCCTTGCTCGGCGCGGTGATCGGCAGGATGCTGGTGCCGCCGGTACCGCCGCCGCCGTCGAGCTTCAGCCCGAGCATGCCGTAGGCGTCGACGCCGAAGCCGACCACGCCGGGCGTGTAGCCGGACTGAAAGGTGGCGATGAAGCCTTGCGCCCATTCCTTGCTGTCGTGCCCGGAAGCGTGCCGGCGGTCATGGTTGAAGTAGTAGTTGCGGGTCAGCAATTGGAGGCTGGAGCCTTCGATGAAGCCTTCTTTGGCTTCCCCCTCATCGGCCCAGGCGGCGGACGCGGTGCACAGCGCCAGCGCCATCGGCGTCAAGGCGAACAGATTCCTCATTGCGGTTGCTCCTTCTTACAGCGTGGTGAAATCCGGCAAGGCCGGAAAGCGTGTTGTGGTGTCGTTCCCGGCGACGCTTCTGCTGGCGTCGCGCGGGCGATCGCTCCCATGGGGCGCCCAGCCGGGCGCAACCCGAAAAAAAAGGTCGCTGGTATCAGCGGCCTTGAGAAGACGTCGAATAGGAGCAATCAAAGTTCGGCGTCGGGAAGTCTTGCCAGTGTATTTCCGGACACTGGAAACCGGCTGGAACGCAGTCGGACTCTTCTATTGAAAGTCTCTTCGACTCATCGGGCTTTAGGCTTTCCACGTCCCGCTCTTGCATGGCGAGATCGATGAAGACAGAACGAATATCGTCGACAGCCAGCGACAATTATCCATTGAGCTGGCGCGATTATATTTTTTTGCCACTATCGGAAAAACCCGATATCCAACGAAAGTCTTTTACATATTCTGCAAGAATTGTCCGAACGGTCAGGAAGGCAAAAAAAACGCCGCATATCATATGCGGCGCAAGGACAGGGTACCCAGGCTCACGCTTCCCGAGTACCCGGGGGAAGCCATGGCGCGGCTGGCGCCATGCGCTAGATCAGGAGTCGCTGCGGGCCCCGGCCTGCGCGGCGGAGGCGGAAAGTTCCTGCTGGTGCTCGATGGCCTGCTGGTTGGCGTCGACCATGCGGTTGGTCATCAGCGAGGACTCTTCGGCGAAACCGGCCTGGGAAAATGCGAGGAAAAACAAACTGAGTATGGCGGCAGCAAGGATCTGGCGATTCATGGCGGGTCTCCGATGACACCCTGTTCACTTGGGACAGGCGCCATATTAGTTAACCGCCATGCTCGGAAAAATAGCCAAACAGACGAGAGAGTATTACCTCAATAACAACAATCCTTCACTGTGCCCAGTAACTTGAACTTTGCATGGTAGTTTCGTCGCGGGCGAATGCCTGGGGAAGTTCCTGTTGCAACAGATCGACCCAGGTGCGGATCTTCGCGTCCAGGTAACGCCGCGAGGGATACAGCGCATAGATGGTCCGCTGGTGCATGGCATGGCCGGGCAACACCCGTAGCAGCTCGCCGTTGCGCAGCGCCGCGGCCGCCACGTAGCTGGGCAGCAGGGCGATGCCGAGGTCGGCCTTGGCCGCCTGGGCCATGACCTCGGCGACATTGACCATGAAGGTGTTCTGCGGGCTGACGGTGCGCTCGCCCTGCTCGTCGGCGAAGATCCAGCCCTCCGGGTAGGCCGGGTCCTGCAGGCGCAGGCAGACGTGGCGCTCCAGGTCGTCCACCGAGCGTGGCACGCCGTGCTGCTGCAGGTAGCCGGGACTGGCGCAGAGCACGCTGTGGATGCTGCCCAGGCGCTGGGCGACGAACTCCGAGTCGGGCAACTGGCGCTCGCCGGTGATCAGCACATCCTGGCCTTCCTCGAGCATGTCCGGGTTGCGCTGGGACAGGGTCAGCTCGATCACCACGTCGGGGAACAGTGCGCCGTAGCGGGCGATCATCGGCACCAGGTGATGCTGGCCCATGCCCATCAGCGACTGCACGCGCAAGCGGCCGCAGGGGCGGATGTGCGCGCCGGCGGCTTCGGCCTCGGCGACCTCGATGTCCTCGAGGATCCCGCGGCACCGTTCCAGGTAACGCTCGCCGGCTTCGGTCAGGGCCAGGCGCCGGGTGGTGCGGTGCAGCAGGCGCGTCTGCAGGTGCACCTCCAGGTCGGAGATCAGCCGCGATACCTGCGCGGTGGACAGGTCCAGGGCCTGGGCGGCGGAAGTGAAGCTGCCGCTGTCCACCACCCTGGCGAACACGCGCATGCCTTGCAATGTGTCCACTATTACCTCGGTTGCAAAACAGATTCGTAAATTGGTCGGATTTTCCCTGACGCCGGGCTGCCTATACTGGCCGCCGTCGCCGTAGCAACGCCGGGCATACCCTGCCCGGCGTCGGGGCGGATGGCCCACCCGCCGTCCGCTCTCCTTCCCCCCGCACAGACTCTGCTACGGCGGCGCCCCCTTCCCCTTACGCCGCGCTCAGCGTCCCGGTTCCGGAATCCGGTACCAGGCGACGTACAGCGCCGGCAGGAAGATCAGCGTGAGCAGCGTGGCGGCGACGATGCCGCCGATCATCGCATAGGCCATCGGCCCCCAGAACACTTCGCGGGCGATGGGGATCATCCCCAGGCTGGCCGCCGCCGCCGTCAGCAGGATCGGCCGGGTGCGGTGGTGGGTGGCTTCCAGCACGGCTTCCCAGGGCGTCTTGCCGTCCTTCTCGAAGGCATCGATCTGGGTCACCAGGATCACCGAGTTGCGGATGATGATGCCGATCAGCGCGAGAATCCCGAGGATCGCCACGAAGCCCATCGGCGTGCCGGTCGGCAGCAACGCCGCGACCACCCCGATCAGCCCCAGCGGCGCGACGCTGGCCACCAGGAACAGCTTCTGCACGCTCTGCAACTGGATCATCAGGAAGGTCGCCATGAGGAACAGCATCAGCGGCACCACCTTGGCGATCGGGCCCTCGGCCTTGCCGCTCTCCTCCACCGTGCCGCCCACTTCGATCCGGTAGTTCGCCGGCAGGCCGTCGGCGAAGCGCTTGACCTCCGGCGCCAGCCGGGCGACCAGGTCGGTGGGCTGGATCTCGCCGCGCAGCGACGCCTTCACCGTGATCGTCGGCTTGCGGTCGCGGCGCCACACCAGCGGCTGCTCCAGCTCGTAGCTGACCTTGGCGAACGCCTTGAGCGGGATCGAGGTGCCGCTGGGCGTGACGATCTGCAGGCTCTCCAGGGTCTCCAGCGAGCCGCGCTCGCTATCCTCGGCGCGACCGATGACGTTCACCAGGTAGATGTCGTCGCGCACCTGGGTCACCGCGCTGCCGGTCACCACGCTGTTCATGATCTGCGCCACGTCCTCGGAGGACAGCCCGAGCTGGCGCGCCTTGTCCTGGGCGATGTCGATCTTGAGCATCTTCCCGGGCTCGTTCCAGTCGTAGACGATATCGCCGATGTTCGGGTTGCCGTCGAGCACGCCGGCCAGGCCCATGGCGTACTCGCGGACCTTGTCGATCTGCGGTCCGCTGACCCGGTACTGGATCGGCCGTCCCACCGGCGGCCCCATCTCCAGCGGCTGCACGTAGGTGCTGATGCCGACGTAGTCCTTGCGCAAGCGATCGCGCAGGCGTGCGGCGACGCGCTCGCGGGCCTCCAGGTCCTTGGTGACGATCACCAGCTGGCCATAGAAGTTGTTCTGCAACTGCTGGTCCAGCGGCAGGTAGAAGCGGATCGCGCCTTCGCCGACGTAGGCGCTCCAGTGGTCGATGTCCTCGTCGTCCTTCAGCGTCGCTTCCAGGCGGTCCATCACCGCCCTGGTCTCGTGGATGCTGCTGTTTTGCGGCAGGTTGAGGTCGACCAGCAGTTCCGGACGGTCGGAAGACGGGAAGAACTGGTGCTGGACGAACTTCATCAGGAACAGCGACACGCCGAACAGCAGCGCGGTGAGGAAGATGGTCGTCCAGCGCCGGCGCATCGCCAGGTGCAGCAGGCTGTCGAAACGCTCGGCGATGCGGCCCTTCTTCTGCTCCGACTTGTGCTTGAGAGTCTTCGGCAGGATGTGCACGGCGATCACCGGGGCGAACAGCACCGCGACGATCCACGACAGCAGCAGCGCCACGGCGATCACTGCGAACAGGGTGAAGGTGTACTCGCCGGCGGAGCTGGCGTTGAGCCCGATGGGCACGAAGCCGGCCACCGTCACCAGGGTCCCGGTGAGCATCGGGAAGGCCGTCGAGGTGTAGGCGTAGGTCGCCGAGTCGTGCAGCGAGTCGCCCAGTTCGAGGCGCGTGATCATCATCTCCACGGTGATCATGGCATCGTCCACCAGCAGGCCGAGGGCGATGATCAGCGCGCCGAGGGAAACCCGCTGCATGGTGATGTCGGTGTATTCCATGAACACGAAGACCATCGCCAGCAC
This sequence comes from Pseudomonas sp. P20, assembly GCF_016463925.1. Taxonomy (NCBI): domain Bacteria; kingdom Pseudomonadati; phylum Pseudomonadota; class Gammaproteobacteria; order Pseudomonadales; family Pseudomonadaceae; genus Pseudomonas; species Pseudomonas sp. P20. The sequence continues at coordinate 126,611 of NZ_JAEMVM010000028.1, read as the reverse complement.
CAGCGGGATCGAGCAGGCCACCACCAGCCCGGCGCGCAGGCCGAGGCTGACGAAGCTGACGATGAGGACGATCACCACCGCCTCGAACAGCGCCCGGGTGAAACCGCCGACCGCCTTCTTCACCACCTGGGCCTGGTTCGACACCTGGTGCACGCCGACGCCAACCGGCAGTTCGCCGGTGATCTCCTGCATGCGCGCATTGAGCGCCTCGCCGAACTCGAGGATATTGCCGCCCTCCTTCATCGCCACCGCCAGGCCGATGGCCGGCTCGCCCTTGTAGCGGAACAGCGAGGTCGGCGGGTCGACGAAATCGCGGCTGATGCTGGCCAGGTCGGACAGCCGGTAGAAACGATCGTTGACCCGCAGGTTGACCGCCTGCAGGTCCTTTTCCGAACGGAAGTTGCCGGAGGTGCGCACCGAGATGCGCTCGGGGCCGGCCTCGACCACGCCGGACGGGGTCACCGCGTTCTGCGCCTGCAGGCTCTGCACGACCTGGCGCTGGTCGAGACCGAGGGCGGCCAGCTTGCGGGTAGAGAAGTTGAGGTAGATGACCTCGTTCTGCGCACCGATCATCTGCACCTTGCCCAGGTCTTTCACCGAGCGGATGTCCAGGCGCACCTTCTCCACGTAGTCGCGCAGCTGGCGGAAGTCCAGGCCATCGGCGGTGAAGGCGTAGACGCTGCCGAACACGTCGCCGAACTCGTCGTTGAAACCCGGTCCCTGGATGCCTTGGGGGAATTCGCCCTGGATGTCGGATATCTTCTTGCGCACCTGGTACCAGATATCCGGGATGTCGCCGGCCTTGGTGGTGTCCTTGAGGTAGACGAAGACCGTCGATTCGCCGGGTCGCGTGTAGCTCTTCACGTAATCCAGCGAGTCCAGCTCCTCGAGCTTCTTCTCGATGCGGTCGGTGACCTGCTCCAGGGTGTCGTCCACCGTGGCGCCCGGCCAGCGGGTCTGGATGACCATGGTCTTGATGGCGAACGAGGGATCCTCCTCGCGCCCCAGGTTGAGGTAGGAGAACACGCCCATCACCAGCGATACCGCCATCAGGTACCAGACCAGGGACTGGTGGCGCAGGGCCCAGTCCGACAGGTTGAAACCGCCCTTCATCGCGCATCCTCGTCGAGTTTGATCTTCTGGCCGGGCTTGAGGCTGTTGACTCCGGCGCGGACCACCCGGTCGCCGTCGGCCAGGCCCTGTCCGATCACCACCTGGCGTTCGTCGCGGCTGAGCACCTGTACCTCGCGCAGGGCCACGCTGGACTGTTTCCCATCGACGACCCAGACCTGGGTCTTGCCGTCGCGCTCCAGCAGCACGCTGGCCGGCAGCACGCTGCGCACGCTACCGGCGCTGCTCAGCTGGACCTGGATGGTCGAACCGAGGCGAAACGCCTCCGGCGTCTGCGCCAGGCTCAGGCGCACGCGACGGGTGCGGGTCGAGGCGTCGGCCTGCGGACCCAGCTCGCGGATGCTGCCGGTGGTCCTGGCCTGCGGGTCGAGCTGGGCGCTGACCAGGAAGCGCGCGTCGGCCGGCAGGCTCTCGGCGACCTCGGTGGGCAGGTCGAAGACTGCCTCGCGCACTTCGGGCCGGGCCAGGGTGACCACCGCCTGGCCGGCGCTGACCACTTGCCCGGCCTCGGCGTGCCAGGTGGTGATGACGCCGTCGAAATCGGTCACCAGGCGCGTGTAGGAAAGCTGGTCCCTGGCCTGCTGCACCGCCGCTTTGGCCTGGTCGAAGCTGGCCTGGCTGGTCTTCAGGCGGGTCCGCGCATCGTCCAGGCGCGCCTGGGCGGTGACGCTGCGGGCGAACAGTTCTTCCTGGCGCCGGGCATTGGCCTGGGCGTCGATCAACTGTGCCTCGGCGCTGGCCAGGTCGCCCTGGCTGGCGCGCAACTGGTTCTGCTGGTCGGTGGGGTCGAGGGTCGCCAGCAGCGCGCCCTTGCCGACGAAGTCACCGACGTCGAACAGGCGCGAGGCGATCCGTCCGTTGGTGCGGAAGCCGAGCACGCTCTCGTAGCGCGCCTGGATGCTCCCGGCGAAGCGACCGAGGTCGTCGTTCTTCAGGGTCTTCACGGTCACCGTCAGCACCGGCCGCGGCGGTGCCGGCGGCGGCTCGTCGCCGCAGCCGGAGAGGAGCAGGGCGAAGCCGAACAGGCCGGCGAGGGAAAACGGCTTCATGGCTGGCCTCCGCCCACGGCGTCGCGGCTGGCGGTGCTCTGGGTCGGCTGCGGCGGCTGGGCCACCTCGACCACCTGGCCCGGATGGAGCAGTTGGCCGCCCACCGTGACCACCGTCTGGCCCGCCTCCAGGCCACCGTCGATGACCACCTTCTCGCTGGCGTAGCGTGCCACCCGCACCGGTTGCAGACGCGCCTTGCCTTGCTGGTCGAGCAACCAGACCGCCGGCTGCTCGCCGACCTTGGACAGCGCCGACCAGGGCAGCACCACGCTGTGCTCGGCCGGCGCGGCGACGCTGGCGTTGACCACGCTGCCGAGGCTCATTTCCGCCGGCACCGAGTCGAGGCCGACCTTGACCTTCAGCGTACCGCTGCGCTCGTCCACCGTGGGGGTGATCTCGCGGACCTTGCCGCTGGCGGTGACTTCCGGCTTGCCGAGCAGGCTGACGGTGATCCGCTGGCCGTCGACATCGTGGCTGAACAACGACTCGTAGACGTTGAACACCGCGTCGCGCTCGCCGTCGCGGGCCAGGGTGAAGATCGGCACGGTGGCCTGCACCACCTGGCCGACCTCGGCCTGGCGGGCGGTGATGACCCCGGCGTCGGAGGCACGCAGCTCGGTATAGGAAAGCAGGTCGCGGGCGTTGGCCAACTGCGCCTGGGCGGCCTTCAGCGAACTCTGCGCGCTGCGCACCGAGGCCAGCGCCTGGTCGTACTCGCTCTGGCTGGTGTAGCCCTTGGGCAGCAGCGCCTTCTGCCGCTGGTAGTTGAGGTCGGCGAGCTTCGACTGCGCCTGCTGCGCGGCGACCGCCGCCTGGGCGTTCTCCACGTTGCTGCGCTGGTCCTGCGGGTCGAGCCGCGCCAGCACCTGGCCAGCCGCGACGTGGTCGCCGACATCGACCAGGCGCTCGACGATCTTGCCGCCGACACGGAACGACTGGTCGGCCTGTACCCGTGCCTGGATGTCGCCGGTGATCGAGGTGGCCGAGGCGAACTCGGCCATCTTCACCGTCTGCGCCAGCACACGGACGTGTTCCTCGGCGGGCGGCTCGGCGCCGCAACCGACAAGCAGGCCGGCGCACAGGATGGCGGGCAGCGCCATCCGCGACCAGCGACCTTTGGAATGAAAAGCGCCTCTGGCGTCTGACATGCCTTCCCCTTCGCGATCCATACAGATACCGGCCGATCCGGCCGGAAACTCCCAGAATTGGCAGGGATTCTAGCCGCGTCCCCAAGGATTGCGACTATCAGATGGAAGCGGGGGTTCCTTTTCCAAACTTGTGGAGGGGATCGCCTCCGGCGTCAGGTGAACAGGCGCGCGCTCAGCTCGCGGCTGGCCTCCAGCAGCAACGGCAGGAAACGGCTTTCCAGTTCGGCGCGGGAGACCCGCCCGGCATGGGTGCCGACGTTCAGCGCGGCGAGCACATGGCCGGCGGAGTCGCGTACCGGCACCGCCAGCGAGCGCAGGCCGACTTCCAGCTCCTGGTCGACGATGCACCAGCCCTGGCGACGAATCTCCACCAGGCACGGCAGCAGGGTCTCGGGGGTATACAGGGTACGGCTGGTCTTGGCCTGCATCTCCACTCCGCCGAAGTAGGCGTGCAGCGCGTCGTCGTCCAGCGCGGCGAGGAGGATGCGGCCCATCGAGGTGCAATAGGCGGGCAGCCGGCTGCCGACGTTGAGGTCCACCGAAATCAGCCGCTGGGGAGTGGCCGAACGGGCGATGTAGAGCACGTCGTCGCCCTCCAGGGTGGCCATCGAACAGGCTTCGTGGAGCTGTTCGCTGAGGCGGTCGAGGATCGGCTGCGCAGTGATCGCCAGCGGCGTCGACGACAGGTAGGCGTGGCCGAGGGTGAGCACCTTCGGCAACAGCGAGTAGGTGCGCCCGTCGGTGGTGGCGTAGCCAAGCTGCATCAGCGTGTGCAGGCAGCGACGCACGGCGGCGCGGGGTATCTCGGTGCGGTGGCTGATCTGGGCGATGGTCAGGTGCCGCTTGCGCTCCTGGAACGCATGGATCACCGCCAGGCCACGGGCCAGCGAGGTCATGAAGTTGGGATCGCCGGTGAAGGCCTCGATGCGCTTGGCCGGCGAAAGGACGGTCGGCGGCGCCAGGGTGGCGGGGTGTTCCGGGAGTTCGCTCATGGACGTTCGGGCTCGGGTCACGGAAAGGCTCGCCGATTATCGGACACTCGTTCGATCATCGCAATTGACCGGAGCGCCTCCGACTGTAGTACTGTCGGGGCTACCCATCGCCCTCCGGGAGTAATGTCAGGTACCCATCGGCGGGTTCTGGGTACGCCCTTGCCGCTCCGGCAAGGGCGCCCTTCCTTCCCGCGCGATCGATGCGCCTAGAAGTCAAAGAACACCGTCTCGTTGTCGCCCTGGATGCGGATGTCGAAACGGTAGGCGAGCTGTCCGTCCACTTCGCAGCGCTGCGCGAGCAGGGTGTCGCGACGCGGCGCCTGCTCGATCAGGTTGAGCACCGGACAGGCGGCGTTGGCCTCGGTCTCGTCATCGAAGTACAGCCGGGTCTGCAAGTGGATGTTGATGCCGCGGGCGAACAGCGAGACGTTGATGTGCGGCGCCATCGGCACGCCCTGGGCGTTACGCACCACCCCCGGCTTGACCGTGTGCAGGGTCCACTCGCCGGCATCGAAGGTGGTGGCGGTGCGGCCGAAGCTGTTGAACGGACGCTCCGGATCGTAGCGCTCCTGGTAGCGGCCTTCGCTGTCGGCCTGCCAGAACTCCAGGAACGAGTCGCGCACCAGGTGGCCGTTGCCGTCGTAGACGTGGCCGAGCAGGAGGATGTGCTGGCCCGGCGCGTCTTCGCGGGCCATGCGGTTCCAGATCTCCAGGTCACGGGTCGGGTTGCCGGCGGCGGCCAGCGCCAGGCCGATGTGGACATAGGGACCGGCGGTCTGGGAAGGGGTTTCCCGCAGCAGTTCGTGGCTCATGGTCGGCTCCTCAGGCGTTCTCGAAGAAGGTCTTGCGCTGCCCGCGCAGGACGATGTCGAAGCGGTAGGCCAGGCAATCCATCGGGTTGGCCATGCTCATGTCGAGCCGGCCGATCAGGCTCTGCGCCGCCTCCGGGTCGGCAAGGGTGCGGATGATCGGGCACTTGGGGATCAGCGGGTCGCCCTCGAAGTACATCTGGGTGACCAGCCGCGCGGCGATCGCCGGGCCGCTGACAGACACGTGGATGTGCGCCGGGCGCCAGTCGTTGGGGCCGTTGCGCCAGGGATAGGGCCCGGGCTTGATGGTGCGGAAGTAATAGTGGCCCTCGCTGTCGGTGAGGGTCCGGCCGACGCCGCCGAAGTTCGGGTCGAGCGGCGCCAGGTAGCGGTCGTTCTTGTGCCGGTAGCGCCCGCCGGCGTTGGCCTGCCACATCTCCACCAGGGTGTGCGGGACCGGCTTGCCGTACTGGTCGAAGACCCGGCCGAACATGATGATGCGCTCGCCCTGGGGCAGGCCGCCGTGGTCGAAGTTGAGCAGCAGGTCGTTGTCGTGGCGGCCGAGCCTGAGGTGGGAGAAGTCCGGCCCGCTGGTTTCCGAGAGCGATTGCGGGATGCTCACCAGCGCCTGGCTCGGCGAGCGCGGCACGGAGGTCTTGTAGTCGGGGGTCAAGGCTTTGGGGTGCCAGTTTCGGTCACGGATGACGAAACGACGGCTTTCGGCGTCGTGCATGTCGGGCTCCTGTTATTCGCGTTATCGGTCGCCAGGCTTGTGGATTCAGGCATGGAAAACGAAGTCTTGCGCAGGAGGCGGGACGGGGACAGTGAATTATCCGGCCCCATACATAACCATTTGGTTATGCTTTATCAGTGCAACTCGGCGGCCACCTCGCGCAACACCGCGCTGAACCATTGCGCCCCCAGCGGCAACGGCAAGGCCGCGTTGTGGCACAGCCCGACCGAACCGCCCGGTTCGCGGATACCCAGGTCCAGCTCGGCCAGCTCGCCGTTGCCGACGTCCAGGCGCACGGCATCGCGCGGCGCCACCCAGATCGCCTCGCTGCGCAACACATAGCTGCGGCTGAGGGTCGGCGAGAGGGTTTCCAGGCGCTGTCCGGCGAGCGCGATGCCCCACTGCACGAACAGGCTGTCGGCGTGGCGGCGGATGGTGGTGCCGGCCAGCGGCAGCACCAGTGGGAATTCGGCCAGCCGCTGCAGGTCGCCGAGGGGCGCGGCGAGCAAGGGGTGGCCGGGACGCACCACCAGCATCATCGACTCGCTGTACAGGTGCTCGAAGGTCAGGCCCTGGATGTCCGGGCTATCGGTCATCCGCCCGACCACCAGGTCCAGCTCGCCGACCTTCAGTTGCGCCAGCAGGTAGGCGCTGGGTCCGGTGGCGACGCTGACCACCAGCGCACCGTGGCGCCGGTGCAGGCGCCGGATCACCTCGGGCACCACCAGGCTCTCCACCGTCGACAGCACGCCGACCCGCACCGTCTCGACCTGCGCCTCGTGGCCGCGCAGGGTGTTCACCCCGTCGCGCAGGGCCTGCACGCAGGGGCCGGCATAGCGCAGGAAGGTCACGCCCGCCTCGGTCAGCTCGGCGCCGGCCTTGCTCCGTTCGAACAGGCGCGCGCCGAGGATTTCCTCCAGTTCCTTGAGGGTCTTGGAGATCGCCGGCTGCGACACCGCCACGGCATCCGCCGCCTTGGCGAAGCTGCGCTGGCGGGCGACTTCGAGGAAGCAGGCGAGGTGGCGGAACTTGATGCGGTTGTCGAGGTTCATGGGGCGGCCGTGGCGGCGAGTGGTGCGGGCATGGTACCCAACGGGCGGGTTGGGAACGAGGTGTGGCGTGCGGCGAGGTCGTGCCAGGCGGTTCTCCGCCTTCCTTTCCCCAAAGGGAGAAGGCACTGGATGGCGGAACGACTCACGCGCCGGGCAATCCCTTCCCTGGGGGAAGAAGGAACCGGATGGAGCATGGTCGGGCAGCATCGCGCCGACCCTTCGCCCTTCAGGGGGCCTCCACGTCCAGGAGGACGCCGGGGAACCCCACCTGGAGCGAGCGCCGACTCAGAACTCCACCGTCGTCGACACCTGGAACTGCCGGGGCTCGCCCATCGCCACGTACAGTCGATTGGCACTGGACGGGTAGTAGGTGCGGTCGAACAGGTTCTTCACGTTGAGCTGGAACTTCACGCCGTGCCCGCCGAAGCGGGTGTCGTAGCTGGCGAAGGCATCGGCCACGGTGTAGGACGGCAGGTCGAAGGAATTGGCCGGGTCGCCCGGGCGCTTGCCGACGTAGCGCGCGCCGCCGCCCAGGCGTAGGCGGTCGCCGCCGAAGAGCTGGCCGAGTTCGTAGACCGCCGACAGCGACGCGGTGTTGCGCGCCACGTTCTGCAGGCGCTTGCCCTCCAGGGTCGGGTCCTCGGTGACTTCCGCGGCGAGCCAGGCGTAGCTGCCGATCAGGCTCCAGCGTTCGCTGAGCTGGCCGGTGAGGTCCAGCTCCAGGCCGCGCGAGCGGACCCGGCCGGCGGCGCGCACGCTGCTGTTGCCGGCACCGTCGAGTTCGTTGACCAGCACGTTCTTCTTGCGAATGTCGAACAGCGCCAGGGTGCCGCTGAGACGCCCCGGCACATCCAGCTTGGCGCCCAGCTCCCAGGAGGTCGCCTCCTCCGGCAGGATCGCCGAATCGATGGTCTCGCCGGTGCTCAGCGGGGCGATGGTCGAGTTCGGCTTGAACGAGCGCGTGTAGCTGCCGTACAGCGAAACCTCGTCGCTCAGGCGGTAGACCAGGCCGCCGCGCGGCACCCATTTCTGCCCGTTGATATCGGTGTTGGCGTTGAACGGCCGGCCGCGCCCGGCGAGCTGGTCGTAGATCTGGTAGCGCGCGCCGCCGACCAGGATCCAGCGTTCGTCCAGGTGGATCGAGTCCTGGAAGTACAGCGAGTCGCTGCGCAGCTTGTCGGTCTGGTCGCTGTCGCCGGCGACCACCCGGGTCGACGGCACCACCTGGCCATAGACCGGGTCGAGGTAGTCGAAGCGGCTGGTCTTGCTGTCGCGCAGCAGGTCGGCGCGGAAGATCTTGCGCTTCTCGTGGTCCATGCCGAATTGCAGGTCATGTTGCATCCCGGCCAGTTGCAGCGTTCCGCTCAGGCCGAGGGTGGCGAAGCTGTCGCTGCTGACCGCGCCGTGGGTGCCGTCCATGCGCCGGGTCAGGGTGCCGTCGGCATTCACGGCCATCACCCGGGCCTGGTTGTCGTCGTAGGTCTCGCGACTGTAGCCGTAGCCGAAGTGGGCCTTCCAGGTGTCGTCGAGCTGCCGTTCGAGATCCAGGCGGGCCAGCTCGGAACGGCCCTCGGTGATGTTGAAGGGCTCGTCCAGGCGCCGGCTGCGCGGGATGTCCAGCGGGCGGTTGGTACGCGGGTCGATGGCCGTGCCACGGTCGAACGGCGTGGTGAACTCGCGGTGCTCGTAGCTCAGGTTGACCGTCGTGTCCTCGCCGTACCAGGCCAGCGAGGGCGCCACCAGCGTCTCGCGACTCTTGCCGAAGTCGCGCCAGTAATCCTCGTCCTCATGATCGAGGATCATCCGGTAGGCCAGTCCGCTGTCGCCCAGCGGGCCGGTGGAGTCGAGCTGGCCGCCGCTGCCGTTGCGCCCGTGGGCGTAGGCCGAGCCACGCAGGGTCAGGGCGTTGGCTTGTTGCAGTTGTGGCTTCTTGCTCACCACGTTGACCACCCCGCCCGGGTCCTGGATGCCATAGAGCAGGGATGCTGGCCCCTTCAGCACCTCGACGTGGTCGGCGGTGGCGGTGAAATTGCGGCCCTGCACCGAGGGCATGCCGTCGCGCATGATCGAGCCGTCGCGGTTGTCGCCGAAGCCGCGCTTCATCACCGCGTCCTGGGTACCGCCGAGGGTGTTGGCCTGGGTGATGCCGCTGATGTTGCCCAGCGCGTCGTCAAGGTTGCGCGGGCGCTGGTCCTGCAGCGCCTGTGCCGGGACCACGCTGATCGCCTGGGGGATTTCCAGTACCGGCGCATCGCCGCGGCTGATCGAGGCGTTGGCCGCCGGCCGGTAGCCCTGCGCCGGGGCGGCGGCGGAGACCGTCGTGGCATCGAGGTCGAGCGCGCCGCTGGCGGGGATCGGTTCCAGGGTCAGGGTGCGCTCGTCGATCCGCCGCGCGCGCAGGCCGCTGCCCTGCAGCAGGCGTTGCAGCGCCTCCTCCGCGTCCAGCGAACCGTGCAATGCCGGAGCGGTCGCCTGCGGCGGCAGCTCGGCGGTGTAGAGCAGCGTCTGCCCGCTGGCCCGGCTGAACGCGTTGAGCGCCTGGGCCAGCGGCGCGGCAGCCTGGCTGAAGCGGTAGCGAACCGCCTCGGCGGCCTGCACGGTGGCGGCGAGACAGCCGAGGCTGAGGAACAGGGCGGGGAGAGTACGCAGGGCGAAGCGCGGGAACGGGGTCATGGGTTGCTCGTGTCGGTCGCTTTTCTAATGCGAATCAATCGCGGTCATGAGCACTACACGAAGCGGCGCCGGATTTACCTCACCCCGCAGGGCAAAAAAATTCTTCGCCGGGAAAGATTCCTGCGGCCAAACGGACCAGGGCCACCGTCAGCGAATCACCACCAGGCGTCCGAACAGGATCTGCTGGCGATAGCCGAGCACCGCCTGCAGCGACTTCAGCGCGGCTTCGGGATCATCGCTGCGGAAGCTGCCGCTGACCGGCTGGCGACCGAGCGCGTCGTCGAGCAGGAGAATGCGTCCGGGGTAGTAGCGAGCGAGTTCGTCGAGCACTTCCGCCAGCGGCCGCCGGTAGAAGCTCAGCCAACCCTGGCGCCAGGCCAGCGCGGCGGCGGCGTCGATGGCCACGGGCCGGCCCAGCTTGCCGTCGGCGAAGCCGACCTGCTGGCCGGCGCCCAGCACTTCCTCGGCGGCGCCCGCACCGGTGCCGGCGCTCACCGCGACCCGCCCTTGCAACACGGTGACGCGGGTCGCCCCGGCGCCGCGACGGACCTCGAACTCGGTGCCCAGTACCCGCGCCCGACCTTCGCCGGCCTCGACCACGAATGGCAGCGTGTCGCGCTTCACCCGCAACGCGGCGGCGCCGCGCAGCAGTTCGACCCGCCGCTGGCCGCCGTCGATACGCACGCGCACCGCGCTGCCGGCGTCCAGGCTCAGGTAGGAGCCATCGGCCAGCTTCCATTCGGCGACCTGTCCCGGCGCGGCGACATAGTCGGCACGCCAGTCCTGCAGCCAGTCGCCGGGCTGCCACCAGCCGCCCAGCCAGAGCATCGCCAGCAGGCAGGCGACGCTGGCCAGCGGGTAGGCCCAGCGCCGCGGGTTGCGCGACGCTCGGCGCGGCCGCAGGTAGGCTTCCAGGGCATCAGCCTCTTCGATGGCCAGGCGGCTCGCCGGTATTTCCGTCAGGCGCCAGAGCGCCTCGGCGCGGGCATAGGCCTCGGCATGCGCCGGCCGCTGCGCCAGCCAGTCCTCGAAGGCCCGCCGGGTCGCCGCATCCGGCGTACCGCGCAGGCGCACCAGCCAGGCCTGGGCGGTCTGCTCGAGGACGGGCTCGTAGGGCGCGGCGTCGCTATCGGGTCGGGTCATGGCTGGGCGCTCCTTGCCTGCTCGCCGGCCGGGCCGGCCAGGCTCGCCTTGCAGGCGTCGAGGGCGCGCATCATATGTTTTTCCACGGCGCTTTGGGAAAGCTGCATGGCCTGGGCGATCTCCGCGTAGGTGCGGCCGTGGATGCGATTGAGCAGGAAAATCCGCCGGGTGCGCTCGGGCAGGCCGCGCAAGGCGGCCTCGACCCGGCGCCACTGGTCGCCGGCCTCGAGCGCCTGCTCGGGACGGACCGGCTCGCCCTGGCGCTGCTCCGGCAGCCAATCGTCCAGTTGCCGTTGCCGCGATCCTTCGCCACGCAAGTGGTCGATGGCCAGGTTGCGCGCGCTGCGCAGGAGGTAGCTGCCAAGCTCCTCCACCGGGGCGGCCGGGCGCCGCCAGAAGCGCAGGAACAGCTCCTGGACCAGGTCGGCGGCGGTCGCTCGGCAGCCGACCCAGCGGCTGACCAGGCTTTCCATGCGCTGGCGCTGGGCCAGGAAGGCCTTGAGGAGATCCGCGCGGCGCGCCGCCTCGCCGTCTGCCGGCAAGGCATCCGGGCGCGGGCCGGGAGGTAGGTCGCGGTCGGGCATCGGTGAGGACGGCTGCACGAAAGCCGGCGCCGGGGCGGCGCCATGGGAATGCTGAGCAGGCCTTCAAATGATAATGCTTATCATCAATACCGAGAAGCCAGCGACGACGAAACGCCTTGCGGGTCGCGCGCCGGGCTATCCGGCACGCCGCCCCTCACTTCACCAGGCGCGCATCCAGGCTGTTCTGCGCCAGGCGCCTGGCCTGCTCCTCGGTCATTCCCAGGCTCTGCTGCAAGGCATGGAAGTTCTCGGTGACATAGCCGCCGAAGTAGGCCGGGTCATCGGAGTTCACCGTCACCTTCACGCCGCGTTCGAGCATGTCGAGGATGGTGTGCTGGCTCATGTCGTCGAACACGCAGAGCTTGGTGTTGGACAGCGGGCAGACGGTCAGCGGGATCTGTTCGTCGATCAGCCGCCGCATCAGCCGCTCGTCCTCGAAGGCGCGTACGCCGTGGTCGATGCGCTCGACCTTGAGCAGGTCGAGGGCTTCCCATATGTACTCGGGCGGCCCCTCCTCGCCGGCATGGGCGACGGTGAGGAAGCCTTCGCTGCGGGCCCGGTCGAAGACCCGCTGGAACTTGCTCGGCGGATGCCCTACTTCCGAGCTGTCGAGGCCGACGGCGATGAAGGCGTCGCGGAACGGCAGCGCCTGGTCGAGGGTTTTCTGCGCCTGTTCCTCGCTGAGGTGGCGGAGGAAGCTGAGGATCAGCCCATGGCGGATGCCCAGCAGCTTCTCGCCGTCCCGTAGCGCGGCGCGGATGCCGGCGAGCACCACCTCGAAGGGAATGCCGCGATCGGTGTGGGTCTGCGGGTCGAAGAACGGCTCGACGTGGACGACGTTCTGCGCCTTGCACTTCTGCAGGTAGGCCCAGGTCAGGTCGTAGAAGTCCTGCTCGGTGCGCAGCACGTCGGCGCCGGCGTAGTAGAGGTCGAGGAATTCCTGCAGGTTGTTGAAGGCGTAGGCCTTGCGCAGGGTCTCGACGTCGTTCCAGGGCAGGGCGATGCGGTTGCGCTCGGCGAGGGCGAACAGCAGCTCCGGCTCCAGGGTACCTTCCAGGTGCAGGTGCAGTTCGGCCTTGGGCAAGGCGTTGAGCCATTCGTACATGGGGTGGGTTCTCGATCAGGCTGGTCTTGGCCGGCAAGTTTAACCTGTCCCGGGAGTCAGGCCCGCGGCAAACCCACGAGCCGCTCCCGCGCGCGACGGGCGGCTCAGGCCGTTTCGCCGCGCCGATAGGCATAGGTCTGCGCGAAGCGCGAGGTCAGCCAATCGCCACAGGTGGTCGGCGGATACTTCGGCGGGTTGTCCGCGTCGAAGCAGCCCGGCAGGCAGCGGATCTCGGTGTCCATGTGCGGTTCGGCGAAGAACGGCATGGAGTAGCGGTGCACCCCGCGCGGGCTGATCACCCGGTGCGGGGTCGAGCGGTAACGGTCGTTGCTCCAGCGCGCCATCATGTCGCCGATGTTGACCACGAAGGTGCCGTCGATGGGCGGCGCGTCGATCCATTCGCCCTGGCGGTTCTGCACTTGCAGGCCACCGGCGGCGTCCTGGTAGAGCAGGGTCACGCAGCCGTAGTCGGTGTGCGCGCCGGCGCCGGGCTGGTCGGCGCTCTGCCGGGCCGAGGCCGGCGGATAGTGGATCAGGCGGAACACGCTGACCGGCTGCTCGAAGCGGCGATCGAAGAAGTCCTCCTCGATCCCCAGGGCGATGGCCAGGGCGCGCAGCACGGTACGGGCCAGCGCCAGCATGTCGGCATAGTGTCCTTCCAGCAGGGCCTCCCAGCCGGGCAGGTCGGGGTGTCGGTTGGGCCCGTAGAAGGATTTGCCGGCGCGCACGTCGGGATGCTCCGCCGGCAGGTGCAGGGCCATGTCGAAGGTCTCCTTGAAGTCGCTGGGCAACGCCGGGTCGAGCTGCTCGGTGGCGATCGCGCCATAGCCGCGATGATTGCGGCTACGGGTGATATCGATCTTCAGCTTCTCTTCGACGGGCAGCGCGAAGAACTCCCGCGCCGCCGCCAGCAGGGCTTCGAAGCGCGCGGCCGGCAACGGGTGTCCGGCGATGTAGAAGAAGCCCCACTCGCGGCAGGCCTGGTCGATCCGCCGCGCCACGTCGTTCCAGGCGCCACGGTCGGCGCCGTAGAGCGGGGCGATGTCGATGATGGGTAGACGGTCCAATCGCGCTCTCCTCGATGGGTCCTGTACGGAAAGTGCCTGCGCTCGGCGACTTTTTCCATACAAGGCCAGGGCTCACTTCGGCAGGTCGGCCTTGATGCCTTCCACGTAATAGTTCATCGACGCCAGGTCGGCATTGGTCGCGCTGACGCCGGCGGCGAAACGCTCCTTGCCGGACTGGTCGCGGATCGGCCCGGTGAAGGGGTGGAAGGCTCCGCTGCGGATCGACTCGATCAGCCTGCCCGCCTCTTCCCGCACCGGCGCCGGCAGCACCTCCTGGTTCAGCGGCAGGACCACCGTACTCTCGGCCAGGCCACCCCAGAAGTCCTCGGATTTCCAGGTGCCGTCCATCACCGCCTGGGCCGAGCGGATATAGTGCGGGCCCCAGTCGTTGACGATCGAGGTGAGCACGGTCTTCGGACCGAAGTGCTGCATGTCCGAGGCGTAGCCCACGGCGTACACCCCGCGACGCTCGGCGGCCTGGATCGGCGCCGGGCTATCGGTGTGCTGGAACACCACGTCGACGCCCTGGTCGATCAGCGCGTTGGCCGCGTCGGCCTCCTTGCCCGGATCGAACCAGGTGCTCACCCACATCACCTTGAGTTCGGCCTGCGGGTCGTATTTGTCCAGCGCCAGCTGGATCGCGTTGATGTCGCGGATCACCTCGGGAATCGGAAACGAGGCGATGTAGCCGATCTTGTGGCTGCGGGTCATCTTCGCCGCGAGGAAGCCGCCGACGTAGCGTCCCTCGTAGGAGCGCGACAGGTAGGTGCCGAGGTTCCTGTCGCGCTTGTAGCCGGTGGCGTGCTCGAAGGTCACCTTGGGAAACTGCCGGGCCACCTTGGCGGTAGGGTTCATGTAGCCGAAGGATGTGGTGAAGACCAGGCCGTAGCCGTCTTTCGCCAGGTTGCGGATGACCCGCTCGGCGTCGGCGCCCTCGGCGACGTTCTCGACGAAGCTGGTCTTCACCTTGTCGCCGAAGTGCTCCACCAGTTCGCGGCGGCCCAGTTCGTGCTGGTAGGTCCAGCCGTGGTCGCCGACCGGGCCGACATAGACGAAGCCGATCTTCAGTGGTTCGGCGGCCTCGGCGGCGAGAGCGCAGGCGCCGAGGCCGAGGACGGCGGCAAGGCGGCGCAGGACGGACATGCGGGATTGCGTGCGACGGTGTTTCATGGATGGGCGTGCTCCGGTGAGTGCAGGGTTGGCCATCGGGCGTGGCTTCGCGTTCAGCCCGCCCGCCGATGCAATTACCTGACCACCCGGACAACTCCGCTCAAGCTCGCGCTTCTGCGCGCCGCGTCATGCCGGCGCGGCTGCAGGACGGTGCAGCGCGCCATCGCTTGGTGCATGCCGGCGCCGCCACGATGGCGCTACCATGGGCGCTGGCTTTCCGTAACAAGGCACGCACGCGATGACCGCGATCTACCTGGCCGGGCCGGACGTCTTCCGCCCCGACGCCGAAGCCCATGGCGAAACCCTCAAGGCGCTCTGCGCCGAGTTCGGCTTCGTCGGCCTCTACCCGCTCGACCACGCCCTGCCCGCCGACATCCGCGAGCCAGCCGCACAGGCCGCCTGGATCTACCGCGCCAATGTCGGCCTGATCGAGCGCGCCGACTGCGTGCTGGCCAACCTCGAACCGTTCCGCGGCAGCGAGCCGGACAGCGGCACCGCCTTCGAAGTGGGTTACGCCCTGGCCCTGGGCAAGCCGGTATATGCCTACCTCAGCGATGCCGGCGCCTACGCCGAGCGCCTCGCCCGGCTGGCCCCGGAATGGCTCGGCGAGCACCCCGGCGAGGACCGCGACGGTTGGCAACTGGAGGGTTTCGGCCTGCCATTGAACCTGATGCTGGCGGTGCCTTCGCGGCTGGTCGCCGGCGGCCCGCGCGAGGCCCTGCGACGCCTCGCCGAGGAACTCGAGCGCGCCTGACATCGCGGGAAGGCCGTCGCCTAGCTGCTGGCAGATAGCCGCCGCCCGGCCCGTCGCTTGCCGGCCATAATCCTGGACAACAACGGCCCCATCCGGGAGGCCGGCCTGCAAGAGGCATCCGATGAACCGATCCAAGGGTTCCAGCAGCCGTCGTACCTTCCTGCGCCTGGCAGCCCTGCTGCTGCCCGCCGGCGCCCTGCTCGGCAGCCTGCCGGGCGTACGCGCCGCGGCCAGGCCGCGGAAACTCTATCTGGCCGGTCCCGATGTGTTCCGCGCCGACGCCGTCGCCCACGGCGAAGCACTCAAGGCACTGTGCGCACGCTACGGTTTCGAGGGCCTCTACCCGCTGGACAACGCGCTGCCGAAACAGCTCGCCGAGCCGCGCGAACAGGCGGCCTGGATCTACCGCGCCAACATCGGCCTGATCGAACGCGCCGACGCGGTGCTGGCCAACCTGAACTTCTTCCGCGGCGCCGAGCCGGACAGCGGCACCGCCTTCGAGGTCGGCTATGCCACCGCCCTCGGCAAGCCGGTCTATGGCTACGTCGACGACGCCGGCAGCTACGCCGAGCGGATCCGCCGGCACGCCCCGGAGCTGATCGGCGAGGATCCGACCCGCGACCGCGACGGCATGACCCTGGAAGAGTTCGGCCTGCCGCTCAACCTGATGCTGGCGGTGCCGGCAACGCTAGTCGTCGGCGACGCCGAGCAGGCCCTGCGCCAACTCGCCAGCCGGCGCCACGGCTGACCCGGCGCCGGCCGTACGGCGAGAGACTCAGGGCAGGCGGGCGATACGCTCGGTGAGCAGGTCGAAGAACCCCTGGGCGTCGCCCTCGTTGATCCACTCGACGTTGGCCGGCTGCTTGAGGCCGCCGTACCAGTCGGCCACGGTCTGGCCGAAGGTGATGCCCTCGCGACTGTCGACCTGCACGTTGATCCGCTTGCCCTTGAACAGCGAGGGCTTGAGCAGGTAGGCGACCACCGTGGCGTCGTGCACCGGGCCGCCCTTCAGGCCGTAGTACTTGATGTCGTACTGGACGTAGGCGTCGAGGATGTCGGCGACGGTCTTGCCGGCCTGGTTGCCGAGGTTGCGCAGCTTGGCGATGCGCTCGGGGCTGGTGAGGATCTTGTGGGTCACGTCGAGCGGCAGCATGGTGATCGGCGCCCCGCTCTTGAGCACGATTTCCGCCGCGTGGGGGTCGGCGAAGATATTGAATTCGGCGGCCGGGGTGATGTTGCCGCCGTTGAAGTGGGCGCCGCCCATGATCACGATCTCGCGGATGCCCTTGACGATGTCCGGGGCCTGGGTCAGGGCCAGCGCGAGGTTGGTCTCCGGGCCGAGCATGGCCAGGGTCACGCTCTTCTCCGGCGCCGCACGCAAGGTGCGGATCAGGTAGTCCACGGCGTTACCTTCGGCCAGCGGCTGCTTCGGCTCATGCACCTCGACGCCGCTGATGCCTTCGCTGCCGTGCACGTCGGCGGCGTAGATCGGCGTGCGCAGCAGCGGTCGCGGGGCGCCGGCGTAGACCGGAATATCCGGGCGCTTGCCCCACTCGCGGGCCAGCCGGGCGTTACGCGCGGTCTTTTCCAGCGGCACGTTGCCGGCGACGGTGGTCAGCGCCTGGATCTTCAGCTCCTTCGGCGAGGCCATGGCGAACAGCAGGGCGATCACATCGTCGGCGCCCGGA
Organism: Pseudomonas sp. P20; assembly: GCF_016463925.1. Lineage (NCBI taxonomy): Bacteria > Pseudomonadati > Pseudomonadota > Gammaproteobacteria > Pseudomonadales > Pseudomonadaceae > Pseudomonas > Pseudomonas sp. P20. Next base: position 109,513 of record NZ_JAEMVM010000028.1, on the reverse strand, counting down.
TCGGTGTCGATGATCAGCGTCCGCGGCGATGGCGGCGCCACCGTTTCGGCAGCGGACAGAGGAAGGCTGGCGGGCATCAGCAGGGCGAGTCCTAGCAGAAGGCTGCAAAAGCGATTGCATGGGCGGGCGGCGCGTGACATGGGGCGGCTCCTGGTGGGGAATGCCACAGTCTAGCCAGTTGCGGGCCACGCGCCGACCTATGCGAACCGACAGAGGAAGCACGGCGCTTCCCCTACCGGAACCCGCATCAACCGGCGATCAGGGCACTCGCCGCAGCGCGGTGGCGGGCGATCAGGGCGGCCAGGTCGAGGCCCTCCACGGCACCGTCGACCACTCGCCAGACGCCGCCGACCATTACCCGGTCGGCGCGGTCGGCAGCGCACAGCAGCAGCGCCGAGAGCGGGTCGTGGCTACCCGAGAAGCGCAGCTCGTCGAGCTTGAACAAGGCCAGGTCGGCCTGCTTGCCGGGGGCCAGCTCGCCGATGTCGCTGCGCCCGAGCAGGCGTGCCGAGCCACGGGTGGCCCAGCCCAGGGCGAGTTCCGGGGTGATCCGCTCGGCGCCGTAGCGCAGGCGTTGCAGGTACAGGGCCTGGCGCGCCTCGAGGATCATGTTCGAGGCGTCGTTGGAAGCCGAGCCATCGACCCCCAGGCCGATCGGCGCGCCGGCCGCCTCCAGCTCCACGGTCGGGCAGATGCCCGAGGCCAGGCGCATGTTCGAACTCGGGCAGTGGCAGATACCGGTGCCGGCCTCGCCGAGACGACGGATCTCCTCGGCGTTGAAGTGGATGCCGTGGGCCAGCCAGGTGCGCGGGCCGAGCCAGCCGACGCTATCCAGGTAGTCCACGGTGCGCAGGCCGAAGCGCTGCAGGCAGAAGTCTTCCTCGTCGAGGGTCTCCGCCAGGTGGGTGTGCAGGCGTACGTCGTGGCGCGCCGCCAGTTCGGCGCTGGCGCGCATGATCTCCGGAGTCACCGAGAACGGCGAGCAGGGCGCCAGGGCGATCTGCACCCGGGCGCCTTCGCCGCGCTGGTGGTAGCGAGCGATCAGTCGCTCGCTGTCGGCGAGGATGGTCTCGGCTTCCTGCACCGTCTGCTGCGGCGGCAAGCCGCCGTCCTTCTCGCCGAGGCTCATCGAGCCGCGGGTGAGCATGGCGCGCATGCCCAGTTCCTCGACCACCCCGGCCTGCACGTCGATGGCCTGTTCGAGGCCGCCGGGAAACAGGTAGTGGTGGTCGGCGGCAGTGGTACACCCGGACAACAGCAGCTCGGCCAGCGCCACCTTGGTGGCCAGTTCGAGTTTCTCCGGGGTCAGCCGCGCCCAGACCGGGTAGAGGGTCTTCAGCCAGGGGAACAGCGGCTGGTTGACCACCGGCGCCCAGGCGCGGGTGAGGGTCTGGTAGAAGTGGTGATGGGTGTTGACCAGCCCCGGCAACACCACGTGCCGGCTGGCGTCGAACTGGCTGGCGCAAGGTTGTGCGGGCTGCTGGCCAGCGCCGAGCAGCTCGACGATGCGGCCGTCTTCGACGACCAGGCCGCCGGCGGCGTCGAGACCGTTGGCGGTGAAGATGGCGAGGGGATTGCGAATCCAGGTGCGGGACATGTGCGGACCTTCGTCGGATCGGCGGGCCGGCGCGAACGCTGCCGGCCCTCGGTTGATGAGAGCCAGCTCAGTGTTCACCCTGTCTGCTGATCCAGGTCCGCGGGGCGACGACGGGACGCCACGCGCGTGGCGATATCCTACAAGGGATTTCTGGAGAGGTGTAAGGCTTTCCTCCCGGTGGCGGCCGGGCGCGGTTTGATGGGGGTCAACGGACGCCTCCCGGCAGGGGCATAGAGTGGGGGACTGCATAGCTGAAAACGTAGAACGGAAGGAGTCCCGCATGAGCGAAGAACCCACTGTCAGTCCCCCCTCCCCCGAGCAACCCGCCGCGCAGCCGGCCAAGCCGGCCCGGCCAGCCGCCCGCCGCGCCCCGCGCAAGCCGGCGACCCGCCGCCCGCGAGTGGCCAGCCCGGCGCAGAAGGCCCGCGAGGAGATCCAGGCAATCAGCCAGAAGCCGGTGGCCCTGCAGGTCGCCAGTGCGCCCCACGGCAGCAGCGAGGACAGCACCTCGGCGAGCCTGCCGGCGAACTATCCCTATCACACGCGGATGCGCCGCAACGAGTACGAGAAGGCCAAGCACGACCTGCAGATCGAACTGCTCAAGGTGCAGAGCTGGGTGAAGGAGACCGGCCAGCGCGTGGTGGTCCTGTTCGAAGGCCGCGACGCCGCCGGCAAGGGCGGCACCATCAAGCGCTTCATGGAACACCTGAACCCGCGCGGCGCGCGGATCGTAGCCTTGGAGAAACCGTCCTCCCAGGAGCAGGGCCAGTGGTATTTCCAGCGCTACATCCAACACCTGCCCACCGCCGGCGAGATGGTCTTCTTCGACCGCTCCTGGTACAACCGCGCCGGCGTCGAGCGGGTCATGGGCTTCTGTTCGCCGCTGCAATACCTGGAGTTCATGCGCCAGGCGCCGGAGCTGGAGCGTATGCTCACCAACAGCGGCATCCTGCTGTTCAAGTACTGGTTCTCGGTGAGCCGCGAGGAACAACTGCGGCGCTTCATCTCGCGCCGCGACGATCCGCTCAAGCACTGGAAGCTGTCGCCCATCGACATCAAGTCTCTGGACAAGTGGGACGACTACACCGCCGCCAAGCAGGCGATGTTCTTCCATACCGACACCGCCGACGCGCCGTGGACGGTCATCAAGTCCGACGACAAGAAGCGCGCGCGACTCAACTGCATCCGCCACTTCCTGCACTCGCTGGACTACCCGGACAAGGACCGGCGCATCGCCCATGAGCCCGACCCGTTGCTGGTGGGGCCGGCCTCGCGGGTGATCGAGGAGGACGAGAAGGTCTACGCCGAGGCGGCCGCCGCGCCGGGCCACGCGAACCTGGATATCCCGGCCTGAGGCGGGCGGTCGCGCCAACGAAAACGCCCGGGGCGCTTTCGCGCTCCGGGCGTCCCTGGTTCGACGGTCGCTGGCCGGGTCACTCCGGCGCGGAGGTCCGGATCAGGTGGTCGAAGGCGCTCAGCGAAGCCTTGGCGCCCTCGCCCACGGCGATCACGATCTGCTTGTACGGCACCGTGGTCACGTCGCCGGCGGCGAAGATGCCGGGCAGCGAGGTCTCGCCACGGGCGTCGACGATGATCTCGCCGCGCGGCGACAGCTCGACGCTGCCCTTGAGCCACTCGGTGTTGGGCAGCAGGCCGATCTGCACGAAGATACCTTCCAGCTCGATCGACTTGAACTCCTCGGAGTTGCGGTCCTTGTACACCAGGCCGGTGACCTTCTGGCCGTCGCCCTTCACTTCGCTGGTCAGGGCACTGGTGATCACCTCGACGTTCGGCAGGCTGTAGAGCTTGCGTTGCAGCACGGCGTCGGCGCGCAACTTGCTGTCGAATTCCAGCAGGGTCACGTGGGCGACGATGCCGGCCAGGTCGATGGCCGCCTCGACGCCAGAGTTGCCGCCGCCGATCACCGCCACGCGCTTGCCCTTGAACAGCGGGCCATCGCAGTGCGGGCAGAAGCACACGCCCTTGGCCTTGTATTCCTGCTCGCCGGGCACGCCCATTTCGCGCCAGCGAGCGCCGGTGGCGAGGATCAGGGTCTTGGCCTTGAGGCTGCCGCCGCTCTCGAACTGCACCTCGTGCAACTCGCCGGTGTTCTTCGCCGGAACCAGCTTGCTGGCGCGCTGCAGGTTCATGATGTCGACCTCGTAGTGACGCACGTGCTCTTCCAGCGCCCGCGCCAGCTTCGGCCCTTCGGTCTCCTGCACCGAGATGAAGTTCTCGATGGCCATGGTGTCCAGCACCTGGCCGCCGAAGCGCTCGGCGGCGACGCCGGTGCGAATGCCCTTGCGCGCGGCGTAGATCGCCGCCGCGGCTCCGGCCGGGCCACCGCCGACCACCAGCACGTCGAAGGCGTCGCGGGCGGTCAGCTTCTCGGCGTCGCGGGCGGCGGCGCCGGTGTCGATCTTGGCGAGGATCTCTTCCACGCCCATGCGGCCCTGGCCGAAGACTTCGCCGTTGAGGTAGATGCTCGGCACCGACATGATCTGGCGCGCCTCGACCTCATCCTGGAACAGCGCGCCGTCGATGGCGACGTGACGGATGTTCGGGTTGAGCACGGCCATCAGGTTCAGCGCCTGGACCACGTCCGGGCAGTTCTGGCAGGACAGCGAGAAGTAGGTTTCGAACTCGAAGGTGCCCTCGATGCCCTTGACCTGCTCGATCACGTCCGCGTCGAGCTTGGAGGGGTGGCCGCCTACCTGCAGCAGGGCCAGCACCAGCGAGGTGAATTCGTGGCCCATGGGGATACCGGCGAAGCGCAGGCCGATGTCCGCACCGGGGCGGTTCAACGAGAACGACGGTTTGCGCGCATCGCTGCCGTCGGTCTTCAGGGTGATCTTGTCGGTCAGGCCGACGATGTCTTGCAGCAGGCCCAGCAGCTCGCGGGATTTGTCGCTGTCATCGAGGGACGCGACGATCTCGAACGGCTGGCTGACCTTTTCCAGGTAGGCCTTCAACTGGGTTTTAAGATTGGCGTCCAACATGGTTCAGCTCCTCGAAATTCGGGCAAACGTATCCCCGGCGGATGGGACATCCGCCCTGCACGGCGCGTTGGCTGGGTGAAGGGCGGACGATCCGCGAGGGATCGTCCGCCGGAGAGGCTGGCGGCGAATGCCGCCGGCGCGGTCTTAGATCTTGCCGACCAGGTCCAGGGACGGAGCGAGGGTCTTCTCGCCTTCCTTCCACTTAGCCGGGCAGACTTCGCCCGGGTGGGCGGCGGTGTACTGGGCGGCCTTCAGCTTGCGCACGGTCTCGCCGACGTCACGGGCGATCTCGTTGGAGTGGATCTCGACGGTCTTGATCACGCCTTCCGGGTTGATCACGAAGGTACCGCGCAGGGCCAGGCCTTCTTCCGGGATGTGCACGCCGAAGGCGTTGGTCAGTTGGTGGGTCGGGTCGCCGATCAGCGGGAACTGGGCCTTGCCGACTGCCGGGGAGGTTTCGTGCCAGACCTTGTGCGAGAAGTGGGTGTCGGTGGTCACGATGTAGACCTCGGCACCGGCTTTCTGGAACTCGCCGTAGTTGTTGGCGGCGTCTTCGATCTCGGTCGGGCAGTTGAAGGTGAAGGCAGCCGGCATGAAGATCAGGACCGACCACTTGCCCTTCAGGGATTCCTCGGTCACCTCGATGAACTTGCCGTTGTGGAAAGCGTTGACCTTGAACGGTTGGACTTGAGTGTTGATCAGGGACATCAGTCGTTCCTCTCTCAGTTGAATGGGGTGTTTCAAATCGACTGGGAGAATCTTAACGGGGTTCGGCAAAAATGCCCCATTGATTTAGGCCATCAGTGAAATTATCTAAATCTATCGAAGAATATATAAATAGTTAAAACAACTAATCGAAGAACCTGCCCTCGTCAGTGCCCGGCCTTCCACGGCTGGCCCAGGGAAACCGGGGCATACAGCCGGGTGCGCAGGGCATCGCGGGAGAGCAGGACCAGCACCAGGATGGTCGCCGCATAGGGCAGCATCGCCAGCAGGTTGGCCGGAATCGACAGCCCGATCCCCTGGGCCACCAGGTGCAGGATGCTGGCCAGGCCGAACAACCAGGCACCGAGCAGCACGCGGAACACCCGCCAACTGGCGAAGACCACCAGCGCCAGGGCGATCCAGCCGCGTCCGGCGGTCATGTTCTCCGCCCACATCGGCGTGTAGGCCAGCGATAGGTAGGCACCGGCCAGGCCGGCCATGGCGCCGCCGAAGAGCACCGCCAGGGTGCGCACGCGCAGCACCGGCAGGCCCATCGCGCTGGCCGCGTCGGGGTTCTCGCCGACCGCCTGGAGAACCAGCCCGGCGCGGCTGCGCAGGAGCATCCAGGCGACCGCGGCGAACAGCGCCAGGCTCAGGTAGACCAGCGCGTCCTGGGCGAACAGCATGCGCCCGAGCAGCGGCAACTCGCCCAGCACCGGCAGCGCCAGCGGGGCGAACCCTTGCAGCGGCTTGCCGACCCAGGCGGCGCCGACGAACGACGACAGGCCGACGCCGAAGATGGTCAGCGCCAGGCCGCAGGCCACCTGGTTGGCGTTCAGGTACAGGGCGACCCCGGCGAACAGCGCCGCCAGCAGCATGCCGGCGAGCACCGCGAGGAGCACGCCGAGCCACAGGCTGCCGCTGGAGAAGGCGACCATGAAGCCGATCACCGCGCCGAACAGCATCATCCCCTCCTGGCCCAGGTTGAGCACCCCGCTTCTCTCGCAGACCAGTTCGCCCAGGGCCACCAGCAGCAGCGGAGTACCGGTGCGGACCATGGCGAACAGCAGGTTGTCGAGCAGATCGATATCCATCGTGGTTCCTCGGCGGTTCGGCTCAGGCCAGGGCGTCGCGCAGCGCCGGGCGCTTGCGCCAGCGTCCGTGCAAACGTGGGCGGTAGAGGATCAGCACGTCGCAGGCGAGGAGGAAGAACAGCATCATCCCCTGGAACAGCCCGGACAGCGCCAATGGCAGGTTGAGGCTCATCTGCGCGGCCTCGCCGCCGAGGTAGAGCAACGCCATCAGCAGGCTGGCGCAGAGGATGCCGAACGGATTGAGACGGCCAAGGAAGGCCACGGTGATCGCCGCATAGCCGTAGCCCGGCGAGACCTGCGGCACCAGTTGGCCGATCGGCCCGGCGACCTCGCAGACGCCGGCCAGGCCTGCCAGCGCGCCGGAGAACAGCAGCACGAACCAGACCAGGCGCTTCTCGCGGAAACCGACGAAACCGGCGGCGCGGCGGTCGAGGCCGAGCACGCGGACCTGGAAACCGAGGAAGCTGCGCTGCGCCAGCACCCAGACCGCCACCAGCGCCAGCAGGCCGAACAATGCGCCAAGGTGCACCCGGCTGTCCTCGAACAGCGCCGGCAGGCGGCTGGCCTCGCCGAACAGCGCCGACTGCGGGAAGTTGAAGCCATCCGGGTCCTTCAACGGCCCGTGCACGCCGTACAGCAGCAGGTTCAGCGCGATGTAGTTGAGCATGATGGTGGTCAGGATCTCGTTGGCGTTGAAGCGCGTTCGCAGCCAGGCGGCGAACCCGGCCCAGAGCGCCCCGGCAGCGGTGCCGGCGAGCAGCACCCAGGCCAGCGCCCAGCGGCTCTGCCAGTCGAGCAACTGGATCGCCACCGCGCTGCCGGCCAGGGCGCCGACCAGCAACTGGCCCTCCGCGCCGATGTTCCACACGCGCGCCTGGTAGGCCAGTGCCAGGCCGAGGGCACAGAGCAGGATCGGCATGGCCTTGACCAGCAGCTCGCCGAGCCCATAGAGGTCGCTGAGCGGCTGTACCAGCACGGTATGCAGGGTCTGCCACGGATCGTGGCCGAGACAGGCGAACAGCAGCGCACCGCAGACCAGGGTCAGCAGCCCCGCCAGCAGCGGAGAGGCCAGCAGCATCCAGCGTGACTGTCGGCCGCGCGGTTCCAGGGACAACAGCATCACAGGCTCCCTTGGGCAACGGCGCCGGCGACTGCCGCCGGCGCCTCGAATTGACCGGCCATCCAGCCGCCGACCTGCTGCGGCGAAGCGCTCGCGGTGGCGACCGCCGGGCACAGCCGACCCGAACACAGCGCGGCGATGCGGTCGCTGAGCAGGAACAGCTCGTCGAGGTCCTCGGAGACCACCAGGATCGCCGTACCGGCATCGCGCAAGGCGATCAGCGCGCGGTGGATCAGCGCCGCCGCGCCGACGTCCACGCCCCAGGTGGGATGCGCCGCCACCAGCAGGCGCGGGGCCTGGAGGATCTCGCGGCCGAGGATGAACTTCTGCAGGTTGCCGCCGGAAAGGCTGCGGGCCGGCGCCCCGGCACCCGGGGCCTTCACGGCGAAACGGCGGATGATCTCCTCGGCCAGCGCCAGCACCTTGCGCCGCCGGACCAACCCGCGCTTCACCAGGCCCTGCTGGAAGGCGGTGAGCAGCGCATTGTCCGCCAGGCTCATCTCCGGCACCGCGCCGTGCCCCAGCCGCTCGGCGGGCACGAAGGCCTGGCCGGCGCGGCGCCGCGCATCCGGCGCCAGGTGCGCGCCGGCGCAGCCGCCGAGGCGGATGCGCTCGGCCTGGGCGCGCGGCAGGCGCACTTCGCCGCTGAGCAGAGCGAGCAACTCGTCCTGGCCGTTGCCGGCGACCCCGGCGATACCGAGGATCTCGCCGCTGCGCACCTCCAGATCGAGGCCGGTGAAGGACACGCCGAAGGGGTCCGGGTTGCGCCAGTGCAGGTCGCGCACCTGGAGGAAAGGCGCGCCGCCGGTAGCCTTCGGATACTCCGCCGCCAGGCCCTCGGCGTCGCCCACCATCAGCCGCGCCAGCTCGAGATCGGAACATTGCGCCGGCACGCACTGTCCGGCCACCCGTCCGCCGCGCAGCACCGTGGCGCGCTGGCAGAGCGCACGGACCTCGGCCAGCTTGTGGCTGATGAAGAGGACACTGCAACCCTCCTCCGCAAGACGGCGCAGGGTGACGAAGAGATCCTCGGCCTCGCGCGGGGTCAGCACCGAGGTCGGCTCGTCGAGGATCAGCAGGCGGATGTCCTGCATCAGGCAGCGCACGATCTCCACCCGCTGGCGCTCGCCGATGGACAGCCCATGGACCAGCCGGCGAGGCTCCAGCGGCATGCCGTAGCGCTGCGACACCTCGCGAATACGCGCCTCCAACCGGCGCGGGCTGCCCGCCTCGGCGCCGAGGGCGAGCGCGATGTTCTCCGCCACGCTGAGCGTCTCGAACAGGGAGAAATGCTGGAACACCATGCCGATCCCCAGCGCCCGGGCGCGAGCCGGGTCGCGTACCTGCACCGGCTCGCCCTGCCAGCGGACCTCGCCGGCATCGGGACGGGTCACGCCGTAGATGATCTTCATCAGCGTGCTCTTGCCGGCGCCGTTCTCACCGAGCAGGGCGTGGATCTCGCCGGCGTCGATGCACAGGTCGATGCGGTCGTTGGCCAGGCAACCCGGATAACGCTTGCTGATCCCGCGCAGTTCGAGGCGCGGCGGCGCGAAGGAGGAAGGTGCGGACATGGCGGACCCGATCGGTTGCTCGACGATGCGGCGGCCGGTGCAAATACCTGGCCAGGAGGTCAGGAAAGCCCTGGAACGCGGCTTGCACCGGGAGCCACGGACCAGGCTCCCGCGCCGAGCGGCACCAAGCCGGGGCACGCCTGGGACGCCGCGGCACATTTGCGGGCAACCCTGCGGCGCACCCGCGTGAGCATTTGTCGCAAAACAGTCATCACCACCTTGCTCACAGAGTTATCCACAGCGTGTCGGGAGCCCATCCGGGACCTTGGGAAGCCTCCCGCGCCGATCGTCCCGGCGATTTTCGCAACATCGGCGGTGGACAGAAAACAGCCAACCCGGCAGGCCATGGGCGCGACCTGGCAAGGCATTTTTTCCAACACTTTGCCAACAGCTTTATCCACAAGATATCGACAGCCGTTCGGAGGAGCACGGCAGGACGATCTCTCCCGGCCAAGCCACGGGTCGGCCGAATCCCTGGGGCAGCCCCGGCGGCCCGCTTCCGGCACAGTTTGCCAACAGCTTTTCCACAGGAAACCCGCGGAACGGGAATGCCCGTGAAAATGTCTCCAGGACTTCCCCTTTAGACGCCATGATGCCCATGAATACTGGGTTTTCCGGCTTTCCAGGAAAGTCCGCGGCGATCGACGGAAGCATGCTCGGCGGCGCCATGGGTGGATCCGCTGTCCACAGTTTCGCGATGCACCGTCGTGGCGCATTCCACAGCACCTTTTCCCTGGCTCTTTCGCCAACCGGGAGAAATCCTGCGGCTCCGTCCAATGCCTTTCCCGCGACCGCCGAAGGCATTTTTTCAACGGGGAATGCGAACAGCTTTTCCACAGACAAACCCACAGAAGCGCCAGTTGCCGACCGGGCATTTCGCAAGGCGGATTCAAGGTGCCGGAACGCTTTCCGCGGATCGCCTGCCGGAAGCCAGATGGGCACATCCCGCAATGGCTCGTGCAATCTTTCCGCACACGCGCTACACACAGACTTATCCACAGCATGCGCACAGTGCATAATGGCGGAAGCGAGATCACGCGCCAAAGACGGGATATTTCCGTCGATTTCCCGGACTAAAGAGGCGAAAGCGCCATTCCGGCAGCAGAGGAGATGAACGATGCAGTACCTGCTGGCAACTTCGTCCCCCCACTTATCCTGCACTCCGACCACGGCGGGAGCGCGATGAGCAGTTCGGCCCATCGCGGGCGGATCCTGCATTTCCTCGGCGACCCGGCGAAACTCGGCGACAAGGCCTGGGAGTATTTCGAGGACGGCCTGCTGTGGATCGAACACGGCCACGTGCGCGCGCTCGATCACGCAACCTACCTGCTGCCGCAACTGCCCGCCGACCTGCTGCTGGAGGAGCATCCGCAGCGCCTGCTGCTGCCCGGCTTCGTCGATTGCCATGTGCATTACCCGCAACTCGGAGTGATCGCCTCCTACGGCACCCAACTGCTGGACTGGCTGGAAACCCACACCTTTCCCGCCGAGCAGCGCTTTGCCGATGCCGGCTACGCCGCCGCCCAGGCCGAGCTGTTCCTCGACGAACTGCTGCGCCACGGCACCACTACCGCGCTGGTGTTCGGCACGGTCCATGCGGTATCCGCCGAGGCATTCTTCCAGGCCGCGCAGAAGCGCCGCCTGCGGATGATCGCCGGCAAGGTGCTGATGGACCGCAACGCGCCGCCGGCGCTGTGCGATACCGCGGCCAGTGGCTACGCCGAGAGCCGCGCGCTGATCGAGCGCTGGCACGGCAACGGGCGCCTGCAATACGCGGTCACCCCGCGCTTCGCGCCGACCTCCTCGCCCGAGCAACTGGCCGCGGCGGCGCGCCTGCTGGACGAGTATCCCGGCGTCTACCTGCACACCCATCTTTCGGAGAACCTCAAGGAAGTCGCCTGGGTCGGCGAGCTGTTTCCCCAGGCGCAGGACTACCTGGACGTCTATCATCGCGCCGGCCTGGTCGGCGAACGCAGCGTGTTCGCCCATGGCATCCATCTCTCCGAACGCGAATGCCGCTGCCTGGCGCACAAGAACGCGGCGCTGGCGCACTGTCCCAGTTCCAACCTGTTCATCGGCTCCGGCCTGTTCGACCTTGGCCGCGCCCAGCAATACGGCATCCGCGTCGGCATCGGTAGCGACGTCGGCGGCGGCACCAGCCTGTCGCTGCTGGCCAACCTCGCCGACGCCTACAAGATCCAGCAATTGCGCGGCACCAGCCTCGATCCGTTCCAGGCGCTCTACCTGGCCACCCTCGGCGGCGCCAGGGCGCTCGACCTGGACGGCCTGGTCGGTAACTTCCTGCCCGGCCGCGAGGCCGACTTCGTCGCTCTCGACCTGGCCGCCACGCCGATGATCGCCCAGCGCATGGAGCATGCGCGCGGCCTGGCCGATACCCTGTTCGTGCTGAACACCCTGGGCGACGACCGCGCGGTGGCGGAGACCTGGGTGATGGGGGAGCGGCGCCATGCGAAGGGGTAAGAGCCTCTTTCCCGCGTTGGCTCGGCCCGCCGCTGCATGCCACCTCCTCGCGCTGTTAGAGAAAAGGCACCGTTCGGCGGACGGCCGAAGCTCGCGTCACTCCATCCGCAGCCTCACGACACCGCCACCGCCTCCAGGAAGCGCTCCAGCACCAGGTTCGGCCGGCGTCCCTTGCGGGTCACGATGGTCAGCGCGATGGCATAGTGGAAACGCTCCGGCAGCAGGGGCCGCAGCATCCCGGCGGCGACCCAGTCGGCGGCGTAGTGCGACGGCAGGTAGCCGATGAAGTTGCCGGTCAGGATCAGGAACGCCATGCCCTCGCGATCCGAGGCGCTGGCGCTGTTGTTCAGCTCCTGGTGGCGCGCCTGGGCTTCGGCGGGCAGGCGGTAGCTGGGCGCCACGGCGTCCGCGGCGAGCACCTCGTCCACCGCGATATCGCCGTCGGCGCGCTCGAACAGTGCGTGGCCGCGGCTGCAATAGAGCTGCGCGTGCTCGTCATACAGCGGCAGGTACTCGAGCCCCGACAGCGGACTGATCAACGGCACCACGCCGACATGCAGGTGGCCGTCGAGCACGCCCAGTTCGATCTCGTTGGGGGTGGTCATGCCGATGTTGATCCGCACCTGCGGTCCCTGCCCCTTGAGCGCGCTGAGGGCGTGGGTGATGCGCATCTGAGGTAGGGTCACCAGGTTGTTGATGATGCCGATGTTGAGTTCGCCGCGCAGGTGCTGGTGCAGGTCGTTGACCTCGGCGCGGAACCCCTCCAGCGCCGCCAGCAGGGTCTGGGTCGCGCGATAGACCTCGCGGCCCTCGTCGGTCAGGGCGAAGCCGGCGCGGCCGCGCTGGCACAGGCGCATGCCCAGGCGCTTCTCCAGGTCGCCCATGTGCAGGCTGATCGCCGAGCGGCTGAGGCCGAGAGTGCTCTCCGCGGCGGAGAAACTGCCGCACTCGACGATGGTCTTGAAGATGCGCAGCAGGCGGATATCGAAATCGCTGACCTGGCCGAGCGACGGGTTGCGGGATTTGGCCATTATTGTTTTACCCAGTCGAAACTAAACGTGAGAAGAATAAGCTTTATCTAACCTTTCGTCAGGGCCAAGCTTGATCCAACGCTCCGCCGCCGCGTGCGCGGAACCTTCCAACAAGAAAGCCCGAGGATCGAACGATGAACCAGCCGCTCAACGTGGCCCCGCCGGTTTCCAGCGAACTCAACCTGCGCGCCCACTGGATGCCCTTCTCCGCCAACCGCAACTTCCAGAAGGACCCGCGGATCATCGTCGCCGCCGAAGGCAGCTGGCTGACCGACGACAAGGGCCGCAAGGTCTACGACAGCCTGTCCGGCCTGTGGACCTGCGGCGCCGGCCACTCGCGCAAGGAAATCCAGGAGGCGGTGGCTCGCCAGCTCGGCACCCTCGACTACTCGCCGGGCTTCCAGTACGGCCATCCGCTGTCCTTCCAGTTGGCCGAGAAGATCGCCGGGTTGCTGCCAGGCGAACTGAACCACGTGTTCTTCACCGGTTCCGGCTCCGAGTGCGCCGACACCTCGATCAAGATGGCCCGCGCCTACTGGCGCCTGAAAGGCCAGCCGCAGAAGACCAAGCTGATCGGCCGCGCCCGCGGCTACCACGGGGTCAACGTCGCCGGCACCAGCCTCGGCGGGATCGGTGGCAACCGCAAGATGTTCGGCCAGCTGATGGACGTCGACCATCTGCCGCACACCCTTCAACCGGGCATGGCGTTCACCCGCGGGATGGCCCAGACCGGCGGCGTCGAGCTGGCCAACGAGCTGCTCAAGCTGATCGAACTGCACGACGCCTCGAACATCGCCGCGGTGATCGTCGAGCCGATGTCCGGCTCCGCCGGCGTACTGGTACCGCCGGTCGGCTACCTGCAGCGCCTGCGCGAGATCTGCGACCAGCACAACATCCTGCTGATCTTCGACGAGGTGATCACCGCCTTCGGCCGCCTGGGCACCTACAGCGGCGCCGAGTACTTCGGCGTCACCCCGGACCTGATGAACGTCGCCAAGCAGGTCACCAACGGCGCCGTGCCGATGGGCGCGGTGATCGCCAGCAGCGAGATCTACGACACCTTCATGAACCAGGCGCTGCCCGAGCACGCGGTGGAGTTCAGCCACGGCTACACCTACTCCGCGCACCCGGTCGCCTGCGCCGCCGGCCTCGCCGCGCTGGACATCCTGGCCAGGGACAACCTGGTGCAGCAGTCCGCCGAGCTGGCGCCGCACTTCGAGAAGGGCCTGCACGGCCTGCAAGGCGCGAAGAACGTCATCGACATCCGCAACTGCGGCCTGGCCGGCGCGATCCAGATCGCCCCGCGCGACGGCGATCCGACCGTACGTCCGTTCGAGGCCGGCATGAAGCTCTGGCAACAGGGTTTCTACGTGCGCTTCGGCGGCGATACCCTGCAATTCGGCCCGACCTTCAACGCCAGGCCGGAAGAGCTGGACCGCCTGTTCGACGCGGTCGGCGAAGCGCTCAACGGCATCGCCTGATGAGCGGCCGCCCGCAAGCCGTACCCACCGTGCAGGTGGACAACGCCGAGGTGATCGTGACCGAATGGCGCTTCGCCCCCGGCGCGGAAACCGGGCGCCACCGCCACGGCCACGACTATGTGGTGGTACCGCTGACCGACGGCACGCTGCTGCTGGAAACCCCCGAGGGCGACCGCCACGCGCCGCTGGTCGCCGGACAGGCCTACTTCCGCAAGGCCGGCGTCGAGCACAACGTGATCAACGCCAGCGCACACGAAGTGGTCTTCGTCGAGACCGAGATCAAGTAATCCGCACCCGCTCCCCAGGGAGCGGGTAAAGGGAAAGGGCCACGGCCCTTTCGTCACCCCTAGCGAAGAGAGAACAAGACAAGATGGGCACCCTCCACCACCTGATCAACGGCGAAATGGTCGCCGACAACGGCCGCAGCGCCGACGTCTTCAACCCCTCCACCGGCGAAGCCATCCACAAGGTCCCGCTGGCCGACGGCAAGACCCTGCAGAAAGCCATCGATGCCGCCAAGGCCGCTTTCCCGGCCTGGCGCAACACCCCGCCGGCCAAGCGTGCACAGGTGCTGTACCGCTTCAAGCAACTGCTGGAGCAGAACGAGGCGCGGATTTCCAAGCTGATCAGCGAAGAGCACGGCAAGACCCTGGAAGACGCCGCCGGCGAACTCAAGCGCGGCATCGAGAACGTCGAGTACGCCTGCGCCGCCCCGGAAATCCTCAAGGGCGAGTACAGCCGCAACGTCGGCCCGAACATCGACGCCTGGAGCGACTTCCAGCCGATCGGCGTGGTCGCCGGGATCACCCCGTTCAACTTCCCGGCGATGGTGCCGCTGTGGATGTACCCGCTGGCCATCGCCTGCGGCAACACCTTCATCCTCAAGCCCTCCGAGCGCGACCCCAGCTCCACCCTGCTGATCGCCGAGCTGTTCCACGAAGCCGGCCTGCCGAAGGGCGTGCTGAACGTGGTGCACGGCGACAAGGAAGCCGTGGACGGCCTACTCCAGGCGCCGGAAGTGAAGGCCATCAGCTTCGTCGGCTCGACCCCCATCGCCGAATACATCTATGCCGAGGGCACCAAGCGCGGCAAGCGCGTGCAGGCCCTGGGCGGCGCGAAGAACCATGCGGTGCTGATGCCCGACGCCGACCTCGACAACGCCGTCAGCGCGTTGATGGGTGCCGCCTACGGCTCCTGCGGCGAGCGCTGCATGGCGATCTCGGTGGCGGTATGCGTCGGCGACCAGGTGGCCGACGCGCTGATCGCCAAGCTGGTTCCGCAGATCAAGGCGCTGAAGATCGGCGCCGGCACTTCCTGCGGCCTCGACATGGGCCCGCTGGTCACTGCCGCCGCGCAGGCCAAGGTCACCGGCTACATCGACAGCGGCGTGGCCCAGGGCGCGGAGCTGGTGGTGGACGGCCGCGGCTACCAGGTCGCCGGCCACGAGAACGGCTTCTTCCTCGGCGGCAGCCTGTTCGACCGGGTGACCCCGGAAATGACCATCTACAAGGAAGAGATCTTCGGCCCGGTGCTGTGCGTGGTTCGCGTCAACAGCCTGGAAGAGGCCATGCAGTTGATCAACGACCACGAATACGGCAACGGCACCTGCATCTTCACCCGCGACGGCGAGGCCGCACGCCTGTTCTGCGACGAGATCGAGGTCGGCATGGTCGGCGTCAACGTCCCGCTGCCGGTGCCGGTGGCCTACCACAGCTTCGGCGGCTGGAAGCGCTCGCTGTTCGGCGACCTCCACGCCTACGGCCCGGACGGCGTGCGCTTCTACACCCGGCGCAAGGCCATCACCCAGCGCTGGCCGCAGCGGGCCAGCCACGAGGCCTCGCAATTCGCCTTCCCCAGCCTCTGAAGGCTGACGACGACAGGCATGGTCGGTAACGACCATGCCTTTTTTCTTTTTCCGCAATCAGGAGTCCGCAACGTTCCACCGCCGTGAAACCTCACCCACGGCCGCACCCATGGCGTCGCCCACAAGGCGGCCCAGACCTTGCCCAAGAACAATTAAAGGGTCTCAACGATGTCCAAAGTCGTACTGGCTTCACAACTGCCGAACAAGCGCAACGCCTCGCTCGCGCCCGGCCTGAAACAACGCCACGTCACCATGCTGTCGATCGCCGGGGTGATCGGCGCCGGCCTGTTCGTCGGCTCCGGCCATGCCATCGCCGCCGCCGGCCCGGCCGCCCTGCTCGCCTACCTGATCGCCGGCACCCTGGTGGTGCTGGTCATGCGCATGCTCGGCGAAATGGCGGTCGCCTCCCCCGATACCGGTTCCTTCTCCACCTACGCCGACCGCTCCATCGGCCGCTGGGCCGGTTTCACCATCGGCTGGCTCTACTGGTGGTTCTGGGTGCTGGTGATCCCACTCGAAGCGATCGCCGCCGCGGCCATCCTCAACGCCTGGTTCCCGGCCATCGACACCTGGATCTTCGCCCTCGCGGTGACCTTCCTGCTCACCGTCACCAACCTCTTCAGCGTGGCCCGCTACGGCGAGTTCGAGTTCTGGTTCGCGCTGCTCAAGGTGATCGCCATCATCGCCTTCATCGTGCTCGGCGCGGTGGCCATCGTCGGCGGCCTGCCGGAGCGTGAGGTCAGCGGCCTGTCCAGCCTGATGGCGAGCCACGGCGGCTTCGTGCCGAACGGCTACGGCGCGGTGCTCGGCGCCCTGCTGACGACCATGTTCAGCTTCATGGGCACCGAGATCGTCACCATCGCCGCCGCCGAGTCCAAGGACCCGGCGAAGCAGATCACCCGCGCCACCAACTCGGTGATCTGGCGGATCGGCCTGTTCTACCTGGTGTCGATCTTCATCGTGATCTCCATCGTGCCGTGGAACGACCCGCTGCTGATCCAGGTCGGCTCCTACCAGCGCGCCCTGGAGCTGCTGGACATCCCGCACGCCAAGCTGATCGTCGACCTGGTGGTACTGGTCGCCGTGGCCAGTTGCCTGAACTCGGCGATCTACACCTCGTCGCGGATGGTCTTCTCCCTGGCCAAGCGCGGCGACGCCCCGAGCGTGCTCAAGCTGACCAACACCGCCCACGTACCACGCCCGGCGGTGCTGGCCAGCACCGCGGTGGGCTTCCTCACCACCATCGTCAACTACTTCGCACCGGAGAAGGTCTTCACCTTCCTCCTCGCCAGCTCCGGCGCCGTGGCGCTACTGGTGTACCTGGTGATCGCCGTGGCCCAGTTGCGCATGCGCAAGCAATTGCAGGCCAGCGGCCAGCCCATCGAGTTCCGCATGTGGCTATATCCCTGGCTGACCTGGGCGGTGATCCTGTTCATCGTCGCCGCGCTGAGCATCATGCTGATCATGCCGGAGCACCGTCACGAGGTGTTCGCCACCGCTCTGCTGACGATCTTCACCGTCTGCCTCGGGCTGCTCAACGCGCGACGCAAGCCGCGCCTCGGCGAGGACTACGCCGGGAAGACGGCGCGGGTCTGAGTCCACCACCGGGGGAATAACCCAGACAGCCCTCCAAAGAAAAGCCCGGCCAATGGCCGGGCTTCTTCAGGCAAGGTCGTCTCAGACCTTCCTGACGAATTCCGATTTCAGCTTCATCGCGCCAATGCCGTCGATCTTGCAATCGATGTCGTGGTCGCCGTCCACCAGGCGGATGTTCTTCACCTTGGTGCCGACCTTCACCACCAGCGAGGAGCCTTTCACTTTCAGGTCCTTGATCACGGTGATGGTATCGCCGTCCTGGAGAACGTTGCCCACCGAATCCTTGATCACCTTGCCATCATCGGACGCCGTAGCGGCCTCGTTCGGCGACCATTCATGGGCGCACTCCGGGCAGACCAGCAGCGCACCATCCTCGTAGGTGTATTCGGAGTTGCATTGGGGACAGGGCGGCAGCGTGCTCACGGCATTCTCTCTTCAGCAGGGGGACGAAAACCGCAGATTATATAGGGTTTCTCGCTCCCCTGCCGAACCGCCTCAGAGCCCCTTGGTCTTCGGCGCGCCGACGGCCGGCCCGGAGAAGTCGAGGGTGCCCTTTTCGCTGAAGCGCACGGTGCCGAACAGGCCTCCGGCGAGCTTGCCCTTCACCACGTAGGGCATGCCCTGGGTCGGAGCGTTGTTGCTCAGGCCCCAGGCCTGGCGGAAGGCGGAAAAGGCGGAGACGGTCAGCGGCACGCTCACCACCCGCTCGCCGAAGCGCGGCACCTCGCCGGTCTGGTCGCTGACGCCGCTGGCCAGGGGCTGGCCGTTGACGTCGAGGTCGAGGGCGATGCCGTTGTATTCGATCGGCTCGTCGTTGGGGTTCTGTACCCGCAGCTTGACCATGAAGCGCATCTCCATGCCTTGCCCCGGCAGGGGTTCCAGGCCGACCAGGTCGATACGCAACGGATCGCGCTGGCCGAAGGTGCTGCAGGCGCTCAACAGGACGCCCAGGCACAGGGCCGGCAGCAGGCGGCCGAGGTTCGCAGGCAGGCGCATGGGTTCTCCTCCTTGGGTCGAATGTGCGCCCATGGTGCCACAGCCGCTAGAATTCGCCGCGCAGCCGATCCGGCTGCGCCAATGGACAAAGGACATGCCCATGCCTACACGCGTTCTGCGCGGCCTCGTCGCCGCCCTCCCACTGTTCCTCGCCGCCTGCTCGGACTCCGCTCCGTCCAGCGAGGAGATCGCCCGCCTGCTCGCCGAGCGCGGCTTCGACAAACCCGCCTGCGCCAGCTCCACCCTGTTCAAGACGTTCCCGGTGACGCTCTCCGACAGCTTCTCCGGCCCCGGCCCGGCGAAAGGCAACGCCGCGGTCTACGACGCGCTGGTCGGCGTCGGCCTGCTGCGCCGCGACGGCGATTCCTACGACCTCACGCCCGCCGGCCGCGAGGACTACAAGCCCGAGTCGAAGGCCTTCTGCTACAGCAGCGGCTTCGACGTCAGCGTCCGTTCGGTGGACCCCGCCAAGCCCGACGACTACGGCCCGGCCGTGGAAAAGGGCTGGTTGGTCACCGTCGAGGTCAAGCCACGCGAAGTGAAGGACTGGGCGAAGAACCCCGAGGTGCTCAAGCAGGCCAGCCTGACCACCCTGCAACAGATCACCCAACCGCAGGTCGGCCAGGTCTCGCTGGTCAAGCCACGCGGCGAGGAAGGCTACAAGCTCGTCAACACCCGCTTCTCGCCCAGGCAGGGCTTCCACTTCAACCAGGCCTGGTAATCCCACGCCGTCCTTCCGCCCGCCCCGCTCGGGGCGGGCTCCTCATTCAACCCACTGATCGATAAAGGTTTTTTCGACGGACGAAACAGCCGGGCGATTGCTCGCCCGAAAGCTTTCGTATACATTCGTTTTCACTGTAAACACCGTATACATCGAAAACGAAGTTGATCAGAAAATGAGCACCGTAGTCTCGTTCCGCGCCGATGACGCCCTGGTCGCGGCCCTCGACGAACTGGCCCGCGCCACCCACCGCGACCGCCCCTACCACCTGCGGCAGGCGCTCGCGCAGTACCTGGAAAGGCAGCAGTGGCAGGTCGCTGCCATCGATGAAGGCTTGGCCGATGCCAATGCCGGTCGCCTGCTGGAACACATCGAGATCGAGAAGCGCTGGGGGCTGCAATGAGCCTGAAGTGGACCCGCAAGGCGGCCGCCGACCTGGACACCATCTACGACCATTACGTCGTGCTGATCGGCCCGGAAAAAGCTCTGAAAGCCGTTCAGGACATCGTCGAGCAGGTGAAACCGCTGCAGCAGGTAGCCAACCAGGGGGCAGGGCGGCCCAGCGAGGTGCCAGGCGTACGCACCCTGACCCTGGAGCGCTGGCCGTTCAGCGCCCCGTTTCGGGTTAAAGGCAAGGAAATCCAGATTTTGCGCATCGACAGGGTCGAAATTACCCCCTGAAAGTGGTCACACGGTTACAAGATGTTTCAAAATGAATATTTCCCTTGACTTGTACTGAGTAGCTTACTTCGGACAAAACATCCATAACTTACAAAAAATGGACATTTTTCGACCGGGCCAATGAGGGCGACCAACTTGCGACCACTGCGACCTGATTAGTTCTTTGGCTGACTCATGCTTCGCTCCCATACGCGTCCGTATTTTTCCGTAACTCGACGACCTCGCCCGCTGGGCATGCTTTCTCGCGCTTTTTCCGGTGATTTTTCCCCAGGCGCAGTCTCCCGCAAGGAGGAACCGGCATGGATTCGCTGAAAGGCATGGCGATCTTCGCCACTGTGGTGGACAAGGGCTCGATGGCAGCCGCGGCCCAGAGCCTGGGCATGACCCCTTCGGCAGTCAGCCAGCAGATCCGCAAGCTGGAGAGCCGCGCCCAGGTCACTTTGCTGCATCGCACCACCCGCCGGCTGACCCTGACCGAGGCCGGCGAGGCGTTCTATCGCAGTTGCGCGCAGATGCTGGCGATCGCCGAGGAAGCCGAGCGGCGGCTTGGCGAATGGCGCGATGCGCCGGTGGGTGAGTTGCGCCTGGCGGCGCCGGTGGGGTTCTCCGGCACGCTGATCACCCAGGCGCTGAAGCCGTTGCTGGAGAACCACCGCCAGTTGCGCCTGCAGCTGTTCTTCCAGGACGAGCGCATCGATCTGGTCGCCGAGCGCATCGACCTGGCGATACGCGTCGGCCATCTCGCCGACTCCAGCCTGGTGGCGCGCCACCTCGGCGATTGGAGCAGCGTGCTCTGCGCGGCGCCGGCCTATTTGCGCCAACGGGCGCCCATCAACCGTCCGGAGCAGTTGACCGAGGTCGACTGGATTTCCCTGAACACCTCGAACCACCTCAACCACCTGACGCTCAGCGGGCCGGGCGGGGAAGTCTGCAAACTGCGCCTGGAGCCACGGGTGGCCGCCAACGGGATGCTCGCGGTGCGTCAGTTCACCCTCGACGGACTCGGCGTGTCCTACCAGCCGCTGCCGGAGGTGCGCGACGCGCTGAACGACGGGCGCCTGCAACAGCTATTGCCGGAGTGGAGGATTCCCGGGCTCGGCATCTATGCGGTGACGCCACGGCGCGAGGCCCAGCCGGCCAAGGTGAAGGTCGCCATCGAGGCGCTGCGGCGAGCGTTCGCCACGGACGGGGATGAGCGCTGGAGCTGACCGACGGACTGCCGGCCAGCTCCAGGTACCGTCAGGAGAAGCGGCCGAGGGTCAGGGTGACCTCGCCGATGTCCGTGCCCGTAGCGTTGCCGCCGCTGGTGATGCCAGCATAGTCCGCCGATGCCGGCGTGAAGCTCCAGGTGTTGGTGGCGCCGGATTTCCACGGGTCATCCCAGCTGAAGGTGCCCATCTTGGTGTTGCCGTCGTAGCAGTCGAAGCTGCCCTGGGTGCCGGACGAAGCGTTCTCCCGTCCGCAGGAGGCGATCCATTGCGGGCTGCCGGCCTGCACGTTCATGCTGCTGACTTCCTCGGTGGAAATCTCGTCGTCCTTGTTGGTGTAGCGGTAGAACTTGCCCCATTGCAAGGTGGCGTTGCGGATGCCCACCGTGCCGATGGATTTGGATACCACGACCTTCACTGCGATCCATTCTGCGTATGCCATGTCGATCTCCGTTAACCATGCGTTCACAGCTTCCTGTAGGACGTCACGGACAGGACCGGGCGCTCACAACGGACCCTTGGCTACTTCGACCAGCACGGCGCCATCCCTGACCCGCTTCACTATAGGCTGGCCACCAGCCACCACCGCCTGCCAGATCTGGTAGGCGGCGGCCGGGGAGGTCAGGCCCTCCGGCGTTTTTCCCCGCGAGGGGCCTTCATGCCGAATGCCTCGCGCAGGTCGGTGGTGGGTGGAGGCAGGAAGCGCATGCGGGCGAACAGGCCTCGCAGGTAAGCGTCCATCAGCGCAGCCGCCGCCGCGCTGTCGCCGTCCTCCAGGGCATCGAGCAGGGCGCGCTGCGCGGCGCAGGCCTCGGCGGTATAGACCGCCCCCTTGTTCAGCGCGATGTCCAGCGAGGCGCGTGCCACCAGGCCACGGACGAAACCCTGCAGCAAGGGATTCTCGGTCAGTTCGGCCAGGCGCAGGTGGAAGCGCCCGGCGAGACGGATCAGCCCGGCGCTGTCGCGGGCCGCGAGGCAAGCCTGCTCCTCGTCGACCAGCGCCCGTAGCTCGGCAAGGGCGGCGGGATCCAGCCCCGCGGGCAGTTGCCGCACCACTTCGCTTTCCACCAGCAGGCGCGCGTCCAGCACCTGCCGCGCCTGGCGCTCGTCCGGGCGGGCGACGCTGGCGACTTCCTTCGGCGGCATCACCACCGCGCCGTCCTCGGCGAGACGGGTGAGGGCACGCTGGATGGTGCCGTTGCTGACCCGGAAGATCTGCCCGAGGGTTTCCTTGCTCAGCTTGGCGGCCGGCGCCAGGCGCTTTTCCAGGATTGCCGTGTAGATGCTTTCGTAGACGAAATGGCTGGTGGGGCGCAGCGCGGCGCCCTGCTGGGTACGTGCTTCGAATCCGACCATGTTCACACCTGTCGAGTCGTGCTTGTGGGCCTTCGCAGGCGGCGGACGAAAGCCGTCCGGGCGCCGCGACGGTCCCGGGTTGGAACCCTGGCGCGGGCGATCAGACCTGCGGCAAGCGCAGGTCGATGTTCAGGCGCGCGCCTTCGTTGAGGATGTGCTGGCGCATCGCCTGGCTCGCCCGCTCGCTGTCGTGCTGGCGGATCGCACGGAGGATGGCGTCGTGTTCCTGGAGGATCTCCTCGGCGTATTCCGGCTGGCGGCGCACCAGGTTGTCGCTGCGTTCCAGGGCGCTGCCGATCTGTTCGGAAACGCTGAGGAAGATCGGGTTCGAGGTGAGCTTCACCAGGCGCCGGTGGAAGGCCGTGTAGGCCTCAACCAGAGCCTGCGGGTCGCCATCCTCGACCGCTTCGCGCAGGTCCAGCAGCAACAGCCGCAGTTCGCTGATCTCCGCCGCCCCGGCGCTCTGCGCGACGATGCCGACGATGAACGGCTCCAGCGCATAGCGCAGTTGCAGGACGTCTTCCATGGTCGCCTCGCCGGGCGCCGCGACCTCGCGCAGCGGTTCGCTGCGTTCGAGGACCATCACGCCCTTGCCCGGCAGCGAACGGACCACGCCCAGGGTCTCCAGGACCATGATCGCCTCGCGCAGGCTCGGCCGGCTGATTTCCATCTGTTCAGCCAGCTCGCGCTGGCCGGGCAACATCTGGCCGGCGACCCAGCGACCCTGCTCGATGGTGTCGAGCAGGCGCTGGGCAACCGCGTTGACCAGCTTGGACGAAGAAAACATGTCGCCTCCCTTTACTTGCCAATCGGACGTGCAACGCGCCTCGGCGCGTCAGCCATGCAGCTTGCCTTCCCCGGCCACCGCGCTGCGCTTGAGCGGCTCGCCGTCGGCCTTGGCCGGCGCCTCCAGGCGCCCGTCGAGTATGGCCTGCGCGCGCGGCATATCGATGTCGTTTTCCCAGCGGGCGATGGTCACGGTGGCCACGCAGTTGCCGATCAGGTTGGTCAGCGCGCGGCCGATGCCCATGAACCAGTCCACCGAAAGCACCAGCACCAGGCCGGCCACCGGGATCGCCGGCACCGCGGTGAGGGTGGCGGCGAGGATCACCAGGGCCGAGCCGGGAATGCCGTGGGCGCCCTTGGAGGTGACCAGCGAAACCAGCAGGATGGTGACCAGGTCGGTCATCGCCAGCGGCGTGCCGGTGACGTGGGCGATGAACACCACCGCCAGGGTCAGGTAGATCGAGAATCCGTCGAGGTTGAACGAGTAGCCGGTGGGAATCACCAGGCCTACCGTGGAGCTGCGGATGCCCATGTGCTCGAGCTTGCGCATCACCTGCGGCAGCACCGCGTCGGAGGAGGCGGTGCCCATCACGATCAGCAGCTCTTCGCGGAAGTAGCGCAGGAACGGCAGCATGCGCACCCCGGAGAGACGCAGGACGCTACCGAGCACCGCCATGACGAAGACCAGGCAGGTGGCGTAGAACACCAGCACCAGCGCGCCCAGGTGGCTGAGCGAGTCGACGCCGTAGCGGGCGGTGGTGAAGGCCACCGCGCCGAACACGCCGAGCGGTGCCAGGCGCACGATCATGCCCATGATGCGGAACACGATGTGGCTGAATTCGTTGATCAGGCGGGCCACGCCGCTGGCCTGCTCGCCGACCAGGTTCAGGGCGCTGCCGAACAGCACGGAGAACAGCAGGACCTGGAGGATGTCGTTCTCGGCGAAGGCGCTGAACACAGAGGTCGGGATCAGGCCCATGAGGAATGCCACGGGGCCGTGGATCTCCTGGGTGCGCCCGGTATACAGGGCGACGTCGCCGGCGGGCAGTTCGTTGAGATGGATGTTGGCGCCGCTGCCCAGGCCCAGGCTGTAGGCGACCACCAGGCCGAGGACCAGGGCGATGGTGGTGAGGATTTCGAAGTAGATCACCGACTTCAGGCCGATGCGGCCGACCTTCTTCAGGTCGCCGGCGCCGGAGATGCCGTTGACCACCACGCAGAAGACGATCAGTGCGATGAGCATCTTGATCAGCTTGATGAAGCCATCGCCCAGCGGCTTCATCTGCACGGCCAGGTCGGGAATGCCGACCCCGCAGATCACGCCTATCACCAGGCCAATCACGACTTGCAGGAATATCGAGCGGGAACAGCGCTTGATGAACATCGCAGGAGTCTCCATTCGGCGCTTCCATCGGGCCTCGCGGAGGCGGGCGATGAACGCATTTTTATTGTGGTATTACCGGTCTGACCAGTTCAGCCTATACGCAAAGAAGTCAGCCTGACAAGCCGCTATCGGCGGGCGCGACGAATGGCCAGGAACGACGGCACGCGCGGGCCGCAGCCGGGAGGAGGGCGCTCGGATGGCGCAAGGCGGCGGGCCAGAGCGGCTCGCCGCGGGGAAGGGGAGGTCAGCCGGCGAGGGCCTCGGCGACGAAATCGAGGCGATCCTGGCCGAAGAACAACTGGTCGCCGACGAAGAAGCTGGGCGCGCCGAAAACGCCGCGCCGCACCGCCTCTTCGGTGGTCGCCTTGAGCCCCTCCTTGACCTGCTCGTCGCCAACCAGGCGGAGGAACTCATCCGGATCGAACCCAGCCTCCGCCAGCACCTGGGCGACCACCTCGGGCTTGCCGAGGTTCTGCTGTCGTACCCACAACGCTTCGAACACCGCTTTCAGGTAGGGCTGGAACCCTTCGCCGCCGAGATAGCCCTGGGCGCCGCGCATCAGCGTCAGGGTGTTGATCGGGAAGGCCGGGTTGAAGGCCAGCGGCACGCCGTAGCGTTTCGCATAGCGCGCCAGGTCGTGGAGGGTGTAGCGCCCCTTGGCCGGCACCTCGATCGGCGAATGGTTGCCGGTGGCCTTGAACACGCCGCCCAGCAGCATCGGCCGCCAGGCGATGCTCGCGCCATGGGCGGCGGCGATGCGCGGCAGTTGGGTCCAGGCGAGGTAGGTGGTGGGACTGCCGAAGTCGAAGAAGAACTCGATTTGCTTGCTCATGCGTGGCTCTTTCCGTGGCGGGGATCAGAAGGTTTCCATCCAGGGGCGCAGGTCCAGTTCGTGCACCCAGCAGTCGCGCGGCTGGCAGTGGATCTGCCAGTAGGTCTCGGCGATGTGCTCGGGATCGAGGATGCCGTCCTGCTCTTTGCGCTTGTACAGCTCGGGCAGGGTTTCGCGGATGAAGTCGGTGTCGATGGCGCCGTCGATGATCGGGTGGGCGACGTGGATGCCCTTCGGCCCCAGCTCGCGCGCCATGCTCTGGGCCAGGGCACGCAGGGCGAACTTGGCGCCGGAGAACGCGGCGAAATGCGCGCGGCCGCGCAACGAGGCGGTGGCGCCAGTGAAGATGATCGTTCCGCGCTGCCGCGGCAGCATCACCCGCGCCGCCTCGCGGCCGGTGAGGAAGCCGCCGAAGGCGGCCATCTCCCAGACCTTGCGATAGACCCGTTCGGTGGTTTCGGTGATCGGGAACCAGACGTTGGCGCCGACGTTGAAGATCACCGCCTCCAGCGCACCGACCTCACCCTCGATGCGGGCGAAGAGGTCGATCACCTGCTGCTCCTGGCGTGCGTCGCAGCCGCAGGCCAGGGCCTCGCCGCCTTGGTCGCGGATGGCCTGCACCAGCGGCTCCAGCTTCTCCGCGTTGCGCCGGGCGACGCACGCCACGTAGCCCTCGCGGGCGAACCGCCGGGCGATGGCGCCACCGGTGGCGTCGCCGGCGCCCATTACCAGAACCGCTTTGCGCTGGGTCATTGCAGAGGCCTCTCTTGTTAGTTCTTTTTTAGAACCCAATAGAGACGATAGTTAGTTCTTAAAAGGAACTTGTCAACTGGCAAGGGCTCGAGTGATATCCGCGCACCAATTACTCTGCCTGTCCCGGCCTGCCCGGCACGTCCTCTCCCTGAAGAGAGGGGACCGGTCGGCGGAGCCTGGTACGACAGCGTCCTTCCTGCCGTAACGCCATCGGCGTTTATCCGCCGATTCGCGTCGGCGGCCAGGCCTGGAACGCTCAGCCGCGCCGCAGCAGGCGCCCCTTCCAGAACAGCCCCTCGCGTACCGTCACGTCCCGCGCGTGCAGCGGCTCGCCGCATTCGGAACAGACCAGCACGCCATGCATGTGCTGGCCGCAATGCTTGTGCACATGCTCGAGTGGCGGCCCCTCGACGCCGGCGAGGTGGCGGTCGCCCCAGTTCACCAGGGAAAGGATGGCCGGGTACAGTTCCATCCCTTTCTCGGTAAGCCGGTATTCCTCGCGCAGCGGCCTTTCCTGGTAGGGCACCTTGGCCAGTATCTCCGCTTCGACAAGGCGCTTGAGGCGGTCGGCGAGGACGTGACGGGTCACGCCGAGGCTGCGCTCGAAGTCGTCGAAACGGCGCACGCCGAGAAAGCAGTCGCGCAATACCAGCAGGGTCCAGCGATCGCCGAGGATCGCCAGCACCCGCGCCAGCGAACAGGGTTGTTCGCTCAGTTCTTCCCAACGCATGAGACACCTCCAGCCGTTCGGCAAAGGATAGTCGCGTGGGTTCTGAAACGAAACCGACCGGCCACGCCTTTCCAGCGGCCCGCCGCCCATGGCATAACCGCGTTCCTGTCTCCTGTCCCGGAATCCCGACCATGTCGCTCGACTGGACCTGCAAGCACCACGCCGACCTCACCCTGAAGGAACTCTACGCGCTGCTGCAATTGCGCACCGAGGTCTTCGTGGTGGAACAGAAATGCCCCTACCAGGAAGTCGACGGCCTCGACCTGGTCGGCGATACCCATCACCTGATGGCCTGGCGCGACGGCCAGTTGCTCGCCTACCTGCGCCTGCTGGACCCGGTTCGCCACGAGGGCCAGGTGGTGATCGGCCGGGTGGTCAGT
This sequence comes from Pseudomonas sp. P20, assembly GCF_016463925.1. Taxonomy (NCBI): domain Bacteria; kingdom Pseudomonadati; phylum Pseudomonadota; class Gammaproteobacteria; order Pseudomonadales; family Pseudomonadaceae; genus Pseudomonas; species Pseudomonas sp. P20. Next base: position 82,147 of record NZ_JAEMVM010000028.1, on the reverse strand, counting down.
TCCTCGGCCGCGCGCGGCCAGGGGCTTGGTCACCAGTTGATGGAACGCGCGCTGCAGGCGGCGGAGCGCCTCTGGCTGGATACCCCGGTGTACCTCTCGGCCCAGGCCCACCTGCAGGCCTACTACGGCCGCTATGGCTTCGTCGCGGTCACCGAGGTCTACCTGGAAGACGACATCCCGCACATCGGCATGCGCCGGGCCTGAGGCCCGGAGCGCCGCGGACGGTGGGGGGAGGGAAGGGAATCAGGCCTGCGGCTTGAGCACGCCGGGCAGTTGGGCTTCCAGCTTGGCGTTGTTCAGCGGCGCGCGGATGAAGCCGTGCTGCTCGCCGTCCGGGCCGATGATCACCAGGTTGCCGCTGTGGTCGACGGTGTAGTTGGGCTTGCTGGTGTCGGCGGGGATGTAGGGGATGCTCATGGCGTTGGCCAGCTTCTGGATGTTCTCCGGAGTGCCGGTGAGCCCCTGGAAGCCGGCGTTGAAGTAGCCCAGGTATTGCTTGATCTGCTGCGGCGTGTCGCGGTTCGGATCGACGCTGACGAATACCACCTGCAGGTCGTCGCGCACCTCCTGCGGCAGCTTGCCCTGCAATTCGCGGAGCTGGGCGAGGGTGGTCGGGCAGACATCGGGGCAGAAGGTGTAGCCGAAGAACAGCAGGTGCCAGCGACCCTTGAGACTGGCAGTGCTGACCGCCTGGCCGTCCTGGTTGGTGAACTCCAGCGCCGGCACCTTGCGCGTCTGCGGCAGGATCACGATGCCGGCGTCGAGCAGCACGGTGGGATCGGCCTGGCGCTGGGCGGTGAGCACCTTGTGCACGGTGAGGCCGAGGACCAGGGCGACCAGGGCGACGAGGACGAGGACGGTCTTGTTGACTCGAGTCATGGGTGGGCAAGGCTCTAGAGTGGGATCAGAGAAGCAGCTTCAGCGGCAGATAGTGGTCCACCAGCAGCGCCATGAACAGCAGGAACAGGTAGACGATAGAGTACTTGAAGGTCTTTATCGCCGCATGTGGCCGGCTGTCACAGTAGAGCGCCCAGGCCCAGTCGAGGAAGCGCGCGCCCAGGGCCAGGGCGCAGAGCAGGTAGACCAGCCCACTCATGTGGATGACGAACGGCATCAGGCTCACCGCGAACAGCACCAGGGTATAGAGCAGGATGTGCAGCTTGGTGTAGCGCTCGCCGTGGGTCACCGGCAGCATCGGGATGTCGGCCTTGGCGTATTCGTCCTTGCGGTGGATGCAGAGCGCCCAGAAGTGCGGTGGGGTCCAGGCGAAGATGATCAGTACCAGCAACAGCGGCTCGGCGCTCAGGTGGCCGGTGATGGCGACCCAGCCGAGCAGCGGCGGCGCCGCCCCGGCGAGCCCGCCGATGACGATGTTCTGCGGCGTGGCGCGCTTCAGGAAGCCGGTGTAGAGCGCCGCGTAGCCGAGCAGCGAGGCGAGGGTCAGCCAGGCCGTCAGCGGGTTGGTGAAGGCCAGCAGCACGGCCATCCCGGCCAGCGCCAGGAGCAGCGCGAAGCCCAGCGCCATGCTCGGCGACACCCGGCCCTCGGCCAGCGGCCGCTTGTGGGTCCGCGCCATGATCGAGTCGATGCGCCGGTCCACCACATGGTTGACCGCCGCCGCCGCGCCGGCACAAAGGCCGATGCCGAGGTTGCCGAAGATCAGCACCTGCCAGGGCACGAAGCCATCCAGCGGCGCCTTGGTGGCGAGCAGCATGCCGATCAGCGAGGTGATCAGCATCAGCACCACGACCTTGGGCTTGGTCAGTTCGAGGAAGTCGCGCCAGGTCGGCTGGCTGTGGCGATCGATGACGGTGGCCATATCCTTACCTCCATCCTTCTGTCTGTCAGGCGGCCTTCAGCCGCGAACCTTGCACCGGCGGCAGCGTGCGGCGCACGCGCTGCGGCGACGGTGCCGGCGCGCGGACGCTGGCCGGCGCGCGCAGGCGATAGTTGACCAGCACCAGGCTGAGCAGCAGCAGGGCGCCACCGCCGTTGTGCGCCACCGCCACCGGCAGCGGCAGGTGCAGCAGCACGTTGCTGATGCCCAGGCCGATCTGCAGCGACAGGCCGAGCAGCATCAGCGCGGTCGGCCAGACCAGGCCGCTGCGCTGCAGGCGCCAGGCGAGCAGCAGGAGGACCAGGGTCACGCACAGCGCGCCGATCCGGTGGGTCATGTGGATCGCCGTGCGCGCGTCGCTGTCGAGCTGGCCGCCGAGGTAGTTGGGGCCGATGTGCTGGGTCAGGTGGAAGCCGTTGGCGAAGTCCATCCGCGGCCACCACTCGCCATGGCAGGTGGGCAGGTCGATGCAGGCCACCGCCGCATAGTTGCTGCTGACCCAGCCGCCGAGGGCGATCTGGCCGATCACCAGGAGCAGGGCCAGCCCCGCCAGTCCGCGGGTCGCCGCCGGGTAGCGCCGCGCCGCGAAGCGTCCGGAGAGGCGCAGGGCGAGGAGAAAGAGCAGCGCCAGGGTGGTGAAGCCGCCGAGCAGATGGGCGGTGACCACCTGCGGCCAGAGCTTGAGGGTCACCGTCCACATGCCGAAGGCGGCCTGCGCGATCACCACCGCGAGCAGCAGCAGCGGCAGCTTCAGCGGTTGGCCGTCGCGCCCGCGGCGGACCAGCGCATGCAACGCCAGGCCAAGGATGAGCAGGCCGAGGGCGCCGGCGAAATAGCGGTGGATCATCTCGTTCCAGCCCTTCTGTGCCTCCACCGGGGCGTCGGGGAAGTGCAGTTCGGCGTGGGCCAGTTGCGCCTCGCTCAGCGGCACGTGGACGAAGCCGTAGCAGCCTGGCCAGTCCGGACAGCCGAGGCCGGCGTGGGTCAGCCGGGTATAGGCGCCGAGCAGGACCACCACGGCGGCCAGCAGGGTCGCCAGCACGGCGACGGTGAAACCGGGTTTGCGGGTTGCGCCTGTCATTCGCGGGCCCCTTTTTCTTGTCGTTCTGTCCTCATCGGGCCGGGAACCGCGCCGGCCACGCCGATCAACCGATATGCGAGAGCTTGAGCAGCAGTTGCACGTCCTTCAGCAGCTTCTTGCCGTTGGCCTTGGCGTCGTAGCGCAGCACCAGGTTGCCGTGCGGGTCGACCACCCACAGCAGCGGCCGCTCGCCGCCGCCGGCCTTGTCGTACAGGACAGGGTCCAGGCCGTAGCGCTGCAGGCGCGGGTAGTCCTGCCTCACCAGGTTGGCGAAGTCCGCCGGCAGCTCGCCACTGGCGGCCAGGGCGTGGCCGGCGCGCGAGGCTTCGCGGCCGAGGGCGATGTTGACCTGGCGGGCCAGGTAGACCAGTTGCTGGCAGTCCTCGCCGCAAGTACCCGGCGCGGTCACCAGCAGTTGCCACTGCTCGCCCTGGCTGCGTCCCTGCACGCCGAGGTCGGCGGGGCTCTGGCCATTGCCGATCAGCGCGCCGCTGTAGCTGCGCCCCTGCGGAACCCAGAAATTCCATTTGTACATGGCGCTGGCGAGCAGCATCGGCCCCACCACCAGGCCGATGATCGCCAGCAGTTGCAGGCGGCCACGGGCGCGGCGCGGACGTTCAGGCATCGGAATCGCGAGACTCATGGTTTTTCTCCCGTGCGCGGCGCACACCGAGGTAGAGGTAGAGGGCGAGCAGGGCCGTCGCCAGGGCGAACCACTGCACGGCGTAGCCGGTGTGCCGCTCCGGCGGCATCGAGACCAGGGGCCAATCGGTGTCGAAGCTGGCGTCGCCCGGCTCCAGGCGGATTTCCCAGGGCAGCCCGGCGCGACCGAAGGCCTGCCACAGCGCCGGGATGTCGAGCTGGGTCACCAGGCGCGGCCAGCCGCCGGCCGGCGCGTCGGCCAGGTGCAGGCCGCCGGGTGGCGGCAGGTAGGTCCAGGCGTCGAGCAGGAGGACGCGGTCGGGGGTTTCCAGCGTCGGCGGCGAGCGTCGGTCAGTCCATGCGACCCAGCCGCGGTTGACCACCAGCCAAAGGCCGCTGGCCTGATCGTAGAAGGGTTGCAGCACCTCGACCCCGGCCTGTCCGTTGCGCAGCCGGTTATCCAGCAGCAGCGTATGCCGCTGGTCGAAGCGGCCGTGCAGGCGCACGCGGACGTACGCCGGGTCGCGCAGTCCCTCTAGCTGCCCGGGCGACACCGGCTCGGCGCCGCGCCGGGCCTCGTAGCTGGCCAGCAGGGCGCGCTTCTCGTCGGCCCGCTGCAACTGCCAGGTGCCCAGCCAGAGCAGTACCGGCAGCAGGCCGAGGACCACCAGGGTCGGCAGCAGGCCGGGGCGGAACGCGCCACGCATGCTGCGTCTGTCATTGCGTCCGGCCTCCCCGAGGCGCTGGCTATACTGCATGAATCCCCCCATCGCCGGAGTCCCACCATGTTGAAAGTGGCGATCGTCCTGCTACTGCTGGCTACCCTGGTGAGCCTGTTCAGCGGCCTGTTCTTCCTGGTCAAGGACCAGGGCCATGGTTCCCGCGTGGTCAATTCGCTGACCGTCCGCGTGGTGCTCGCCGCGGCGACCCTGGCGCTGGTCGCCTGGGGCTTCTACAGCGGCGAGCTGAACAGCCACGCGCCCTGGCATTTCTGATTCCCCCGGTGGCGGTCAGATCACGTAGACGAAGATGAACAGGCCGATCCAGACCACGTCGACGAAGTGCCAGTACCAACTAGCGGCCTCGAAGCCGAAGTGGTGCTCGGCATCGAAGTGACCGCGCAGGATGCGGATCAGCATGATGCCGAGGATCAGCGCGCCGAGGGTCACGTGGGCGCCGTGGAAGCCGGTGAGCATGAAGAAGGTCGAGCCGTAGATGCCGGCGCCGAGGGTCAGGCCCAGCTCGTTGTAGGCGTGCACGTACTCCTCGGCCTGCAGGATCAGGAAGGCGATCCCCAGCAGCACGGTCAGCGCCAGCCAGGCCTTGAGCGGGCCGCGCTTGTTCTTCTTCAGGGCGTGGTGGGCGAAGGTCACGGTGAAGCTGGAGGTGACCAGCAGGATGGTGTTGATCAGCGGCAGCTTCCACGGCTCGATCACCGCGCTCGGCGGCGGGAACAGCTTCGGGTCCGGGGTCTGCAGCAGCGGCCAGCTGTACTGGAAGTTCGGCCAGAGCATGTGCGCCACGCCCTTGGCACCCTCGCCGCCGAGCCAGGGACCGGCGAAGTGGCGGACGTAGAACAGCGCGCCGAAGAAGGCGGCGAAGAACATCACCTCGGAGAAGATGAACCAGCTCATGCCCCAGCGGAACGAGCGGTCCATCTGTGCGCTGTAGAGTCCGGCGCGGCTCTCGCGGATGACGTTGCCGAACCAGCCGAACAGCATGTAGGCGATGATCAGCCCGCCGACGAAGAAGATCCACGGGCCATGGGATTCCTTGTGGCCGGCGGTGAGGTCGTTGAACCAGGTACCCAGGCCGAACACCGTCACCAGCAGGCCGACGCTGGCGATGATCGGCCACTTGCTCTGGGCGGGGACGTAATAGTGTTCGTGGCTTGCCATGTTGTTCTCCTTATCGTCCCGCAACCGGTACGGGCGGCTTCCGCGCAGTGATATCGAAGAGGGTGTAGGCCAGCGTCACGTGCCGCACATCCTTGGGCAGATCGCGGTCGACGATGAAGCGCACCGGCATCTCGATGCTCTCGCCGGGTTGCAGCACCTGCTGGGTGAAACAGAAGCATTCGGTCTTGTGGAAGTAGGCGGCGGCCTCGGCCGGGGCGATGCTCGGGATGGCCTGCGCAGTCATCGGCTTGTCGCTCGGGTTGCGCGCGTAGAACACCATCTGGTTCACCGCGCCGGGATGCACCACCAACTGGTCGCCGGCGGAGCGGAACTCCCAGACCATGTCGATATTGTTCGAGGTCATGAACTGCACCTTCACCTCGCGCCCGACATCCACCTGCTGTTCGCCGCTGTAGGCGCTGCCGGCGGTCTTGCCGTTGATCCCCAGGGCGCGGCACATCACGTCATAGAGCGGCACCAGGGCGAAGCCGAAGGCGAACATCAGCACGGTCACCAGCAGCAGGCGGCCGACCAGGCGGCGGGTATCGACCTTGGCATCGCTCATGACGCGCTCCTCACTTGACCTCGGGCGGGGTGCTGAAGGTGTGGTAGGGCGCCGGCGAGGGGATGCTCCACTCCAGGCCCTCGGCGCCGTCCCAGGGCTTGGCAGGGGCCGGCTTGCCGCCGCGGATGCACTTGATGACGATGAACAGGAACAGCAGCTGGGTGGTGCCGAACATGAAGGCGCCGATCGACGAAACCATGTTGAAGTCGGCGAACTGCAGGTTGTAGTCGGGGATCCGTCGCGGCATGCCGGCGAGGCCGACGAAGTGCATCGGGAAGAACGCCAGGTTCATGCCGATGAAGCTCATCCAGAAGTGCAGCTTGCCGAGGGTCTCGTCGTACATGTGGCCGGTCCACTTCGGCAGCCAGTAGTAAGCCGAGGCGAAGATGCCGAAGATCGCGCCGGGCACCAGCACGTAGTGGAAGTGGGCGACCACGAAGTAGGTGTCGTGGTACTGGAAGTCCGCCGGGGCGATCGCCAGCATCAGTCCGGAGAAGCCGCCGATGGTGAACAGGATGACGAAGGCCACGGCGAACAGCATCGGCGTCTCGAAGGTCAGCGAACCCTCCCACATGGTGGTCACCCAGTTGAACACCTTCACCCCGGTGGGCACCGCGATCAGCATGGTGGCGTACATGAAGAACAGCTCGCCGGTGACCGGGATGCCGACCACGAACATGTGGTGCGCCCAGACCACGAAGGAGAGGAAAGCGATGCTGGCGGTGGCGTAGACCATCGAGGTGTAGCCGAACAGCGGCTTGCGCGCGAAGGTCGGGATGATCGCACTGACCGCACCGAAGGCGGGCAGGATCATGATGTACACCTCGGGGTGGCCGAAGAACCAGAACACGTGCTGGAACAGCACCGGGTCGCCGCCGCCGGCGGCGCTGAAGAAGCTGGTGCCGAAGTGGATGTCCATCAGCATCATGGTCACCACGCCGGCCAGCACAGGCATCACCGCGATCAGCAGGAACGCGGTGATCAGCCAGGTCCAGACGAACAGCGGCATCTTCATCAGGGTCATGCCCGGGGCGCGCAGGTTGAGGATGGTGGCGATCACGTTGATCGCGCCCATGATCGAGCTGATCCCGGCCAGGTGGATGGCGAAGATGAAGAAGGTCACGCTGTGCGGGGCGAAGGTGGTCGACAGCGGCGCATAGAAGGTCCAGCCGAAGTTGGGGCCGCCGCCGGGCATGAACAGGGTGCTGACCAGCAGGCCGAAGGCCGCCGGCAGCAGCCAGAAGCTGAAGTTGTTCATCCGCGGCAGGGCCATGTCCGGCGCGCCGATCATCAGCGGGATCATCCAGTTGGCCAGGCCGACGAAGGCCGGCATCACCGCGCCGAAGACCATGATCAGGCCGTGCATGGTGGTCATCTGGTTGAAGAACGCCGGCTCGACGATCTGCAGGCCGGGCTGGAACAGCTCGGCGCGGATCACCATGGCCATCGAGCCGCCGAGCAGGAACATCATGAAGCTGAACCACAGGTAGAGGGTGCCGATGTCCTTGTGGTTGGTCGTCAGCACCCAGCGCATCAGGCCCTTGGCCGGTCCGTGGTGGTGGTCGCCGGCATGGTGGTCGGGCGTATCGATCACAGCACTCATGGCGGTCTCCTATTGTTGTTTCTGCTTGTAGGCGACGACGTCTTTCGGGGTGACCATGTCGCCATCGTCGTTGCCCCAGGCGTTGCGCTCGTAGGTGATCACCGCGGCCAGGTCGACCTCGTTGAGCTGCTTGCCGAAGGCCGCCATGGCGGTGCCGGGCACGCCGTTGAAGACCACTTCCAGGTGGTGCTCCTTGGGCCCGGTGACGATCTTCGAACCCTTCAGCGCCGGGAACATCGGCGGCATGCCCTGGCCTTCGGCCTGGTGGCAGGCGGCGCAGATGGTGTGGTAGACCTTGTCGCCGCGCGCAACCAACTCTTCCTTGGTCCACTCCTTGCTGGTCAGTTCCTTGACCTTCGCCGCCTCTTCCTTGCGCTTGGCCAGCCACTGGTCGAACTCGGCCTTGGGCTTGACGTCGACCACGATCGGCATGAAGCCGTGGTCCTTGCCGCACAGCTCGGCGCACTGGCCGCGATAGATGCCGGGCTCGTCGACCTTGGTCCAGGCCTCGTTGACGAAGCCGGGGATGGCGTCGCGCTTGACCGCGAAGGCCGGCACCCACCAGGAATGGATCACGTCGCTGGAGGTGATCAGGAAGCGCACCTTGGTGCCCACCGGCAGCACCAGCGGCTCGTCCACCTCCAGCAGGTAATGCTCGTCCTTCGCCTGCCGGTTGTGGATCTGGTCCTGCGGGGTGGCCAGGTTGCTGAAGTACTCGACGTCCTGGCCCAGGTACTTGTACTGCCACTTCCACTGGTAGCCGGTGACCTGCACGTCCAGCTCCGGCTCGGAAGTGTCGTAGATGTGGATCAGGGTGCGGGTGGCGGGCACCGCCATCACCACCAGGATCACGAACGGCACCACCGTCCAGAGGATTTCCACCGTGGTGCTCTCGTGGAAGTGCGCCGGCTGCTGGCCGGTGGAGCGGCGGTGGACGATCATCGACCAGAACATCGCGCCGAAGACCAGCACGCCGATCACCACGCAGATCCAGAAGATGGTCATGTGCAGGTCGAAGACGGACCGGCTCACCTCGGTAGCGCCCGGGGCCATGTTGACCGTCCAGGCGGCATTCGCCTGGCTGATCGCCGAGAGCAAAAGGAAGCCCATCCAGACTCGTGGATGTCGCAGCATTCGGGTTCCCCTTATCGTTGTTTTTATCCCGCCGGCAGACGCCAACGGCCAAGGGGTGGACCGCCAAGACAACGAACTTTGACCGTCGCACCTCGGCACACAGCAAGGCAGGCCGGGTTCATCAGGTTCAGCATTCGAGTGGGAGTATAGACAGCGGCTGCGACATAACAACGCAGCGTAAAAACGTCGCTGGAAAGTGCCGATTCTTCTCTAAAAGCCGCGAGCGGCGTGGCTTTGCAGGCGAATGGTGGCCGCCTGATATATCATCCTCGCATAACCACGAAGCGATTATGACAATCGCGTCTTAGCCGGCGCGCGCCGCCGGCTATGTTTCTCCTCTTCTTCACCATCCCCGTTGTATGGGAGACCCCATGAACACCGCTGCCCTCCGTGAACTCATCCAGCAGGCGCACCTCAGCGAAGCCCGCCACGGTCACCTGGCTGATCTGATAGCCAGCCGCCTGCCCCGCCTGCATCGCACCATCCAGCCGCAAGGCGAGAACACGGAAGACATACTCACCCGCTTCGTCCACGCCTACGTCGAACAGGTACCGGACCTGCTCGACGCCGCCAACAGCGTGGCCCGCGAAGCCGGCATCGAGGAACGGATCAAGCCGGTGCTGAAGGTCGCCGAGCAGTTCTTCCTCACCCCGCCGGCGTTGCTCGCCGGCCATGACGGCCTCGACGCCCTGCTCGACGAAGCCTACCTGGCGCACCGCCTGGTGGAAGAAGTGAACGACCGCTACATCGCCCACTTCGGCCAGGCACTGATCCCACTGGACACCACCGTAGCCAACCTGGTGGCCCACCAGTTGATCGGCGAGCCCTTCGCCAACCGGCTGGACGAAGCCGTCCACCATGCGGTGGAGAACATGCTCGACGCCACCACCTTCGACGCCGACTCGGCCCGCGCCTACCGCGAGAACCTGAAGAACCCGCGGGTGGTCGCCGCCTGGCAGCAGTGGCCGTGCCTGTCGAAGCAGCTCGGGGTGGAACTCAGCTTGGGCTGACCGCCCCGCCATTGCGCGCGCCGCCCAACCCGACGCTGCCGCGCAGGCGCCCTTCCAGGCGACGCTTCAAGGCGCGCGGTTCGATCACCAGGCGCGAGCCCTGCACCGGTGCCATCCGCCCCCAATCCTCGAGCAGCTCCATGCAGGCATGGTCGACATAGCTGAGGTTATCCATCGGTACGTGCAGGGTGGTCCCCGGCTTGACCTCGTCGAGCACCCGCGACAGCGCCGGCACCTTGAGGAAAGTCGCGGCGCCGCTCAGGCGCAGCTCGGCTTCATGCTCGCCGGTGTAGCGCAGGGCGATCTTCAGCCGCGCCGCCTTCAGCACCAGCTTCAGCAGGGTCAGGGCGAAGCCCACCAGCACGCCGGTCAGCAGGTCGGTGAAGACGATCGCCAGGGCGGTGGCCGCGTACACCAGCATCGGCATCCGGCCGTAGCGAGAGAGGTTGCCGAGGGCCTTGAAATCGACCAGCTTGACCCCGGTATAGACCAGCACCCCGGCCAGGCTCGCCACCGGAATCTGCCGCAGCAGGCTGCCGAGCAGGAGGACGAAGGCGAGCAACCAGAGGCCGTGGAAGATCGCCGAGGCGCGGGTTCGCGCACCGGCATTGACGTTGGCCGAGCTGCGTACGATCACCCCGGTCATCGGCAGCGCGCCGAGCATGCCGCAGAGCATGTTGCCGACCCCCTGGGCGGACAACTCGCGATCCATGTCCGAGCGCGGGCCGTCGTGCAGGCGATCCACCGCCGCCGCCGAGAGCAGGGTCTCCGCACTGGCGATGAAGGCCACCACCACCGCCGCCAGCAGCAGGGAGGGATCGGCCAGGGCCAGCAGGTCGGCCGGGCGTAGCCAGTCGATGGCCTCGCCGAGGTTGGCCGGTACCTCGACCCGCCGCACGTCCAGCGCCAGCCAGAGGCTGGCCAGGGTCGCCAGGCTCACGCCGAGCAGCGCGCCGGGTAGGAAGCGCAGGCGTTGCGGACGCAGCTTGTCCCAGCCCCACATCACCGCGATGGTGCCCAGCCCGAGCAGCGCCGCGTCGAGGCCGCTGTCCATGCCCAGCGAACCGAGCGCGGCGAACGCCGCCTGGGGGAATGCCAGCAGGTTGTCGAGGCCGGACGCCTTGGGCGCCAGGTCGAGCATCACGTGCAATTGCGAAAGGACGATGAGGATGCCGATGCCGGCGAGCATCCCGTATACCACCGCCGGCGAGGTGACCCGGAACCAGCAGCCCAGGCGCAGCCGCCCGGCGAGCAGCTGGATGGCGCCGGCGAGCAGCAGGATCGGCCCGAGCATGGCCACCCCGTAGGTACGCACCAGTTCGAAGACCAGCACCGCGAGGCCGGCCGCCGGGCCGCTGACCTGTAGCGGCGAGCCGGCCAGGAAGCCGACCACCAGGCCACCGACGATGCCGGTGAGCAGGCCCTTGGCCGGCGGCATCCCGGAGGCGATGGCGATGCCCATGCACAGCGGCAGGGCGACGAGGAACACCACCACGGAGGCCATCAGGTCCCGCGGCAACGTGTCCCGGAGGGACGGAAACACCTTTGAAACATGCATGGCACAGTTCTCCTGCGAATTTTTTCCACGACGAGGGAGCGACGCCAGGACCAGGCCCGGCGCCGGTTGTGTGTGCGCAGTGTGTTTTTTCTTGTAATAGCGACCCGTTCAGCCCCGGAACGGGGCTTCCCAGAGGTCGTCCATGGCAGGAACGGCGAAAGGTGACGCGAAAACGCTGTTGTTATCCGGCGGCCCGCACGGCCGCCGCTATCACGAGTTCAGGTAGCGCGGCGCGGGCGTGGCCATCGGCACCGGATGCTCGCCGTCGAGGGGCAGGAAGCGACCCTGCTTGGCGTCGTAGGCGCGGATCTGCGCACTCTCGATGTCGTACACCCAGCCGTGGATGAACAGTTGCCCGCTGGCCAGGCGCGAGGCCACCGAGGGGTGGGTGCGCAGGTGATCGAGCTGGGCCACCACGTTCTCTTCGGTGAGCACCCCGAGGGTGTCGTGGCTGGCGCCGCAGTCGCAGTTGTCCGCCACCACCGTGCGTGCCACCTCGGCGTGCCGCAGCCAGGCCTTGACCGTCGGCATGCGTTCCAGGGTCTGCGGGTCGAGCACGGCGCGCATCGCCCCGCAGTCGGAGTGGCCGCAGACGATGATGTGGTGCACGCCCAGCGCCAGCACAGCGTATTCGATGGCGGTGGAGACGCCACCGTTCATCTGCCCGTAGGGCGGCACCACGTTGCCGACGTTGCGGGTGACGAACAGGTCGCCGGGGGAACTCTGGGTGATCAGCTCGGGAACGATGCGCGAATCCGCGCAGGTGATGAACATCGCCCGCGGCCGCTGGCTATTGGCGAGCTTCTTAAACAGCGCCTGCTGCTCGGGAAAGACCTCCCGGCGGAAATGCTGGAATCCATCGACAATCCTTTTCAATGCATCGTCAGCGCTTTCCTGCTCTGGAGAATCGGACTTAACGCCCCGCATACGGTCTGGCATGGTTCGGAACCTCGATGAGTGGATCGATTGAATTTTCCCACGTCTGCCGACGCTTTCCCCATAGGAAAAAGGCACAACAAACGCAGAGCGACCTACGTGACCGATCGGTCACTTCTGGTGCTCAACGCTAATGCCCGAAGCTTAACCATAAATTAAAAAATCCCTCTATCTCGCACGTTGTCAGCTTTTTTCACGATATTTCCAGAGGATGTCGACAGGCTATCATGGCAAACGAGTGGCATTTCCATTCGCCCCGCATAAGTGGTGAAAGGTTTCAGTCAACCGGTTGGCTACGTGCAGGGAAATTCGTCGAATGGGAAAACCCGGCGCACCGCGCCAGCGGCCATGACCTGACCGCCCGGTGCCAGCCAGCTATCAGAACAGGTCCAGTTGGCGGCGCACCGGCGCACCGGTGGGGAACAGCGGCAGGTTCGGCACGAAGCGCGCCAGCAGGCACGCCGCAGCCATCCGCTGGCGTTGCTGGCCGTCGCGCAGGACCTGGCGGCAGCGCGCCTCGCCCAGCGGTTCGCCGAGCAGGTAGGCGCGCCCGGCGACGAAACGCGCGCCGTGGTCACGCCACCAGGCGGAGACTCGCTCCGCCTCCGGCCAGCTAAGGTTCTCGTCGTCGTCGAGGGCGACGTTGTCGTCGTCGGGATCGTCGTTGGGGCCAGGGTCGTAGTCGGGCAAGGCCTCCAGCTCCAGGTCGAGCAGCGCCAGGTCGGCGCCGGTGATCAGGCTGAAGGCCTCGCCGGCGACCCGCGCCAGACTCTCGTCGCGCATCTGCTGGATCAGCCAGGGCACCGCCACCGGATCGCCGAACAGGCCGGTGGCCTGGATGCCGATCCGCCGCGTGTCCGCCGCCTGCATCAGTTGGCGAATCCAGGCCATGCTGGTGTCGCGCGGCTGCCAGGCGAGCAGCACCATGGTCGCCGGCAGCTGGAACGGGCCGGGCTGCCCGGCGAACGCACGCAATGGCCCCAACGCCTCCTCGTCGCCCATCTGCGCGGTGGCCCAGTTGGCCCAGAAGCGCAGGCTCGGGTCATCGTGGGCGCGATAGGCGCGAATATTCGCCATCAGGTCGCGCCGACGCAGCTCGCCGGCGGTGCGCGCGGCGCGCGCCAGCACCGCCGGGTCGGCGTGGCCAAGGGCGGACAGCAGCGCCGGCCCCGGGTCATGCCGGTGCATGCCGCAGGCGGCCAGGCCAATGGCGCGGAACAGCGGCTCGGGCGAGGCCAGCAGGCGCTCCACCCAGGGCCGCGCCTGGCCCCAGTCGAGCCAGCCGAGGGCTGCGGCGAAGAATCGCGCGCCCTCGGGAAAACGCCGTAGGTGCTCGCACAACTGGGCCAGGGCTGTACCGTTCGTGCCACGAAACACCAGTATCGCAGCGACGAAAACCTCTCCCTCGGCGTTTGTGTCCAGCGCCTTCAGCACCAGGTCCAGGCTCCTCAGTCCACCTATCTGCAACGCATCCAGATGCGCCTCAATCCGATTGTCGAGATCCAGCAGGTGCGCCAGGTCGTAGTGGGGAGCACGCACGGCATGGTCGCGCAGCCCCGCCAGAAAGCCGGCCTCCTCGACGTGCTGGTCGATGACAGCGGCGACATTCATCGTCGATCAGTTCTCCGGGCAGACATGACGCTGCCAGGTGCCGCCGTCGTAGCTGAGCACGCATTCATCGCCCACCACCCACATCACCTCGGGTTTGGCATCGATGGCGTAGTAAGCCTTCTTACCCTGCACTGGCACCTTGGTCTCACTCAGGCGCGTACCGTCGTACTCGAGCAACTGGTCGGTCGCGGTCACATAGAGCTTGCCGGCGAACTCCACCATATTCTCCAGTACCTCCGAGCACAGGTCGCGGTCGCCGATATCGGTCCAGCCGACCTGTGCGCTGCCGCGTAGCAGGATGCCGCCGGAACCGCCTATGTAGACAGTGCCATCGGCGGCGCAGTGCACGCAGTAGAGCGGCAGGTTGGTGGGCGCCGCCGATGCCTGCCAGCCCTTGCCGTCCCAATGCCAGATGGCGCCGGCATCGCCGACGGCATACACATCGTCGCGCGAAAACCCGTCTATACCGTTCAGGCAAGCGGTAACCTCGTCCCCCAGGGGGACATAAAGCCCCTGGTCGATACGCTGCCAAACGCCCTTGTTCTGCCGCAGCACCTGGTTCTGGGTGCCGCAGGCATAGAGCTCACCGTCCACCTCGCAGAGATCCATCAGGTAGACGTTGTCGATGTCCAGCGTGGCATCCGTGCTGGACTGCCCGGACGGGTGTTCACGCAACAGGCCGGCGCGTCCCAGGAAGCAGTAGTCACCTTTCTGCTGCCCGCGCCGCGGACTCCTCTGCAGGGCGCTGTAGACGACTTCGGGGATATCGTAGACGTGGAACCAGTCGTCCTGGTCGATCATCATCACCCGGGTCACGCTGGGTTCCGCGCCCTCCAGGTAGAGGTGCCCGGCGAGCAGCGCCTCTTGAGGCCCGATCGCAATGACGTTGGTGAAATAGAGGGCGGTCTCGCTCTTTGCCATGGTTCAGTTCCTATGGACGTCCCGCAGGTGCCGGCGCGGAACGCGCGGGTGGTATGACTTTTCCCGCCGCGCCCGAGGCGCGGAGGTTCGTGGCGGTGGTGCAGCCCGGCCCCTTCTTGGGCTTGGCCTTGTAGTACTGGTCGAGCTGGAAGGCGACGCACTCCTTTTCTTTTTTCGTCAGCTCGCGCGGCGGGCTCAACGCTCCCCCTGCCGAAGCAGCCGCGGTGTTGCGCGCGGTTTCGTACTTGAACGGCTTGCCTTTGTCGAAGTGGTCCAGTTCGACCGGATCGAACTTCGCGTGACAACGCTTGTGCGAGCCCTGGTGCTGGTTGCCGCGCGACACACAGATCACCGGGGCCTTGGAGTGGCTGTAGCCGGCCTTGCCGCGCATACAGCGACCAGGAATCAGGTGGTGGCCGGTCTGTGCGCCCCCGCCCGCGGTGCTAGGGCACGCCTTGCTGTAGGGCTGCAGGCGCAGGTGCTCCATGCCGGCACACTTGCCGCCCGGCTTGAAGGCCGCCTTCATCTTCGAGGTGTGCGGCCAGGTCGCGGTATTGCCGGGAGAGGGGTTGTGGTTGTGGGTGGTCAGGTCGAGATGGCGGACGACGTTCAGGCCTTCGATCTTCACGTCCATCGACCATGAAGTGAAATAGACCTTGCCGGTATTGGTACTGGTGATGATGCCTTTCTTCGGCGCACGCCCAGCCTCGTCGCCGTAGCTCTTCTTGAAGTGGCTCTTGTTCTTGAGCATCACTTCCTTGCGGGTGATCCTTACGGTCCGGCTACCTCGGGTGGTGTCCTTCGACATGCCGGTATTAGGGTAGGGGACCGGCACGCCCAACGGCGTCGGTGGTGCCTGAGGCGGCGTGAAGCAGACGTCGGGGAACGACGCTATCGATTTCCCCGAGGCCGACTTGCAGGAGAGCTCGCGGCCGTTGGCATAGACCTCGTTGGCCATCTAGTTCGCCCTCACTCGCTGGTAGCCAAGCACCACCGCGGCCCGTTCGCCAGCATCGTTGCCCGAATGACAGAGTACCTGCGGGCCGTGTGCATACCCCTTGCGTGAGGCGGCAAGGGCGATGCACAGCAGCGCGGGGCCTGTCATCGCTCCGCACTCGCCGATGCAATCCGCAGGGCTCCAGAGTTCGACACGCTCCTTGCGCACCCGCAGGGTTCGACTCAAGGCCAGCGCGGCCTCCTTGAAGTAATACTGCTCGCCGGGGAGGTCTGCCAGGCGATAGTCGACAAGTTCGTAACCGAACCCGCAGTCCGCGAACGCCGCTTTCACCGCCTGGGTGAGGCCGTCCGCCCGCAGCGGCAGGCCCTCGCTTTCGACGGTAGCCTTCTCCACCCCGAACCCCAGCCCCAGGCACAGCAATTGCGGTTCCTCGCTGGCGCACGCGGCCGTCACCAGTACCGCCGCCGCGCCTTCGCCGGGGATGAAGCCATCCTGGCAGTGGCTGCCCAGCAGCCGGTCGCGTTCCTGGTAGGCCGCCAGCGTCGCCGCGGTCAGGTAGGAATCGACTCCGGCGATCAGCACCTTCGAACACCCCTGTTCGATGAGCTTGCGCGCGTTGAGGAGCGCCACCGCGGCGCTCACCCGACCGCGCGGGATGACGCAGGAACGTTCATGGAAGCGGTAACCCAGGCGCTCTTCGATGGCCTGTAGCAAAGGCTGCTCCAACCCCGCCAGTCGTCCGGGCCGGTCGACTTCGGCAACGCCAAGCAGCAACGGCATTTCGCGAATGTCCTCGGCGGGCAACCCGGCCACACATTCGGCGATGGCCATGGCAGCCATCCCCACCAATTGCGCGTAGCCGGAGGACGGCTCGGGCAGCATCACCGGAGCGCCGACCAACCATTCGCCGCCCTGGTCGATGAAACGCGTCTCCTGGAAGTTGTCCAGGGCGCAGCGGATCGCCGCGCAGCTGGCCGGCGCGCTGAGACCGACCGCGCTGACCATGCCGGAGGCGACGATGCTCAGGGCCTGGCTCATGCCTCGTCCTCCTCGGCCTGGCGGCTGCGTGCCAACGCGGCAAGCGAGGGGTAGTAGTCCTTGCCCAGCTCGCGGGCGCGCCACCAGGCGGCGGACTTGCTGCCGACCAGCACCTGGGCGATCTCGAACAGGTTGCGCTTCAACGGCCGGCGAATGCGCCAGGTGACTTCCACGCGACGGGCGTCGCAGTCCACCAGCAGGGTATCGATCCGTGCCTGCGCGGTTTCGTGGCCACCCTTTTTCAGGAAGAAGGTCACCGGGACCTCCCTGCGCGGCACGCGGAAGGCCGCGCGCTCCTCGCCGGTGAGGTTGAGCAGCAGGACCTCCTCGCCGCCGCGCAGATGGTCGGTCCACTGGTCGGCCGGCGCGGACTGGAAGTAGCGCTCGTCGAAGTCGGCGGGCAGGAACGGGAAGCGCTCGGCCAACCAGGCGTCGTCGTAGCGGCCGGCGAAGCCGACCCGGGCCTGCCAGTGGCGGCCGAGCGGGCCGAGCGCCATCGGCGTGAAGCGGCCGTGGGGGCTGTCCACCGGCTCGCCGAGCTTTTCCGTGGCCGGCATCGGCGTGCCGACGATCTCGGCGGTGTCGGCGCTGCGCGGAAACCAGCCACATCCGGCCGGATTGGCCATGTAGCAATCCATGAAACCGGGGTTGTCCGGCGAGGCATGGCTGCCGCCGAAGGCACTGGCGTAGGAAATGTCCTGGCTCTGGAACGGCTGCGCGACGCCCGCGCCGGCACCGAGCAATCCCGGTTCCCACTGGCGCGGCCCATGCACCGCCAGCGCCTTGCTCACCCGGCCGACGCGGATGCCCGCGGTCAACTGCTGTACCGGCCGCCCGCCGGGCGCCTGGGCGCTGCCCAGCACCAGCACATCGCAGAACGGCTTGAAGGGAACGAACTCGCACTCCCGGCGCGGCGCGGAAAACCCCGGCTCGCCATAGAATTCATCGACCATCAGCAGCGTCTGCTGCTCGTCCAGCAGGCGCGCCTCGCGACCGTCCAGCGGCAGGTCGAAACTGCCCTTGGCGATCACCACCAGCGACTCCCGGCCTTCGGCGTCGAGCCCCTGGTTGTAGGCGGCGGCCAGCGGGGTGGCGTTCAACAGTTCCATGTCGGGCCCGCCGCGCTCAGTTGATCTGCACCGAACCGCCCTTGATCCGGTTGACCCCGGTGGAGCGGCTGGAAAGATAGGCGCCACGGATGATCACCTTGCCGGCGCGGGTCAGGGTGATGCTGGCCTTGCCACAACGCAGGACGATCTCGCGTTCGGCACTGAACTCCAGGCGCTCGCCGTCCAGTTGCGCCAGCGCTTCCTGCGGCAGGCGCTGGATGCGGCCGATCAGCAGCGGCTGGCGCGGATCGCCGGCGACGAACATCAGCGCTACCTGGGCGCCGATGTCGGCGCGACTGAGCTGGGTGGTGGTGGCCGCCGCCAGGCCGTGCTCGCTCGGGCAACCGGGATAGGCGACCACCGGAGCGGCGGCGTCCGGCACGTCGAGGAGGACGCCGATGACCACGCCGTCCAGGCGCGCGGGAAGGGCCGTCGTGGCCCCGGGTAGATGGATCTCGACACTCATGCGCTGACTCCCTGGCTCTGCGCCGCTTCAGTTCTGGAGGATCTTGCGTCCCTTCACCACCACGTTCTTGTCGGCCTTGACGTTGATCGCCCCGGATCCGTCGATGGTGATGTTCTTGCCGCTGATGACGATGCTGCCGTCCTTCTTCATGCGGATGCTGGCGGCACCGGTGACCAGGGTGATCGAGTCGCCGGCGTTGAGCGTGAAGCTCTTGCCCACGTCCAGGCTATCGTCCTTGCCCACCGAGGTATCGCGGCCCTGGCCGACGCTGCGCGACTCGTTCTTGCCGATGCTGGTGCTCTGGTTGCCGCCTATGTCGATGGTCTCGTTGGCGCCCACCGACTCGCTGCGGTCGGCGCCGATGCTGATCGTCTCGTTGTTGCCCACCGACTCGCTACGGTTCGCGCCGATGCTGATGGTCTCGTCGTTGCCGACGTCCTCGGTGCGATTGGCACCGATGCTGATCTTCTCGTTGCTGCCGACCTTCTCAGTGCGGTCGACGCCGATGCTGATGGTCTCGTTGCTGCCGACGTCCTCGGTGCGGTTCGCGCCGATACTGATCTTCTCGTTGTTGCCGACCTTCTCGGTGCGGTCGACGCCGATGGTTATGGTCTCGTTGTTGTCCACGGTCTCGGTGCGATCGTGCTTCACGTGCACGGTCTCGTCGTGGTCGATGGTCTTGGTCCGGTCGTGGCCGACCCAGTGGGTCTCGTCGTTCTCGACCTCGATGTCCTGGTTCTTCTCGGCATGGATGAACAACTGCTCGGCGCCCTTCTTGTCCTCCATGCGGATCTCGTTGAAGTTGGCCGGCGTGCCGCCCTTGCTCGAACGGCTCTTGGTGCCGCTCTGGGTAGCGTTCGCCGGCAGCTCGTAGGGCACCGTCTGCTCGGCGTTGTAGACCCGCCCGGTGATGATCGGCCGGTCCGGGTCGCCTTCGAGGAAGCTGACGATCACTTCCTGGCCGATCCGCGGGATCTGGATCGAGCCCCAGTTCTTCCCCGCCCAGGCCTGGGAGACGCGCATCCAGCAGGAGCTGTTCTCGTTGGACTGGTCGTGGCGGTCCCAGTGGAAATGCACCTTGACCCGGCCGTACTGGTCGGTCCAGATCTCCTCGCCCTTGGGCCCGACCACCACCGCAGTCTGCGGGCCACGGACGATCGGCAGCGGAGTGGTCGGCAAGGGGCGGTAGGCCTGGCCGGCATCGATGCAGTCCAGCTCGCTTTCGAACTGCGCGCCCACCCCGCCGCCGCCGGTCTCGTAGAGTTCCTGGACCACCCGGTAATCGGCGCCGACCACCAGGTACTCGCGGTTCTGGTCCTCGCGCGGGTAGCCGCTGAGCTTGAACAGGTGGCCCGAACCCAGGCCGCGGGCGCGGCCGCGCAGGCGCACCCGTTCGTAGCGCGCCTGCAAGGCTTCGATACGGGTCCGCGCGTACTGCTCGCCGTCCTGGCTCTGTACGTATTCGCCAGGGTAGTCGTACAGCGGGTAGTCGGCCGCCGCGTGCGAGCGGGCGATGTTCGAACGCACCTCCAGGCGCGCGCCGGGACGCTGGAAGTCGTAGTCGTTGAGGCTCAGTGAGCCGGACTGCACCTCGCGCGCCATGTGCCAGTCGTAGAAATGGTCGCGCTCGCGCTGTTCCAGGGTCGGCGGGTAGTAGGGCACGCTGGCGTAGTTCGGCGGGCTCTGGTGCGCGCCATAGGCGTCGGATAGAACCAGGATGTGCCGATTCCGCTCGTGGCGGAACCAGTAGTAGATGCCTTCCTGCTCCATCAGCCGGCTGACGAAGTCGAAACTGGTCTCGCGGTACTGCACGCAGTATTCCCACTCGCGGTAGGAGCGGCTCAGGGCGTCCTCGAAGTCGGAGAAGCCGAGGTCGCGGAACACCTGCTTGATGATGTCCGGGACCTTCTGGTTCTGGAAGATGCGGCAGTCGGAGGTGCGCGTCAGCAGCCACAGCCAGGGGCGCAGGGTGACCTGGTAGCTGGCGAACTGGCCGTTGCCGGATCCCTGGCTGCAAGCGGCGACGATGCCGTGGAAATGCCGCCGGCTGCCGTCGTGCAGTTCCAGCGCCAGGCTGGCCGGCTTGCCCAGCAGCCCGTCGAGTGGCAGGTCGGGGTTTTCCGAGATCAGTTCCAGCTCGTAGGCGAACGGCCGGCCGAGCTCTTCGCGACCCTCCATTCGCTGCAATTGCAGGACCTCCGCGCCGAGCGGACTGTCGACCCGGACCAGGCGGGTCTGTTGCGCAAGTGCCATGAAATCATCCTTGATCCACGTCCATCACTGGCGCCGTTGGAGCGGCACCACCCAAGCAGCATAGGCGCGGATGCGGTAGGAAGGGGAGATGCGTGACACAGATTCCGACGAGCGCCCCGACCGACGGTGAACAGGCAGAAGGCCATCACGAAAGGCCGCTTCGGGCCAGGAAAGCCTTGATTCGCGAGCAACATTCCGTAAAGCTTTTGTCCAGCAATGACTCACTCAGAATCCTAGGGAAGGGGTTAACACAGTGACGCTCTATCGCCTCCACGAAGCCGATCTCGAGATTCCCGATGCCTGGCAGGACCAGAGCATCAACATCTTCAAGCTCCCCGCCAGCGGCCCCGCCCGCGAAGCCAGTTTCGTCATCAGCCGCGACCCCAGCCAGGGCGACGCGCCGTTCGCCGACTATGTCGCCCGCCAATTGGAAAACGCCGAGAAGCAATTGCCCGGCTTCAAGCTGCACAAGCGCTGGGACCTCAACATCCAGGGCCACGCCGCCGTGCTCCTCGACTACCAGTGGCAGCGCGAGGGCCGCGACCTGATGCTGCGCCAGGTATTCATCGAGCGCCGCCCGGCGGTGCTGATCACCACCCTGACCACCACCCCGGCTGACCTGCCGCACCACGAGCCGGCCTGGAAGCAGGCGATGCAGACCCTGGTCCCGCGCCCGACCCCTAGCTGACCCGAGTACCGACGCATGGATGCGCAAGCCGCCGCCCGACTGGGCGATGAGATAGCCCACGGTTTCGGTGTCGCCGCGATGGTCGCCGGAGCCGTGGCCGGAGCCCTGATCGGCGCCGCCGTGGTCGCCGCCACCGCCGCCACCGGCGGCCTGGCCGCGGTGATCCTGGCCGGCTCGATCGCCGCCGGCGGGCTGTCGATGTTCCAGATCGTCAAGGGCCTGACCACCATCTTCGAGCTACCCGAGCCGACCACCGGGGTGCTCATACGCGGCAGCTTCAACGTCTACGTGAACAGTCGCAACGCGATGCGCGCCGGCGACGACGTCTCCGCCACCTGCAGCGGCCTGCCGCTGAACCATCCGCTGTGGCCGTTCCCGGTGCTGATCGCCGAAGGCAGCGCCACCGTGTACATCAACGGCAAGCCGGCGGCGCGCCTGCAGAGCAAGATGGTCTGCGGCGCGCACATCAAGACCGGCAGCCAGGACACCTTCATCGGCGGCCCCACCGAGCGGGTGGCCTTCGTCCTCGACCTGGAGGAATGGCTGCACACCGGCCTCGAGGCGCTGGGCCTGGCGGCCCTTGCCGGCGGCCTGCTGCTGGCGGCGATGGCCGGGGTCGCGGCGCTGGTTGGAGTGGTCGCCATCGGCGGCCTGATGATGGGCGGCATGGCCCTGCTCGGCGACCTCGGCGACCGCCTCGGTCCCGGCTACCGCGACCTGTTCCAGGGCGTGGCGGGGATGGCATTGCTGGGCTTCGGGCCGAAACTCGCCGGTCGTCGTCCGGCAGCGGTGACCTCCGAAACCGCGCAACGACGCGCCTACCTGAACAACAAGTTCGGTCGTTCCGGCAACCTCGACCACGACATCAACTACCGCGGGAATCGTGAAACCGCCGCCAAGTTCTTCAAGTCGAAGGACATCGATCCTGCCGATGCCGAGTCGTACATGAACGGCCTGGACTTCAACCATCCGGTCCGTGTGGAAACCCTCGCGCCCGGCAAGAACCTGTGGCAGTACCAGTCCCCCGGAGCGCCGCAGGGCAACTGGTATACACTCAGCCCGCGCGTGCAGCCCACAGAGCTGGGAATCAACCCCATGGGCACCAACCGGGCGGCGAACACCATCGAACCCAAGGTCCTCAACTCCTACAGGACGACCCAGAAGGTCGAGGTCCTGCGCAGCACCGCTGCGCCGACCGATGACTTCTGGTCGGTAAAGGGACAGTCATATCCCGCCAAAGGCGGCGCGCAACAACTGTTCTCCAACGAGAAAGGCTCCTTCGGTCTGCTTCCCCGGGAGGGATCATGACACCCATCGAATACATCGACCGCGCTCTGGCGCTGGTCGTCGACCGGCTGGCCCGCTATCCGGGATACGAGGTCCTGCTGTCCGCGGAAAAGCAATTGCAGTACATCAGGTCCGTCCTGCTCGACCGCAGCCTGGATCGTTCCGCACTGCACCGGTTGACCCTCGGCAGCATCGCCGTGAAGGAATTCGACGAAACCGACCCGGAACTCTCCAGGGCCCTCAAGGACGCCTATTACGTCGGCATACGCACTGGCCGCGGCCTGAAGGTCGATCTGCCGTGAGCGATACGCCCGCTGAGGTCTGCGAAAACCTCCTGGCACGGGCACTCACCAATGACGATCTGGTCGCGTTCCTCGTCGGCGAGCAGCCCTATTTCATCGAAAGCCATAGCGGCGAAGAGGAACCGCAGGACGTGTGCCGGGCCATCGAGCGCTGCTTGTTGCCATGCTGGCAAAGCGGTCGTTTTCCCTACCTTCCCCGCCGCTTCGCCGACACCCTGCTGAAGATCCTCGCCACCTATCCCGATCGCAACCGGGCGATCTACGTCGCCCAGAACTGGATCTGGTACTACCGCTTCTGCCTGTCGAAGAAACGCGCGAATCCGCAGGGCCCCTACGGTGATCTGTTCGAGGTCGACCTCGGCGCCGTCGCGGTCGCGCTGAAGCGGCAGCTCGAGGCGAACAAGGACGAACTGATCCGCGACACCCGCTGGGCGGGCGCTACCTGGAACAGCAGCAACGGCCTGTGGGGTCCGCTCTTGCGCACATCCACGACGGTACGCGACAAACTCGACGGGCCGGATTTCGTTCCCGACACCCCGTGAGGCACGGACGCTGACGCCAGCCGAACGAACCAGCGAGAAGCAACCGATGAATCTGCAAACCTACCTGGTCAGCCGCGAGCACGTCTTCAGCATCGGTATCGAGACCGACTCCGGCCAGCACTACCTGTCCTTCCCGGTGGGCAACCGCCTGGTGGACTACGAGGAGTACTACCGGATCGATGCCGACGACTTCGCCCGCTACCTCCGCGACATGGGTTCGGCGCTGGAGTTCGTCGAACGCTGCCGACGCCGGCAAATGGACCATCTGCTGCTGGTCGCACCCGGCAACGACCGCGGCAGCGCGCTGTAGCGGCGATGGGCATGCACAAGGGCGAAGCCTTCGCCAGTCGGGACATCTACCTCGACTACGATTTCGAGGCGGTCACCTACCGCTGGGACCACCGCACCGCGCTGATCTACGTGCGCTTCTACGGCACAGCGGAATGCCCGGAGCCGGTGGCGTATCACAACCGGCTGTTCAACGACGCGTTGCGCTTCGGCCGGGAGATCAGCCGCGAGGAATATGAACGCGGCTTTCCCTTCCGCTAAGCAGCCTCAGCCCTTCGCCGGCGGCGGAAACATCGCCTGTACCTGGCCGTCGATGGTGCCCTGCACGCCCTTGCCCTTGGCGTCGACCTCGCTGGCGCCGCCGGAATTGAGGTCGAGGCGGCCGCCGGTGTCGATGTTGCCGTTGCCGCTGGCGTAGAGGTTGAAGGCGCTGCCGGAGATATTGATGGTGCCGTCGGCGTTGAACTCCACCACGCTCTTGCCGCAGACCAGGCGGATCTGCGCGCCGGCCTCGATCAGGTAGGTGCCGGTGACGCTGTCGCTCTTCGCCCCGCCCACCAACAGGGTGTCGTTGAGCTTCACCGCGCGGGTGCGGTTGTTGCCGATGCGCGCCAGCTCGTCGTGGCCGATGCTCTTGTTGCGGTCGTGGCCGACCGACAGCGAGGCATCGTTCTCGACCAGGTTGTCCTGGTTGCGCTCGGCGTGGATGTATAACTGCTCGGCGCCCTTCTTGTCCTCCATGCGGATCTCGTTGAAGTTGGCCGGCGTGCCGCCCTTGCTCGAACGGCTCTTCATCCCGCTCTGGGTGGCGTTCGCCGGCAGCTCGTAGGGCACCGTCTGCTCGGCGTTGTAGACCCGCCCGGTGATGATCGGCCGGTCCGGGTCGCCTTCGAGGAAGCTGACGATCACTTCCTGGCCGATCCGCGGGATCTGCATCGAACCCCAGTTCTTCCCGGCCCAGGCCTGGGACACGCGAATCCAGCAGGAGCTGTTCTCGTTCGA
This sequence comes from Pseudomonas sp. P20, assembly GCF_016463925.1. Lineage (NCBI taxonomy): Bacteria > Pseudomonadati > Pseudomonadota > Gammaproteobacteria > Pseudomonadales > Pseudomonadaceae > Pseudomonas > Pseudomonas sp. P20. Next base: position 57,418 of record NZ_JAEMVM010000028.1, on the reverse strand, counting down.
CTGGTCGTGGCGATCCCAGTGGAAGTGCACCTTGACCCGGCCGTACTGGTCGGTCCAGATCTCCTCGCCCTTGGGTCCGACCACCACCGCGGTCTGCGGACCCCGCACCACCGGTACCGGAGTCTGCGGCAGGAGACGGAACGACTGGCTGGCGTCGATGCAGTCCAGCTCGCTCTCGAACTGCGAGCCGGCGCCGCCGCTGCCGGTTTCGTAGAGTTCCTGGACCACCCGGTATTCGGCGCCGACCACCAGGTACTCGCGGTTCTGGTCATCGCGCGGATAGCCGCTCAGGCGGAACAGGTGCCCGGCGCCGATCCCGCGCACCACGCCGCGCAGGCGCACGCGCTCGTGCTGCGCCTGGATCGCCTCGATGCGGTTGCGCGCGTACTGCTCGCCGTCCTGGCTCTGCACGTATTCGCCGGGATAGTCGTACAGCGGGTAGTCGGCCGCCGCGTGCGGCCGGGCGATGTTCGAACGCACCTCCAGGCGCGCGCCGGGGCGCTGGAAGTCGTAGTCGTTGAGGGTCAGCGAACCGGGCTGGACCTCGCGTGCCATCTGCCAGTCGAAGAAGTGGTCGCGCTCGCGATGGCCGAGGGTCGGCGGGTAGTACGGCACGCTGGCGTAGCCACCCGGGCTGCGATGCGCGCCGTAGGCGTCGGAGAGCACCAGGATGTGGCGCTTCTGCTCATGGCGGAACCAGTAGTAGATGCCTTCCTGTTCCATCAGCCGGCTGATGAAGTCGAAGCTGGTCTCGCGGTACTGCACGCAGTATTCCCACTCGCGGTAGGGGCGCGTGAGGGCATCCTCGAAATCGGAAAAGCCGAGGTCGCGGAACACCTGCTTGATGATCTCCGGCACGCTCTGGTTCTGGAAGATGCGGCAGTCCGAGGTGCGCGTCAGCAGCCACGGCCAGGGCCGCAGGGTGGCCTGGTAGCCGGCGAACTGGCCGTGCCCGGCCACCTGGCTACAGCGCGCGACGATGCCGTGAAAGAAGCGCCGGCTGCCGCCGGGCAGCTCCAGCGACAGGCTCATCGGCTTGCCGAGCAACTGCTCCAGCGGCAGGTTGGGATTTTCCGATACCAGGTGCAGCTCGTAGGCGAACAGCCGTCCCAGTTCCTCGCGCCCCTCCATGCGCTGCAACAGCAGCACGTCCGGCCCCAGCGGGCAATCCACCTGGACCAGGCGGGTCAGTTGCATCAATCCCATCGACGGTTCCTTCTACTGCTCTGCGTGTCGCCGGTTGTCACTCGGCCTCGGCGAAGTCGTAGTGGAACTGGTTGTCGCGGCTACTGATACGTACCCCGGCCAACGGCTTGCCTTCGAGCATGCGGGTGAGGAACTCGCGGCTCATGTCCGGCAACAGCGTGTTGGTGAGGATCGCGTCGATCATCCGGCCGCCGCTCTCGGTCTCGGTGCAGCGCGAGACGATCAGGTCGACGACGCCCTCGTCGAACTCGAACGGCACCTTGTGGGTCGCCTCCACGCGCTTCTTGATCCGCCCCAGTTGCAGGCGCGAAATGGCCTTGAGCATGTCGTCGCTGAGCGGGTAGTAGGGGATGGTCACCAGGCGGCCGAGCAGCGCCGGCGGGAAGATCTTCAGCAGCGGTTCGCGCAGCGACTTGGCGATGGCTTCCGGCTCGGGCATCAGTTCCGGATCGGCGCAGAGGCTGGCGATCATCTCGGTGCCGGCGTTGGTGGTGAGCAGGATCAGGGTGTTCTTGAAGTCGATCACCCGGCCTTCGCCGTCCTCCATCACGCCCTTGTCGAAGACCTGGAAGAAGATCTCGTGGACATCCGGGTGGGCCTTCTCCACTTCATCCAGCAGCACCACGCTGTAGGGCTTGCGACGCACCGCCTCGGTCAGCACGCCACCCTCGCCGTAGCCGATGTAGCCGGGCGGGGCGCCCTTGAGGGTGGAGACGGTGTGGGCTTCCTGGAACTCGCTCATGTTGATGGTGATGACATTCTGCTCGCCGCCGTACATGGCCTCGGCCAAGGCCAGCGCGGTCTCGGTCTTGCCCACCCCGGAGGTGCCGGCGAGCATGAACACGCCGATCGGCTTGCTCGGGTTGTCGAGGCCGGCGCGGGAAGTCTGGATGCGCTTGGCGATCATCTCCAGCGCGTGGTCCTGGCCGATGATGCGCTTCTTCAGGTGCTGGTCGAGGTTGAGCACGGTCTCGATCTCGTTGCGTGCCATGCGGCCGACCGGGATGCCGGTCCAGTCGGCGACCACCGAGGCCACCGCCTGGTAGTCCACGGTCGGCAGGATCAGCGGCTCTTCGCCCTGCAATGCGCTCAGTTGCGCCTGCAGCTCCGCCAGCCGCGCATGCAGCGCCTGGCGCTGTTCCTCGTCGAGACGCGCCTCGCCTTCGCCCAGCGGCACGCCGCCGGCGTCCACCGCTTCGGCGGCGGCACGCAGACGGGCGCGGGTCTCCAGCAGTTCGTCGACCAGGCGTTTTTCCTCGGCCCAGCGCTGCTCCAGGGCGGCCAGGCGCTCGCGCTCCTCGGCCAGCAGGGTCTCGGCGTTGCGCTGGCGTTCGGCGGTGGCGACGCCGATGGCGCTCTCGCGGCGGATGATCGCCAGCTCGGTTTCCAGCGCCTCGATGCGCCGGCGGCTATCGTCGACCTCGGCCGGCACCGCGTGCAGGCTGATGGCGGTGCGCGCGCAGGCGGTATCCAGCAGGCTCACCGACTTGTCCGGCAGCTGGCGCGCCGGGATGTAGCGGTGCGACAGCCGGACCGCCGCCTCCAGCGCCTCGTCGAGGATCTGCACCTGGTGGTGCTTCTCCATGGTCGACGCGACACCGCGCATCATCAGGATGGCCTTGTGCTCGGACGGCTCGTCCACCTGCACCACCTGGAAACGCCGGGTCAGCGCCGGGTCCTTCTCGATGTGCTTCTTGTACTCGGCCCAGGTGGTCGCCGCCACGGTGCGCAGGGTGCCGCGCGCCAGGGCCGGCTTGAGCAGGTTGGCGGCGTCGCCGGTGCCGGCCGCGCCACCGGCGCCGACCAGGGTGTGGGCTTCGTCGATGAACAGGATGATCGGCTTCTCGGAACTCTGCACGTCTTCGATCACCTGGCGCAGGCGCTGCTCGAACTCGCCCTTCATGCTCGCCCCGGCCTGCAGCAGGCCGACGTCGAGGGCGCGCAGTTCGACGTCCTTCAGCGCCGGCGGGACGTCGCCGGCGACGATGCGCAGGGCGAAGCCTTCCACCACCGCGGTCTTGCCGACGCCGGCCTCGCCGGTGAGGATCGGGTTGTTCTGCCGGCGGCGCATGAGGATGTCCACCAACTGGCGGATCTCCTCGTCACGCCCGACGATGGGGTCGAGCTTGCCGCTACGGGCCTGCTCGGTGAGGTCCACGGTAAAGCGCTTGAGCGCCTCCTGCTTGCCCATCGCGCTCGGCGCCAGGGCGCCGCTGGCCTCGCCCGGGGCGGCGCCGGCGTTGAAGCCGTCGCTGGCCGACAGGCCGTTCTCCGGCGAGGCGCCGACGTACTCGTCGAAGCGCTCGGTGAGCGCCTCGACCTTGAGCTTGGCGAATTCCGCCGACAGCCCGGTGAGGGCATGGCGCAGGCTCGGCGTCTTGAGGATGCCGATCACCAGGTAGCCGGTGCGCACCTGGCTCTCGCCGAACATCAGGCTGCCGTAGACCCAGCCGCGCTCCACCGCTTCCTCGACATGGGAGGACAGGTCGGTGATCGAGGTCGAGCCGCGCGGCAGGCGGTCGAGGGCCTCGGTCAGGTCCTTGGCCAGGCGCGCCGGGTCGATCCCGGACTGGCGGACGATCTGGTGCAGGTCCGAGTCCGGCAACTGGAGGATCTGGTGGAACCAGTGCACCAGCTCGACATAGGGATTGCCGCGCAGCTTGCAGAATACCGTGGCGGCCTCGATGGCCTTGTAGGCCAGGCTGTTCAGCTTGCCGAACAGCGCAACGCGACTGATCTCACTCATGTTCCTTCTCCTTGTGCTCGTGCGGCCGCGCAGTGGCGTACTGGCGGGCCAGCAGTAGATCCCTGGCGTCCTGGCCGGGATCGCCCAGCCAGGTGTTGAAACCGAGCCGCCCGCCGCCCTGCAGGCCCAGCGGGGGTACTTCGTGGCGTTGCAGGACCAGGTTGACGTCCCAGTCCAGCTCCTCGCCCAGGTATTCGGCGACCCAGGCGGCCAGCTCGACGAAGTGGTCGCCGTCGGGCAGGAAGCGCTGGTATTGATCGAGGTCCAGCGGCCCCAGGCGCAGGCGGAACTTGTGCTGGCGGTCCCAGACGTGGGTGCCCAGGCAGACGTCCATGCCCAGGCTCGTCGAGTCGACGCCGAGGCGGCTGCGCTCGGGCAGCTCCAGCCATTGGCCGACGTATTCCTCGACCGCCACCGGGACCTCGAAATACTCCGCGAGGATCACCCGCAGGCCGTCCGGGTAGCGGGTCTGCGCGGCGAGGTGGCCGGTGTAGTAGTAGCGTGCGGTATCCGCCAGCGGCTCGCGCCCCCGCAGGCTCGGCATGCCGCGCCCGGAGAGCGCGGCGAGGCGCGCCGACCAGTAGTCGTCGTCGATCCGGTCGTGGCTGATCTCCGGCCGCGCCTCCGCCCAGGCCCGGTAGAACAGGGTCAGCAGGCGGTGGTGGAAGACGTCCATGAAGCGCTTGAAGGTCGCGTCGTTGACGTTGCGCTGGCGTTCCCGGGCGTATTCGGTGAGGTGCAGCGGCAGCGGCCCGTTGGGGCCGGTGAGGCCGAAGAAGAACTGGTCCAGGCGCGGCACCGCAGCGGTGCCGGCCTGGCTCACCGAGGCCAGGGTCGAGGGCGCGAAGGTGCAGTCGGGCTTCTGCCCGAGACGCAGCGGGTCGTCCGCCAGCCGCACCGAATGACCGAGGCGCGGCAGTTGCGGCGACTCGCACTCGATGCGCCGCAGCGCCTGGAAGAAGTCATAGTCCCAGGGCGCCGCCGCCATCCCGGCGAGCAGGTTCAGAGGTTCGGACGGCTGCCCGGCTTCGCCTGCCATCTCATCACCTCGCCCCGTTCGCCGGTGCGCAGCACCGTCTCGGTAAAGCTGTTGATCGACACGTAGCGTGCCAGGAAGCGCTCGAACACAGCGCCGAGAAGGAACACCCCGGTGCCGCGGAACGCGTTCTCGTCGAAGTCCAGGGTGATCTCCAGGCCACGGCCGAAGACGATCGGCCCGGGCATCGGCAGGCGCCGCGTGCAAGGCTTGCTGCTGACCTCGCGCAGGCCCTCGATCTGCAATTGCAGCGCCGGATCGCCGCTGTCGCCGTAGAGCCGCAGCAGCTCGCGCAGGGCGGCGGCGCCCTGGCCGCGCTCGGCCAGCGACAGGTAGTTCAGCGACAGCTGGCTGATCAGCCGCCAGGCGCTGGCATCGTGGGCACGGCTGGCGCGCGGCCGGCTCGGTCCGGCGAGGCAGCGCACCTGCATGACCGGCGCGCTGTCCTCCAGGGTGAAGTCGCTCTTGTGCGCGCCGATCGGCATGAACAGCGGCAGGTCGCGGTTGGTGCACAGCGCGGCGATGCCGAGCTGGCGCAGGTCGTGGCGATAGGGCGCCTGGTTGGCGTCGACCAGGGCGACGAAGGTCTCGCTGCCGACGTAGGTCGAGCGCGGGCCCTTGCGCCGCTGCTTGCTGGACAGCACGCGCGGTTCGCGGCGCACGCTGAAGTAGGCCTGCTCGCGGCCGTAGCGCGCCGGGTCGCGCACCGCGTAGAACGGTTGGAAGGGTTGCTCCGGACCGCTGCCGTGGCCGCTCACCTGTTGCAGCGAATGCACCTCGAAATCCAGCGGACGGGTGCGGTCGACGATCACGTGATGCTCGTTGACCCGGTCGGACAGGTGGATGCGGTCGCAGCGGCGCGGGAACAGGTTGATCGCCGGGGTGCAGAACGGCACCAGTTGCTCCGCGTCCACCGTGCCCTCCAGGCGCTGGTCGTGCTTGCCGAACAGCACGACCAGTTCCAGCTCCTCGCCGTGGCATCGACGCAGGGCGCGGTTCAGGCCGGAGAACTCGACGAACAGGAAGCGCGCCGGCAGGGCGAAGTATTCCTGCAGCAGGCGGTAGCCCTGGAACGCCCGCGGCACCACCGGCAGCAGCGCGTCCTCGTCGTCGAAGCCGCGCGCACGCAGGCTGCTCGTCGGCAGGCGTTCGACCCAGGCATTGTCCGGGGCGCGGACGAACACCGCGCAGGCGTTGCCGAGCAATTGTTCGTAGAGGCGGTAGGGTTGTTCGTCGGCGCCGTGCAGGTAGAGCGGCAGGGCGTCCAGCGACAGGCTGTCGAACGGGATGCCGGCGCCGCTGCGCAGGCGGATGCGCAGGCCGGCCTTGGCCCGCGGCTCGCTGGCGGCGAGGCGGCCGAGCACCGCGGCGGGATTGCCGAAGTAGTCGGCCTGGGCCACTTCCAGCGGCCACAGGGTCACCGGATGGGCGGTGCGGTATTCGCAGGCGGTCTGGTCATCGGGGCCGAGCTGGCCGCGCAGGGAGGCCCCGCGCTCGACACTGAAGCCGCTGCTCAGGGCGCCTTCGTTGGGGTCCGGGCGCAACTGCACCACGGTCATCGACGGGGTCGGCGCCAGGTAGTGCGGGTAGGCGATTTCCAACAGGTTGTGGGTGAAGGTCGGGTACTCCGCGTCGAGCTTCAGCTGGACCCGTGCGGTGAGATAGGCGAAGCCTTCCAGAAGGCGCTCGACGTAGGGGTCGGCGCACTCGAAGCCGGACAGCGACAGGCGCCCGGCGATCTTCGGGAATTCCTCGGCGAACTCCGCGGCGCTTTCGCGGATGTGTTGCAATTCCTGGTTGTAGTACTCGAGCAGGCGCGGGTTCATGTACGCCTCCGCTCGCCCTGGGCGACGCGCACGTGGCCGGTCTCCAGGTCCAGGTTGGTGGTCAGCAGCAGGCGCAGCGGCGCCGGTTCGGCCCAGAGGTCGCCCTCGATCTCGAAGCTCAGGGCGTTGTGGTCCATCTCGCCGGGCAGCAGTTGCGCGCGCACCCGCAACGAAGAACGGATGATGCGCGGCTCGAAGGTGGCGATGGTCTCGGTGAGCAGCGCCTCGATGGCATGCACGTCGACGCTCGACGCGGTGTGCCCGGCCAGCGCCGGCAGCCCGTAGTTGAGCACCGAGTTGCCGGCCGGCATCCGTGCGGCGGGGCCGTGGTCGAACAGCGAAGTGGTGTTGAACAGCCACGCCAGGTCGCGCAGCACCGAGGCCTTCAGCTGGTTCAGGGTCAGCACCCGGCGCTCCGCGGCTTCCTTGAGGTTGCCCGGCTCGTCGTCGGTGAGGCGGTCGAGCAGCGACGGCTGCAGGCGCTCCTGGAGGGTCAGTTCGGCCATGTCAGGCGTCCGTCGGCTCGAAGTCCAGTTCACGCAGGTCGAACAGCGCGGTCTCGCCGGCATCGGTGACGAACAGCCGCTGGCCGACCGGCAGGCCGCTGTCCAGCCATTCGGTCTTGCGCCCCAGGCGCGCGGCGTCGTCGCCGTGCTCGACGGTTTCCGCGTAGCGCGCCGGCAGCAGCGCGACGGTGGCGCCACCGTTGGCCAGGGTCAGTTCGGCCGGCAGCCAGACCAGGTCGCGCAGGTCGCTCGGCGCCTCGACCTTGAGGCTGCGCAGGTTGCTCATCGGCAACCAGGCATAGCGACCGTTGACGATTACCTCGAGCACCGGGCCGAGGCGCGTGTCGGCATCCGCCAGCCAGGCGAACGGCGCTTCGCCGATCCGCCCGGGCACCGCCGGCGCGGCGTCGAAGGCCTGCTCGCGCAGGGCCTGGGCGGCCTCGCCATGGCCTTCGGCGTCCAGGCTCAGGGCCTGCAACAGCGGCGCGATCCATTCCGCCGGCTGGCCGAGGATCACCGGCGTCAGGCGCCCGGCGAACACCTCGCGGCGCAGCGCCTCGCAGTCGATGGCGGTGGAGTAGGTCTGTACCATCGGCAGCGCCGAGGCATCCAGTTCGCCGACCACCTTGAGCTGGTTCTGCGCCCGCGCCCACTGGCCCATCACGGCCAGCAGCTGGAACAGGAAGATCCGCAGGGTAGCGTTCGACGGCTGGCTGCGCACCTGTTCCTGCAAGGCTTTCAAGGCATCGTCCAGGCGCCCGGCGCGCAACAGTTCTTCGGCGATCATCGCGATACTTCCCTGTAGCCGGGAGCCCAGGCGCCCGGATGCGAATGAAGGGTCGGCCATGGCGCCCGGCGGACGCGACGGACGACCCGGTGGAATTCAGTACCTCCGGCAGGAGGTCGGGCGGACGAGGTCCGCGGCGCGCCGCGCGCGCCTTCGGCACCCGGCATGGCGGGCGCTCGCACCGGCCACGGCATGGCCTGGCCACGCCATGACCGGCAGCCGGCTCATCAGGCCTGCACGTTCTGGCGGATGTTCCAGCCGTACTTGACCGGACCGCCGTCCTTCGCGCCATCCGCCTTCTGCGGCTGGTAGTCGACCTGGACCTGGGCGAAGTTCAGGGTCACGTTCTCGGTCAGGCGATCCTCGCCACCGCTGCCGCCGGTGCTCACCGAGGACACCAGGACTTCCTTCAGGGTGATGATCAGGTACTCGACCTGGTTCTCGCCGCCGGCCTTGCGGATGGTCAGCTTCGCCTGCGGATAGTGCTTGCCGCTGGAGCAGGCCATCATCAGGTTGGGCGTGGACTTGTCGATGTACTTGGTGAACGACAGGTCCTGCACGTTGACCTTGCCGGCGCCGCCGCCACCGCCCATGTGCATCGACCCGGACTGGGACATGCCCCAGCTCCATGCCAGCACGTCGATTTCCTCGGCGTGAGTCTTGTCCTTGGACTCACCCTTGACGTCGCCGATCTTGATGAACATATCAACAGCCATCTTTCCTCCCGTGTGGCTCGCGCCACTACGCTATGCAAGCGCCCGCCACCATGGCAGGCGCTGTCGTTGAATGCCTCAGGCCTCTTTGGCCGAAGGCAGCTTGGATACCAGGCGTAGCGATACCGTCAGTCCCTCGAGCTGGTAGTGCGGGCGAAGGAAGAACTTCGAGTTGTAGTAACCCGGATTGCCTTCGACTTCCTCCACCACCACTTCGGCCGCCGCCAGCGGGTGCTGGGCCTTGGTGGTCTCGGTGGAGTGGGCCGGGTCGCCGTCGACGTAGTTGAGGATCCAGTCCTGCAGCCAGCGCTGCATCTCGTCCTTCTCCTTGAAGGAACCGATCTTGTCGCGAACGATGCACTTCAGGTAATGGGCGAAGCGGCAGGTGGCGAACAGGTAGGGCAGGCGCGCCGCCAGGTTGGCGTTGGCGGTGGCGTCCGGATCGTCGTACTCGGCGGGTTTCTGCAGCGACTGCGCGCCGATGAAGGCGGCGAAGTCGGTGTTCTTCTTGTGCAGCAGCGGCATGAAGCCGTTCTTCGCCAGCTCCGCCTCGCGGCGGTCGGAAATGGCGATCTCGGTCGGGCACTTCATGTCCACGCCGCCGTCGTCGGTGGGGAAGGTGTGCGCCGGCAGGCCCTGCACCTCGCCGCCGGACTCGACGCCGCGGATCCGCGAGCACCAGCCGTAGAGCTTGAAGGAGCGGTTGATGTTGACCGCCATCGCGTAGGCCGAGTTGGCCCAGGCGTACTTGCTGCTGTCGGCGCCGTCGGTTTCTTCCTCGAAGGCGAACTCTTCCACCGGATCGGTCTTCGCCCCGTAGGGCAGGCGCGCCAGGAAGCGCGGCATGGTCAGGCCGATGTAGCGGGAGTCCTCGGACTCGCGCAGCGAACGCCAGCCGGCGTATTCCGGGGTGGTGAAGATCTTGGTCAGGTCGCGCGGGTTGGACAGTTCCTGCCAGGAACCCATGCCCATCACCGTCGGCGAGGCGGCGGAAATGAACGGCGCGTGCATGGCGGCGGAGATCTTCGCCATCTCGCCGAGCAGCTCGACGTCCGGCGGCGACTGGTCGAAGTAGTAGTCGCCGACCAGGCAGCCATAGGGCTCGCCGCCGAACTGGCCGTATTCCTCTTCGTAGAGCTTCTTGAAGATCGGGCTCTGGTCCCAGGTGGTGCCCTTGAATTTCTTCAGGGTCTTGTGCAGCTCCGGCTTGGAGATGTTCAGCACGCGGATCTTCAGTTGCTCGTCGGTCTCGGTGTTGTTGACCAGGTAGTGCAGGCCGCGCCAGGCGCTTTCCAGTTGCTGGAAGTCGGCGTGGTGCATGATCAGGTTGACCTGCGCGGTGAGCTTGGCGTCGATCGCCGCGATGATCGACTCGATCGACTTGATCGCGTCGTTGGAGATCAGGCTGGTCTGCTCCAGGGCATGCTCGGCGAGGGTCCGCACGGCGGTCTCCACCGCTTCGCGGGCGCGCTCGGTCTTGGGCTTGAACTCCTGCAGCAGCAGGCTGGCGAACTCACTGGTCTGCTCGGTGGTGGTCTGGCCCTGGGCCAGGTTCTCGGTGCTCAATTCGGCCATGCTGGAATCCTCTTACGCCTGCGGCTCGTCGTCTTTGGGCTTCGGCGCGCTGGCCAGGGCCTGAAGCAGGGCCGGGTCCTTGATCGCCTTCATGATCATTTCCTCGGCGCCGGTCTTGCCGTCCATGTAGGTCAGCAGGTTGGCCAGCTGGGTACGCGCCTCGAGCAGCTTGTTCAGCGAATCGACCTTGCGCGCCACCGCGGCGGGGCTGAAGTCGTCCATGCTCTCGAAGGTGATGTCCAGGCTCAGGTTGCCTTCGCCGGTCAGCACGTTCGGTACGTTGAAGGCCACCCGCGGCTTCATCGCCTTCAGCCGGGCATCGAAGTTGTCCACGTCGATCTCCAGGAACTTGCGGTCGGCGACCGCCGCCTGGGGTTCGGCGGGCTTGCCGGCGAGGTCGGCCATGACGCCCATGACGAAGGGCAGCTGGACCTTCTTCTCGGCACCGTACAACTCCACGTCGTACTCGATCTGCACGCGTGGCGCCCGGTTCCTGGCGATGAACTTCTGACTGCTGGTAGTGCTTCCCATCTTGTTTCTCCCTCGCGCGACGGCGGTTGTTAGCGCCGTCGGAATCGCCCCGGCGGCTTGCAGCGTTGGCCCGGACGGCCGCTAGGCGTTACTCGCTTTCCGGGCCTCGCAGGGTTTCGAACTGGGAAATCCCATCGGGGATGAGATTCCTCACGATTTCGGCGAAGTCGGCCGTCACCAGTGTCTTGGCGCGCTTGAGCAGCACCGGCACCGGGCTCGACGGCTCGTGGCGAACGTAATACTCGAGCAGGCGGTCGAGCTGGCGCAGGACGTCTTCGCGGTTGGCGATCTCGCCGCTGGCTCGCGGTGCCGGCGCGGCGACGGCTGCGACAGGCGCGGCGCCCCCCTGCTCGTCGGCGGCCGCTTCGGCGCCCGGCGCCAAGGGCTCGCCGGCGCCCTGCGGGCCGTACAGGTCGAACACCTGGAGGGCCTGGCGCAGCAGTTGACGAAGGGGACCGAGGTCGAGTCCCTGGGCCGAGCCGACCCGTTCGGCGACGCCGCTCTCGATGGCCAGGGCATGTTCCTGGGCGCCTTCCAGGGCGCGCCGGGTGGCGGCCAGCGCATCGGCGTCGGCATCGGCGAAGGCGCCGGCGATCTGCTCGGGACTCAGGGTCTCGCTGGCGAAGCGTTGCAGCCCGGCGGCGTTCAGCGCGGCGCGCAGGTTGACCGGGCCGAACGCCCGCGAGCGCACCAGCGGGATCGCCCATACCAGTTGCAGCAACGGTTCGGCGACCAGGCCGGTGAGGGCGTTGATACGGAAGGTGGGGTCGTTGTCGTCATCGGCGTCGAGCAGCGGATAGACGCCGTCCCAGTACTGGCCGAGCAGCTCGCGGACCAGCAGCAGGCCGTCGGCGAGCCCGTCCAGGCCGTCGAGGGCGACGTTGCTCTGCAGCAGCAGGTTGGCTACCCGAAGGTCCTTGCTACGGCCGAACAGTTCGCTGGCCAGCGCGCGTACGCGCGGCCACTCCGGCGGCTCGGCGGGCAGCACGGCATCGCCCATCTGGCGCTCGGGTTGGCCCTGGGCGATGCGTTCGAGTTCGAGGAACGCGGCGTCGTACTCCAGATCGTCGCCACAGGGCGAGTCCGGGGATACGGCAGCCAGCAAAACGGGTACATCCAGCACGGTGACGATCTCCCTATCATCGAAGCCGCTGCGCGGCCCTCACCTTCGCTTGTAAGATCCACTCCGTCGGATCTTGTAGGAGCCATTGATGAATATCGGATGACTCGAAAGGTTGGCAAAATTCTTGTGGCATGCCGCAAGGCTTGTCAAGGAAGGCACAACGCCACTAGTTGCATGACACCGCAGATCGGACAAATCTTTAAAAGACGTAGGATTAGTCTTTTATAATCCGGTATCACCCGATGTGTCTTCCCGAGGCGACGAAACGCCGGAAAGCCGTCGGGCCAGCCTGGATGCGAACCGAAATCCCTCGGGCACGGGGGTGAGCGCCTGGAAGAGCCGGGCGCTGGCAATGCAAGGAGTAGCAATGCCGCTGCGATTGACCATCACCAGCTACCACAAGCTGACCCCCGGTCAGTGTTCGGAAAAGGTACTGGACCAGGGACAGCTGACCATCGGTCGGGGCCCGGACAACGACTGGGTCCTGCCGGACCCGGAGCGCCTGGTCTCCAGCCGCCACTGCACCATCCTCAACCGCGACGGGGTGTACTACCTCACCGACACCAGCACCAACGGCGTGCTGCTGGTCAATGCCGGGCACCGCCTGCGCCGCGGCAACAGCGAGCCGCTGCAGGACGGCGAGACCGTCCGCCTCGGCGAATACGACATCCTCGTCCAGCTCGGCCATGACATCGCCCTGCCCGGCAGCGGCAATCCGCAGACCGATCCGTTCACCAGCTTCGACGCCCTGATGAGCCGGCAGGCCGCCGGATCGGCGCCTGCCTTCGCCGAACCGGCGCCCACCCCGCACCCCGCGGTGACGGCGCATTTCCAGGGCGGCTCGCCGCTGGACACCAAGCCCGACCTGTTCGACTTCCTCACCCCGCCGCCGCCCGGCGCGGCGCCGCGTCCGGACCATGTACCGGCCGAACAGCACGACTTCCGCCCGCCGGAACCGGTGATCCCGCCGCCCCCCGCGACCACCCTGGCGCCACCGCCCGCTGGCGGCGCACCGCTGATTCCGGCCGACTGGGACCCGTTCGCCGAACTGCTCGGCAACACGCCCGCGCCAAGCGCCACGCCCGTCGCCCAGCCGCTGCCGACGGCCGAACCGACGCCGCTGGCGATGCCCTTCGCCGACCCAGGGATCACCCAACAGCCACAGCCACAGCCACAGCCACAGCCACAGCCACAGCCAGCGAGCGTGGCGGCGCCGACGCCGCCGGCAAGCGCCGCCGCGTCGGCCGGCGGCGACCTGCTGCAAGCGTTCCTGCGCGGCGCCGGCATGACCCAGTTGAAGGTCGACCCGGCCGGCGCCGAAGCACAGATGGAAGCCATCGGCCGCAGCTATCGCGGCCTGGTGGAAGGACTGGTGGACGTGCTGCGCGCGCGGGCCAGCCTGAAGGGCGAGTTCCGCATGGCGCAGACCATGATCCAGCCGGTGCAGAACAACCCGCTGAAGTTCGCGCCGAACGTCGACGAGGCCATGCTGCTCCTGCTGCGCCGCGACAACCAGGCGTTCATGGCGCCGGATCGCGCGGTGGCCGACAGCTTCGAAGACCTCAAGGCACACCAGCTGGCGGTGATGGCCGGCGTGCAGGCCGCCATCCGCCACCTGCTGGCGCGCTTCGAACCGGCCGCGCTGGAAGCCCGCTTCGGCAAGCCGGCCGGGCTTTCCGGCCTGCTGCCGGGGGCCCGCCAGGCACAGAACTGGGACAGTTTCACCGAGCTGTACGCGAAGATCCTGCGCGAGGCGGAGGACGACTTCCAAGAGCTTTTCGGCCGCGAATTCAGCCGCGCCTACGAGGAACACAGCGCTCGACTACGGCGTTCCTGACGCCAACGAACACCAGGAGAAACAACGTCAATGAGGACGACACCATGCAGAAACTGATCGTCGCGCTGTTCGGGCTGCTGCTCGCCGCCTGTTCGTCCAGCCCGCCGGAAACCCCGCCGACCCGGGTGGTGATCTGGCTCCACGCCGCACCGAACCTCAACCCGTCCGCCGCCGGCCAGGCGGCGCCGCTGCGCCTGCGGCTGTACGAGCTGAAGAAAGACACCGCATTCGGCCGCGCCGACTACTTCGCCCTCACCGACAACGCCCAGTCGACCCTCGGTGGCGACCTGGTGGAGCAGGACGAGTTCCTCCTGCGTCCGGGCGAGGAACGGCGCATCGAACGCACGCTCGACGAGCAGACCCGCCAGCTCGGTTTCGTCGCCGCCTACCGCGACCTCGACCGCGCCACCTGGCGCCAGGTCCTCGACGTGCCGGGGCAACGCACCAGCCATCTCGACATCACGCTCGGCGCGCAGGCCATCGGCATCGTCGCGCGTCCCGCGCCCTGAACCTTCGGAGTCCCTATGTCCTGGAATAACCGCGTGGTGTGGTCCGAAGGCATGTTCCTGCGGCCACAGCATTTCCAGCAGCACGACCGCTACCTGGAAACCCTGGTGGATGGCCGCTGCCGCTCGCTCCTGGCGGGCGGCTGGGGCTTTTCCGAGCTGAAGCTGGACGATGCCCTGCTGACCCAGGGCAAGCTGGCCATCGTCAGCGCCCGCGGCGTGCTGCCGGATGGTACGCCGTTCAACATCCCCGCCGACGATCCGGCGCCGGCGCCGCTGAATGTCGAGGAAAGCCTGCGCGATGGCATCGTCTACCTCGGCCTGCCGCTGAAGCGGGTCGGCACCCGCGACACGGTAGAGGAGGGCGAGGCCCTCGGCGGCGCCCGCTACGTCAGCCAGGTGCAGGAAGTGCGCGACGACAATGCCGCCTTCGAGAGCCGCGCCCCGGTGGCCCTGGGCAGCCAGGCGTTCCGCCTGCTGACCGAGCGCGACGGCCTCGGCGAATACGCCGCGGTGGGCGTCGCGCGGGTCCGCGAGAAGCGCGCGGACCAGGCCCTGAGCCTGGACGAGGACTACCTGCCGCCGGTGCTCGACATTGCCGCCGCGCCGCCCCTGGCGTCCTTCGCCAAGGAGCTGCTGGGCCTGCTCCACCAGCGCGGCGAAGCCCTCGCCGGGCGGGTGGTGGCATCCAGCGCCGGGGGCGCCTCGGAAATCGCCGACTTCCTGCTGCTGCAACTGGTCAACCGCGCCGAGGCCCTCACCGGTCACCTGTCCCGCGTGCGCCCGCTGCACCCGCAGGAGCTGTACCGCGAACTGGTGGCCCTGGCCGGCGAGTTCTGTACCTTCACCGCCAGCCAGCGGCGTCCCGAGGAGTACCCGGTGTACAACCACGACGACCTGGCCGCCAGCTTCGCCCCGGTGATGCTCGCCCTGCGCCAGGCGCTGGCGACGGTGATCGACGCCAAGGCGATCGCCATCCCGATCGTCGAGAAGGCCTACGGCGTGCACGTCGCGATGCTCAGCGACCGCAGCCTGATCGACAACGCCAGCTTCGTCCTGGTGGTGCGCGCCGACGTCCCCGGCGAGAGCCTGCGCGGGCACTTCCCGCAGCAGGCCAAGGTCGGCTCGGTGGAGCACATCCGCGACCTGGTCAACCTGCAACTGCCGGGTATCGGCCTGCTGCCGATGCCGGTGGCGCCGCGGCAGATCCCCTACCACGCCGGCTCCACCTATTTCGAACTGGACCGCGGCAGCGCGCATTGGAAGCAGCTGACGCACTCCGGCGGCTTCGCCTTCCACATCGCCGGCCAGTTCCCCGGGCTGAACCTGGCCTTCTGGGCCATTCGAGGATAAGCAACGATGCCTCCCATCGACGATCCCTTCGGCACCCCGGCCGGCGGCGGCAACGGAAGCCCGCCCGACGACCGCACCATGATCATGCCGCGTCCCGGCGGCCGCGCCCCGGAACCGGCCGGCGGCCCCCGCGGCGGCGATCCCTACACGCCGCCGCCGATGGCCAGCCTGGCGCCGCTGAGCGGCCGCGGCGACGGCCTCAACCCGCTGGAGCAGGCCGCCGGCCCACTGCTGGCGATGCTCACCCGCCTGCGCAACACCATCGCCCATCCGGCGCCGGCCAGCCTGCGCGCGCAACTGCTCGGCTACCTGCGCCAGTTCGAGGAGAAGGCACGCCAGGCCGGCGTGGCGCCGGACGAGGTGATGCTGGCGCGCTACGTGCTCTGCACCGCCCTCGACGAAGCGGTGCTCAGCACGCCGTGGGGCAGCACCAGCGACTGGGGCAAGCAGAGCCTGCTGATCACCCTGCACAACGAGGCCTGGGGTGGCGAGAAGGTCTTCCAGTTGCTCGAACACTGCCTGCAGAACCCGCACCAGCGCCTGCACCTGCTGGAGCTGCTGTACCTGTGCACCAGCCTCGGCTTCGAAGGCCGCTACCGGGTCATGCACGACGGCCGCAGCCAACTGGAGGCGCTGCGCGAGCGCACCGCGGCGGTGATCCGCAGCACCCGCGGCGAGTACGAGCACGAACTGTCGCCGCACTGGCGCGGCCTCAGCGTGATGCGCGACCGCCTTTCGCAATACCTGCCGCCGTGGGTCGGTATCGCCATCGGCCTGGCCTTGCTGCTGGCCTTGCTGTTCGGCCTGCGGATGAAGCTGGCCGCCGACGCCGAGCCGGTGTTCAAGCGCATCCACGCCATCGGCGAGATCCCGGTGCAGGCCATCGACCGCCCGGCGGTGCAGCCGCGGGTGATCGAGCGGCCACGCCTGGCGCGCTTCCTCGCCGACGAGATCAAGGCCCAGCGGGTGGCGGTGGAGGACGCCGTCGACCGCTCGGTGGTGACCATCCGCGGCGACGAGCTGTTCGCCAGCGCCAGCGCCAGCGTGCGCGACGAGTTCCAGCCGCTGCTGCTGCGCATCGCCGACGCCCTGCGCAAGGTCAAGGGCCAGGTGCTGGTCACCGGCCATAGCGACAACCGGCCGATCGCCACGCTGCGCTACCCGTCCAACTGGAAACTGTCCCAGGCCCGCGCCCAGGAGGTCGCCGACCTGCTCGGCGCGACCACCGGCGACGCCGGCCGCTTCACCGCCGAAGGGCGCAGCGACACCGAGCCGGTGGCGACCAATGCCAGCGCCGAAGGCCGCGCACGCAACCGCCGGGTGGAAATCACCGTATTCGCGGAGGGCGCGCAATGAAAGGCTTCCTCAACTTCTTCGCGCGCTGGGTGGTGCCGGTGCTCGGCCTGCTCGCCCTGAGCCTGATCATCTGGTTCCTCGGCCCGCTGCTGCGCCTGGGCAACTACGAACCGTTGGCCTCGGCGACCAGCCGCTGGGTGCTGATCGTCCTGCTGTTCCTGGTCTGGATCGGCTTCCGCGTGCTGCGCATCGTGCAGGCCCGGCGCAACGCGGCGAAGGTCATGCAGAGTCTCGCCGAGGTCAGCGCGCCGGACGCCGCCAGCGTCGCCACCGCCGAAGAGCTGGCGACCCTCAAGCAACGCATGGACGAGGCCCTGGCCCTGCTCAAGCGGGCCAAGCTGGGCGGCAGCGAGCGGCGCAACCTGTACGAGTTGCCCTGGTACGTGATCATCGGCCCGCCCGGTTCGGGCAAGACCACCGCGCTGATGAATTCCGGCCTGGACTTCCCGCTCGCCGCACAGATGGGCGCCGGGGCGATCCGCGGGGTCGGCGGCACGCGCAACTGCGACTGGTGGTTCACCGACGAAGCGGTGCTGCTGGACACCGCCGGCCGCTATACCACCCAGGACAGCCACGCCCAGGTGGACAAGGCCGCCTGGCTGGGCTTCCTCGACCTGCTCAAGACCCAGCGCAAGCGCCGCCCCATCGATGGCGCGTTCATCGCCATCAGCCTTTCCGACCTGCTGCTGGGCAGCGACGCCGAGCGCGCCGCCCATGCCCAGGCGATCCGCGCACGCATCCAGGAGCTGTACCAGCAGCTCGGGGTGCGCTTCCCGATCTACGTGATGCTGACCAAGTTCGACCTGGTGCCGGGCTTCATGGAGTTCTTCGACAGCCTGAACCGCGAGGAACGCGCGCAGGTCTGGGGGATGACCTTCGCCCTCGACGACGGCAAGAGCGCGGAAGGCCCGCTGGCGGTGTTCGACAGCGAATTCGCCCTGCTCGAACAGCGTCTCACCGCGCGCCTGGTGGAACGCCTGCAGCAGGAGCGCGACCCGGCGCGGCGCGACCTGGTCTACGGCTTCCCGCAGCAATTCGCCGCCCTGCGCGAATGCCTCGGCGAGTTCCTCAACGGCGTGTTCAAGCCCAACCCCTACGAGGAACGCCCGCTGTTGCGCGGCCTGTACTTCACCAGCGGAACCCAGGAAGGCAGTCCGATCGACCGCCTGATCGGCAGCATGGCGCAGTCGATGAACCTCGACCGCCAGCACCTGGCGCGGCAGACCGGAACCGGGCGCAGCTACTTCATCGAGCGGCTGTTCCGCGAAGTGGCGTTCGGCGAACGCGGCCTGGTCGGCACCAACCCGAAGGTCGAGCGCCGCCGCAAGTGGCTGACCATCGGCGCGCTGAGCGCCACCGCGCTGGTGGTGCTGGCGGTGACGGCGGTATGGATCGCCAGCTACCGCGCCAACCAGAGCTACATCGCCGCGGTCGACCAGCGCGTCGACCCGCTGGCGCGCGGCATCGAGTCGCTGAGCCCGGCCCAGCGCGACGTCCTGGCCGTACTGCCACAGCTCAACGCGGTGCAGAATCTCGCCGGCGACGCGCCGAGCTGGGCCGAAGGCTACGGGCTGTACCAGGGCGACATGCTCGGCGAGGAGTCCGCCAGCGTCTACCGCAAGCTGCTGATCGCGGTGTTCGCCCCACGCCTGGTGACCCGCATCGAGGAACAGTTGCGCTCCGGCGGCAGCAGCGATTTCCTCTACGAGGGCCTGAAGGCCTACCTGATGCTCGGCAGCCCGGACCATTACGACGCCGACTTCATCAAGGCCTGGATCAGCCTCGACTGGGAACGCAACCTGCCGCGCGACCTCTCGCCGGAACAGCGCCAGGCGCTGCACGCGCACCTCGACGCGTTGCTCGAACGACGGCCGCCGTCGGCGCGCCTGGACCAGGACCTGGTCGAGGACCTGCGCCGCCAGTTGCAGCAACTGCCGGTGGCGCAGCGGGTCTACGACCGGGTCAAGCGGCAGAGGCTGCCCAAGGACGTGCCCGACTTCCGCATCAGCGACGCCGCCGGCCGCGACGCGCCGCTGGTGTTCGCGCGCAAGAGCGGCAAGCCGCTCACCGACCCGCTCAGCGGCTTCTTCACCTACCGCGGCTATCGCGAGGTGTTCCTCACCGCCAGCCTCAGCCAGGCCGGCACCATCGCCGAGGAACAGTGGGTGCTCGGGCGCGACCTGAACGATGCCGGCGACGCCGCCAACCTGGCCCTCGACGTGCGTCGCCTGTATTTCCAGGACTACCTGCGGCAGTGGGACGACCTGCTCGCCGACCTCACCGTGGTGCCGATCACCAATGTCACCCAGGCCGCCGACGTGCTGCGCATTCTCTCCGGACCGACCTCGCCGTTCCGCAAGCTGCTCGAGGCAGTGGCCCGCGAGACCGACCTGCAGAAGGGCGACCGGCTGGTCGCCGCGCAAGTGAAGAAGGCCGCCGACGGCACCGTGGACAAGCTCAAGCAGCGCCTCGGCTCGCTGGTCGGCCAGGAGGAAGAGGGCGCCCGCGAACAGCCGCGGCAGGTCGACAGCGACCCGATCAGCGCCCACTTCGCCGAACTCAACAGCCTGGTCAGCAAGGGCGAGGGCGGCAACGAGCCGGCGCCGATCGACAGCCTGCTGGAAGACATGAACGCGCTCTACGTGCAGGTCAGCGCCATGGCCGGAGCCAGCGGCGACTCGCTGCTCGGCGACGCCAAGAACCAGGTGGCCGCCGCCGCCTCGCGCGTGGCCCTCAGCGCCGAGCGCCAGCCGCCGGTGGTCCAGGGCCTGGTGAAGAACGTGGTCAACTCCACCACCAGCAGCATGATGGGCAGCGTGCGCAACCAGCTCAACGCGGCCTGGATCAGCGACGTGGTCAGCGTCTACCGGCAATCCCTGGCCGGGCGCTACCCGATCGCCGCCGGCAGTTCGCGCGACGCCACCCTGGAAGACTTCGGCCACTTCTTCGGTGCCGGCGGGGTGATGGACAGCTACTTCCGCCAGTACCTGCAACCCTACGTCGACACCTCCGCCAGCACCTGGCGCTGGCAGCCCGGCGCGGCGCAGAAGCTCGGCATCAACCCCGGCGTGCTGCACACTTTCCAGCGCGCAGCGGCGATCCGCGACGCCTTCTTCCGCTCCGGCGGCATGCAACCGACGGTGCGCTTCAAGCTCAAGCCGGTGACCATGGACGCGGCGATCAGCCAGTTCATCCTCGACCTCGACGGCCAGCAGCTGACCTACGACCACGGCCCCAGCCGCCCGGTGGCGATGCAGTGGCCGAGCGCCAACGGCCTCGGCGTGGTCCGCCTGACGGTGACGCCGCCGCCCAGCAGCGGCCGTTCCGGCCTGACCCTGGAAGGCCCCTGGGCCTGGTTCCGCCTGCTCGACCAGTCGGACCTGGAACGCGGCAACTCGCCGGACCGCTTCACCCTGCGGCTGCGCATCGACGGCTCCAGCATCGCCTGCGAGCTGCGCGCCAGCAGCGCCTTCAACCCCTTCAAGAGCCGGGTCGTGTCCGGCTTCAGCCTCCCGGAGCGCCTTTGAACAGCGTCGGTTTCTACGGCAAGCTGGCCGGCCGCGGCGATTTCGTCAGCCGCGGCCTGCCGAACACCTTCGTCGAACCCTGGGACGCCTGGCTGGCCAGCGGCATGCGCGCCAGCCAGGACGAGCTCGGCGCGGCCTGGCTCGACGCCTACCTGACCAGCCCGCTGTGGCGCTTCGCCATCGCCCCCGGCCTGCTCGGCGGCGAAGCGGTGACCGGAGTGGTGATGCCGAGCATCGACCGGGTCGGTCGCTATTTCCCGCTGACCGTCGCCTGCCTGCTACCGGCGAACGCCGACCTCGGCGGGCTGGTCGGCGGCGACGACGGCTGGTTCGAACAGGTCGAGAGCCTGCTGCTCTCCACCCTCGAACCGGAGGCCGAGGTCGAGGCCTTCGAGCAGGCGGTGGCGCAGCTCCCGGCACCGCCCTGCGGACCGCGCATCGAACAATCGCTGATCAGCGGCAACCTGCTGCGCAGCGAAGCGGTGACCCCGGCGCAGCGCCTCGCCGCGCTGGCCCAGCACGCCTGCGACGGCGCCAGCCACTGGTGGGGACGCGGCTCGGCACGGATCTCCGCCGGCCTGATGCGCTACCAGGGCCTGCCGCCGGCGCCGGCGTTCGGACGATTCCTCACCGGAGAGGGCGAGGTGATCCCGCTCTTTCCCGGCATACCCGGTTAAGGACAACTGATGGTGCCCAACTCAGTCAGCTACTACAGGTCGGCCAGCTACAGCCACGTCGGCATGGTCCGCAAGGTCAACGAAGACGCCAGTCTCGACGCCCCCGAGGCGGGACTCTGGGTGGTCGCCGACGGCATGGGCGGCCACGCCGCCGGCGACTTCGTCAGCAGCCTGATCGTCGATACCCTGCGGCGCATCCCGGCGGCCTCCTCGCTACCGGCCTATGTCGGCGCGTTGCGCACCGGCCTCGCCCAGGTCAACGAGCGGGTTCGCCAGGAGGCCGGCCTGCGTGGCGTCAGCGTGATGGGCAGCACCCTGGTACTGCTCGCCGCGCGCGGCAACCAGGCGAGCTGCCTGTGGGCCGGCGACAGCCGCCTGTACCGCCTGCGCGGCGGCGTGCTGGAAGCCATCTCGCGGGACCACAGCTACGTCCAGGAGCTGCTCGACAACGCATTGATCAGCGAGGAAGAGGCGCGCCACCATCCGCGCGCCAACGTGGTCACCCGCGCGGTCGGCGTGCACGAGCAACTGGAACTGTCGGAAGCCGCGCTGCACGTGCTGCCCGGCGACAGCTTCCTGCTCTGCAGCGACGGCCTCAACAAGACCGCCGACGACAGCGAACTGCGCGACGTGCTCAGCCACAGCGATCCCTATGCGGTGGTCCGCAGCCTGGTCCACCTGGGCCTGACCCGCGGCGCCCCGGACAACATCACGGCCCTGGTGGTCAGGGCCTTCTGAGACGGACATGGACATAGAACTTCCGGGATTCGACATCGAACGCGAGCTGGGCGAAGGTGCCATGGCCACGGTCTACCTGGCCACCCAGCGCTCGCTGCAGCGCAAGGTGGCGCTGAAGGTGATGGCCGCGGCGCTGGCCGCCGACCCGAGCTTCGCCGAACGCTTCCTGCGCGAAGGTCGGACCCTGGCGCGGCTGTCGCACCCGAACACGGTGACCATCCACGACATCGGCAACGTCGGCAGTTGCTACTACATGGCCATGGAATACCTGCCCAACGGCACGCTCAAGGAGCGCATCCAGCAGGGCCTCGATCCCGAGCTGGGCCTGGTCTACGTACGGCAGGTGGCCGCCGCGCTCGGCTACGCGCACTCCCAGGGCCTGGTGCATCGAGACGTGAAGCCGGCCAATATCCTGTTCCGCGCCGACGGCACCGCGGTGCTCTCGGACTTCGGCATCGCCAAGTCGATCGAGGACAATACCCAGTTCACCCAGGTCGGCTTCGCCGTCGGCACCCCCAGCTACATGAGCCCGGAGCAGGCCCGCGGGCAGGAGATCGACGGCCGCGCCGACCTCTACGCGCTGGGCGTGGTGCTCTACGAGATCCTCACCGGCAAGCTGCCCTACAACGGCAAGGATTCGCTCTCCACCGCCCTGGCCCACCTCACCGAGCCGCTGCCGGAACTGCCGATCGAACAGGGCCGCTACCAGGACATCCTGCGCCAGTTGCTGGCCAAGGACCCGGCCGAGCGCTTCCCAACCGCCGGCGCGCTGATCGCCGCCCTCGACCGCCTGGCGCCGAGCGCCCTGGAAGCCACCCAGATCCGTCCGCTGGCGACGCCGCAGGGCTCGCCGCGAGCGAGCAACCCGCCGCCGGCCGAACCCGCGCCCATGCCGCCCGCCGACCTCGGCGGCCTGCAACCGGTATCGATCCAGTTGCCGCCGGTCACGCCCAGCGCCGGCGGCGCCACGCCGCCCCCGCCTCCGCCATCGCAAGCGGCGAAACCGCCATCGCCCCCGCCGCCTCCGCTGCCACCGGCAAAGCCGCGTGCCGGCGGCAGCCGCACGCCGCTGATCGCCGCCGCCGCGGCCGCGGCCGCCGTGCTCCTGGCGATCGGCGGCGGCGCCTGGTGGCTGCTGGGCTCGGGCGACGCGCCGAGCGCTGCCGATCCAGCGCCGCTGGGACAGACGCCGGCGGACAAGCCGCAGCAGCAGACCCCGGTGGCCGATGCCGAACAGGACGGCGGCGAGCGTCCGCTGCTGATGCCAGGCAAGAAGACCCTGTTCCAGCGCGTCCTGACCAAACCCGGCGCGGCCATCTCCGCCGAGGCTGGCGGCCCGCCCCGGGCCGGCGCGGTGCCGGCCTTCTCGGTGCTCTACGTGTACGCCCGCAAGCAGGTCGGCGGCAGCCCCTGGCTGCGCGTCGGCGCCTCCAGCAACGGCGAGGGCGACGGCTGGCTGCCGGCCAGCGCGGTGAGCGACTGGAAGCAGAGCCTGGTGCTGAAGTTCACCGAACGCTCCGGCCGCGCGCCGGTGATGTTCCTCAACAGCGCCGAGCAGGTCGAGCGCCTGCTCGGCGATACCCGCGCAGCGCGCGACACCCTGACCCAGGCGGTGGATCACAAGGGCGATCCGCAGGTGGTCGCGGTCGAGCCCAACGACCGGGCGATCCCCCAGGACCAGTTCTACCTGCTGCCGATCTTCGACTCGAAGGAAAGCTTCGACGCCGACGGCCAGCCGGCGCAGTTGCTGGAGGTCGCCTCGATCGACCCCGGCGGCAGCGCCGCGGCGCCCCAGGCGCCGGGCCAGGCCGGGCAGGGCGGCGCCAGCGGCGCGGCGAGCGACACCTTCCGCACCGGCATCGTCCTGGTGGTGGACACCTCGGTGTCGATGCAGCCCTACATCGACCGCGTGCGCGAGGTGATCGACGGCCTGCAGCGGCAGATCGGCGAGCGCGGCGACCTGGACAAGGTCAGCTTCGGCCTGGTCGGTTTCCGCAACAACACCGACAAGACCCCCGGCCTGGAATACGTCAGCAAGACCCTGGTGCCGCTGCAACCGGGCAACGACGCGCAGCGCTTCGCCGAGTTGAGCAGCCAGGTGCGCGCCACCGACGTTTCCAGCCACTCGTTCAACGAAGACGCCTTCGCCGGGATCATGCAGGCGGTCGACGAAATGGACTGGTCGCCCTACGCCGGGCGCGTGGTGCTGCTGGTCACCGACGCCGGCGCGCTGCGCAAGAACGACCCGCTCGGGCGCACCCAGATGAACGAGGCCGAGGTCCGCCAGGCGGCGCTGCGCAAGGGCGTGAAGATCTATGCCCTGCACCTGCGCACCCCGGCCGGGAAGAACAACCACGGCTACGCCGAGCAGCAGTACCGCAGCCTCACCGCCGACGCCAACCCGAAGATCGCCGACCTCTACATCCCGGTGGCCGGCGGCGAGGTGAACGCCTTCGGCAACACGGTGAAGGAGATCGGCACGGTGTTCGCCGACCTGGTCCACGACGCCGGCAACCGCAAGCCGCAGGCGCCGCGCTTCGACGCCGCGCCAAGCGTGGCGAGCAAGTCGGCGGCCATCGGCTACGCCATGCAGATGGAATTCCTCGGTCGCCGCGACCCGGTGCGCGCGCCGCAGGTCGTCACCGCCTGGACCGCCGACCGTGACCTGACCAACCCGGCGCTGCCGGCGTTCCAGGTCTGCGTGCTGCTGAGCAAGCTGCAACTCAACGAACTGCAACAGTCGCTGAAACTGATCGTCGACGCGGCCAAGCGTACCCAGACCTCGCCCAAGGACTTCTTCCAGGAAATCGCCAGCGCCAGCGCCTACATGAGCCGCGACCCGGCGCAACTGGTGAAGGGCAGCAACCTGGCGCAGAGCGGCGTGCTCGGCGAATACCTGGAAGGCCTGCCGTACCGCAGCAAGTCGCTGAACATGACCCAGGACCTCTGGCTGTCGCTGAGCGTCGCCGAACAGCAGGACTTCATCGACGAACTGGAGTCGAAGATCCGCCTCTACGAAACCTTCCACAACGACGTCGCCAACTGGGTCCGGTTCGGCGACGCCGACGCCGGCGACGCGCTGTACCGCGTGCCGCTGTCGACGCTGCCATGATCCTGCGCCTGCACGAGGTCGCCCGCAGCCACGGCGCCGGTCGCCAGCGCTACCGCCTGCGGGTGCCGGCGCTGGAATTGCGCGCGGGTCGCCAGCTGGCCATCGTCGGCCCCAGCGGCTGCGGCAAGAGCACCCTGCTCGACCTGCTGGCGCTGGCCCTGGCGCCGGACCCGGGCGGGCGCTTCGAATTCCTCGCCGGGGAACGCCCGCAGGACATCGCCGCGCTCTGGCGCGACGGCCGCCAGGACCGCTTGGCGGCGCTGCGCCGGCAGCACTGCGGCTACGTGCTGCAAAGCGGCGGGTTGCTCGAGTTCCTCGATGTGCGGCGCAACATCGGCCTGCCCTGCGCGTTGCTCGGCGCCCCGTCCGCCGAGCGCGTGCAGGCGCTGGCCGAGCGGCTGGAAATCGGCGACCAGCTGGACAAGAAACCGGCGGCGCTGTCGGTCGGCCAGCGCCAGCGGGTCGCCATCGCCCGCGCCCTGGCGCATGCGCCGCGCCTGTTGCTGGCCGACGAGCCGACCGCGGCGCTCGACCCGCTGAACGCCGAACGGGTGATGCGCCTGCTGGTGGAGCAGGCCCGCGAGCGCGGCGCCTGCACCGTGGTCGCCACCCACGACGAGCGCCTGGCTCGCGCCGCCGGCCTGGAAGTCCTGGCCATCCGCTGGCAACGCGAGGCCGACGACAGCGTCGGCGCCTGCCTCGAGGAAGTTGGCTGATGCGCGCCGGCCTGCTGCTCTCGCTGGCCTGGGCCGACTACCGCGGCGAGGCGCGCCTGTCGCTCTGCGCGATCTTCGCCCTGGCGGCGGTGATCACCCCGCTGCTGGTGCTGTTCGGCCTCAAGTACGGCCTGGTCAGCACCCTCACCGAGCGGCTGGAGCGCGCGCCTTCGGTGCGCGAGATCATTCCGGTCGGCGGCGCCCGCTACCGTGCCGAGGACATCGCCGCCCTGGCCGCACGCGCGGACGTCGCCTTCGCCGTGCCGCGCACCCGGCAGATCGCCGCCACCGCCGACCTCAGCGGCGGCGGCGAGACCGCCCTGAGCGTCGAGATGATTCCCAGCGCCGCCGGCGACCCGCTGCTGGCCGGCCTGCCGCAACCCGACCGGCCGACCCGCGTGGTGCTCAGCCACGGCGCCGCGGAAAAACTCGGCGCCCAGCCTGGCGAGCGCATCGTCGCGCGCATCGGCCGGCGCATGGATGGCCAGGCACAGAGCCAGCGCCTGGAGCTGGATGTGCTCGCGGTGCTGCCGCAGGAGCGTTTCGCCCGCGACGCGCTGTTCGCCCCGCTGGCCCTGCTGGAAGCCGCCGAGGACTATCGCGACGGTCGCGCGGTGGCCGCCTACGGCTGGCCGGGGAAGGCCGGCGAGACCCCGCGCGCACGCATCTACCCGGGCTTCCGCCTGTACGCCCGAGACCTCGATGCGGTGGAAGGGCTGCGCCGGCACTTCGTCGCGAGTGGCGTGGAAGTCGCCACCCAGGCCGAGGCCATCGCCCAGGTGCGCAGCCTCAGCCGCAACCTCGGCCTGGTGTTCTGGATCGTCGCCGCGCTGGCCATCGGCGGTGCCTTCGCCGCCATCGCCGCCAGCAGCCTGGCCGCCGTCGAACGCAAGCGCCGCGCCCTGGCGGTGCTGCGTCTGCTGGGCTTCCCGACCGCCGCGCTGGTCGGCTTCGTCATGCTCCTGGCGCTGTTCAGCGCCGTCTTCGGCCTGTTCCTCGCCGGGCTGCTGTACGCCGCCACGGCCGGCGCGCTGAACCACCTGTTCGACAACCAGAGCGGCGAGTTCGTCTGCCGCCTGCTGCCCAGCCACTACCTGACGGCGCTGCTCGCCACGCTGCTGTGCAGCGTCCTGGCCGCCGCCAGCGGCGGCTGGCGCGCGGCGCGGATCGAAGCCGCAGAGGGATTACGCGATGTTTGAGAAAGCCATTCTTCCGCTCGCACTCGGCGCCTGCCTGGCATTTGCCGCGCCGGCCTGGGCCGAAGGCGACTCGCCGGACAATCCCAAGCCGCTGGCCGACGACGTCGCCCTGCCGCTGCCGTGTGGCGGCGAGATGGTCTTCCGGCATGTCTACGTACTCGCCGAAGGCGCCCTCGACGATCGCGAGGTCAACCTCGGCTACGCCTTCAACGAAGGCGAGGCGGGCTACCAGCAGTCGTTCATCTCCGGCTACCGGCGCGACTACGTGAACGGCCAGTTCAGCCTCGCCGACCTGGCACCGGCCTGGCAGCAGAAGCTCTCCGCCAGCCTGCCGAAGCCTGCCGCCGGCACCCCGCTGAAGCCGATGCTGTACTTCATCGGCAAGTACGAGGTGACCGCCCGCCAGTACGCCGCGGTGATGAGCCAGGCGGCCGCGCTCTCCGGCCAGGGCGAGGCGCCGGCCTGCGACGTGCCGGACGGGATGGCCGCGCGGCTGCCCAAGGTCAACCTCTCGCGCTTCGACGCCGAACGCTTCGGCGCGGTGTACAGCGCCTGGCTGCTGAAGAACCACCCGGAACTGCTGCCGGTCAGCGGCCGCGGCAAGAATCCCGAGGACGGCGGCATCGGCTTCGTCCGCCTGCCCACCGAGGTCGAGTGGGAGTTCGCCGCGCGCGGCGGCCAGGCGGTAAGCCGCCAGGAACTGGAAGGCCGGCTGTTCCCGCGCAAGGTCGAGGGCAGCGACCAGGAAGGCCCGCTGGGCGACTGGGCGGTGTACAACCAGGTCGCCGGCGGCACCGGGCAGGCCGCGCGACTGTTGCCGGTAGGGATGAAGCGGCCGAACCCGCTGGGCCTGTTCGACGTGATCGGCAATGCCGCGGAGATGGTCCAGGAGTCCTTCCAACTGGTCCACGCCGGTCGCCGGCAGGGCACATATGGCGGTTTCGTGGTGAAGGGCGGGAACTATCTCGAAGGCGAGATGACTCTATTCACCGGGATGCGCCGCGAATACCCGCTGTTCGCCGCCGACGGCAGCGAACAGCGCAACGAGACCACCGGTTTCCGTGTCGCCATCGGCGCGCTGTCCGCGCCGCGCTCGCGCTATCCCGAGCTGTTCGCCCAATGGCAGAAGGAAGGCCGACTAGCGGCATTGACCGATGCCATCGATGACGCTCAAGATCCCACCAAGCAATTGGACGGAATCATTGCCGCCACCCGCGACCCGCAGATGCAGGCGCAGTTGGCCCAGATAAACGAGGAACTCAAGCGTAACGTTTCGTTGATCGCCCGGCAGCGCGAAGAGGCCGCCGGAAACCTGATACAGTCGGCGGCACTGGTCGCCGAGACGATCAACAACTACAACATACGCCTGACCAACCTCAAGAAGGACAGGGAGAAAGCCGTGGCAGCCAGGGATCAGGCGACCGCCCAGCTCTATGCCGGCGCCATCGCCAACGGGCGCAGCGCCCTCGATGGCGCATTGGCCATCTACATCGACAACCTCGCCACCGGCACCCGTTACACCGACGCGGTGATCCAGGCGCAGTTCCAGCGCATCCAGGAAGAACTCAATCGCAACCCGGTTCTGGGCAAGAGCCTGGTCAAGCGCGCGACCCTGTTCGTCAAACACGTCGGAGATTATCGCCAGCAGCACCGGGCCGAGCCGGAGGCGGTATTGAAGGAATTGCTCGCGTCCAGCGGGCGTTGAAGGAGTTCCGTCCGGCCCCTCTCGGCAGCCGGGCGGTTCATCAAACCAGGAGTGAGATGCAATGAGCCAACCCAGCGAAAACCGTTTGATCACCTCGGCGCGCTACGCGCTCTGCCTGTTGACCGCCAGCGGCGTGCTGCTCAGCGGCTGCGCCAGCAGCGGCGTCGGCTCGGTCGCCCAGACCACCCGCGCGGAATACTACCCGTCCTGCTACGAGCCGGTGTCGCACCTGCGCAGCACCGATAACGCAGTGCGCAATTCGGCCATCACCGGCGCCATTACCGGCGGCCTCCTGGGCGGCCTGGCCGGCGGCCTGGCCAGCGACGAGAACCGCGGCCGCAATGCCGCCCTCGCTGCCGCAGGCGGCGCCCTGGCCGGCGGCGCGGCGGGCTACTACATGGAGAAGCAGAAGCAGATCAGCGATGACCGCGCGCGCATCGGCTCCTACGGTACCGACGTCGACCGCAGCACCGTCGAGATCAACCGTAGCGTGGCCTACGCCAAGTCGGCGCAAAGCTGCTACCAGAGCCAGTTCAAGGCTCTGCTCGACGGTCGCAAGAACAAGTCGATCAACGAAGCCGAAGGGCGCAAGCGCCTGGCCGAGATCGTCAGCGGCCTGCAGGAGACCAACGCCTTGCTGGTCGCCGCCAACGGCCGTGCCGGCGAGAACATCAGCAACTACACCCAGGCCTACGAGAAAGACCTGCAGCAGGTCGGCGTACCGCGCGCCGAGGTGACCAAGGTCGCCGAGGCCGAGAACCGCGCCAGCACTACGAAAGGCGGCAGCAAGCCCAAGACCGGCAGCAATCCCAAGGTGCCGAAGGAAGCGGTCGCCACCGAGCAGACCATCCGCAAGGCCCAGGACGCGCAAAGCGAAGGCAACAAGGTGGCCTCCCAGGGCCAGGGCATGATCCGGGAAGTCTGCAACAGCCCGGACATGGGCGACTGGGCGCCGCCGAGCTGCGCCAAGGCCTGATCGGCCTCGTTACCGGCACGAACGCGACGGCGACCTTCGGGTCGCCGTTTCGTTGAGGGGGCTGGCGCGCTGACCCGACCGGCCTGAAGGTCGAGCGTTCGCCGGGACGGCTGCTTCCGACGTTTCCGGCTTCCCGGCGGCAGCGGTTCTTCCCGCAGGGCGGATATCGCCACCGGCACGCTCCGCCGCTACTCCGCCCTATACGAAATGCTGCACCGCGGGGAAAACGCTAGAACAACGCCATCTGCGCCCCCGGCACGGCGAACCGGCTGCAATCCAGCCCGAAGCCCTCGCGGCGGTCCAGCCCGAGGCGCTTCATCGCCACCGCGAAACGCTGCGCCAGCAGGTCGGCGAACGGTCCCTGGCCACGAAAGCGGTGGCCGAAGCGGCTGTCGTAGACCTCGCCGCCACGGCATTGGCGGACCAGGCTCATCACATGCTCGGCGCGTTGCGGGTAGTGCGCCGCCAGCCATTCCTCGAACAGCGGGCCGACTTCGCGCGGCAGGCGCAGGAGCATGTACGCGGCGCTGCGCGCGCCGGCGTCCCGCGCCGCCTGGAGCAGGCGCTCCAGCTCCATGTCGTTGACCATCGGGATCATCGGCGAGCAGAGCACGCCCACCGGGATGCCGTTGCCGCTGAGCGTGCGGATCGCCCGCAGTCGCGCCGAGGGCGCCGCCGCGCGCGGTTCGAGAATGCGCTTCAGCTCGTCGTCGAGGGTGGTCAGGCTGATCATCACCGCCACCAGGTTCTGCTCCGCCAGTTCGCGCAGCAGGTCGAGGTCGCGAAGGATCAGCGAGCCCTTGGTGACGATGGTCAGCGGGTGACGGAAGCGCAGCAGCACCTCCAGCACCTGGCGGGTCAGGCGGCGTTCGCGCTCCAGCGGCTGGTAGGGGTCGGTATTGGCGCCCAGGTTGATCGGCGCGCAGCGATAGCCGGGCTTGCTCAGTTCCTGCTCCAGCGCGCTGGCGACGTTGCTCTTGGCGATCAGCCGGGTCTCGAAATCGATCCCCGGCGAGAGGTCCCAATAGGCATGGCTGGGCCGCGCATAGCAGTAGATGCAGCCATGCTCGCAACCACGGTAGGGATTGATCGAACGATCGAAAGGGAGGTCCGGCGACTGGTTGCGGGAGATCACCGTGCGGGCGATCTCCTCGCGCACCTCGGTGAGCTGGATCGGCGGCACGTCCTGCTCCCAGCCATCGTCGAAGGCCTCGCTGTGGGTCGGGGCGAAGCGGTTGAGGGGGTTGCTAGCGGTACCGCGACCGCGCGGGGGCAGGGGAGCGCTCATGAGGGGAACCCGGCGAAATACTGTATATGGATACAGTATCGCACCGGGCCCCGGCCCACAGCCATCGCCGCCGGTCGGCGGCGAGCGGTCAGGCGTCGGGCTTCTTCTTCAGCTTGGGATTGGGGAAGAACTGCACCGACTGCACCTTCGGGTTGGCCGGCTTCGGCGCGTTCTGGTTGACCCGCGTACCCAGCTCCTTCGGGATCGACTGGCCCTGGGCGTTGAGCGTGTCGGCGTAGCCGCAGGCCACGCATTCGCGGTGCGGCACGCCGTCCTCTTCCCACATCTGGATCTTGTCCTGTTCGCTGCACGCCGGGCAGACCGCCCCGGCGATGAAGCGCTTCCTGGTGATCGCCGGGCTCATGCGGCCTCCCCGACCAGCCCGGAGTGACGCAGCAGGGCGTCGATGGACGGCTCGCGACCGCGGAAATCGACGAACAACAGCATCGGCTCGCGGGAGCCGCCGCGGGCCAGGATCGCCTCGCGGAAGGCGCGCCCGGTATCGGGGTTGAACACGCCTTCTTCCTCGAAACGCGAGAAGGCATCGGCGGACAGCACCTCGGCCCACTTGTAGCTGTAGTAACCGGCCGCGTAGCCGCCGGCGAAGATGTGCGCGAAGCTGTTGGCGAAGCGGTTGTACGCCGGCGGACGCATCACCGCCACTTCGTCGCGGATGCCCTCGAGCACCTGCAGCACGCTACGGCCGTCGCCGTGGGTGGCGTGCAGCTCGAAGTCGAAGAGGGAGAACTCCAGCTGGCGGACCATCATCATCCCGGACTGGAAGTTCTTCGCCGCCAGCATCTTCTCCAGCAGGTCCTGCGGCAGCGCCTCGCCGGTCTCGTAGTGGGCGGAGATCAGCGCCAGGCCTTCCGGTTCCCAGCACCAGTTCTCCATGAACTGGCTGGGCAGCTCGACGGCGTCCCAGGCCACCCCGTTGATCCCGGAGGCGGCGGCATGCTCGACGCGGGTCAGCAGGTGGTGCAGGCCATGGCCGAACTCGTGGAACAGGGTAGTGACCTCGTCGTGGGTCAGCAGCGCCGGCTTGCCGTTCACCGCCGGGGTGAAGTTGCACACCAGGTAGGCCACCGGGTCGATCAGCCGGCCCTGGGCGTCGCGCCGGCGGTCGCGGGCGCCGTCCATCCAGGCACCGCCGCGCTTGTTGGCGCGGGCATAGAGGTCGAAGTAGAAGCGGCCGACGTGTTCGCCGTTCTCGAGGATCTCGAACAGGCGTACGTCGGCGTGCCAGCGTTCGAAATCGTGCAGTTCGCGGATCTGGATGCCGTAGAGGCGCCCGACGATGGCGAACAGGCCGGAAAGCACCTTGTCCACCGGGAAGTAGGCACGCAGCGCCTCCTGGGACACGCTGTAGCGCGCCTCGCGGAGTTTCTCGGCGTAGTAGCCGGCGTCCCAGCTCTGCAATTCGGTGCAGCCCTGCTCGGCAGCGTAGGCGCGCAGCTGCTCCAGGTCGCGGGCGGCGAACGGCTTGCTGCGCACCGCCAGGTCGCGGAGGAAGCTGAGCACCTGGTCGCTGGACTCGGCCATCTTGGTCGCCAGCGACAGCTCGGCGTAGTTGGCGAAGCCGAGCAGGCCGGCCAGCTCCTGGCGCAGGTCGAGGATCTCTTCCATCACCGGACCGTTGTCGTTCTGCCCGGCGTTCGGGCCCTGGTCGGAGGCGCGGGTGCAGTAGGCGGCGTATACCTCTTCGCGCAGGGCGCGGTCATCGGCATAGGTCATCACTGCGTAGTAGCTGGGGAACTCCAGGCTGATCAGCCAGCCGTCCAGACCCTTGGCCTCGGCGGCCTGCTTCATCTGGGCCTTGGCCGAATCGGTCAGGCCGGCCAGCGCGGCTTCGTCGGTGACATGCTTGGTCCAGGCCTGGGTGGCGTCGAGCAGCTGGTTGGAGAAACGGCTACCCAGCTCGGACAGGCGCGACTGCACCTCGGCATAGCGCTTCTGCTTGTCCGCCGGCAAGTCGATGCCGGACAGGCGGAAGTCGCGCAGGGCGTGTTCGAGGATGGTTTTCTGGGCCACGTCGAAGCCGGCCGCCTCGGGGCTCTTCGCCAGCGCCTCGTAGGCCTCGAACAGGGCGCGGTTCTGCCCCAGCTCGGTGGAGTAGGCCGACAGCTCCGGCAGACAGGCCTCATAGGCCTCGCGCAGCTCGGCGCTGTTGCACACCGCGTTGAGGTGGCTGACCGGACTCCAGGCGGCGCCCAGACGGTCGTTGAGTTCGTCCATCGCCAGCACCAGGCCCTTCCAGGTCGGCTGCTCGCGCTGGGTTTCCAGCAGGCGGGCGATGGCGGCGCGGTTATCGGCGAGGATCCGCTCGATGGCCGGCTTCACGTGTTCCGGGCGAATGGAGGAGAAAGGCGGCAGGTCGTAGGCCTGCAGAAGGGGATTCGCGCTCACGTTGGCAACCTTGGCTAAGGAAATACCCGACCATCTTAAATACAATCGGCGGCATCCGCAGCCTGAGGAAAACTATCGTGACCATTCGTTCCTACCAGGGCAAAACGCCACTGCTCGGCGAGCGGGTCTTCGTCGATCCCTCGGCCGTGCTCGTCGGCGACATCGAGATCGGCGCCGACAGCTCGGTCTGGCCGCTGGTGGTGATCCGCGGCGACATGCACCGCATCCGCATCGGCCAGCGCAGCAGCATCCAGGACGGCAGCGTGCTGCACATCACCCACGCCGGCCCCTTCAACCCGGACGGTTTTCCGCTGAGCATCGGCGACGAAGTGACCGTCGGGCACAAGGTCCTGCTGCACGGTTGCAGCATCGGCAACCGGGTGCTGGTGGGGATGGGCTCGATCGTCATGGACGGCGCGGTGATCGAGGACCAAGTGATCCTCGGCGCCGGCAGCCTGGTGCCGCCGGGCAAGGTGCTGGAGAGCGGCTTCCTCTACGTCGGCAGCCCGGCGAAGAAGGCCCGTCCGCTGAGCGACAAGGAGCGCGGCTTCTTCACCTACACCGCCGGCAACTACGTGAAGCTCAAGGACCTGCACATCGCCGAGGACTACCATGCGTGACGCCACGCTGCGCTACCCGAACATCCTCTTCGATCTCGACGGCACCCTCACCGACCCACGCGAGGGCATCACCCGCTCGGTGCAGTTCGCCCTCGCCCGCCTGGGCATCGACGAGCCGGACCTGGCGCGCCTGGAACACTTCATCGGCCCCCCGCTGTTGCAGTGCTTCATGCAGACCTACGGCTTCGACGAAGCGCGCGCCTGGGAGGCGGTGAACCACTACCGCGAGCGCTTCAGGGTCACCGGTCTCTACGAGAACCGCGTGTTCGACGGCATTCCCGAGCTGCTCGAAGCCCTGGTCGGACGCGGCCACACGCTCTACGTCGCGACCAGCAAGCCCGGCGTGTTCGCCCGCGAGATCGCCCGCCACTTCGCCTTCGACCGTCACTTCAAGGCGATCTACGGCAGCGAGCTGGACGGCACGCGCACGCACAAGGACGAACTGATCCGCCATCTGCTCGACAGCGAAGGCCTGGCAGCGGAGCATTGCCTGATGATCGGCGACCGCATGCACGACCTGCTCGGCGCCAGCCGCAACGGTGTCGCCTGCATTGGCGTCGGCTACGGCTTCGGCAGCGAAGACGAACTGCGCGCGCACCAGCCGACCCATTACTGCGCCGACCTCGCCGCCCTGCGGCAGGTATTGGAATCCCACTGACCCATGCTCCGTTTCAGACAAGGACGCCTGACATGACCGACAATCCCTTCGCCACCCCCACCGCCCCGGTGCAGCCGCCGGCCAGAGAGGTGCCCGCCACCACCCAGCCCTATGCGTTCATCGCGGTGCTGGCGCTGGTCACCTGCCTGTCCTTCGCCGTAAGCCTGGGCATCCAGTGGTACAACGACATCGGCGAGATCCGCCAGCGTTTCTCCGAGCACCTGCAACTGATGGCGCCGCACTGGTTCACCGGCCTGGTGTTCTACGCGGCGGCCAACCTGCTGGTGCTGCATGCCTACCGCGAGAAGCGGCAGCTCGTCGAGTTCCGCCCGCTGGCGCTGCTGCTGATCGGCTACGGTCTGCTCAACCTGGTCTGCGGCATGCTCGCCGGGATCGGCCTGGCACCGCTGACGCTGCCGTTCTACCAGTGGGTGACGGCGCAATCCAGCTACGGCGTCTGGCTGATGGCGTTCAACGAAGCGATGAGCTGGGTCTACCTGCTCCTGGGCAGCCTGCTGCCGCTGGGGCTGGTGCTGCTCGGCAGCCGGGTGAACTCGCCGCGCCTGGCCGAAGGGGAAGAAGCCCGCGTCGCTGCCTGGCAGGTCGCCCTGGGCGCCGCGCTGTGTTTCGCCACGCTGTGTTTCAAGCTGATGCAGTTCCTTCCCTACGCCCTGCTGCGCTACGACGAGCCTTGGCTATACGGCCTGTACCTGAGCGGCGTGGCGCTGCCCGCGGCGCTGCTCTTCGGCGCCGTCTGCACGCGCCTGCCGGCGCGCCTGCAACGCTTCGCCGCCGGCCGCGCGCTGCTGCTCGCGGTGGTCGCCATGCTGCTCTGGAGCGTCGCGCTGCTGGCGGTCGGCGGGGGGCTGGCGCTGCTGATGATCCTCGGCCTGGCGCCCGCTGGCATCGGCTATACGCTGCTGGTGGCGCTGCTCGGCGTCGGCCTGTTGGCGCTGCTCTGGCCGATCGGCCGGCTGGCCACGCGCTGGTGCTACGCCGACCAGCTCGCCGCCTGAGCAGGCGTCAGGGCGCTGCGGCGGCCAGCCGCTGCAACGCCGCCTGGCGCTCCGCCAGGGGGAGCTGGCCAAGGGCACGGACCCGCGCATAGAACGCCGGCCAGTTGCCGCCGACCTGGCGGAACAGCACGGCGAACGCCGCCACCCATTGGTCGTAGAGGCCGAAGGGAAGCAGCTTGGCATTGTTGAACGGCGCGTCGATCCAGGCCTTGAACGGCGACTCGCCACCCCATTCGCGCTGGCTCAGCGCCGCGTACTCGCAGCGCAGGCGCTGGAATTCGGCAGCCTTGCCGGCACGCTTGGCGGCATCGTCCAACGGCCCGGCATAAAGTGCTTCGAGGCGCGCACGACTGGCCAGGACCAGCGCGGTGAACTGCTCGCGGCGCTTCTCCTCGCGGCCGTCCGCCAGCGGCAGTCCACGATACTCGCGCCACTGGCGGGTACCTTCCTGTTCGACGAAGGTGGCGAAGGATTCGTTGAAGGCGGTGTCGTCGCGCAGGTAGAACTTCTGGTGCGCCAGTTCGTGGAAGATCAAGGTCGCCAGCCGTTCGTCGTCCCAGCGCAGCATGCTGCTGAGGATCGGATCGTCGAACCAGCCGAGGGTCGAGTAGGCCTGCACCCCGCCGACGTAGACGTCGTCGCCGAGCGCCCGCTGGCGCGCCGCCTCGGCGCGCGCGGCGGCCTCGCTGTAGTAGCCGCGGTAGGCCACGCAGCCGGCGATGGGGAAGCAATGGGTGACCGGCTGCAGCGACAGCTCCGGGGTGGCGAACACGTTCCATACCACGTAGGGCCGGCCGATATCGGCGTACAGGCGATAGCTGCGGTTGTCCGGCAGGCCGAGGCGTTCGCTGGCGAATTGCCGGGCCTTTTCCGCCTTCGCCAGGCGTTCGCGCAAGCGCGCGTCGCGCTGCGGGTCGGCGATCACCGCGGCGGCCGGCTCGCGGGCGCGCAGCAGGGCGAACTGGCCGCTGGCCAGTTGCCCGTAGTAGGAGACGGTCGAGCAACCGCTCAGCGCCAACAGCGCCAGGCAGGGAACCCAACGGGGCAGTCGAAGGTCAGCAAGCGGATGGCGAAGGCGGCGTGGCATGGGCGGAACATAGCACAGCACGCGGACCGCCCGCCGCCCTACCAGCACCGGTCCGCGATCCGGCGAGGCGGAGGAACGCAAGGCGTTTTTCCAAGGCGCGACGGATGGCGGCCGGGTTAAAGGAGCTTCGGAGTCTTCTATGCGTACGCTGCTGCTTGCCGGTGGCCTGCTCGTCCTGAGCGGCTGCTCACTGCTGATGCCCACCCCCGACCCGAACCGCGCCTGGGTCGACCTCGATACCCAGCCCGACGCCGATCTCGCCGCCGTGGAAGTCGACGACAAGAGCTGGGACCGCACGCGCTACTTCGAGGTCGATCCCGGCACCCGCGAACTCACGGTGCGCTACCAGTTCACCGTCGACCCGACCAACATCGGCCCCGTGGACAGCCCGCTCTGGCGCGATTGCCAGCTCAACCTCAAGTTCAAGGACTTCAGCGCCGGCCAGCGCTACCGCCTGGAGGCCGGGCACATCGGCTTCCGTCCCTGGGCGAAGCTCTACGACCAGGACAACAGGGAACTGGCGCGCGGCCGCGAGGGGCGCTGCGCGAAGGTCTGAACGGCGCAAGGCGAGGGCGCTATGCTAGGAGCTGAACACCCTCCGGAGCCCGCCCCATGCGTCCACTCACCCGTCTCGTCCCGCTCGCGCTGCTGCTCCTCGCCGGCTGCGCCGGACCGCTGCCGCAGCCGGACCCGCAGATGGCCTGGGTCGAGCTGCGCAGCGCGCCGGCCAACACCCTGCTGGCCGAGCGCCTGGACGGCGAGCGGTTGAGCGACGGGCGCTACTTCCAGGTCACTCCGGGACGCCATGTGCTGGAGGTGCGCTTCCAGTACGAACTCTATGGCGGTTCCGGCGGCGGGGGCGGCGGCTTCGGCGAGCCGGTGCAGATCAACTGCTACCAGCAGGTGGTCTATGACGGCTTCGAGGCGGGCCGGCGCTATCGCCTGGAGGTGCGCCCGCAATTGCGCAGGGCGCTGGCGCTACTGAGCGACGAGCGTGGCGAGGTGGTCGCCCGTTCGAACTTCCAGACCAGCCGCTGCCCGCCGTACTGAAACGCAGCGGCTCAGTCGTCGTTCTTCTGGTAGATGATCTTCTTGGTGCCGTTCTCGCAACTGCCGACCACCATGTTCGGGTCGCTGACTTCGTCGTTGCGCACGATCTCCAGGGTGTAGGAGGTCACCCCGGCCGACTGGATCTTGGTCTCGATCTCCGCCTTGAGTTCCTCGCACGGCTTCGGCGCGGCCAGCGCCGTGGCGCTGAACAGCAAGGCGGCAATCCCCAGCCCGATGGTTTTCATGACCCGTCACTCCTCGTCGATGCCTGGCAGCCGAGTGCTGCGCAGCGCATCCTGCCGCATTCGACTGCGGCAGGCCAGGGCCAGTTCGCCGGGCTGGGGAAGCGTTCCGCTCAGCCGTCGAGGCTGGCGTCCAGGCTGATCTTCGCGTTGAGCACCTTGGATACCGGGCAACCGGCCTTGGCCTTGTTGGCGATCTGCTCGAAGGTCTGCGCGTCCGCCCCCGGCACGCGCGCCCTGAGCACCAGGTGCACGGCAGTGATGGCGAAACCGTCGGACTGCTTGTCGAGGGTGACCTCGGCGCGGGTCTCGATACGTTCGGCGGTCAGGCCGGCCTCGCCGAGCATCATCGACAGGGCCATGCTGAAGCAGCCGGCGTGGGCCGCGCCGATCAGCTCTTCCGGGTTGGTTCCCGGTGCGCCCTCGAAGCGGGTATTGAAGCCATAGGGGTTGTCCTTGAGCGCGCCACTTTCAGTGGAAAGGGTGCCCTTGCCGTCTTTCAGGCCGCCTTGCCAGACCGCCGATGCCGTCTTCTTCATGTCGACTCCTCCGGAGCTGTGGATGGACATCCGCTCGCGTCGGCGAGCGGGCATGTCTACATGGGAGGACGACGCAGCCGGACAAGTTCAGTCCGCTTGCGCGGCGGCGGGATTCAGGCGCAACCGTCGATGCGGCAGAGCGGCGCCGCGGCCCCGCCCACGGCACCGCTGCCGCCGGCAAGGCGCAGCTGCGTTTCGAGGAAAGCCCGCCAGTCGTCCGGCTGGCCGAGGTAGCGCCCGGTGTCGAGCACCTGCAGGCGGCCGTCGCGCTCCAGGGCGAAGGTCGGGAAGCCAGCGGCGCCGAGACGGTTCATCAGCCGCCGACTGTCGGCGAAGTGCGCGCGCAGCGGCTCGCCGGAGCAGGCGTCGAACGCCTCGGCGAAGCCCTCGCCAAGCCCCAGTTCGGCACCCAGCTCGAGCAGCACCGGACGCTCGGCGATACGCCGGCCCTCGACGTAGTGGGCACGCTGGATCCGCGCCAGCATCGCCGCGCCGAGGCCGTCGAGCGCTTCGGCGGCAAGCACGGCGGCGGTCGGCGGGGCCGAGTCGAATACCGCGCTGGTGTCGCGCAGCAGGCCGTCGAAGTAGTCCTTGCCGAACGGCTGACCGGTCAGTTGGGCGATCCGCAGGTCATGGGGCATCACGTAGTGGCGCAGACCGGCGCCGACCGGCTGGCGGTTGGCATCGGTCATCATGCCGCCGCCATGCAGGCGTACGTCCAGACCCGTCACCTCGCGGGCGGCGGCGAGCAGCGGCGAGGCGCCGTAGCACCAGCCGCAGAGCGGATCGTAGAGGTAATGCAGGGTGAGGTCGTTCATCTCGGTCTCCACGAGACGCCCCGCAGGGGACGCCTCGATCAGCGGCTATCGGCGGGCGCGGCTCAGGGCCACTGCATCTCGCCCTTGAGCACCTTGGCGCTCAGCTCCAGGCCTTCCTCGCCCGGCAGGTTCGGGTAGCGGCGCTTCATCGCCTCGACCAGCGCGGCGGAATCCCTGGCCTTGGGCAGTTCGGCTTCCAGGGCCTTCAGGTAGTCACGGGTGAAGCGCACGCCGTCCAGGCCCTTCGGCTCCTCGCCGGTGAAATGGCCGGGCACCACGCGCCGCGGTTGCAGCGCCTCGATCCGGTCGAGCATCGCCACCCAGGCCTGGCGCGAGGCCTGGGTCTGGGTATCGGCGGTCCAGACGTGCGAACCGGATTCCACCAGCACGCCACCAACCACCGTCTTCAGCGACGGAATCCACAGCACCGTGCGGTCCGGGCTCGGCCCCTTCAGGTCGACCACCTTCAGGGCATGGCCTTCCAGCTTCAACTGGTCGCCCTTCAGCGGCTCCGGCACCACCAGCGACGTCGGCGCGTTGTCCTTGAGGATCGGCCCCCAGTAGGCCAGCTTGGCATCCTTGGTCGCCTGGATGTGTGCGACGGTCTGCGCCGTCGCGAGGATCTTCGCCTCGGGGAAGGCGGCCTTCAGCACGTCGAGGCCGAAGTAGAAGTCCGGGTCGCCGTGGCTGATGTAGATAGTGCTGAGGGTCTTGCCGCTGGCCTGGATACGCTTGACCAGTTGCTCGGCGTCGGCGCGGGAGAACTGCGCGTCGATCAGCATCGCCTCGCGCTGGCCCACCAGCAGTTCCGAGGACACGGCGAAGATCGCCTTCTCGCCGGGGTTGTAGACCTCCAGCCGCAGCGGTTCGGCGCTGGCGGCGAAGACGCCGGCGGCACCCAGCAGGGCGGCGGCGGCGAACAGGGAACGAAGCAATCCATGGCGCGACATGAGCGGTTCTCCAGGCAGTGGGATCAGAGGCTTGCCATGTTAGTTGCTTGAAAGCGCGCAAAAAGCCCCGCAATAATCACAGCTTTGTTGCATGGATCGAGCGAATCATGGACCGCCTGACCGCCACTCGCGTCTTCGTCGAAGTCATCGACAGCGGCAGCCAGACCGCCGCCGCCGAGCGTCTGGACATGTCCCGGGCGATGGTCTCGCGCTACCTCGCCGAGTTGGAGGAGTGGGTCGGCGCACGCCTGCTGCACCGCAGCACCCGCCGCCTGAGCCTGACCGACGCCGGCGCGGAGCTGTTGCCACAGTGCCGCGAGATGCTCGCCGTGGCCGACGCCATGCAGGCCACCGGCCAGACCCGCCGCGACAGCCCGCGCGGCACTCTGCGCATCACCAGCAGCCTGTCCTTCGCCCAGGCCTGGCTGACCCGTGCCGCCGCCGCCTTCGTCGAGCGCTACCCGGGCACCGCCATCGACCTGCAGGTCAACAGCCAGGTGGTCAACCTGGTGGAGGAGCGCATCGACCTGGCCCTGCGCATCGCCAACCAGCTCGACCCCAACCTGATCGCCCGCCGCCTCGGCGAATGCCGCTCGGTGATCTGCGCCGCGCCGGACTACCTGCGCGGCCACGGCACCCCGCGGCGCCCGGAGGACCTGGCGCTGCACAACTGCCTGACCTACTCCTACTTCGGCCGCAGTCTCTGGCAGTTCGAGCGCGACGGCGAGCCGACCAGCGTGCCGGTGGGTGGCAGTCTCAGCGCCAACGAATCCACCGTGCTGCTGGAGGCCGCCGCCGCCGGTGCCGGGATCAGCCAGCAGCCGCTGTACTCGGCAGCCCCGCTGATCCGTAGCGGACGCCTGGTGGCGCTGCTGCCGGAGTGGTCGCCGCAGGTGCTCGGCATCCACGCGGTGTACGCCTCGCGCCGGCAGATGCCGCCGGCGCTGCGGGCGCTGCTGGACTTCCTGGTCGAACGGATGGCGGCCGATCCGCACTGGGACGAGGCGGGCCCCCTGGCGCTGGCGTGAAAGCCGGGTAGACTGCTGGACGCGCCGCCTTCGACGCACCTTTATCCCCTGTCTGGAGCACGTCCATGT
The DNA here is from genome assembly GCF_016463925.1 of Pseudomonas sp. P20. Lineage (NCBI taxonomy): Bacteria > Pseudomonadati > Pseudomonadota > Gammaproteobacteria > Pseudomonadales > Pseudomonadaceae > Pseudomonas > Pseudomonas sp. P20. The sequence goes on along the minus strand of NZ_JAEMVM010000028.1, from coordinate 15,896 downwards.
CCCTGTCGATCTACCAGGCTTCGATCCCGACCTTCCTGCGCACCCTCGGCAACCTCTCGGCGATCCTGAAGAAAGCCGCCGCCCACGCCGAAGCGAAGAACATCGATCCGCGCATCTTCATCGACGCCCGGCTGGCGCCGGACATGTTCCCCCTGGCGCGCCAGGTGCAGATCGCCAGCGACGCCGCCAAGGGCGCCGGCGCGCGGCTGGCCGGGCTGGAAGTGCCGAGCTACGCGGATACGGAAACCACCTTCGACGAACTCCAGGCACGCATCGCCCGCACCGTCGAGTTCCTCGAGGGCATCCGCGAGGAACAACTGGACGGCGCCGAAGAGCGCAACGTGACCCTCAAGGTGCGCGGCCAGGAGATCAGCTTCAACGGCCGCGACTTCCTCTTCGGCTTCGCCCTGCCCAACTTCTTCTTCCACGTCACCACCGCCTACGCCATCCTCCGCCACAACGGCGTCGAACTGGGCAAGATGGACTTCCTCGGCGGCGCCTGAGGTTCCCGCGCCGGGATGGCACGCACAAGGACCATGGAATGGATCGGAAAACCCTCGACGACACCAGCAAGTTCCTCAGCTATGTCCTTCGCCACCAGCCCGAGGCCATCGGCCTGACGCTGGACGGCGAAGGCTGGGCCGACATCGACGCCCTGATCGCCGGCGCGGCGCGGGACGGCCGCGCCCTCGACCGCATGCTGCTCGGCGCGGTGGTCGAGAACAACGACAAGAAGCGCTTCGCCCTCTCCGCCGATGGCCAGCGCATCCGCGCCGTGCAAGGCCACTCGCATGCCGCGGTGGCCATCGCCTACGCCCCCGCGGTCCCGCCCGCAGTGCTCTACCACGGCACCGCCAGCCGCTTCCTCGACTCCATCCGCGAGCGCGGCCTGGTTCCCGGCAGCCGCCACCACGTCCATCTCTCCGCCCGCCGCGCCACCGCCCTGGAAGTCGGCCGCCGCTACGGCAGCCCGGTTCTGCTGGAAATCGACGCGCGCGACATGCACCTGGCCGGGCACCTATTCCACCAGGCGGAGAACGGCGTCTGGCTGACCGAGCGGGTACCCGTGCGGTTCATCCGCGAGGCTTGAGAAGGCGTTCTACGGACTAACCAATGCCCAAGCGGGCGACCATTCGCTCGAAAGCGTCGCTGTCCGGCAGGTTGTAAGCGTCGAATGGTCTGTGCCAGTAGAACATCCAGTCTTCCAGGTCCTGAACGCTCGCTTCACGAGTCACGAGGGCGACCATGATGTCGACGAAGTCCTGAGCGGGCCCCGTCAGCTCTATGCCATTGAGCAGGAGGAAAACCGTAGCGGCCGCCGCCGCCGTGCGTTTGTTGCCATTGGCAAAGCAGTGGTTCATTGCCAAGCTTTCCGCAAAGACCGCAGCCAGCGTGATGATATCGTCGGTTCGAGCATAGTAACGATGGTTGGCTGGCCGTTGCTGTGCGGACTCCAACTCGTTCGGTTTGAGGACGCCTATCGGCTCGTCCGGAGTCTGGGCCAGGATGAGCAACTCATTGAGGCGAACGAGATCTGCAACGGAGAGATAGCGTATCCCTTGCTGGTCTTGCGACATGCTTAAACCTTGGCCAGCTCTTCGAAGGTTTTTTCGTAGCGTTCGAAGGCCAGGGCAAAGGCGTTCTCGACCTGCTTCTGATGTTCTCCCAAGGCCGGGCGCGCGCGCACGACCTCATCGCGAGGACGGGGAGGAATGACGAGTTTCTTCGATTTGCGCAGCGATCGCGACATATGTACCTCCAAGGATCCACTTCCCGGACCTGCCTGCCCCGGGCAGGGGACGAATATTCAGTGTTCAAGCATATACCAGTGCAGGCAGGGAACAGATGTCCTCTCGAAACCGGAAGCACTGGCAAGGCGCACCGCAACATGGCCTAGCAGCCTGCAGACGAGCCTCGAACGTTGATGGCCCGCTGCCGCCTAGCAGAAGCGGCAGTGGAGCAGGCGGTGAAAGCCGGCTTGACTGAGGAAAAACACCGACAAGCGCAGGACGCCCGATGGACCTTCGCCCCAGCCACGTGCATGTGTTCCCACCCAGCCGCGACCTCCCGGCCGCAACCAGTCCGCACCGCGAAACCCTGCTGCGCAGCGGCTGCGCCTGGAACGGCTCGCTCTACCTCGGCTATCCCCTTGGCCAGCCGCAGCTCACCGTGCAGCGCCTGAGCCTGGCCGCCCACGAACGCCTGGACTGGCAGGTCCATCCGATGCCCAGCGCGCTTTACGTGCTCAAGGGCGAACTGCGCCTGGAGACCCGCGACGGAGCCCAGAGCACGCGGGTGCTGGAAGGCGAGGCGGCGGGTTGCCTGATGAACATCATCCATCGCCTGATAGCCGGGGCCGAACCGGTGGAAGCCCTGCTGTTCCATGCCGGCGTGGAAGGCATGCCGGTGGGGCTCGGCGAACGCGGCGAAATGCCCGACGCCTGAAGACGCCGGCGGGCCGGACAGCAGCCCGAACCCGCCACGCCCCGCGTCACGCTCAGGCGGAGAGCCCGTACAACCTGAGCCAGCCTTCCAGCGCCAGCGCGGTCTCCAGGTTGTGGCGGCTCACCTGGGTGTTGAAGTACCCCTCCGGATGCTCCAGTTCGGCGGCCAGGAACTCTCGCGAAACGATGCCGAACACCGGGTTCGCCGCGTCCTCCAGCAGGCGCCGCACGCTCCCGCGCAGGAAACGCTCGTAGCCGAGGTTGGCAGAAGTCGGATAAGGGCTCTTGCGGCGCTTGAGCACGGCTTCCGGGACATAGTCGGCGCAGGCCCGCTTGAGCAGCCACTTCTCCTCGCCGTCCCGGCTCTTGATCGACCAGGGCACGTTGTAGACGTACTCCACCAGCTCATGGTCGGTGTAGGGCACCCGCACCTCCAGGCCGTTGCACATGCTCAGGCGATCCTTGCGTTCGAGCAGCAGCACCATCCAGCGCTTCAGATGCAGGTGGCTGAACTCGCGCATCCGCCGCTCCTCCGGGCTGTCGCCGGCCAGGTGTTCGACCTGGCGCAGCCCATCGTCGTAGCTGGCCTGCTGGTACTGGAGGAGATCGCAGCGGCGGTTGAAACCGGCGTCGATGAAGCCGGCCGGCAGGCGCACCCTGGAGGCCCAGGGGAAGCGCGCCGCAGCCACCGCCTGCGGATCGCGGAACCAGCCGTAGCCACCGAACAGCTCGTCGGCGCCTTCACCGGAGATGGCCACCGTGGAATGCCGGCGGATCTCGCCGAACATCAGGTGCAGCGAGGTATCCATGTCGCCGAAGGTGAAAGGTACGTCCTTGGCCCGGAATACCTCTTCGCGCGCTCGTTCGCAGACCAGTTCGGCATTGTCGATGAGCACGGTGCGATGACGGCTGCCGATGTACTGCGCGGCCAGCAGGGCGAACGGCTGGTCCTGGTCGGGACGCAGGTCGTCGCTGCGGAACTGCTCGGCCTGGCCGACGAAGTCCACCGAGAACGAATTGATGTCGCCGCCGTGCTCCGCCTTCGCGATGCGCTGGGCGATGCCGGTCAGGGCGGTCGAATCGAGCCCACCCGATAGCAGCGAACACACCGGAACGTCGGCGTGCAATTGCGCCCCCAGGGCGCGGGTGACCAGTTCGCGGGTGCGCTGCACGGTGCTCTGCAGGTCGTCGGCATGCTCCTGGCGGCGCACCTCCCAGTAGCGGCGCAACTTCGCCTGGGAATTGGGACGCCAGGACAGCAGGTGGCCGGGCAGCAGTTCCTGGACCTCGCGGAACGGCGTCTGCGAAGTGCCCCGGGACAGCGTCAGGAGGTCGACCAGGCCGACCGCGTCGAGCCTGGCGGCGAATTCCGGATGCGCCAGGATGGACTTGATCTCCGAGCCGAACAGCAGTCCCTCGCGGTGCCGCGCGTAATACAGCGGCTTGATGCCCAGGCGGTCGCGCACCAGCAGCAGGTGGCCGTCGCGGCCATCGAAGACGGCGAAGGCGAACATCCCGGTCAGGTACTCGCAACAACGCTCGCCCCATTGCAGATAGGCGTGCAGGACCACCTCGGTATCGCTGCGGGTGCGGAACTCATGTCCGGCCCGGCGCAACCGCTCGCGCAGGGCATCGTGGTTGTACACCTCGCCGGTGTAGACGAGGGTGACCTCCTGGCCGGTGGGAAAGCGATAGGACATCGGCTGCACGCCGCCGCTGAGGTCGATGACCGCCAGCCGCCGGTGACCCAGCAGGGCGTTGCGGTGCTTCCAGATGCCCTCGGCATCCGGCCCGCGCAAGGCGAGCGTATCGGTCATGGCGAAGATCGCCGGAAATTCGTCGTCGAGCTTGCGCGTGTAATCCACCCAACCCGCGAGACCGCACATAGGGAAACTCCTCTAATTGATGTTTATCGGGAAACTCATCCAGAGAACATGCTGAAAACATCCGTGCGGCCGGACGATTTCCGGCGTACGAATGCTTCGCCCAAGGCGGTCGATGTATGAACTTTTCGAGGACCTGAAGATAAGCAGTTTCGGCAGGCCTGCGCCCAAGGAAGGCCAATGATAGAACAGGAAAAAACGTGGCCGAGTTAATTAATATCTATCTAAATCTGGTAGCTGTTTTTAAAAAAACAAAGGAAAAACAACAATCTACAAAATTAATGAAATATCCTGAAACATCATTACGCGGCTCTACAACCAGATATTACAGGGTCGTTCACGGCTCTTTCCAAAGACTTAGAAGGCTAATCCAATTAAACTTATAATTGCTTTACGGCAATCATATGAATAGCCAACTAAGCAAATGACTACAACAAACTCAGATCGTACAACTATTGAATATAAGAGTTGTCCATCGACGCTGATTTCGTGGCAACGTTCGACGCGACGATGGACGAGCGGGAAAAGTAGGGCGGCGCGGGGAATGGAGAATTAAAGAAGGCAACTTCGAGCGAGCGATACATCCGGAAGCGGGCCCGCTGCACCGGGCCCGCCAGACGACCTACCTCAAGGGCATTCGCAGGTCGACGGACCGAACACCGGCCCGCTGCACGGGTCCTCGGACGGGCCGAAAACCGGGCACGCGGCCTGGGCGGTAAGAGAGAAGCCATAGAGCAGGAACACAGCCAACAGTACTTTCTTCATTTGCAACCTCCTGGTTGGTAATCGAACGCTCCCTGTCCCTGGTCGAGGGTACAGTCGGTCATCACGGGCACTCGCAGACGGTCGGTCCCAGCACCGGGCCCGCGCAGGGATCTTCCCCCGGCCCGAGCACCGCGCAGTCCGCCTGCGCCGTCAGCGAGAACATCCACAGCAGCAGCGAAGCCGCCAGCATCTTCCTTTTCATCTGACCTCCTTGGTCGAAACAGCGATCAACGATCCGTGTCCTTCTCCGAAAACAAGGGCATTTGCCTGCAGAAGGACCGAACGCCCGTCCGCTCGCGGCGCACCGCAAGACTCGCCGGCGAGCCGCCGGACCCCGGAGAGCAAAGACCAGCCCGAGCGAACGCGCCAGTGCGGTGGATTGCCGCAGCGCCAGCGAAAGTACCGGGGCAGGGGGCTTCGGCACCGGTTCGCCATCAACTTTTCCTATCCCCGGCGGCCACATAAATTCGTTGGACGCACCGCGCCGGCGCCTCCAAGAATGCCGCACGGGTGCGAAGTCCGGCCGTGCACCCACCGACGCCCCACAACAGCAAGAACAACGATCGGTGCATCCATGGCAAAGGACCTGACTTTCCCAGACGCCTCCGCGTCGTCCCGCAACCCTCCCTCCGCGCGCCTCCGTCTACCGGCGACACGCGCCCCCTAGCACCGCCCTCCCGTCCGCCACCGCAGCAACCCGCGACGCACCTTGCGTCGGTCCCGGCCCACGCCGCCGGCGGGCGCCGCTCGCCCGCGCTCCGCCCGCCGCACCGATCGACCCATGAACCGAACAAGAACAGGAGTCCACCCGATGCGCTACGCCCGTCACGCAAGCCGATACTCCCTCTTCACCCTGGCCGTCTCGGCAGCCCTGCTGCCCGGCGCCGGCTGGGCCGCCAACGGCGACCTCGCCGGCGCCCGCAAGCCGCCCAGCGTCGCCTGCTCCTGGAACCGCGAGGCAGCGTTGTCCTACGAGGAGCGCCGGCTCGACACGCCGCTGCCGTTCAGCGGCGCCAACGTCGTCACCCATGACCAGACGCCGCTGGCCGAGCGCATCGTCAAGGGCGCCGGCTTCGACGGCTTCGAACCGGCCTTCGCCAAGCGCCTGTGCGCCGCCGACGGCCGCACCCCGGTCACCAGCTACGCCAAGGCACTGAAGCTGGTCACCGAAGAGGGCCGCGCGCTGTGGCGCGCCGCCGTCGACCGGGCCCAGGGTCGCCGCGCCATTCCCGCCGGCGCGCTGCCGGCCAGCGATGACCGCATGCTCTACTGGACGCGCCTCTACATGACCCGCACCCTGCGCCAGTGGGCGCCATCCTTCCACCTCGGCAAGGCCCAGGCCCAGGCGCTGCAATGGCGCTTCGAACGCGCCTCGCGCGGACAGCTGGACATCGACCTGCCGCGCCGCTACGCCGCCGACGGCTCGCGCTACCGGCGGATGATCATCAGCGGCTTCGACGTCTTCACCCTGGGCACTCCCGGGACGGCGAACACCGGCCTGCGCAACGGCAACCCCTCGGGCGCCACCGCCCTTGCGCTGGACGGCCGCGAGTTCAGGCTGGCCGACGGCAGCCTGCTGCGTATCGAGGCCTACCTGTTGCCGGTCAGCTACGACCCGTTCAACCGCGGCATGCAGGAAGACACCCTGGGCCCCTGGTTCCGCCCCGGCCCGCGCCGGGTCGACGCCTCCATCACCATCAGCCAGGGCGGCGCCAACCAGTTCTGGCTGGAGGCCTGGAACGGCCGCTTCCACGGCTCCTCCGCCGGCAACGACGGCATCGTCTACTGCCCCGCCGACAGCGCTTTGCCCAACTACGTGCTTCCCCTGGGCAGCGTGACCAATCCCGGCACCGCGCCGATTTCCCTGCGGGGCTCCGGCTGCAATATCAACCCGCCGCGCCGCTGGCTCGGCTACGACAGCGCCAGCCGCTGGCGGCAGAACCTGCCGGCACAGTTCTCCAAGGCCTCGCTGCCGGTCCGCCAGTTGCTCGCCGCCGATACCTGGCGCGGCATCGAGCGGCCGCCGGGCGCTACCAGCCAGGCCGCGGAAGGCTTCGACGTCACCTGGCACACCAACTACGACTTCTTCCCCGATTGCGCCAACCCGCGCACCGAAAACGTACCGACCAACGGGGTGATGAACGCCATGCCCGATCCCTCCCTGGTGCTCCCGCCGAACCGACGGATCTGCGCGCGCAACGGCGGTGGCGGCGACTACCTGTCCAACGAGAGCGCCTACCGCAACACGGTGCTGCGCGACGCGTTCCGCCTGGAGATTCCCGCCGGGCACATCCATGTCCCGGTGATGAACAACTACTACACCGGCGTACCGGCGAGCGGCGGCGGCGCGCGCAACGACAACGCCATCAGCGACGCCCGCTACGAGGCCTACCGCAGCGCCATCGTGGCGCAGACCCGGGCGCTGCTGGTGGGCGTCGGCAACGCCCTGGCGCAGGGGGCGCAAGCGGACTAGTCCTCGCCAGGCGCAAGGCCCTCGCGTCCTATCGCTTCGCCGCGGAGCCAAACTGCCGCCGACGCAGGCCAACGGGACGGTAGCCCGTCGCTTCAGCCTCTACTGAATCGAAAAAGGCGGCACGCGGGGAAACCTCGGACTCACGACCCGGAGCTTTCCCAAGCCCGCGCCGGAACGGTAGGGCAGAGTCGAAGAGTGCGAACGCCGATGATGGAGACAACCGCCATCGCCCGCATCACCGGGGCGGTGGCAAGGATTTCCCCTGACTTGGAGAGTTTTCCATGAGCTTCGCGCAGAATCTCCTACGCCTACGCCAGCAGAACGCCCTGACCCAACGGCAGATGGCCGAGCGACTGGGCGTCACCGTGAGCCAGTTGCGGCACTTCGAAACCAAGGGCGGGCACCCGTCGCTGGTGGTGCTGCAAACCATCGCCGGACGTTTCGCGGTGCCCCTCGACTGGCTGGTCTGCGAGCGCAGCGAGCGGCAGGCGCTACCGGAAGACCTGCGCCTGCAGTTCGAGGCCATCGGCCGCCTGCGGCTGGACGAGCGGCGCGCCATCCGGGCGTTGCTCGACGACCTGATCCGCCAGTACATGGCCAAGCGCAACGCAGCGGCCAAGCCCCTCCCGGCGGCTTGCACCGAGGCCACGGAGACGTCCCCGTAGCCCCGGCGCACGGCTCAGTCGCTGCCGTACCTCGGCGAGCGCGGGCCGTACAACAGTCCGCCCGGCTGGCCGGCCGAGAGCAGGCGCGCGCTGGTCATCCCGGCGATCGGATAACCGGCGTCCTCCACCGAACTGTTAATGATCTGCTTGACCGCCGCGGTGATCAGCATGCCCACCAGGCCGCCGTTGTTGCCGCCGTTGCCTTCCTCGCTGGAGGCGGTCGCCGAGCCGGTCCACAGGGTGGTGCCGGATCGCAGGTCGACCAGCTTGGCGCTGGCGGTGACGATGGTCGCGCTGCTGATCACCATGTAGCGCGTGCCGTAGTCGCTCACCGTGACGTACAGCGCCGCGTCGGCGCCATAGATCTCGCGCAGCTTGGCCGGGGACACCTGGTGCACGTCGCCGGCGCTGGTCAGGCCGTTCTGGCGGAAGGTCTCGTCGGCCAGCGCCACCGGCACCACGTAGTAGCCGGCCTCGGCCAGCGGGAAGGTGACCTGCGAGAGCATGCTGTAGGTCGCCTTCACGTCGGGCGACTCGTTCAGCGGCGGCAGGACCAGGATCGAGCGCGGCTTGGCCTGCTTGAACGCCGAGTAGTCGACGCTCTTGGTCGGCGCGCAGCCGCCGAGCAGGGCCAGCAGGGTGAAACCGGCCACCAGGCCGGACAGTCGGGCGAGTTTCAACGGGCACCTCCACGGGCGTTGTTCAGGAGGAAGTCCATGTAGGTCGCCGACTCGGGAAACAGCGCCTTCTCGGTCTCGAACTCGCGGACCATCTGGTCGTCCTTGCCGATGCTGGAATAGAGCAGCCCCAGCTGGGCGTGGTAGCCCGGCGGCACCGCGCCGTTCTTCGCCCGGATCTTCTCGAGGTCGGCTTCCAGCGCCTGCGCCTGGGCCTCCTTGGATTCACCCTTGAAGTATTCGTGGACCTGGGCCTGGTAGCCCTCCCACTGGTACAGCGTCTTCGGTCCGCTGCACCCGGCCAGCGCCATGCTCCCCAGCAGCGCCGCCGTCCATGTGATCGTCTTGCTCATGTGTGCCGTGATTCCCTGGTTTCTAGTGGATTATTGGTTCTGTGGCTTCCAGGCCCCGCTATCGACCGCGTTGACCAACTTGTTCACCGCCTCGCGCATGGCCAGGTCGAGAACCTTGCCGTTGAGGGTCGAGTCGTAGCTGGCGGTGCCGCCGAAGCCGATCACCTCGCGGTTGGACAGGGCGTACTCGCCAGCGCCCTGGGTCGAATAGACGACCTCCGAGGTAGAGATGTTGACGATGTTCAGCGCCACCTTGGCGTAGGCGATCTGCGACTTGCCGCGGCCAAGGATGCCGAACAGCTGGCGGTCGCCGACTTCCTTGCGGCCGAACTCGGTGACATCGCCGGTCACCACGTAGTCGGCACCCTTCAGGCGCTGGGCCTGGCCCTTGATCGCCGCTTCCTGCTGGATCTCGCTCATGTTGTCGCGGTCCAGCACGTTGAAGCGATTGGTCTGCTGCAGGTGGGTAATGAGAATGGTCTTGGCCTGGCCGCCGAGGCGGTCGACGCCATCGGAAAAGATCCCGCGCATGTAGCTGGAGCGGTTGTCGAACTTGCCTACCGCAATCGGCGAACGCACGCCGCTGTAGGGTCGGTTGACGCTCTCGACCTGCTGTACCGGCAACGCGGTGGAGGTCTCGGTGGCGCAGCCCGCCAGGCCGGCCAGGGTGGCAACGGCGAGGAGCGGCAGTAGTGTTTTCTTGGCGCTGTGACTCATGGGGTTCTCCTGGAAAAAAACGCTATCGACGCGGAGCGGCTTCTAGCCGACCCGTGTGCGGAAAAGAGGGCGTAGTGAAAATCGAGGAAGGCCAGGCGGCACGGCGGCGCGCCAAGGCGAGGGGCGAAATGGGGTGGCCACGATTTCTTTCCTTGAAATACGAATGCGTCGATCAACCGGCGCTCCCGGCCGGCCTTGGAAATCCGAAAGAATCGTGCGGGAAGCGATGCACGAACCGTATGAGCCATCAATAGGCCATCTCGGTGGGCGGCAAAGTTACCACAGTTATTCCGATCGTTTCGTTATGCAGGAAGCATACTCGGAGAATTCTGACTGCGTCTCGTTCGCAGGATCGAGGTGGGACGCCGGGCACCGGTGTCCGCCACCCACCGGTGGCAGCCAGCCAGGCATCCTTGCCGCCCATTGCGCCCGACGCTGTACGGCGCAAACGAAAACGGACACCCCTTGGGAGTGTCCGTCTCTGCCGTCGACCGGTCAGGCCAGGTCGAGGCCGCGCATTCTCAGGCGCAGGTCCTGTTCCTGGGGCTTGCCTGAACGATCCGTCCCGGTTGCCAGGTCCAGGGCATCGAGCAGTCCCTCGCCGTGGCCGCTCCGTTCCCCCAGCGTAGCCTCTTCGAGCACCCGACGGGTCACACCCTGCCCATCCTTGGCGCTGAGAAGCACGCGCATGTCGGTCCCCTTGTCGTAGAGGATCTCCTGCTCATCGCCCTCGATCGATATCTCGCTGACATCGATCCCGGATCTGCCGAACAGGGTGGTTATCGTGCCCAGGCCCGCGAAGCTCCTGGCAACGCTGGGGTCCCGGGAGGTGGAGAGATAGCCGGCGTCGTGGCCGACCTGGCCCTCTTTCACCGCCTCGAAGGCATCCCTGCCCTGGGTGCCGCGGAAGGTCTTCACGACCTGTTCAGCCGGTCCGCTCTTTTCGAACGCGGCAGACATGCCCCGGTCGATCAACGCCTGGCCCGCATCCAGCTCTCGCCCCTGACGCAGGGAACGATTCAGGTGCTGGTACTCGCCGTTGGTATAGAGACCGAGCGCCATCACCTCGGCATCGCTGTACGGCCCGTCCGGGTGTTCGCCTAGGTACTGCTCCGCCTCCAGCCCGAAGTGCTCCACCAGGCCATCCGCCAGCGCCTTGTCGACAGGCTCGCCCTTTACCTCGCTCTCTACCGCGTGGCGCAACAGGGCGACCTTGTCCATTACCGCATGCAGTTGGACGGCGATTTCGCGCAGTTGCTCCGGGCTTGCGCTGAGTACATGCTGGCTGGCGGCACCGCCCGCGGTCCCCCACTGTTGCAGCGCGATCCCCCCAACGCTCTGTTCGAGCAGGCGGGCAGCCTGGGTACGGGAAGCCTCGATCCGGCTGCCATCGCGAATCCCGACCAGGGCGGTGGCCAGCGAGCGCAGGGCGCCGTCGCCGCTGGCCAGGCGCGTGTGATCCTTCGCCAGTCTCTCCGCTGTCAAAGTCGCCAGCTCGCTCGCCTTGCCAAGTCCGCCCAAGGTCAGGGGCAGTGCCTTTTGCAGCATCATCTGCTTGATCTCGGCGGCCGAGAGACTGGCGGCAGGCGGCGCGTCCTGACGGGAGAGCGGCGCCTGGGTGGAGGCGTGGGCACGGCTCCCCAGCAGTTTGCCCAGCCACTCGATGATCGCCACGAAGGGACGCGCGAGGGCGGCCCCCAGGCGGGAGAGCAGGCCCTCGCCCTTCGGTGCTTCCTGGCGCTGGGCCAGTTGTTGCGCCTCCCGGGGAGTGGCCACCTGGCGGGCCTCGACCTGTCCCAGGCGCCCGGCCACGGCCTGGCTCAACTCAGCCACGAAAGACGGGTTCTGCTGAGATGATTGAATATGCATGATGATTGACGTCTCCTGATGTTTCCCCGCCAGTCTAGGAACGAGGCGCCCCTCCGCCTATCAGGATTGGCCGTGGTTTTTTTACTGTTGGCGGCCGTCGGAGCACGCGGAAAGAGAACCGTCAGCGGCCGAAAAACAGCGGACTTTCCCTACGCCAGCTCCCGTGCGCCTACACCGGGGCGGAGAACCCGATGGATACCGGCGGCAGCGCCGGCCTCATGGCGGACGGCGTACCACCGTGCAGGCACCTCGGGGTCGTCTGCTGCTATGGTGCGCACAGGCACGTCGCCATCCTCTCTCCCGGCGAATGGAATCGAGCATGACGCTTTCCCTGGATCTGTTGTTGAGCCTGTGCACGGCCCTGGCCATCGGCCTTCTGATCGGCGCCGAGCGCGGCTGGCAGGAGCGCGACCACGAAGATGCGCGGCAGATCGCCGGAATCCGCACCTTCAGCCTGGCCGGCCTGCTCGGCGGCTTCGCCACCCTGCTCGCGGGCGAACTGGGCAGCGCGGTCTGGGTAGCCTTGCTGCTGGCCCTCGCGGCGCTGGCCGTGGCCGGCTACGTGAGCGACGTCAGGCGTGGCGGCGACCAGGGCATGACCACCGAGATCGCCCTGCTGATGACCTTCCTCCTCGGCAGCCTCGCCCTCACCGAACAGCGCCTGCTGGCTGCCGCCGGCGGCATCGTGCTGACCCTGCTGCTGAGCCTCAAGGACAAGCTCCACGCCCTGCTGAAGCGCCTGACCGCCGAGGAACTGTCGGGCACCCTCAAGCTGCTGTTCATCTCCGTGGTCCTGCTGCCGGTGCTGCCCAACCAGGGCTACGGTCCCTGGGCGTTCTTCAATCCCTACCTGACCTGGTGGATGGTGGTGCTGATCGCCGCCCTCGGTTTCTCCGCCTACCTGGCCATCCGCCTGATCGGCTCGCGCAAGGGCCTGTTGCTGACCGCGGTGCTCGGCGGCCTGGTGTCCTCCACGGTGATGACCCTGACCCTGGCGCGCCTGCGCGAGCGCATGCCCGACGCCCTGTTGGCGTGCGCCCTGCTGGCGACCTCGGCGCTGATGTTCCCGCGCATCCTCGTCGAGATCGGCGCGATCCACCCGGCCTTGCTGAAGGAACTGGCCCTGCCATTCGCCGCCACCACCCTCGTCTACCTTGGCGGCACGCTGTTCCACGCCCTGCGCGGCGGCCGCGCCAGCCAGGAGGCGCCCGACGAGCCAGGCCTGCGCAACCCCTTCGAACTGCTCCCGGCCCTGCGCTTCGCCGCCCTGCTGAGCGCGATCCTGCTGTTGGTGGAGGTCGGCCGGCGGCTGTTCGGCGATGCCGGCATCTACGCGGTCGCGCTGCTCTCCGGCCTCGCCGACGTCGACGCGATCACCCTGTCCCTGGCCCGCGCGGCGCAGGGCGAACTCGATCCAGGCGTGGCCAGCCGCGGCATCGCCCTTGCCGCCCTGAGCAACAGCCTGGTCAAGGCCGGCCTGATCGTGCTGGTGGGCGGCAAGCGGCTGGCCCTGCAAACGCTGCCCTTCAGCCTGGCGGGGCTGCTGGTAGGAGCGCTGCTGATCCTGCTGTGAGGCGCCGGGGAAAGCTCGGAGCGCCGCTGGACGAACGCGACGACAACCGCCTGGCGCCCCGCATCAACCTCCGCGGCTACTGGCTGCAACGGCCGGGTTTCAAGGCCAAGGACCGGACCAGGACCCGGGTGAGGCAGGGCGGCCTGGCGATCACGGCGGAGCGAGGGGAGGGGACGCCTCCGCGTTGGACTGAGGCGTCTCTGCGACGTCGGAGACAAGGCGGTGGCTGGCTGAGCCAATCGCCCTTTGCGGCGTGAAGGGCGCCTGGAACTAGCGGCACTCACCCCGCGCGGTCGCATCGACCACCCTGCCCGAGGCGTCGGCAAAGAACTCGTAGATACAGGTGTAATAGCCGCTCTGGTTGGCCGTGCCGGTCTTCTGGTTCAGGACCGAGCTGTTGGGCGTATTGCCATGACCCTGCTCGTAGTAGGTGTAGTCGTAGTCGTGGCTATAGTTTTCGTACTCCTTCCACACGTACTTCTGCCTGGCGGCATCCCCCGTCACGCGTTCCGGCTCGCCGAAGCGCTTGATCACGTCCTGGATCGGCAAGCCGATCCAGGACTGCGCATCGCTACGCGCGCGACTGCCATAGGCCTCCATGACGCACCCCGACACGCTGATCGCAAGGGCCGCCAGGGCGGTGAGTCTCAGAGCCAGTACCGGCATATGTGCTTCTCCTTCCATGGCGGCCTGCCTACGCGGCATCCCGCTCCCTTTGCGCGGGTCGGTGTGCTGTGAATGGTAGGGGGCCGGGGCCCGCCCGTTCAACGGGAGACGGCGGTTTCCGGTGTACTAGTACATTGGGGCGCTGTGCGACGGGAGCAGTAGAAAGTAGGGCCGGCAAGCCGCCAGGAGCAGATGGACATGGTTGGTCATCAGACAAATGCGTAGACCTTGATACCGAAGGCATCCTCGAGGTCTTGAGGGTCGGAGAGGTAGCGTTGGTAGTCCTCGTCCTCGGCGAATACCACTTGCCGATTGTGTCCCCGCTGGACCACGTGAAGCGGATAATTCGGTAAAACCACTTGCCCTTGCCTAGGCATCGCGGAGCCTCCTTACGGCGTCTGCGCTGGAGCCTCCTTGCTTAGAAAATTAGAGTAGGAAAATAAATCTGTCCCCTTTATGCTGCAGTTTCAATCCAGCCAAATGGGAGGAAAAATATTCTTTCAACCTTTTAATATCTGCTGAATTTAACTCACAAAAAAAATCCCCACTCAAAAATTTAGGAAAATCTTCGCGCAAATAAACATGAACAGAAAAACCAAAAAAATCACTCCCCATATCTTTGCTTTTTAGAGAGAAAACTATACTTCCTGCCTCAGTCTCTAATCTAGCGATCATGATTACTCTCATATCAAAATGGCAGACTGTCCCATCCTTGGCTACGTGTCATATTCCTTACCTCTTCCTTAGTGAAATTGCGCATAACAATCACAATCCAAGTCCCCCTTCCACAACTAGGTTAATAGTAGAAAAAGGGACAGATTTATTTTTACTACTCTAGTTTCGGCGACTGCGCCCACGCCGAACCCAAAGCGAATAACTCGCTAAACCATGCGCCCTTACCTAGGCATGTCGCCCCCTTGACGGAGCCTGCGCTGGAGCCTCCGTGTTCAGAAGTTAGGATAGGGAAAATAAAAACTCTTCCTTTATGTTAATAATTAGAAATAAGTTTATCTACGTACTCTTTACGGTATAAACCCAAATCAGCCTGCTCCATCATAAACTCTCTACTAACGAACTCGCCAAAATCAAAATTCGAATATACAGATCTCGTTTCATCCAACATAACCAAAACCCCTATCTCTTCTAAAACCTCTTCATACAGAACCCATGAGACCATATCTGAAAAAGCTACTATTCTACCTACCTCTCCAACTAAAACATGCTCTTCATATAAAGAAAACAGCCTATTCTCTATCTCAGTAAAATTAACTTCAAGCAGATCAACCTCATAAACCGAGGAGATCTCAAATTTATTTTTTTGGGCTACCAAAAAGCAGAAAAATATTTTTTTCGCACCACAATTAACGCTAACAAAAAATAACAATTTTAAAATACTCAAACTATATAGAGCCGATCTCTCAACAAAAAATGCCATCCCTTTCTTTACCTTAACAACATTATCTGGAAGCTTCTTTGAAAAGTCCATCAAACCACATAAAACATGCTGACAGGAACTATTCATATTACACCCCTAAGGATTTTCAAAACGAATCTTTACAGCAATATTTTTCTTATTATTTCCACCTATCTTTAGTTCCGCAGAAGGTAGCCCCGTAGTTTTTGATCTTGAGTAGAACGTGTATGTTTTATCTCCTTTAAATTAGAGTAGGGAAAATAAATCTGTCCCCTTTATGCTCTGCAGCCCATAACTTGACCAGGGATAGGCCGCCACATCGTCCACCATCCGCGCCCGAACAGGGTTCAGTTCGATGTACCGGCAACACGCCAGTTATAGCGACTTTCCCACAACG
>NZ_JAEMVM010000027.1:0-4012 GCF_016463925.1 Pseudomonas sp. P20 | reverse complement strand
GGCGGCGAACAGCCTGAACGTCCAGGCCGGACGCGACATCGCCAACCTCGGCGGGGTGCTGCAGAGCCGCGGCGACCTCAGCCTCGACGCCGGACGCGACGTCACCGTCGCCGCCGTCGAGGACCGCCAGGGCCAGACCCGCTGGAACACGTCGCGGCTACAGAGCGTGACCCAGCTCGGCGCCGAAGTCAGTGCCGGGCGGGACCTGAACGTCAGCGCCGGGCGCGACCTCAGCGCAGTGGCCAGCGCCCTCGAAGCGCGCCGCGACATCGCCCTCTCCGCCGGGCGCGACGTGACCCTGGCGGCGGCGGCGAACGAGGAGCATGCCTACAGCAAGACCAGGAAGGTCACCTACCAGGAAGACAAGGTCGCCCAGCAAGGCACCCGCGTGGATGCCGGGGGCGACCTGGCGATCAATGCCGGACAGGACCTGCGCCTGATCGCGAGCCAGGCCAGCGCCGGCGACGAGGCCTACCTGGTGGCCGGCGACAAGCTGGAACTGCTGGCCGCCAACGACAGCAACTACTACCTGTACGACAAGAAGAAGAAAGGCGACTTCGGCCGCAAGGAAACCCGGCGCGACGAAGTCACCGACGTCAAGGCGGTGGGCAGCCAGATCAGCAGCGGCGGCGACCTCACTCTGCTCAGCGGCGGCGACCAGACCTACCAGGGCGCGAAGCTGGAATCGGGCAACGACCTGGCCATCGTCAGCGGCGGCGCGGTGACCTTCGAGGCGGTGAAGGACCTGCACCAGGAGAGCCACGAGAAGAGCAAGGGCGACCTGGCGTGGCAGTCGTCGAAGGGCAAGGGCCAGACCGACGAAACCGTGCGCCAGACCCAGATCGTGGCCCAGGGGAATCTGGCGATCAAGGCCGTGGAAGGGCTGAAGATCGACCTCAAGCATATCGACCAGAAGACCGTGAGCCAGACCATCGATGCGATGGTGCAGGCGGATCCGCAACTGGCGTGGCTGAAGGAGGCCGAGCAGCGCGGGGATGTGGACTGGCGCAGGGTGCAGGAGGTGCACGATAGCTGGAAGTACAGCAACTCGGGGCTGGGGGCTGCGCCGTCACTGGCCATTGCCATCGTTGCGGCTGCTTACCTCGGCCCGGTGTATGGCCCTATGGCCAGCAATCTTGCCGTTGGCACCATCAATAACGGTGGCGACCTTGGCAAAGGGCTGCAACACGCCACCAGCTCCAGTGCTCTCAAGAGCTACGCCATCGCGGCGGCCACGGCTTACTTGACCACCGAGTACTTCGACAAGGTGCTGGACACCAAGACCAACGTCGATACCAGCAAGGTCACGGTGGACCTGAGTACCGTCAGCGGTGCCAGTCGCTTCGCCGCCAACCAGGCGATGCAGAACCTCACCAGCACGGCCTTGGGTAAGGCTATGGGACAGGGTGGCAGCTTCGGCGATGCCCTCAAGGACAGTCTCTACAATACCTTTGCTGCCGCCGGCTTCAACGCCATTGGTGACTTCGGCAAGACCCACAAGCTGGAAACCGGAAGCGCGCAAATGGTGGTGATGCATGCGCTGATGGGGGGCTTGGCCGCCCAAGCGCGTGGCGACAGCTTCGCTGCTGGAGCGATTGGTGCAGGACTCAACGAAGCACTGGTGAAGGACCTGGACAAACTGGTCAGCAGCTACTCGCCGGAAAATCGCGAGGCGATGCTGGCCATGGCCTCGCAACTGACGGGGCTGGTCGGGGTAGTCGCGAAGGACCCCGGTGCCAGTTACAAGGAGCTTGAAACGGGGAGTTGGGCGGCGAGGAATTCTGTCCAATACAACTACCTAAACCACGAAGAAAACCAGGAACGCTTCGAGGCCAAGAAGGCATGTAACGGCGGAGACTCAACCGCTTGTGGCCGCGTCGATGAATTAAACCAACTCGACCGGAGTCGCGATCTGGCACTACTTACGGCCTGTTCTTCGGACGGTAGTAGCACGACATGTACAGCGCTGCGTAAAGAGGCTTGGGAATCTGCCCAGAGTTTGAAACAGGCCAGTTGGACTCCAGAAGCACAAGAGCAGTACCGGCAAGCCATGCAGAACCCGCAACTGATGGCATACACCATTGAGGGCGAGCTGCGCAGCATCTACCAGATCAACGACCCGATAACGGCAGCTGATTCCAAGCGGCTGGCCGAGGCGATGGCCAGCTTGGGTTCTGACTTCATCCCAGGTTATGGCGATGGCAAGGCGTTTGTCGAAGCGCAAGACCCCTTCGACTATACGATGGCCGGAATAGGCTTGGTGCCGGGCATTGGGGATGGCGCTGCGAAGATCCTGGCCAAGGCGAAGGCACTTTACAAGGAAGGTAAAGTATCCGAGGCTGCTGATTTGGTCGAGGGACTGGGTAAGCTGCCGGCTCCGCAAGGGCCAAAAGGAACTGGAACGGCGCTGCGTGAAGTAGAAGTTAGCTCTGGCAGCAAAGGGTCATGGACTAAGGAACTCAACAAACCAGAGCCGAACACGATTTATAAAGTGGACGGGAACAAGACCTATCAGACAGATAGTCTTGGGCGTGTTGAGAAGGTTGAGTCCAACCTCTCGCTGACGAAGAGTGACCGGAATACTTATCAGCAGTGCATTGCTGGTAAATGCGGGGTTAGTGGCGATGAAGGTGGCCATCTGATTGCAAGTATCTTCAATGGGCCAGGTGAGAAGCTGAACCTGCTTCCCATGAATGGGAACTTGAATAAAGGTGCCTGGAAGTCCATGGAGAACACTTGGTCATCTGCGCTCAAGCAAGGGCAGATGGTCAGTGTGAAAATTGAGCCTGTCTATTCTGGCTCATCTGTGCGTCCTGATAGATTTACTGTCAGATACTCTATTGATGGTGGTCGCCCTGTCATTGTCGATTTCAAAAACTCACCGGGTGGTATTTGATGGGCGATCAAGAGTTATATCAGAAAATTGGACAGCTTTTAGTCGATGCTGGCCCAGCGGATGCTAGGGAAATAATAGTTCGGGCGGAGCTTTTCTCAGAGGGCGATGGAGGGAAGTATGAGTTTGACTATGTTGATCAGTCTGGTGAGTTGAACTGGTTTGATCCGGATGGGCGTGCTGTAGGGGATTTGACAGAGTTGCTGGTCCAATTGCGCGATTATTTTTCAGCCAACAATTTGACCGCTGGAGAGGGGGGGTGGTCTGGATGTGTAATTAAATTACACGTTGATGAAATGAAATTTGGTATTGCATTCAACTACGGTAAGTAGTGTTGTTTTCAATAAAAATAGCCCCGGCACTCCCGGGGCTATTGAATCGGCGGCGACGGTGGCAAAACGTTCAGTTCTGGGCGTGACTGCCCTATGATCGGCCTTAGCCATGGTCAGCTCCTTCTTAGCTGCTTGTGGTTAGCGGGCCGTAGGTGTTGACGCACCTACGGCCCGCGTCTTTTTGCACCGAATGAAAGGGACAGATTTATTTTCTCTACTCTAAATTTTCTGAGCATGGAGGCTCCAGCGCAGATGCCGTAAAGGAAATTCGCGATGCCTAGGTAAGGGCGCATGGTTTAGCGAATTATTTGCTTTGAGCGTTTCAGAGTGGGCGCAGTCGCCGAAATTAGAGTAGTAAAAATAAATCTGTCCCCTTTTTTTCAGGACGGCATTAACTATTGGAATAGGCAGTAAGGAGAGCCCAGTGAGATATCCTTGCCCGTGCTGTGGATACTTAACTTTTGATGAGGAGCCGTGCGGAACTTATGAAATATGTCCCGTGTGTTACTGGGAAGATGACATTGCTCAGAATAAAGACCCTGATTATGATGGTGGTGCTAACGGGATAAGTCTGAACAATGCCAAAGAGAACTTTTTTAAATATGGAGCGATAAAGCGGGTATTTTTAAAAAACGTCAGGAAACCTTTGGATGACGAATCACTATGACCATAAGGGGTAAAGGATCCCAAAGGGGGGTAAGCCAAAAAGAAAAGATTTATTTTTACTACTCTAAGTCTAAAAGGCAGGTAGGCTTCCTCCTTTACCATAAAGGGGACAGATTTATTT
>NZ_JAEMVM010000026.1:0-82656 GCF_016463925.1 Pseudomonas sp. P20 | reverse complement strand
CGATTCGGCCAATGACGAATGGTTGGAGTGGGCGCCGAAGATTCCTCTGAAGGAAACCGCCCGCCGCTGATTGTCGGACCGGCAAAAAGAAACGCCGCTTACCTGGGTAAGCGGCGTTTTCGTTCATGCCTGCCTGCTGGGAAGTGGGTGTCAGTGAGTGCTGAGATGCGCCCGGGTGGTCAGCAGGTACACCGGCAAGCCGGAGATCAGGATCAGCAGCGCGGCGTAGGGTGCGGCGGCAGCGTACTCCAGGTTGGCGGTGTGCACCCAGACCGAGGTGGCCAGGGTCGACAGCCCGGTGGGACCTAGCACCAGGGTGGCGGTCAGTTCCTTCATGGTGTCGAGGAACACCAGCACGAAGCCGGCGCCGATGGCCGGCGAGATGATCGGCAGGGTGATCCGCAGGAAGGCCATCAAGGGCGTCTGGCCGAGAGTGCGGGCGGCTTCCTCCAACTGCGGCGAGGCCTTTTCCAGGGCCACGCGGATCGGTGCCTGGGTCAGCGGCATGAACAGCAGGGCATAGGCGACCAGCAGCAAGCCGGTGGTCTGGTAGGTGGCTGGCAGGTAGTGCAGCGAGAAGTACACCAGCGAGAGTGCGATCACCAGTCCCGGCAACGCTTGCAGCAGGTACGGCAGGCGCTGGGTCCAGCGCGCCAGGGCGCCGGGGTAGCGCACCACCAGGATGCTTACCGGCAGCGCCAGCAGGCAACTGAGCAGGGCCCCGCCGAAGGCCAGCGACAGGGAGGAAAGCAGGGTCGAGGCGATTTCCATCAGCGGGAAGCTGGCCGAGGAGCCTTCGTACAGCCAATAACCGAGCATCACCAGGGGGATACCGGTACCGACCAGCACCAGCGTCGCCAGCAGCGCCTGGATCGGCCACTTGCCAAGCCCCAGGCGGACCCGTTCGGCCCGCCGCGCGCTGCCCTGGCCGGTGCGTACCAGGCGGCCGCGGCCGCGCATGCGCAACTCCAGCCAGAGCAGCAGGAAGCACAGTGCCAGGAGTACCGAGGAGAGCATCGCCGCGGTGGCGTTGCTGAACTCCAGTTCGAACTCCTGGTAGATGGCTGTGGTGAAGGTCTGGTAGCGCAGGATCGACAGCGCGCCGAACTCCACCAGCATGTGCAGCGCCACCAGTAGTCCGGTGGCGGCCAGGGTCGGGCGCAGCAGCGGCAGGGTGACCCGCAGGAACACCTGGCGCCGCGACAGACCGAGCATCCGCGCCGACTCCTCCAGGGAAGGATCGATGCCGCGCAGGGTCGCTGCTACCGGCAGGTAGACCAGCGGATACTTGGACATGGTCATGACCAGGATGGCGCCGCCGAGGCCTTCGTACATCGGGCTCAGCGAAACCCAGGTGAAACTGCTGACGAAGGCGGGGATGGCGAACGGCAGGCACAGCACCACGTTCCAGAAGCGCCGCGCCGGCAGGTCGCTGCGCTCCACGCACCAGGCCAGGGCCAGGCCGAGCAGGGCGCTGAGCAGGGTCACGCCGAACATCAGCCACAGGGTGTTGCCCAGCAAGCGGAATACGTAGGGGCGCCAGAGCAGTTGCCAGGCGCTGTGCCAGCCGGCGTCCCAGGCCTTGGCCGCGACGTAGAGCAGCGGCAGGCTGGCCAGCAGGGCGAGGAGCAGGACCGGCAGGAGCAGCCAGAATGGCGTTCGCCGGCGCGAGCCCGTGCGCAGGCGCACGGGCGTGGAGGCGGCGCCGATCAATTCAGGCCAACGTCGCGTTCGAGGCTGAGGGCCTCGCTGGCCTCACCCAGATCGGCCGGGGTCAGTTTCGGTGGGTCCAGTTCGGCGAACGGCTTCAGCGCCGGATCGGCCTGCATCCCCTTGCGCATCGGGTACTCGGCGGACTGGCTGAGGATCGCCTTCTGGCCTTCCTCGCTGAGCATGAAGGCGACGAACTGCTGGGCTTCCCTGGGGTGCTTGCTGGACTTGAGCACCGCGGCGCCGGAGACGGTGACCAGCGCGCCCGGGTCCTGGTTGCCGAAGTAGTGCAGGCGCGAGTTCAACTCGCCCTTTTCCTTCTTCAGGGTGTACCAGTAGTAGTTGTTGATCAGCGCCATGTCGACCTCGCCGTTCTCCACGGCTTTCATGGCGGTGACGTTGTTGGTGTAGATCGAGCCGAAGGCCTTCAGGCCGGTCAGCCAATCCTCGGCTTCCTCCTGGCCCTTGAGCTTGATCACTGCGGCGACCTGTTCGAGGAAGGCGCCACTGGTGGGCACGAAGCCGAAACGGCCGGACCAGGACGGATCGGAAAGATCCATCAGGCTCTTCGGCAGATCCTTCTCGTCGATCTTCTTCGGGTTGTAGGCCAGTACCCGGGTGCGGGCGGTGATGCCGATCCAGTCACCGTTGCCGCCGGCGTGCTCCGGCTCGACCAGGGCCAGGGTCTCTGGCTCCAGCTTGGCCAGCAGGCCGGCGCTGGCCAGGCGGATCAACGGTGGCGATTCCTCGGTGTAGAGCACGTCGGCCGGCGAGCGTGCGCCTTCCTCGGTGATCTGGCTGGCGAGTTGGCCATCGCCGCCCTTGCGGATCTTCACCTGGATGCCGGTCTTGTCCTGGAAGGCCTTGGCGATGGCGATACCGGTGGCGGCGTGCTGGCCATTGTAGAGGGTAAGGGTGACGGGATCGGCCGCCGCATTGAGGGAAAGCGAACCGAGCAGGCACGCCAGGGCGGCGTGGCGGAAACGGTTGAGAAGTCGAACAGGCATGGATTCTCCCCGTGGGTTACAAATGCGAATGTAACCAATTATATCTTCGCGGGAGCCTCGGGCCTATCGGAAAAGTCCACGGCCCTGTCAGGCAGGGCCGTGGCAGACGCTTCACGCCGGTTCGCCGGCTTCCTCCGGCTCGCTGGCTGCGCGGGTTTCGCCGCTGGCGGCGGCATCCCGGCGACGGATGTATTTCCAGTCCGCTTCGTCGATATAGATGCCGTTCGGGCCGCTACCGCCTTCCAGGTCGATCGCCACGTGTGCGGAAACCTGCGGCTTCACGCTCGCCAGGATCGGCACGAAGCCCAGTTGCAGGCTGGTCTCCAGCAGCGCGGCCTGGTTGCGCTCGTCGATGTCCGCCGCCTCGTCCAGGTAGTAGGGCAGGCGCACGCGCCCGGCCTGCTCGCGGTCCATCAGGTGCAGCAACAGGTACATGTTGGTCAGCGCCTTGATGGTCATGGTGGTGCCGTTGGAGGCGGCGCCGTCGATGTCGGTGTGCATGATCGGCTGGCCGTTGACCTTGGTGATCTCGAAGGCCAGTTCGAACAGGTCCTTCAGGCCCAACTGGTTGTGGTTGGCGGCGACCAGGCGGGCCAGGTATTCCTTGGCCTCCTCGTTCTTCGCGTCCTGCTCGGCGCTCTGGGTCAGGTCGAACACCGAGAGGTTCTCGCCTTCCTCGTACTGGCCGGCGCTGTGGATGATCTGGTCGATGTGCTTGAGCGCATCCTTGTTCGGCGCGAGGACGATGCGGAAGCTCTGTAGGTTGGAAACCTGGCGCTTGTTGATCTCGCGGTTGAACAGGGCCAACTGGTGTTCCAGGTTGTCGTAGTCGCTGCGGATGTTGCGCAGGGTCCGGGCGATGTCGGTGACCGCCGCGCGGCGCGCCTTGGCCAGCGTCAGGGCCTCGTCCTGGCGATGCGCGTAGGCGTTGATCAACAGCTTCAGGCGGCGCTCGGTGTCGTCTTCGCTATCGAACTTGGCGACGCCCTTCAGGCGCACCTGGGCGTACAGCGCCTCGATCTGCCCGTCGATGCGCTGCAGCGCCTGCCAGGTGTCCTGGTAGTCGTTGAGCAGCGGCAGCAGGTTGTCCAGCGAGTCGTCCACCGGCTCCATGAACGGCGTGCCGAAGGGCAGGTCGGCCGGCAGTAGCTGGCGGCGGCGCAGGGCATCTTCCAGGGTGCGCTCCTTGGCCTCCAGGTCGCCCAGTTGCCGGGCCACCAGTTGCAGGCGCGCGGAGAGTTGCTGGACGCGCTCGGCGAAGGCGTCGCTGGAGCGCTTGAGTTCGTCCTGGGACGCCTCCAGCTGGGCCAGTTCGGCGAGCTTCTCGGGCTCCTCGGCGGTCAGCGTCTGGGTGCGGCGGAAGTCTTCCAGGGCCTTCTGCGCATCCAGCACGTCCTGGTACAGCTTCTCCGCCTGGGCCTTGCTCGCGGCGCGGTCGGCAGCGACGCTCTGCTGGGTCTTGAGCTGCTTCAGCTCCTTCTCCAGGCGTTCCTTCTGGTCGCGCAGGGCGGCGCGGTCGGCCAGGGCCTGCAACGCCGGCGGTTCGATGTGCG
The DNA here is from genome assembly GCF_016463925.1 of Pseudomonas sp. P20. Classification (NCBI taxonomy): domain Bacteria; kingdom Pseudomonadati; phylum Pseudomonadota; class Gammaproteobacteria; order Pseudomonadales; family Pseudomonadaceae; genus Pseudomonas; species Pseudomonas sp. P20. The sequence continues at coordinate 78,386 of NZ_JAEMVM010000026.1, read as the reverse complement.
ACAGGTCGATGCTCAGTCCGGGAGCCTCGAAATGCTCGCCCTTGAAGTGGTCGAGGATGGCTTCGACGCTCTTCACCCAGACGTCGCCGTCATCCAGGTTCACCCCGTTCTCGCCGAGCGGCAGGCTGAACAGCGCGCCGTTGAACAGACGCATCAGGCGTTCCACGTCCTGCTGGCTGAACTCCTCGCGCAGGCGTGCGTAGCTGTTGTTGTCGGCGTGTTCGAGCTGCTGGCGGACGTTCTTCAGGCGTTTTTCCAGGTCGCGCAGGCGCTCTTCCAGGTCTTCGCTGGAGAACTGCCGCGAATGGGCCAGGGCGCCGGCCAGTTCGTCGTGGGCATCCTTGGCGGCGAGCAGCTGTTGTTCGAGGACCTTGGCGTCGTCGACCAGGGCGAAGCGGGTCTTGAGCACCGACAGCTCGCCGAGCCAGCGCTGGATGCCGGCGATCTCGCGCTCCAGGCGCATCAGCTCCTGGGTGCCGCCACGCTGTTCGTTCTGCAGGCCGTCCTGCTCGGCGCGGTATTGCTCGTGCTGGATCAGCAGTTCCTCGCGGCGCGCCCCGGCGTAGTCGTGCCAGGTGCCGAGCAGGCTGTCGAGCAGCGGTGAAAGGCGGTGCATCTTGCCGCGCAGTACGTCGCGCTGGGTCACGCCGTTGGCCAGGGCTTCCACCAGCGGGCCGGCGGCGACCAGCGCCTGGTAGTCCTGCTCCATCCGCCGCACGTCGCGGAAGGCCTCCTCGCAGGCGGCGATGTAGTCGACATTACCCGAGCGCAGGCTGTGCTCGAAGGCGTCGAGGAACAGCTGCTTGAGCTTGGCCGCGGTGATCTCGCGCATGTGCAGCAGGTTGATGAACAGCGAGCGGAAGGTCTTCAGGCTCTGCTCGCTGGTGGAGCGCAGCGGGATCATGGTCAGGTCGAGCGGGATCGACGTGTGCCCGCCGACCAGCAGGCGGCGCAGCTCTTCCGGCTTCACCTCGTAGGCCTTGAAGCCTTCGCGCTCAAGGTTGGCGAACAGCTCGCGCTGGCGCAGGCAGGTACCGTTCTTCTGGTAGTGGTCCAGGCTCAGCTCGCCGGCGTAGGCGAAGAACTGGTGGCCGAAGCCGCCGCCCGGGCCGCGCCCGGCCACGCCGATCACGTGCGGACCGTGGGGCAGCATCAGTTCGAGGAGGATGTAGCTGGTGTCCGAGGCGAAGTAGAAGCGCCGCGACTGCTCCATGCTGTACTTGCCGAAGCTCATGTCCGACAGGCGGGCAAGGATCGGGAACTGCAGGGCGTTGATCGAGGCGCTCTTGCCCAGGTTGTTGGCGCCGTAGATCGACAGCGGGTTTTCCAGCGGGAAGATACCCAGGCTGTAGCCGGCGGTATTGAGCAGGGCGAAGCGGCGGATGCCGTAGCGGGTCTGGCTCATGCGTCAGCCTCCTGTTGCGCGTGTTCTTCGGCGATGGCGCGGGCGAGGGCGTCTTCCTCGCTCTCTTCGGACAATTCTTCGTCGCTGGCCATCAGCGGTTCGATCTCGCCGTCATCGACCAGCACCGGCGTCTGCAACGGCAGGTCGGCGTGCAGGCTGGCGGACAGGTTGCGGTCCTGCTGCACCGACAGGCAGACGTCGAGGAAACGGTGCATCGGCGGCATGAAGCGGTACACGCCGCTGTCCTCGGAGGCGAAGCCGAGCTGGGTCAGGCGGCGCATGACTTTCTCTTCCAGTTCTTCCTGGGTCTGCACCTCGGCCTGGAGGAACAGGTCGCGGTATTTCTCCAGCAGCGGCGGCAGCTCTTCGCGGCCGATGCTGCCGCCGTCCAGCACGGACAGCGGGTCGCGGCCCTGGTCGGCGAGGTGTTCGACGAGGATGAAGGTGAACAGCGCCAGGCGTTGGGCGGTCTTGTTCACCTGGGCGCCGACCTGCTCCGGGACGAAGTAGTAGAAGCCGCGGGTGTCGCAGACCAGCTCGAAGCCCATGGCGCGGAACAGGCCGCGGTACTGGTCCTGGTGCGAGGACAGCTGGGTGTACAGCTCGGGGTCGCGGTGGCTGATGTGGTAGCCCTTGAACAGCTCGCGGAAGATCGGCGCGAGCTGGGTCAGTTCGGAGAGATCAAGATGCATGGGTTTCGCTCGCGGAAAGGGTGTCTGCGTCCCTGGCCTGGCCCTTGTCCTTGGCGGCGGGGTTCAGGGCGAAGGAGCAGAGGCTGACGCAATGTTCGGTGGTTTCGTACTCGCGGCGTTGCAGGCGTTCGCGCTGGAAGCGCGCGTCGCGCGACAGCCGGGAGAACCAGTAGAGCAACTCGTCGGTGGCGCCGTCCGGTTCCTGGGCCAGCAGCCATTGCATGAGGTCCGGCAGCGGCAGCGCCGCCTGGCAGCGCTCGATCATTTCCCGCGCGGTCCGCGGTGGTCGCGCCGGCCCGTTGCTCTTGCGCGTGCCGCTGGACTTGGGGAACTGCGCCGGCTTCGGCTCGAAGCGGGCGAGGGCGAAGACGTAGCTCTCGACCTGCGAGGCGGTGCCGAGGAAGGTGCTCTGCGGCCGGGTGAACAGCGGCATCGCCGCCTGCGGCACGGCGTCCAGGCCCTTGCGCCGGATCGCCGCCAGCGCCAGGGCGGCGCCACGGGTCACCGCGTTGTGCCGGCGCGCTTCCTCGCGCAGCGGCAGCAATAATTCGCGGGCGCGGCGCAGGGTCAGCTGGGCGTTGGTCTGCATCTCGAGGATGCGCGCGTGGGTGCGCAGCACCAGGTCGTCGTCGACCAGGTGGCCGAGGCGCTGCTGTTCGCCGAGCAGGCGCAGCAGGACCTGTTCGACCCGCCGCACGCCCTGCTCGAAGGCGCCGTCGGCGCTGACCAGCTGGATCATCGGCTCGACGTACTCGTCCCAGGTCGCCAGGACCTCCGCGTAGCGCTGCGCCAGGGGAATCTGCCGGTCGCTGGTCTTGGCCCGCTCGGCCACGCCGATCAGTGCCTGCTCGTCATTGCCGAGCTTCTTCAGTACATCGCGCACGCGCATGTCGAGTAGTCGCAGCTGGCGCGCCAGGTCCTGGCTGTCGCGGGTCTCGAAGGCGTCCTGGATGTACCCGGCGAGGCGCTCCAGATGGCGCAGGTAGGCCTCGATCTCCAGGCACAGACCAAGGCGATGCTCGTGGCGCAGGTAGGCGAGGAAGTCGTGGATCTGCGCGTTCAGCTCGAAACGGTTGGGGCTCTTGGCCACCGGGACCAGGATATCCAGGCGGATCCACTGGTCGAGCAGGGCGGTGATTTCCGCCGGGTTGCTTTCCGGTAACTGGGTGTTCAACTGGCTGCGCAGTTCCGCCAGGCTCAGGGTGCCGGCATCGAAGCGCTCGCAGAGAGGCTCGAGCAGGGCCCAGTGTTCGGCAAGCGCACGCAGTACGCGTCGGGGGTCGATCATCGGGAGGGCCGGTCCGTGGAAAAAGCGCCGATTGTACTGCAAAGGCACGGGCGACGCAGACGCCGCCGATGAGTGCGATGCAGGCCGTCGACACGTCTGCGGCGCAGGTACGGGCCCGGTATCGGTGGATGGCATCTGGCTATCACCGAAGTGTCGAAAAGCGGCAGTTTATGACTGCGTAAGGACTTTCCTGCCCCGCCTGGTCCGGGGAATGGGGCTTCCAGGGGCTGGCACGCTTTCTGCTGAAGTCCCCTGGCCTGTCTATTCCAAATGAATGCCGACTCTTGAACGACGCCGCCTACGCCGAGGCCCGCTGGGCCGAACTGCAGAACCAGGGTGACCTTGCCTGGGACCTGGATGCCATCACCAACCGCAGCGAGGCGATCGCCTTCCTCAAACGTTTCGAGAACCGCCTGTGCATCTACTCGGCCTATGTCGAGAAGCTCTACAGCAACTACAGCTTCGTGATTCCCGAGAGCGACCATGGCGGCATCACCATCCTGCCCAGCGAGCAGGCCTGGCACGACACCTTCCACGATATCCCGCTGGCCGCGGTGGAGCCCACCGGGATCCATATCCTGCCGGGCGAGACCATGGGCTATCGCGGGCTCTACCTGAAGATTCCCGGCGAGCACCGCCTGGTGGCGTCGAAGGAATTGCCGTTCCAGGAAGGGTTGAAACTGCTGATCCAGCGTTACCAGGCTCACGACGACGTGTTCCTGCCGATCCTGGTCAAGGGCGACCTGCGCGAGTACGAAGCGCGCATGCCCTCGCTACACCTGCACCGGATCAACCCCGCCCGCCTCAGCGCACACTCCCTGCTCAGCCTCAACGCCATCAAGGGCGCCATCGCCGACCATCTGATCGGCCTGTTCCGCCAGCAGTGAAAGGCTGACGTTACCCCCGTGTGACGATGGGTAACATCCATCCTGGCCGAGCGACCGCTCATCCGCTGCAGCGAGCGCGGCGACCGCGTCGTTCGCCGGTTTTTCTCGACTATGGGTCGGCCCCGATTCGCCCGGGGCTTTCTATAGTGACTACAGGTCGCAGTGTCTCTGCCGTCGGCCACGAGAAGAACAAGAGGTGAGCCCATGTCCCGTCGTCTGCCCTTCCTGCTGCGTTGCGCGCTGTTCTGCGGCGCCGGTCTGCTGGCTGCCACCGCCCAGGCGAGGATGGAGTCGCTGGACGACGACCAGCTTTCCGACGTGGTCGGCCAGGCCTTCATCAACCTCACCACCGACGCCGCCAACGGACTGAACTTCACCCGCATCAACTTCGGCGCCGACATCGAGACCCAACTGAACATGAAGAAGCTGCAGTTGGGCCAGTACAACCGCAGCGGCGAGCTTGCCGGCAGTGCCGACATCGCCATCGACAACTTCGCCCTGGGCACGGTCAACGACACCACCGGCGCGATCAGCCCGTTCCTCATCAGCAATCCCTACATCGAGTTCGCCTACGACGGCAGCAAGATGGTCGGCATCCGTATCGGTTTCGGCGAAGCCAAGGGCTACCTCTCGGGCGATATCAAGACCCTCACCGGCAACGTGCCGGTGGACCTGTACGGCACCGGCAGCCAACTGGGAGGCAGCATTTCCTGCGGCCTGCTGGCCCTCGACTGCCTGGCGGCGAAGACCGCCATCACTCTCACCGGCAGCTCTCAGTACACCGCCCAGGCAGAGCTGGTGAACAGCTCCGGCAACCCCGACCCGATCCGCGCTGCCATGATCGGCCTGAAGAACGGCACGGCCCTGGACATGCACGACAGCACCATCATCGGCAGCCTGGTGAACGTCCTGCTGCCCTTCCTGACCTCCAACGACTGCAAGCTGATGGGCGCCCAGACCTGCTTCAACCTGGCCCAGTACCAGTCGTTCCCGATCGGCACCGTGGATCCGAACAACGCGCAGAACTTCATCGACTCGTCGAAAGGCTTCTTCATCTCGATGCAGAGCCAGAACGTCCAGTGGCGCGACCAGCAGGATCCCTCCAAGCTGGTCGCCGCGCTGGCCGGTGCCTTCCTCAACATGTCGCGCAACGCCGATGGAACGGCGCCGATCAAGGTCGACTTCGGTCAGGCCTTCAATGGCATTCCACGGCAGGACACCTGCCTGGGCGGCCTGAACAAGGGCTGCTGAGATGAGTCGCGCCTGCCTGCTCGCGGCCCTGCTGGCCGCCCCCTTCGCCCATGCCGAGATGACAGCGCTCGACGACGAGCAACTGTCGGACGTGCAGGGTGCCGGCATCGGCTTCGTCCTCGACAGCGCCATGGTCGACGGCAACAAGGCCACCATCGCGATCAATGGCGTGACCAACACCGCCACCGGGCAGAACGTGCCGATCACGGTAAAGGAGCTGTACGTCGCCGCCACTGGCAGCAACAAGGGCAGCACCCTGGCGCCGGTGACTCTCGGCCGTCTCAATTTCCCGTTCAAGCTGAATCTGGCCAAGGGTTCGGTGCTGACCACCCAGCTCGACGACGGGCGGGTGGTCAGCACCTTGCCGGACACCGCGGACGTGATCGAGCTGGCTTTCCCCAGCCTGGTGAGCGGCGCCGGCGGCCAGCCGTGCATCGCTGGTTACGCCGGTGCCGGCAGCAACTGCTCGAGCCGGGCCAGCGAAAAGGTCGACGCCGGCATCCGCTTCGACTTCGGCGTCACTTCCACGCGCACCGATGTGCTCAACCTGGACTTCTCCGAACTGGCGATGGACGGTTCCTACCTGCGCTTCTGGGGCGCCAACGCGCGCAGCCAACTGGTTGGCGAGATGCGCCTGAACCTCTACGCCAAGACTTTCGAGATCATGTCCTGCGGTGCTGGCTCGCCCAGTTGCGTCAGCGCCGCCGAGCAGGCCGCGCGCACCGTCTACCTGACCAACGCCTATGCCAGCGTCGCGCTTGGCTACGGGAAGTCGCAGCCGTTGCTGTTCTCGGTCACCGCCGACGGCAACTTCACTTTCGAACTGCCCAAGCTGACCCTGGCCAACGCCGCTGACTTCTACGCCAATGCGCCGCGCACCAGCCTGGTGATCGAGAACCTCAACATCGGCGGTACCCGGCCAGGCTACGGGCAGGTACCGACCGGCGGCTACAACATGGGCCGCAACGAGATATCCGGGCTCAGCTTCAACTACCTGAAGGTGACGTCGCACAACCTCTGAGGTGGCGGCGGGAAACGAGGTACGCAGCACATGGCCAAGCAGACTCATCCACTGGCAGGCGGCATCGGCATCCTCGCGGCGCTGGCGCTGCTGTTCAGCGCTTCGGCCGGGGCCGAGTTGCGCTCGCTGGGCGATAGCGATCTGGACGACGTGGTCGGCCAGGCCGGGATCAGCATCAGCGCCTCGCTCAATCTCCAGGAAAATCCTTCGCAGACGCGCTGCGCCGGCGGCTGCGGCGCGCGCCTGGCGATCCAGCCGGCCGGCAGCGGCAACAACTACCTGGTGATCGACGATATCAGCGGCAAGTTCAGCTTCGACGAAGTCACCCTGGACGTGGTGACCATCAAGGACGGCTTCGGCGGCGACGGCGCCGCCTTCAACCGCCCGGTGCTGCGCGTCGGCCTGAAGGACACCAGCTTCCAGGACCTGAGCTTCACCATCGCTGGCGCCAACAAGGCGCGCGGTACCGATCCCGGGCTGGTGCAGACCAACCTGGTCAGCGCACGCATCGACGGCACCCTCAAGCTGCAGGGCAACGTCAATATCTTCACCGTCGCCCCGCGTTGAGGGCGAACCGTCGCATGGCGGGACAAAGCCGCTCCGCCGAGGTCGAAGAACCGCTATCATTGCCTGCCTGAACGCCGGGGGCGAAACCGTCCCCGCGCATCGCCTAATTGCCGGTGCCCGAGATTTGATCGAAGAACAGCGTCGCCGCGCCTTCCTGGGCGCGATGCAGATAACCAGTTGGCTGCCCCGCCAGCCGTTGCCGTTCGCCGCACCCTCGCGGCCGGAGTTGCTGGAGACCCCGCCCCGGGAAGAGCCGGCGGTGCCTGTGCGTGCGCGCGCCGCGATCGATGCGCCGCAGGCCCGCGTCCCGCAAGCCGAGGCGCCGGCCAGCGCGCCGAGCGTGGCTCCCGCCGCGCCCGTGGAAGGCCGGGGGATCCCGATCAGCCTGCCGAAGCCGGGCGCCCCGGCGGCGAAGAAAGCCGAGCCGGTCGCGCCGGTCGAAGAGGCCCCGGCCGAGTCGCCGGCGGTCCAGGCCCCGCCGCCGCGCTTCGCCTTGCAACTGCTGCAGGCGGGCTCCTGCACCCTGCTGGTCGAACTGCCCACCGGCGAACCCTTCGCCAGCCGCGATCCGGGTTACCTGCTGCTGCGCGACCTGCTGCGCGCCGCCGGCCTGCCGGACAGCCCGCGGCTGATCGGCGAACCGGTACGCTGGCCGCTGCTGGCGCGCGGCAACCTCGACCAGGGGCCGCAGGCGGCCCTGGAGTTCGTCCAGAGCTTCGTCGCCGCGCGCATGGAGGAGAGCGAGCGTAGCCGCTGCCTGTGGTTGGTCGGCCTGCCGGCGATCCGCTTCGCCGGCGAGGGCGACGAGGGCAGCCTGTTCCGCGAGCTGCAGGTGGACGGTCTGGGCGCAACCTGGGCCGTGCCAGGCCTGGAAGCCCTCATGGAAGAACCCGCCCTCAAGGGCGAGCTGTGGCGCGCCATGCGCCGTGTCCGTCAGCGCTGGTCGAGCGAGATTCAATGAGCGATGCGATTTCCTTCCGCCCGATGACCGAGGCGGACCTCGATGCCGTGCTGAAAATCGAATATGCCGCCTTCAGCCACCCCTGGACCCGTGGCATCTTCAGCGAAGGCCTGAAGAACTACCATTGCTGGCTGATGTTCGAGGGTAGCCAGCAGGTCGGCCATGGCGTCATCCAGATCATCCTCGACGAGGCGCACCTGCTGAATATCACGGTGAAGCCCGAAAGCCAGGGGCGTGGCCTCGGTCTGCGCCTGCTCGAACACCTGATGCGCGAGGCGGCCGGCCACCAGGCTCGCGAATGCTTCCTCGAAGTGCGCGCTTCCAACCAGGCCGCCTACCGCCTCTACGAACGCTACGGTTTCAACGAGATCGGCCGCCGTCGCGACTACTACCCCGCCGTCGGCGGGCGCGAAGACGCCCTGGTCATGGCCTGTACCCTGTTCGACTGAGGCTTGCTCCGCTTCCCTGCCGGCAACTAGCTATCACTTGGAGTAGCTGGCTGGCCTTCTGGCACCGCCGTACCCTTACCAGCATTCCGATTCTCGCCTGCATACCGCAGGCAGGTCCCTTCATGCGGTAACCCTTCGCGGGAGTGCGAAGTCAGGTCGACAGCGGCCGGTGGCAGGATGCGCAGACTGGAGCCCCCCATGTGCGACACCCTGATCCTTCGCCACCAGGGCCAGACCTGGTTCGCCAAGAACAGTGACCGCGAGCCCGCCGAACCGCAGCGTCTGCTGCGCCTGCCGGCGGTGCGCAACGATCCGGAAGCGCGCTTGCGCACCACCTATCTCGACATTCCCCAGACCGCCCAGCGACATGCGCTGGTGATCAGCCAGCCGAGCTGGATCTGGGGCGCGGAAATGGGCGTCAATGAGCACGGCGTGGCCATCGGCAACGAAGCGGTGTTCACCAAGCTGACCCGTCAGCGCGGCACCGCGCTGCTCGGCATGGACCTGCTGCGCCTGGGACTGGAGCGCGGCGCCAGCGCCCGCGAGGCGCTAGAGGTGATTACCGGGTTGTTGCAGCGTTACGGCCAGGGCGGCCCGGCCGGCTACCGCGACAAGCGCATCCGCTACGACAACAGCTTCCTCATCGCCGACCCCGGCGAAGCCTGGGTGCTGGAAACCGCCGGCAACCTGTGGGCGGCGAAGAAGGTCGAGCGCTGGGCCATCTCCAACGCCCTGACCCTTGGCCACGAATTCGACCTGTGCAGCCGCGACCTCGAGGACCAGGCTCGCCGCCAGGGCTGCTGGGATGGTCGCGGCGACTTCCACTTCGCGCGGGTCTTCGACACCCGCCTGCTACCCTGGGTCGGCGGCGCGCACCGGCGCTGTCGGATCAACCAGCGCTTCCTCGACAGCCTGCCTGGTGAGCCGGACTGGCACGCGCTGTTCGCCGCGCTGCGCCACCATGGCCCGCGCGGGGACCACTTCCGCCGCCACAACAACCGCCAGGTATGCATGCACGCCGGCAGCTTCTGGCGGCCTTCGCAGACCACCGCCAGTCTGGTCGCCCGCTTGCGCGACGACGGCCCGTTGCTGGCCGCCACCGGTACTTCGGCGCCGTGCCTGGGACTGTTCCAGCCGCTGTCCTTCGATCCGGCCTCCGGCGCCGCCGTGCTCAGCCAGCCGCGCGAGGCGGTACAGGAGTCCCCCTGGTGGCGCTTCGAGGCGGTGCACCGCCGCGCGCTCACCGACCGCGCCTTCCGCCGGCTCCTGCGCAGCGGCCGCGATTGGCTGGAACGGGAACTCTTCGCCGACCTCGAACAGCCCGACTGGCCGCGCCTGGCAGAGGATGCCGCAGCCTGGCACGCCTGTTGGCATGATCAGGTCGCCATGCAGCCGCTGGCGCAGCAGCGCTGGTGGCGTAGCCACGCCGCGCTGTGACGCTTGTCAAACGGGCATCGCCTTCCGTAAGGTGCTGCACCGGTCAAACGAGGGGCATGCCATGAGCGACTTGCAGCAACTGTTCGAGAACAACGTCCGCTGGGCCGAAGCGATCAAGCAGGAAGACCCGGACTTCTTCGCCAAGCTGGCCCGCCAGCAGACCCCCGAGTACCTCTGGATCGGCTGCTCCGACGCGCGGGTGCCGGCCAACGAAATCGTCGGCATGCTGCCCGGCGACCTGTTCGTCCATCGCAACGTCGCCAACGTCGTGCTGCACACCGACCTCAACTGCCTGTCGGTGATCCAGTTCGCCGTCGACGTGCTCAAGGTCAAGCACATCCTGGTCACCGGCCACTACGGCTGCGGCGGCGTGCGCGCCTCCCTGCACAACGACCAGCTCGGCCTGATCGACGGCTGGCTGCGCAGCATTCGCGACCTCGCCTACGAATACCGCGAGCACCTGGAGCAGTTGCCGACCGAGGAAGAGCGCGTCGACCGCCTCTGCGAGCTCAACGTGATCCAGCAGGTGGCCAACGTCAGCCACACCAGCATCGTCCAGAACGCCTGGCACCGCGGCCAGTCGCTGTCCGTGCATGGCTGCATCTACGGGATCAAGGATGGCCTGTGGAAGAACCTCAACGTCACCGTCAGCGGCCTCGACCAGTTGCCGCCGCAGTATCGCTTGAGTCCGCTGGGCGGTTGCTGCTGAGAGAGGCGGAAGCTCTTTCCCACGAGTTCCCCTCTCCCTGGAGGGACAGGGGAACTGTCGAGGACGGCTTCAGAACTCCACGCTATACGTCAGGCTGTAGGTCCGCCCCCGTCCCTTGTAGTCGAACAGTCCCGCTGGTGCGAGCCCGCCGTAGTAGACCTGCGCGCGTTGTCCCCAGACCGTGGTGTAGTCCTTGTCCAGCAGGTTCTGGATGCCCGCGGTGAGGGTGCCCACCGGCAGCGCCTGGGTGCCGAGCAGGTCGAACAGCGCGTAGCCGTCGATCTTGTTGCCCGGCTCGTCGTTCAGGTTGAAGGTGCGCACGCCCTGCAGGCGCAGGCTGCGCTGGTCGTCCTTCCAGCCGACGAAGGCGCCGGCCTTGGACGGGCTGGCCGAGGTCACGTCCTGCTTCAGCCAGCGGCCGTCGACCTTCTCCTGGGAGCGGATGGCCAGGCCGTTGACGCCGACCTGCCAGTGATCGTCCAGCCAGTAGGTAGCCTGGCCCTCCAGGCCGTAGTTGCGCTTCTTGGTGTCCTGCTGCAGCACCGCCAGGGTCTTCGAGTCGTACTTGATGCTCTTGTCCGACCAGGAATAGAACGCCGCCACCTGGGTATCCAGGGCACCGTCGGTGTGCCGCCAGCCCAGCTCGACCTGCTTGGTCTTGATCCCGTCCAGCGGCGAGTCGTTCACGCTGACCCCCTGCAACAGCGGGTAGTGGCCATTGCCGTCGGCTGCGCCGTAGCGTCCGAAACCGTAGTACTTGGCCGGATCCGGCAGCTCGAAGCCTTCGCTGTAGTTGGCCCAGACCTGTTGTTGCAGGTTCAGCTTGTAGATGGCGCCGACGTTGACCAGGTTGACGTCGTAGTCCTTGCTCCCGCCCGGAACCGCGTCGGCGGTCTTGCCGAGGCCGTTGGCGATGAGGATCTGCTGGTTCGCCGCAACGAAGTCGCTGACGTCGGTGCTCATCGACTGGCGCCGCACGCCGGCGCTCAGGGTCAGGTCGTCGGTGGCCTTCCAACTGCCCTGGAGGAAGAAGGCGCGGCTGTCGGTATCGATGTCCGGGTAGCGGCCCAGCTTGGCCTGTTCACTGGCTACCAGCCCGCCGCTGGCGGCGGCGAGCGGCAGGTTGAAGAGCATCTGGTCGGACGTGAATTTTTCCCGGTCCAGGTCCACCCCGTAGGTCAGGCTGGCGCGCTCCCAGGTCTTCACCAGGGCCAGTTTCATCCCGTAGTAGTCGGTGTCCTGCTGCGAGGCCGAGTAGTAGGAGGTGCCGTAGTTGATCGCGCCGCTATTGCTGTAGCGGATGGTAGGGAAGGGATTGAAGGCCATCTTCTCGTTGCGGTAGTAGGCCTGCAGGTAGAGGTCGTGACCCAGCACTTCCGGCGCGTGGTAGGTGGCGTTGAACTGATGGCGCTTGCTCTCCGGCTCGCGGTCGAGGTCGACGCCGCCCTTGATCGAATAGGGTGCCCGTCCGCGCAGGGCGTCGAAGTTGCGCCCAAGATCGAGGCCGCGGTCGCCGTCGTAGCCGGAGTCGTAGTACTGCAGGCCGAGATCGAGGCTGTGGCCATTGGCGAAAGTGAAGCCAAGGCTGCCCATCAGGTCCACCGACCTGTTGTACTGCAGGTCGGTCTGGGTGATGTCCGTCAGTACCTGGTCGCCACTGCCGTCGTAGGCCGCTCCGTTCTTCTGGTAGGCGATGGCCAGGCGGCCGTTGAACAGGTCGTTGCCGCCGCTGATCGACTGCGCCGCGCGCAGGTCGTGGTCCTCATGGCTCTGGAAGCCGCTGCGGGCGCCCAGCTCGGTGTTGAAGCGAGTGTCGCCGCCGACGCCCTTCTTGGTCACGATGTTGATGATCCCGCCGGTGGCGCCGCCGCCGTACACCGCGCTGGCGCCGGACATCACCTCGATGCGCTCGATGTTGAATGGGTCGATGGAGTCGAACTGCCGGCTGATGCCCCGTGAACTGTTCAGCGACACCCCGTCGATCATCACCAGTACGCTGCGTCCGCGCAGGTTCTGGCCGTTGTTGGTACGACCCTGGGAGCCGATATCCAGGCCCGGGATCAATTGTCCCAACGCCTCCTTCAGCGGCACGCCGGCCTGGGTCTGCTGGTCCAGTTGCTCGCGCTCGATCACCCAGACCGTGCCGGGCAACTCGCTGATGCTGGTCGGCGCGCGCGAGCCGATCACCACCATCTGCTGCTCCACCGGATCGGCAGCCAGCGCAGGAGCGGAAAACGAAGCGAAGAGGGACAGGGAAAGCGCCAGGGGAGCCGGGCGCAAAGGGATGGAGCGGGGCATGAGGAGATTTCCGAGTTGCTGTTGTTTTGATGGGCGGCAAAGCTAAACAAATCGATAATGATTATCAAATGATTCGAACTGTTTCAATGAGGCATGCCTGGCATCCAAAGCAAGATGAAATGCCTGACACGGGGCGCTGCGCATGGCGTGGCCCTACAGCGGATCCTCGGGCATTCCTCGATGATGATGCGGTATGCACATCTGTCGCCGGAGCACTTGGAATCGGCGATGCGCTTTTCTCCGATTACTCAGTCTGGCTACAAATTGACCACATGAGGATCTGTGGTAATCTGTAGTGAAGTTAACGCTTAACGTTAAGGGTTAATGAATGATTCTGACCTTTCGCTGCGACGAGACTCGTCAGCTTTTTGAGACGGGTCTTTCGAGGCGGTGGGGAGCGATCCTCACAGTCGCTACGCGTAAGCTTGCAATGCTTCATGCGGCTACGGAGCTTCGAGACCTGCGCTCTCCACCTGGAAACCGGTTGGAGCCGTTGCAGGGAAAGCGGGCGGGCCAACATAGCATCAGGATCAATGACCAGTGGCGTGTCTGTTTCGTCTGGACGGATGCGGGTCCCGAAGAAGTCGAAATAGTTGATTACCACTGAGGAGGTGGACCATGGCTACCAATGGTATGCGCCCCATCCATCCTGGGGAAATATTGCGCGATGAGTTTCTGATGGAGTTGGATATCTCTCCAGCTGCTCTAGCACGCGCTTTGAAAGTCTCCGCTCCGACAGTGAACGATATCGTTCGTGAGCAGCGTGGTATCTCCGCAGATATGGCGATTCGTCTGGGGCGTTACTTTGATACGTCCGCTCAGTTCTGGATGAATCTCCAGAGTGAGTATTCGTTAGCAACTGCTTATGCGGCGAATGGCAAGCAGATCGAACATGAGATTGAGCCGCTGCTTGCTCACGGATAGCAGTGACGTTGATCGTAGAGCCCCGCAGATGCGGGGCTTTTTTATGCGAACCGTAAATCGGTAAAGGGGGGCGTAGACGGTTTGTAGTCTGCCGACCAAAACAAAAAGGGGTTAGCTTGCGCTAACCCCTTGAAAAATATGGTGGCTACACCGGGACTTGAACCTGGGACATCAGCATTATGAATCGCATGAATACGTCCTCAGTTATCGCTAACACCCCATGTAGATGGCTTTCGGGCGTATGACAACCCTAGGTGAACCCCGTCATCGCTAGGTTAGGGGGGGGATGTAGTCACCATGGCCAGGGAAGGGATCTGACTGGTGCTTGCATTTTCGAGTGGAGGCGAACTAATATCAAGGAGCACAGGCGCTCCGCCTTGTATGTGACATTCGAGCTGAAAGACCCAAGTTGTTTGGCTGTTTTTTGAACAGCGATCTGCAGGGGTGACTTTGTAGATCACGTGGGGTGGCGCGGCAGAGCTTTCTTAGGCTGTCGATAGCGTAATCTCGGTGATTGGCCGTGCTCGTAGAGTAGAGGCAGTCCTTCTTTGGGGTGGCTCGAACATTAACATCTCTACTCTATTTCCCTCGCAAGAGGGCAGCCGGCCAATGTACTTATGGATGAGCTAAAAGTACGCCTAAAAGACGGCGTTGATCCAATACAGTCAGTAGATAATCTCTGTTCCGCTCTGGACATCCCTCGTTCTGAACTAGACGAAGTGCTAGCGCTGTCTGATGATGAGCGCTACATTGAAATATCTCTTCCCAAAAGCAATGGCTCTCGACGTCTGGTATACGATCCCCATCCTCGGCTCAGACGTATTCAGAGACGTATTAAAAGCCGGCTTTTAGTGTCTCAGATTTTGTATCCTAGATATCTATATGGATCTTTGTCCGATAGTGAGTATCCTAGAGACTATATTCGTTGTGCTTCGATTCACTGTGGTGCAAAAGTCTTACTAAAGGCTGATATAAAGAATTTTTTCGATAATATATCTCGCCGTTTGGTTCTTGAGATTTTCGAGAGAGTTTTTCATTATCCGGAAGAAGTTTCAGATGTTTTGTCTGATCTATGTACTAGAGCGGGGGTTGTTCCTCAGGGAGCGTCTACTTCTAGCTTTCTAGCGAATCTTTGTTTGTTGAATGAGTGGTGTTTCGTTAGAGATATTCAATATGAGAAATTAAGATATACAAGGCTTGTTGATGACATAACGATATCATCTACTACTACTGGGAAAGATCTGAGTAGATGTATGCGTACGTTAACGGCTATGATTGAAAGTGCAGGTTTTGAACTCAATGAAAATAAAACAGGAATAGAACATGTTACCACTAAGGCTTTTTCCGTTCATGGTTTGAGGATTAACAAGCCAAGTCCATGTTTGCCTCGGGAAGAAGTTAGAAGAATAAGGGCTGATGTTCATAATCTAAAGCGTAAAGCTTCGGTTCCAAATGCACGCGTGAGTTTTGAATATCGTAAGCTTTATGAGAGCATTTCCGGCAGAGTGAATAAGCTAAAGCGGCTTAACCATGGCAGGTATAATGAGTTGAGGAGGCAGATGAATGCAATTCTACCCTTGCCCTCAACGAAAGACATAAAGAGATGCCAGATTATGCTGGCTACGCTAGAGCGTGATTATGATCTGCATCGGGACTCTTATCTCTATAAGTTAAGGTACTCAAGACTTATACATCGCTTAGGTATATTGAAAAGAATATATCTTCATGAGGCTGCCGCAATACGAGATGCGCTACAAGATTTAAAGCCGGAATTTGTAAATGAAGCCGATTAAAATTCTGTTGTGTATACTTTCTATTATTTTTGCTGGCCTCATACTTGCCTGCTTTCCGGCCTATGATGTGGTGTCTAAAAATAAGCTTTATTTTTGTTTCTCGTCTGGGTGCTTTAATACCGCCTCTGAGCTTTTTGCTGAGTCTCTTTCTATTGTTAAAAACTCGGCTCTGATAGCGGCTTATGTAGCTGCCTTGGTGGGATCTTATATAGGCTTAAAAACTTTCAAGGAGACGCGTGATAGGGATGCCTACACTAGGCATACAGGAAACATTTCAATTTTTAAGGACGAGCTTGAGAAAATTCTTCCAGGTTCAGTTTTGAATGCTGATTCTTTAAATATCAACAAATTTTATATGTGCATTTTTAAGGGGTCGCGTTCGGGAGATATATCTGTGTCGGATGGCTATATTCAGATTGTTAAGGGATTAAAGAATTGTGTGGAGTTGACTAGCGCTCAATATGGCGGAGACTCTCATGGTGCTGCGGGTGTACGTATAGAACATCTTAATGAGATGTTGGCGCTTTTAGATGCTGTTGGTATTATTATTGAGGAGCCTGATATAGGGCGTCTTATTGAGTTGGAGTCAGGTATATTCGAATTTTTAGATAAAGTAAACTCTCGTCTAACAGATGTTGAGATAAAACTTTCAAATCTTAGGAGAGATTACTCGGTACATTCTTTCTGATGTCACCACGTTTTTGTTCTCAGTCCATCCATGCATTCTTTGACGTCATCATCTATGACGTTTCCAGGCTTAATGCATTCCTTCATGGTCTTCCGCACGCCTCTGTTCGCTTCCCTTTCGCGTTTGTCCTGCATCTTGAGGGTCTTCCTTGCGGCGTCCCCTACCATGCCATCCGTACCTGCCATGAACTCGGTCATTATGCGGCTAAATCCTGAGCCGAGAGCCTCCGCGATGGGCGCTGTCGCCTCGCCGGCCTGAGTCGCTAAAGGCTTGGATTCTTCTGCGTATGCGAAGCCGCAAAGCGTCAAAAGTACGATGGTGGATGCAACTGCTCTCATTCCCTCTCTCCTATCCTTGAAGCGAACCAGCGTTCCGCTGCTCTCCTGGTGATCGCTATCCCGCGTTGGGACTGCTTAAGTTTTTATTTGCCTCGTCGAATGCCGGGCTTACGTGGCCGTTTTGGGGCTCGATTCTTCCAGATATCAGCCACAAGGCATATTGAGGAAAGGCGTCTGCCAGGATGCCGACTTCCTCAGTGCTGATCCTGATTTTTCCGCCGCTGATATTTCTCCAGCGTTCGTAGTTTTTCCCACCTAGCTCGCTCAAGTGTTTCGGGCCTACGGTCCTTATCAATTGAAGCGCTCTATCTCTAACTGCATCCATAAGTGAAAAATTCAATCGGAGTAGGATTTACTCAGTCGGTTGGCATGAGTAATATTCACTCATGAGTAACTGTTACTCAAATGGCTTGAGTGGTAGCAGCTTGGGATTATAGGGGGTTCGCATGGAAGAGTCTGGAATAGTGGGCTTCACCGTCACAGGTGCTGTGGAAAAGATCACGGACTTCCGCACCGCGCCGTTCTGCTCGCAGGCGGTCTTCGCGCAGATGCTGGGTCTGGAAGACATCACGGAAGACGTGGTGCGGGGCTGGGTGGAAACCAAGACGATTCCGACTGCCAAGATTGGCCGTCGCCGCGTGGTGAACCTGCACCGTATTCGCCGTGACCTCGACCGGGGCAAATCGATCTTCTGCCAGGGTGATTACGATGCCGAGTGATCGCCCAGTGCCGATGGAAACCTTCCAATTCTGTTTCGCGGGCATCGTTGGCAGCGTCTCCGGTAGGGTCGTGACCTGGGGCGGCCTGACTGTCGATATCGACCGGATAGAGAACGCTTGGCTTCGTCGGGCGATTGAAGACTATCGCTGTGGTCGCAGGGGGCAGAAATGAGCCATGGCCGCCAGTCCCTACTACCTGCGCCAAACCCACGCCCCGGACTGCGCTTGCTCTGTGTGCTGGTCCGCAAGGCAGGCCATCCCATTGTACAGCCCGTCGCCGTGTCCGGACTGCCGGCCCCCTGGGCTGCCCTATCTGGAAGATGGCCGCTGGCTCTGCCGTCCCCGTTCCTTCTGCGCGAAACACGACCCGTCCCGGCGTCCGCCGAAGTACTGGCACGTTGTGTACGACAGCGGGAAACCCACGCCCTTTGTGCCCGTGCGCGAAGCATTCCAACTGGAGGGCTGAACCATGCTCGTTAACACCCTGAAAGCGCTGCTCCTGCTCTGCCTGATCCAGGCCGCCCGCACCGTGGCCGATCCGGTCAAGGGCCGCGCTCCCGGCTCGTCGGAACAGCCTCACCGTTCCGGCGAACGGAAGCACGGGCGGAGCGCACCCTTGAACGCCTCCCCCCTGAAACAGCCTCCGCTGGGGAGTGTGGGGCAGCTCCTCCGCCCCGCGCTCCCGAGCCCTCGGCGGCAAGAGCGGGATGACAAGGGCAGAGCCCTTGGTGTTGCTCTGCGGGTTCCAAGGGGAAGCGTTCCCCTTGGCCGTCGGAGACGACGTTGCGATAGGGGTCGTTACCCGGATGGGCTGAGACGAACACCCGTGGTTGGCTTGGTTCGCTAGCGAATAGAGCCCGGCCCGCAGGGATCGCCCGACAAATCACTTTCACCCAACACCGCTGAATGAAGGCGAAACAGCCGAATTTGCAGCAGCGGGACAACTCACGCCGAAAAAGGCGAATTGAAGGAGAAACACCGATGAACATGTTTGCAACCCAAGGCGGCGTCGTCGAACTGTGGGTCACCAAGACCGACACCTACACCTCGACCAAGACCGGGGAAATCTACGCCTCGGTCCAGTCCATCGCTCCGATCCCGGAAGGTGCCCGTGGCAACGCCAAGGGCTTCGAGATCAGCGAATACAACATCGAGCCGACCCTGCTGGACGCCATCGTCTTCGAAGGCCAGCCGGTGCTCTGCAAGTTCGCCAGCGTGGTCCGCCCGACCCAAGACCGTTTCGGTCGGATCACCAATACCCAGGTCCTTGTGGATCTGCTGGCCGTGGGCGGCAAGCCGATGACGCCGACCGCCCAAGCCCCGGCTCGTCCGCAAGCGCAGGCCCAAGCCCCGCGTCCGGCCCAGCAGCCGCAGGGCCAGGACAAACAAGACAAGTCTCCGGACGCCAAGGCGTAAGCCGTAGGAGGCCGCGATGCTCCGCTATCTCTCGCTGTTCGCGGTAGGTCTGGCCACCGGCTACGCCTGGGGCTGGATCGACGGCCTAGCGGCCTCCCTGGCTGTTTGAGGACTGATCGCTATGTCAGGCGTTGTCGCTGTGCAGGTGTGTACCGCGTGGACCTCGACCCCCGAGGGCTTCATGGCGTGTCGCGAACTCGCATGGCAACAGGCCTACCTGATTCCGCCCGAGGCCGCTGGATACGTGGACATCCTGGTCAACGGTGGTTTCTCCCCGGAAGCCTTCGGCATCGGTGCCGCTGGCGTCCTGGGATCGTTCGTGACGGGGCTTTTGATTGGCTGGGTCGCGTCACTTCTTCGTAAAGCCAAGTAGAGAGAAAACACCATGAAAGCAATGAAGCAACGCATCGCCAAGTTCAGCCCGGTCGCCTCGTTCCGCAACCTGTGCATCGCCGGTTCCGTCACTGCCGCGACTTCGCTGCCGGCCTTCGCCGGGGTGATCGACACCAGCGCGGTGGAATCGGCGATCACCGATGGGCAGGGCGATATGAAGGCCATTGGCGGCTACATCGTCGGCGCCCTGGTGATCCTGGCCGTTGCCGGCCTGATCTACAGCATGTTGCGCAAGGCGTAACGGGTGCTCTGGTCGGTGTGGTTGGGGGCGTTCTTCGCCGGCGCCTTCATCACCGGGTACCGGACCGGCGAATTCTTCTAACCGAACAGACCGAGGCGGAAGCCCCCTCCGGAGTTTCCGGCAGGGGGCTTTTTCATGGGTGACTGGATGAGTAACAACGCACGTTCCGGCCTTGGCCGACTTCTTTCGCTGCTGGGTCTGCTGGTCTCGCTGCTGTGGCATTCCTTGGCGAACGCGGACTTCTACCAATGGCAGATTTCCATCCCTGGAGAGCCCACGGCCTTCTTTCCATCCTATACGGCGGCGTGCCAGTACTACTTCGATAACACGTCGGCCAACTGGCTAAAGGAAATCAACAAACTGAGCTACAAGGAAGTTCAGTGCAGTGTTTCGGGTACTGGCGGAATCACCTGGCAGACGAAGACTGCCATCTTGACTGGTGATAGCTGCCCTCCAGAGCAAGAGCTCGATCCGGCCGATGGCGCCTGCAAGCCGCCGCCCGAAGAGTGCAAGGAAGGCGAACTGTTTCCGGCCAAGGGCCCGGACTCGCCTGTTGTCACCTCGGGCGGGCGGAACTATGTCGGCGACGGCGGCGCACCGAGCGCCTGTTATCAAAGCTGCGAGTACGGCGGCAACCCCAGCCCGGCCAGTTGCTATCTGGTCAAAGGCTCCACCACGACCGGCTTCTGCAATTACATCCTCAAGGGCACCGGACAGAATTGCGGTGCCGATTCCTACACCTTCGCGCAGACCGGCGATTCGCTGAACCCACCCGACACCCCGAACACCGATCCCTCCGACCCGAACGATCCCGGCTGCCCACCCGGCTGGTCGTGGTCGGGGACTACCTGCGTCAAGACCCCGACCGATCCCACGGATCCAACCGACCCAACCACGCCGGGCGGTGATGGCGACGGCGGCGGCGATGGCAATGGCGGTGGAGACAACAACGGCGGCGGCAACGACGGCGGCACCGGCAATGGCGGCGACGGCAGCGGGGGAGGGGACGGCAACGGCGGGGGCGATGGTAGCGGCGACGGTGACGGCAGCGGCACGGGCGGCGATGGCAACGGTACATGCGACCCGGCGAAAGAGAACTGCTCCACCGGCCCCGAAGGCCCCGGCGGCGAACTCAAGGAACCCACGCCCGGCACCTGGGATGACGCCATCGCCACCTGGGAAAAGAAGGTCGAGGAAGCCAAGAAAGAACTCAAGACCAAGGTGAAAGCCAACGTCGACCAGATGAAGGGTGCCTTCGACCTCAACCTGGCGGAAGGCGGCGGGCAACTGCCCTGCGAACCCATGACCATTTGGGGCAAGTCCTACTCCCTCTGTATCTCCGACTACGCCGGCCAACTCTCCAGCCTGCGCGTGGCGCTGCTGCTGATGGCCGCGCTGATCGCCGCCCTCATTCTGCTGAAGGACTGACCCTATGGAATGGCTCTCCGGTTTTCTCGATCAGATCATCGCCTTCTTCCAGTGGATCTGGGATTTCTTCGCCCAGGGCATCTATGACTTCGTGCGCGACGGCCTGGTGGTCGCCACCAAGGCGTCGATGTACGCCGCGCTCCAGACCCTGATCCTGCTGATCGATGTCAGCTACACCGCCGCCCGCGAACTGATCGACAGCCTCGGCGTGCCGCAGATGATCCGCAGCATGTATGCCGCGCTGCCGGGGCCGATTGCGGCGGGGCTGGCCTTCTTCGGCGTGCCGCAGGCGTTGAACATCATCATGGTCGCGGCGGCGACGCGCTTCTGCATGCGCTTCGTGCCGTTCATTGGGAGGTGATCCGTGTCGATCAAGATCCATCACGGCCCCAATGGCTCCTACAAGACCTCCGGCGCGATCCAGGATGACGCCGTGCCCGCGCTGAAAGACGGACGGGTGATCATCACCAACGTGCGCGGCTTCACCCTGGAGCGGGCCTATCAGGTCTTTCCGGACCTGCCCAACACGGCGGAGATCATCAACCTCGATCTGGAGTCGCTGGAAGACCTCGAAAAGATGCGCACGTGGTTTCAGTGGGCGCCCCGCGGGGCCTTCCTGATCTTCGACGAAACCCAACTGCTGTTTCCCAAGTCCTGGCGGGAAAAAGACCTCGAGCGTTTCGACTACCCCGGTGGACCGGAAGCGGCCCACGCCGCCGACCGTCCCATGGGCTGGCTCGACGCCTGGACCCGGCACCGGCATTTCAACTGGGACATCGTCCTCACCACGCCGAACATCTCCTACATCCGCGACGACATCCGCATGACCTGCGAGATGGCCTACAAGCATTCCAACCTCGCGGTGATCGGCATCCCTGGCCGCTACAAGGAGGCCCAGCATGACGCCCAACTCAACCGTCCGCCCGCCGATGGCACCATCATCGAATACAAGCGAATCCGAAAGCAGACCTTCGCCCTCTACCAGTCCACGGCCACCGGCAAGACCCAAGACACCAAGGCGGGCAAGAGCCTCTTCCGGTCGCCTAAGCTGGTTCTTCTACTGGCATTGCTGGCCGGCACTATTGGCTTTGTCTGGTATATGGGGCCTCTGCGCACGATTGGCGGTCCGGCTGCTGCGACACCTGCCGACGCTCCTGGCGACCCTGCTCAAGCCCCTGCTGCGCCCGCTGCTGTGGCTGCTCCAGCGCGTCCTGCTGCGAATAGCTTTCTTCCTCCTGGGCTTGTACCTGATGGGCCTGCTGCTGCGCCTGTTGATCTGAACGCCCATCCCTTCGCCGATCGGCGGATCTCCATCCTTGCCCACGCCTACCGCAAGTCGCGGGGCGACATCTACCTGTTCGCCCTGGACGATCCCACGGGCCGGCGCCTGGAACTCACCAGTTGGCAACTGATCGGCTCCGGCTACCGGGTGACGCCCAAGGGCGAGTGCGTCGTAGAGCTTCGCTATGAGGACTGGAAACAGACCGTCACCTGTGCCGGGAGGCAGGCCGGCGCGGTGGCCAGCATCGCTCCGGCAGCGCCTGTTGCCGCCTCCGCAGACGCACCGGCCAGGGGCCGGTCGCCGCTGACCATCGTCCCCGATTCCGAATACACCTCGCGGCCCTGGAGGCACAAATGATCGATTGGGAATTCCTCGTCCCGGTGGCGATGGGCTGGGCGCTGCATCACTGGTGGACGGTGATGACGGCGCTAGCGGCGGTAGGGGTGCCGCCATGAGGGGCGGGCCGCGCCGCCGGCCGGGAGCGCAAGGCATGAGCGATAGGCCGAAGGCGCGGCCGACGCCCCTGTAACACGTCGGATAACCCCCGATCAGCAACCTCATAGAACCTCATTAACGGGTAAAGAACATGAAGACTCCGATCCATCCAACCCGACTGGTCCTCGAAGAAAACGGGGATTTCCACAAGTCCCCGAAGGGGATGCTTTTCATGGACCCGCTCAATGGACAGTTCACCGACCTGTCAGGCGTGCGCATCCTGCGGTGTGGCGTGGACACCGTGCGGCAGCTGTACAACGGCAAGCTCCGGCCGGAAGTCATGGCGCTGTTTGACCTGTCGGTGGATGTGGTCGAGTTCGCCGGCTACGAATGGTCCAAGGGCCGTATCGGTCGCGACTCTGGCTATCAGTACCGCCTGCAGAACGCCGAAATGGGCCTGATCCTGCTGATCAAGAACCACAACATCAAGGTCGACACCATTGGCTCGCACCTCAAGATCGAGGTGTCGCCCCACGCCATTGACGGCGCCGACCCGCGTATCCTCCAGGGCGTGCTGGATGACCTGGCCGCAGCGGTGCTGAGTCACTGCGAGACCAACCAAGCAGCCGTGCATATCGCGCTGGATGTGCAGGGCTGGACGCCTCCGGCTGATCTCGTTGATCGCATGCACTGCCGCTCGCGTCGGGTACGGCAAATCAGTGGGATCGAGCGGATCGAGTTCGACGGCAATGCCTCGGTCTACGGGCGTGGCGAGACGTACATGTTCGGCTCGGCCAACGGCCTGCAACTGTCGATCTATAACAAGACCCTCCAGGCTCGGGCCACCGACAAGCTCGACTATTGGGAAAGCGTGTGGGCGACCCTGAACGGGGATCCGTTCGGCGATGGCGACCCGGCCTATAACCCCCTGGAAACGGTGTGGCGGATCGAGTTTCGCTATCACCACTCCATCGTCCAGCAGTTCTCCGAAGGCTCACGTATGGCCTCGGGAGAGGTCATCGGCTGCCGCACCTACGAGGGCCTTTGCCCGCACCTACAGGGGCTGTGGAACTATGCCTGCGAGGCATTCCGTGTGCTCTCTCGGGAGGGCATGTATGACGCCTTCTGGAGCCTGATCAGCCAGGATGCTCGCGTCCAAGTCGAGTGCGATCCGCTGATCGAGCGCACCGAGTATCGGCGCTATTACAAGACTGCCAAGGGCTTCAGCGGGCGTAACTGCGAGATGTTCCTCGGCCAGTTCGTGAGCCTGATCGCGCGGGAGCGTGTCCCGGCAAAAAAGGCTATTGAGTCCGCCCGCAAATTGGAGTTCTGGCACGTTATCGAAGACCACTATCTCGCCAAGGGTTGGACTCGTCGCGATCTGGAAAGGCATATCCACAAGCTCATGTGTGATCGCTATCTGCGCAAGGGATATGCGATATGACGGTACGTAAGGACGGCAAGACGTGGACGGCTGACTTCTATGAGAATGGTCGTTCCGGGCGCAGGATTCGCAAGAAAGGCTTCGCCACCAAGTCTGCCGCGATTCGCTATGAGCAGGATTTTTTCGCCGTGAAGGGCGAGACGGGCCGACCGCTGGATGACCGGCTCTCCGATCTGGTGAAGGTTTGGTATGACCTCCACGGCTGCACCTTGAAGGATGGCAAGCAACGCTTGGCGCGCTGCGAGGCGCTGGCGAAGCGGCTAGGGAATCCCCTGGCGTTCGAGTTCGATTCGTTGGCGTGGGCACGCTACCGGCAACGTCGCTTGACCGAGGTGAAGCCTGAGACGGTCAATCATGAGCAACGCTACTTGTCGGCGGTCTTCTCTGAACTGATTCGCCTGGGCTCCTGGCACAAGGAAAACCCGCTGGGCAAGGTCCGGCAAATCAAGACGGACCAGGTCGAACTGACGTTTCTGTCCCTGGATCAGGTCGCTCGACTGCTGGAAGAGTGCAAGGCCAGTACGAACAACCATACCTATCCGGTCGCGCTGTTGTGTCTCGCCACGGGAGCCCGCTGGGAAGAGGCGGAAAGCCTGACGCGGGGCGCTGTGCATGGCGGCAAGGTGCACTATCACCGGACCAAGAATCGGCAGAGCCGATCAGTGCCGATCCCGGACGAGTTGGAGAGGTTGATATTCAAGGTGGGCATGCCTGGATCTGGCCGCCTGTTCATGTCTTGCCGCGCCGCGTTCCGCTGCGCCTATCAGCGTTGCGGGTTCCAGACGCCGGGCCAGATGACCCACATTCTCCGCCATACCTTCGCCAGCCACTACATGATGGGAGGTGGGGACATCCTGGCCCTACAGCGGATCCTCGGTCACTCCTCGATCACCATGACTATGCGGTATGCGCATCTGTCGCCGGAACATTTGGAGTCGGCACTTCGACTCTCTCCCCTTACACAGTGCGGGTATCTTTCAGACCATGATCAACCGCTTTCTTGATCGAATCCGGGCATACTTCACGGACATAAAACGTTCGAGGTTTTGCATGGAAAACAAAATCCCGCTTCCCACGGATAGCCTGTACAAGTTTGTCGCGCTCTTCTCTATGACCATTCTTATCGGGGCTTTTTATCTAACCTTCTATGCTGGTGAGAGTTCAAATGCGGTGGTTTACGAGAACTGGAGCGAGCTTGCTTCACTGCAAAGCTTAGAAAAGCCAAATGCTGAACAGGCCGCTAGAAAGGAGATGTTGGAAAGAAAGATTGAAATCGCAGTAGAAAACCGAAAGACGCTCGTTAAGCTTGCTGCCTTTCTGGCAGGGGTAGGTACCTTAGGGGTCTACGTTGGCTTTGCGTTCTGGATACGCAAGCAACAGAAAGTCGCTGATCAAATCGCTGAGAACCAGCTTGAGCTTTCTAGGCTTCAGCTACTGGCGTTGCGCCATGAACTCAAGAGTAAAGGTGTAGAGGTAGACACGCTGTAGTCACTTTGTAGTCACCACAGGCAAAAGAAAAGGGGTTAGCTTGCGCTAACCCCTTGAAAAATATGGTGGCTACACCGGGACTTGAACCTGGGACATCAGCATTATGAATGCTGCGCTCTAACCGACTGAGCTATGTAGCCGAGTGGCGCGCATTTTCCGTATCTCGGGCGGGGCTGTCAACCCCTGGGGCTAGATAATTTTCTGATCTTTCAATCGTTTAGACGGAAGGGGTCGGATCGCCGGAGAGAGGGCGATGGGGAGGGGCAGGAGCGAAAAGCCCCGGCGCTTGGCCGGGGCTTTCCTGGGACGGGAAGGGGATTACACGTTGAAGCGGAAATGCATCACGTCGCCGTCCTTGACGATATAGTCCTTGCCTTCCAGGCGCCATTTACCGGCTTCCTTGGCGCCCTGTTCGCCCTTGAACTGGATGAAGTCGTCGTAGGCGACCACTTCGGCGCGGATGAAGCCTTTCTCGAAGTCGGTGTGGATCACGCCGGCGGCCTGCGGGGCGGTGGCGCCGACGCGGACGGTCCAGGCGCGGACTTCCTTCACCCCGGCGGTGAAGTAGGTCTGCAGGTTGAGCAGGCCGTAGCCGGCACGGATCACACGGTTCAGGCCGGGTTCCTCGAGACCGAGGGACTCGAGGAACATGTCCTTCTCTTCGCCGTCTTCCAGCTCGGCGATCTCGGCTTCGATCTTGTTGCACACCGGCACCACCACCGCGCCTTCTTCCTCGGCGATGGCCTTCACCACATCCAGGTGCGGGTTGTTCTCGAAGCCGTCCTCGGCGACGTTGGCGATGTACATCACCGGCTTGCTGGTCAGCAGGTGGAAGCTGCGCACCAGGCGCTTCTCCTCGTCACCGAGGTTCTTCAGCAGCGAACGCGCCGGCTTGCCTTCGGTGAAGTGGGGGATGAGCTTTTCCAGCAGGGCCTTCTGGGCCAGGGCTTCCTTGTCGCCGCCCTTGGCGTTGCGGGCGACTTTCTGCAGTTGCTTCTCGCAGCTGTCGAGGTCGGCGAAGATCAGTTCGAGGTCGATGATCTCGATGTCGCGCTTGGGGTCGACGCTGTTGGACACGTGGATCACGTTGTCGTCTTCGAAGCAGCGCACCACGTGGGCGATGGCGTCGGTCTCGCGGATGTTGGCGAGGAACTTGTTGCCCAGGCCCTCACCCTTGGAGGCGCCCGCCACCAGGCCGGCGATGTCGACGAATTCCATGGTGGTCGGCAGTACGCGCTCGGGCTTGACGATCTCGGCCAGGGCGTTCAGGCGCGCGTCGGGCATCGGCACGATGCCGCTGTTCGGCTCGATGGTGCAGAACGGGAAGTTTTCCGCCGCGATACCGGATTTGGTCAGGGCGTTGAACAGGGTGGACTTGCCGACGTTGGGCAGGCCGACGATGCCGCAGTTGAATCCCATGCTATGTCCCTCGCGCTCAGACAGGCGCTAGAAAAGTGGTTCAGGCCTTCTGGCTGTGCAGCTTCTGCATCGCCCGGGTCCAGTCCCCGGCGAGCATTTCCGGCAGCACGCCGAGGGCGAAGTCGATGCTGGTGTCGAGCAGTTCCTGCTCGCTGCGCGGGGCGCGGCCGAGCACGTAACCGGAAACCAGGCTGCTGTGCCCCGGATGGCCGATGCCAAGCCGCAGGCGATGGAAAGAATTCTGATTGCCGAGCTGGGCGATGATATCGCGCAACCCGTTGTGCCCGCCGTGTCCGCCGCCGGTCTTGAGCTTGGCGACGCCAGGGGGCATGTCGAGTTCGTCGTGGGCCACCAGGATGGCGTCCGGGGCGATCCGGAAGAATCCCGCCAGCGCCGCCACGGACTGGCCGCTGCGGTTCATGTAGGTGGTCGGGATCAACAGACGAACGTCCTTGCCCTGGTGGCTGAACTTGCCGACCAGGCCGAAATACTTGCGGTCAGCCACGAGGCTGACGCCCTGGGCATGCGCCAGGCGCTCAACGAAAAGGGCCCCCGCGTTATGCCGGGTCTGGTCGTATTCAGGACCCGGGTTTCCCAGGCCAACGATCAGTTGTACGGCAGTCACGACGGGAGCCCCTCTCTATAAAAAGGCGATCGAGTAATGAATTACTCGGCGGCGCCTTCTTCGCTACCTTCTTCCTTCACCACGCGGGAAGCGTGGATGTTGGCAACGGCCAGGTCGTTGCCGTGGGCCAGTTGTACCAGCTCGACGCCTTTCGGAGCCTTGAGGTCCGACAGGTGAACGATCTGGCCCAGCTCGACCTTGGCCATGTCGACTTCGATGAATTCCGGCAGGTCTTTCGGCAGGCAGGAAACTTCGACTTCGGAGATGGTGTGGGAGATCTCGCCACCGGCTTGCTTGACGCCAACGGCTACTTCTTCGTTGATGAAGTGCAGCGGTACGTGGGCGGTCAGCTTGTGGTCGGCGACCACGCGCAGGAAGTCGGCGTGCATCACGAAGCCTTTCGCCGGATGGCGCTGCAGGGCCTTGATCAGTACGGTTTCCTTGGCGCCGCCAACGTTCAGGGCGATCACGTGGCTGAAGGCAGCCTCGTTTTCCAGGAGCTTGGCGATTTCGCGCAGTTCCAGGGTTACGGACTGGGGCTCTTTGTCGCCGCCGTAAACGACAGCAGGAACCAGACCGGCGTTACGACGCAGGCGGCGGCTCGCACCTTTCCCCAGATCGGAACGCACTTGGGCATTCAGAATAAAGTCGACCATTGTGTATCTCCAAAAATAACAATGCGCCCGAACGCTTGCGACCAGCGTTCGGGCGATTTCAAAGGCCCCGCCGGAGCGGGGCGTTTTCGTTCAGGCGCGTTCGCCGAGGCTGGGCCTCAGCGGAACATCGCGCTGATCGATTCTTCGTTGCTGATCCGGCGCATGGCTTCCGCAACGACCGGAGCGATGTCCAGCTGGCGGATGCGGCCACAGGCCTGGGCAGCGGCGGACAGCGGGATGGTGTTGGTCACCACCAGCTCGTCCAGTACGGATTTCTCGATGTTCTCGATGGCACGGCCGGACAGCACCGGGTGGGTGCAGTAGGCGATGACCTTGGCGGCGCCGTGCTCTTTCAGGGCCTTGGCGGCGTGACCGAGGGTGCCGGCGGTATCGACCATGTCGTCTACCAGTACGCAGGTACGGCCTTCGACGTCACCGATGATGTGCATCACTTCGGACTGGTTGGCCTTGGGACGACGCTTGTCGATGATCGCAAGGTCAACGCCCAGGGACTTGGCCACGGCGCGCGCGCGCACCACGCCGCCGATGTCCGGGGAGACGATCATCAGGTTCTCGAAGCGCTGGTCTTCGATATCGTCCACCAGCACGGGGGAACCGTAGATGTTGTCTACCGGGATATCGAAGAAGCCCTGGATCTGATCCGCGTGCAGGTCGACCGTGAGGACACGGTTGACCCCGACGACGGTCAGCATGTCGGCCACTACCTTGGCGCTGATGGCCACGCGGGCGGAACGCGGACGGCGATCCTGGCGGGCATAGCCGAAGTAGGGGATGACAGCGGTGATACGAGTGGCCGAGGAGCGGCGGAAGGCATCGGCCATCACCACCAGTTCCATCAGGTTGTCGTTGGTCGGCGCGCAGGTCGGCTGAATCAGGAATACGTCCTTGCCGCGGACGTTTTCGTTGATTTCGACGCTGATTTCGCCATCGGAGAATTTGCCAACTGAAACATCGCCAAGAGGAATGTGCAGCTGACGCACGACGCGTCGTGCAAGATCGGGGTTAGCGTTCCCCGTGAAGACCATCATCTTGGACACGCTACAGGTACCTGTGTCGACCGAAGGGATCCGGATGAAATACAGAAGAGGAAAATGGCAGGGGCGGCTGGATTCGAACCAACGCATGGCAGGATCAAAACCTGCTGCCTTACCGCTTGGCGACGCCCCTGTGGTATTGCTCGAATGCCGTTTCGGCATTCCTTTCTCAGACCAGAGTTTCCAGCTTCCGGTGCAACATCGAGATGTTGCTTCCTTTGGCGACGAACCTCTGAAGGTGGTCTGGAAGAAGGGCCGAGACTTTATCAGCTTCAGCTTTGTTTGGGAAGCTCCCAAACACACAACCTCCAGTGCCGGTTAATCTAGCTGAAACAAATTTGTTTAGCAAGATCAAAGCGTTACGAACTTCTGGGTAACGCCTCTCGACTACCGGCTGACAGTCGTTTCGGCTGTCCCCCTCGAGAACGGTGCGCACTTTAATGGCGGGAGAATCGCGTGTCAACAGTGGATCTGAAAAAATTTCTGCTGTGCTGACAAGTACTTGCGGAACCACGACGAGATACCAGGGCTCCGGGATGTCCACCGGGGTGAGCTTTTCGCCCACGCCCTCGGCGAAAGCCGCGCGTCCGCGGGTGAAGACCGGCACGTCGGCGCCCAGGCGCAGGCCCAGGGCGGCGATGCGGTCCTCGTCCCAGCCGAGTTGCCAGAGATGGTTCAAGGCCAGGAGCGTCGTGGCGGCGTCGGAGCTGCCGCCGCCGATGCCGCCCCCCATGGGCAAGCGCTTGTCCAGCCAGATGTCGGCGCCTTGCGGGCTGCCGGAGGCTTCCTGCAGCCCGCGCGCGGCGCGCACGATCAGGTTGCTGTCGTGCGGCACCCCGGCGATTTCCGTGTGCAGGCGTACCTGGCCGTCCTGGCGGGCTTCGAAATGCAGCTCGTCGCCGTGGTCGAGGAATTGGAACAGGGTCTGCAACTCGTGATAGCCATCGTCGCGGCGGCCGAGGATATGCAGGAACAGATTGAGTTTGGCCGGGGCTGGCAGGCTGAGGCGCACGCTCATGTCAGCGGCCGAGCTGGCGCGGCTGCCAGTCCTTGATCACTAGGGTGACGTCGAGGTCCTGGCCGTGCAGTTTCAGGCGCTCGGGTAGCCAGTAGCCGTTCTGTTCGGCGTAGCGGGTGTATTCGATCTGCCAGCCGTCCTGTTCCAGGCGCGCCAGGCGGCTGTCGGCGTCGAGGGTCAGGCGGCTCTTGCTGTCCGGCGCCGGGAGGCCGCGTACCCACCAGAGCAGGTGCGAGACCGGCAGGCGCCAGCCTAGTTGTTCTTCCAGCAGTGCTTCCGGGGACTCCGCCTGGTAGCGGCCCTGCCCGGCGACCTCCAGGCTCACCGCGCCTTCACGCCCGGTCAGGCGTGCTGCGCCGCGGCCGAGCGGGCCGGACAGGCGGATGTCGTAGTAGCCCTGGCGCTGCAGCCAGAACAGGGTGCCGCTGCCGGAGTCGCGCGGGGCGCGGATGCCGACCTTGCCGTCGATCTGCCAGGCATCCAGCTCGCTGAGCTGCTGCTTGTGGGTTTTCCAGGTCTGCGCATCGCCCTGGCCTTCCAGGGCTTCGTGGGAGGTCAGGCCGGCGCAGCCGCTGAGCAGGGC
This sequence comes from Pseudomonas sp. P20, assembly GCF_016463925.1. NCBI lineage: Bacteria > Pseudomonadati > Pseudomonadota > Gammaproteobacteria > Pseudomonadales > Pseudomonadaceae > Pseudomonas > Pseudomonas sp. P20. The sequence continues at coordinate 47,476 of NZ_JAEMVM010000026.1, read as the reverse complement.
CAGCGCGGAGGCGGCGAGGAAAAGACGTAGACGCATGGTTTCAAGGAGTCTCGGCGCCGGTCAGGCGCTTGATGGTGCGGCGCAGCACGTCGCTGTCGGGCTGCTTGTCGAGGTATTCGCGCCAGATGGCCCGGGCGTCGCCCTGGCGCCCCTGGGCCCAGAGGACTTCGCCCAGGTGCGCGGCGACCTCGTGGTCGGGGTAGCGCTGCAGCGCCTGGCGCAGGTAGCGCTCGGCGTCGGCCAGCTTGCCCTGGCGATAGTTGATCCAGCCCATGCTGTCGAGGATCGCCGGGTCGTCCGGGTTCAGCTTGTGCGCCTTGAGGATCAGCTCGCGGGCCTCGCCGTAGCGGGTGGTGCGGTCGGCCAGGGTGTAGCCGAGGGCGTTGAGGGCCATGGCGTTGTCCGGCTCGCGGGCGATGACGAAGCGCAGGTCCTTTTCCATCTGCGCCAGGTCGTTGCGCTTCTCCGCCAGCATCGAGCGGGTGTAGAGCAGGTTGAGGTCCTCCGGGTACTGCTTCAGACCCTCCTGGATGGCCTGCCAGGCCTTTTCCTGCTGGTCGTTGTTGGACAGCGCCTCGGCTTCGATCAGGTACAGCTGGATGCCGTAGTCGGGTTGCTCGCTGCGCGCCTTGTCCAGGCGCTGGGCGGCTTCGTCGACGCGACCGGCCTTGAGCAGGACGTCGGTCTGGCGCAGTTGCGCCGGGAGGAAGTCATTGCCCGGGCCGACCTGGGCGTACTCGTCGAGGGCACGCGCGGTGTCCTTCTGTTCCTCGGCGAGGCGGCCGAGGTTGAAGTGGGCGGCGTCGACGTGGCTGTCGCGCTCGACCAGTTCTTCCAGGTAGATCCTGGCTTCGTCCCAGGCCTGGGCTTCCAGGCAGACCAGCGCCAGGGAGAAACGCAGGTCGTCGTCGTCGGGGAATTGCTGGACCAGTCCGGCGAACTCGGCCTTGGCGTCGTCCAGGCGATTCTGCTCCACCAGCAGGCGCGCGTAGGCGAGGCGCACGCGTTTGTCGTCCGGGTGTTCCTTGATCCCGGCCTTGAGCAGCGGCAGGGCCTCGTCGCTGCGCTTCATGCTCTGCAACAGGCGCGAGCGGAGCAGCAGCGGGGCGACTTCGTGGCGGCTTGCGGAGTTGTCCTCGAGCAGGGTCAGGGCTTCATCCGGGCGGCCGTCCTGTTGCAGCAGCAGGGCCTTGCCGAACAGCAACTGGCCGTTGTTCGGGTATTTCTTCAACAGGTGGTCGAAGCTCTGCAGCAGGCCGGCGCGGGTATCCGGGTCGGTCTCCGCGGCAGACAGGGCGAGGAAGTCGAAGTGCGTGTCGCCCTGGCCGTTGAGGACCTTCTCCATGTACACCATGGACTCCTCGTAGCGCCCGGCGCGGGCCAACTGGATCGCGGCGGCGCGTTGGGCATCGAGGTTGTCCGGCGCGCTGCGCGCCCAGAGCAGGGAGGTGTCGAGGGTTTCCTGGTCGGCGCCGAGGTATTCGGCGATGCGGAAGGCGCGCTCGGAAACCCCGGGGTCGCGGGTTTTCTGCGCCTGCACCACATAGTTGCTCAGGGCGATGTCGAAGCGGTTGCGCTGCCCGGCCAGTTCGGCCACCAGCAGCGAATACAGGCTGTCCTCGCTGAAGGAGCCGTACTTTTCCGGCTTGGCCTTGGTCTCGACCGCGGTGTCTTCCACCGGCGGGGTGCCATCGGGAGTCTTGTGGATAAGTGACTGGCAGCCGCCGAGCAGCAGCGTGACGGTCAGCAGCGCAAGGGATTTGTTCATAGAGGAAGAAAGCCGGCCTTGAACCTGCGAGGGTGGCGCCATCATGACATAAGCCGTCCGGCAAGCCCAAGGGGGCCGGGACGGGCGTCGACGAAGCTGTCTATGGGGTCAATACATCGGCAATGGTTGTCCTGCCCTTGGCGAAGTAGGAGAATTGCGCGTTTCCCCGATTAGCTCAGCGATCCTGCATGGCCTTCATTGCCCTCGGCATCAATCACAAGACCGCCTCGGTGGCTGTCCGCGAGCGCGTGGCTTTCACTCCGGAACAGATGGTCGAGGCGCTGCAGCAGCTCTGCCGCCTGACCACCAGCCGCGAGGCGGCCATTCTGTCGACCTGCAACCGGAGCGAACTCTACCTGGAGATCGACCATCCGACCGCGGACGACGTGCTCGCCTGGCTGGCGGACTACCATCGCCTGACTCTCGACGAGTTGCGCGCCTGTGCCTATGTGCACCAGGACGAAGACGCGGTGCGCCACATGATGCGCGTGGCCTCCGGCCTCGACTCGATGGTCCTCGGCGAGCCGCAGATCCTCGGCCAGATGAAGTCGGCCTACGCCGTCGCGCGCGAGGCCGGCACCGTCGGTCCGCTGCTCGGCCGCCTGTTCCAGGCCACCTTCAGTACGGCGAAGACCGTCCGCACCGATACCGCCATCGGCGAGAACCCGGTGTCCGTGGCGTTCGCCGCGGTGAGCCTGGCCAAGCAGATCTTCAGCGACCTGCACCGCAGCCAGGCGCTGCTGATCGGCGCCGGCGAGACCATCACCCTGGTCGCGCGCCACCTGTTCGAGCAAGGCGTGAAGCGCATCGTGGTGGCCAACCGCACCCTGGAGCGCGCCAGCCTGCTCGCCGAGCAGTTCGGCGCCCATGCGGTGCTGCTTTCGGAGATCCCCGAGGAGTTGGCCAACAGCGATATCGTCATCAGCTCCACTGCCAGCCAGTTGCCGATCCTCGGCAAGGGCGCCGTGGAGCGCGCGCTGAAGCAGCGCAAGCACAAGCCGATGTTCATGGTCGACATCGCCGTGCCGCGCGACATCGAGCCGGAAGTCGGCGAACTGGACGACGTCTACCTCTATAGCGTCGACGACCTCCACGAAGTAGTGGCGGAGAATCTCAAGAGCCGCCAGGGCGCTGCCCAGGCCGCCGAGGAACTGGTCGGCAGTGGCGTCGCCGAGTTCATGCAGCGCCTGCGCGAACTGGCCGCGGTGGACGTGCTGCGCGCCTATCGGCAGCAGGCCGAGCGCCTGCGCGATGAGGAGCTGGGCAAGGCCCAGCGGCAACTGGCCAACGGTGCCGACCCCGCCGAGGTGATGGCCCAGCTGGCCCGCGGCCTGACCAACAAACTGCTGCACGCGCCCAGCGTGCAGATGAAGAAAATGTCCGCCGAGGGCCGCATCGACGCGCTGGCCCTGGCCCAGGAGCTGTTCGCCCTCGACGAGGGCGCGCCGCGCCACTGACCGGTACCTATGCCTGCATGAAAGCTTCTCTGCTGAAAAAGCTGGATGTCCTCAGCGATCGCTACGAAGAACTGACGGCGCTGCTCGGCGACGCCGAGGTGATCAGTGACCAGACCCGCTTCCGCGCCTATTCCCGCGAGTACGCCGAGGTCGAACCGGTGATCCTGGCGTTCCGCGACTACCGCAAGGTGCAGGCCGACCTCGAGGGCGCCCAGGCGTTGCTCAAGGACAGCGACCCGGAGTTGCGCGACCTCGCCGAGGAGGAGGTCGCCGAAGCGCGCGGCCGCCTCGCCGCCCTCGGCGACAGCCTGCAGCGCATGCTGCTGCCGAAGGATCCCAACGACAGCCGCAACGTGTTCCTGGAGATCCGTGCCGGCACCGGTGGCGACGAGGCGGCGATCTTCTCCGGCGACCTGTTCCGCATGTATTCGCGCTACGCCGAGCGCCAGGGCTGGCGGGTCGAGACGCTGTCGGAGAACGAGGGCGAGCACGGTGGCTACAAGGAAGTGATTGCCCGGGTCGAGGGCGACAACGTCTACGCCAAGCTCAAGTTCGAGTCCGGCGCGCACCGCGTGCAGCGGGTGCCGGAAACCGAATCCCAGGGCCGGATCCACACTTCCGCCTGCACCGTCGCGGTGCTGCCGGAGCCGGACGAGCAGGCAGCGATCGAGATCAACCCGGCCGACCTGCGGGTGGACACCTACCGTTCCTCCGGTGCCGGCGGCCAGCACGTCAACAAGACCGACTCGGCGGTGCGCATCACCCACATTCCCAGCGGCATCGTGGTCGAGTGCCAGGAAGAGCGCTCGCAGCACAAGAACCGCGCCAAGGCCATGGCCTGGCTGGCGGCCAAGCTCAACGACCAGCAGCAGGCCGCGGCGCAGCAGGCGATCGCCAGCACGCGCAAGCTGCTGGTGGGCTCGGGCGACCGCTCGGAGCGCATCCGTACCTACAACTTCCCGCAAGGGCGGGTCACCGACCATCGCATCAACCTCACCCTGTACTCCCTGGGCGAGGTGATGGAGGGCGCGGTGGAACAGGTGATCGAGCCGCTGCTGCAGGAATACCAGGCCGATCAACTGGCGGCCCTGGGCGACTGACATGACCACTATCTGTACCCTTCTCAAGGATTCCCAACTGCCCGATTCGCCCAGCGCCCGGCTCGACACCGAGTTGCTGCTGGCGGCGGCGATGGGCAAGCCGCGCAGCTTCCTGCGTACCTGGCCGGAGCGCATCGTGCCGCGCGAGGCCAACGAGCTGTTCGACGACTGGATCGCCCGTCGGCGCAACGGCGAGCCGGTGGCCTACATACTTGGCCACCAGGGCTTCTGGAGCCTGGACCTGGAGGTCGCGCCACACACCCTGATCCCGCGCCCGGACACCGAACTGCTGGTGGAAACCGCGCTGGCGACCCTCGCGGCGGACACCGCTACCGTGCTCGACCTGGGCACCGGCACCGGCGCCATCGCCCTGGCCCTGGCCAGCGAACGGCCGCTGTGGACGGTGACTGCGGTGGACCGCGTGGAAGAGGCCGTGGCGCTGGCCGAGCGCAATCGCCAGCGGTTGCTCCTGGAGAACGTCGAGGTGCGCCGCAGCCACTGGTTCTCCGCTCTCGATGGCCGACGCTTCCGGATGATCGTCGGCAATCCGCCGTATATCCCTGCCAGCGATCCGCACCTGAGCGAGGGCGACGTGCGTTTCGAGCCGAAGAGCGCGCTGGTCGCGGGTAGCGATGGCCTCGACGATATCCGCCAGATCGTCGCCCAGGCGCCGCAGCATTTGCTGGACGAAGGCTGGTTGCTGCTCGAGCACGGCTATGATCAAGGGGCGGCGGTGCGCGAACTGCTCGGCGCCCGCGGCTTCGCCGGGGTACATACGTTGCGCGACCTCGGCGGCAACGAGCGGATCACTCTCGGACAATGGGCATGCTGAGCGACGAGGAACTGCTGCGCTACAGTCGCCAGATCCTACTGGCGCAGGTCGACGTCGAGGGCCAGCTGCGCCTGAAGCGCAGCCGCGCACTGATCGTCGGTCTTGGCGGCCTGGGTTCGCCGGTGGCGCTGTACCTGGCCGCGGCCGGGGTCGGCGAGCTGCACCTGGCGGATTTCGATACGGTCGACCTGACCAACCTGCAACGGCAGGTCATCCACGATGGCACCAGCGTCGGTGTCGGCAAGGTGGAGTCGGCGATGCGCCGGCTGGGCGCGCTGAATCCGCAGATCCGCCTGGTCAGCCATAGCGCCGCGCTGGACAAGGACTCCCTCGATGCCGCCGTGGCGGCGGTCGACCTGGTGCTCGACTGCACCGACAACTTCGCCACCCGCGAGGCGGTCAACGTCGCCTGCGTGCGCGCCGGCAAGCCCCTGGTCAGCGGCGCGGCGATCCGTCTCGAGGGCCAGCTTTCGGTATTCGATACCCGCCGCGACGAAAGCCCCTGCTACCACTGCCTCTACGGGCACGGCAGCGAGGCCGAGCTGACCTGCAGCGAGGCCGGCGTGATCGGTCCGCTGGTGGGGCTGGTCGGTAGCCTGCAGGCGCTGGAGGCGCTCAAGCTGCTGGCCGGTTTCGGCGAACCGCTGGTGGGCCGCCTGCTGCTGGTGGACGCCCTCGGCACGCGCTTCCGCGAATTGCGGGTGCGTCGCGATCCTTCCTGTGCCGTCTGCGGGCAACGCCATGGCGGTTGAGTCGGCCGCGGTCGGCGTTTTCGATTCCGGGGTCGGCGGGCTCAGCGTATTGCGTGAGATTCGCGCGCGCCTGCCATCCGAATCGTTGCTCTACGTCGCCGACAACGCCCATGTGCCCTACGGCGAGAAGAGCGCGGAGTACATCCGCGAACGCTGCGAGCGGATCGGTGATTTCCTTCTGGAGCAGGGCGCCAAGGCTCTGGTACTGGCCTGCAATACCGCGACGGCTGCGGCTGCGGCGGAATTGCGCGAACGTTATCCGCAGGTGCCGCTGGTGGCCATGGAGCCTGCGGTGAAGCCGGCCGCGGCGGCCACCCGCAACGGTCGGGTCGGCGTCCTGGCCACCACCGGAACTCTGAAGAGCGCGCGTTTCGCCGCCTTGCTCGACCGCTTCGCCAGCGACGTACAGGTCTTCACCCAGCCCTGCCCGGGGCTGGTCGAGCGCATCGAAGCCGGCGATCTCTATGGGCCGCAAACCCGGGCACTGCTGGAACGCCTGCTGGCGCCGATCCTCGAACAGGGCTGCGATACGCTGATCCTCGGCTGTACTCATTATCCCTTCGTCAAACCCCTGCTGGCCGAGCTGATCCCGGCGGAGATGGCGGTGATCGATACGGGAGCGGCTGTCGCCCGGCAGCTGGAGCGCGTATTGTCGGCGCGGGCGCTACTGGCCTCTGGCCAGGCCGCGACGCCGCGTTTCTGGACCAGCGCGCTGCCGGAGGAGATGGAAAGGATCCTGCCGATCCTCTGGGGAAGCCCGGAAAGCGTAGGAAAATTAGTCGTTTAGTCGTTCCTGGCAGACGTGTCAGCGATTTTTTGAACTAAAGCGTTTGGTCTAGTATCTGCTTTAGTAAGTGCGCTCTTATAATGCGCAGCTTGAATGCGGGGGCTTTCATGCAACTTTCGAAAAGGACGTTTCAATGAAGAAACTACTTCCGCTGGCCGTTCTGGCCGCACTTTCCTCCGTCCACGTGGCGTCCGCCCAGGCGGCGGACGTCTCGGCCGCCGTCGGTGCGACCGGCCAGTCGGGCATGACCTATCGCCTGGGCCTGAGCTGGGATTGGGACAAGAGCTGGTGGCAGACCTCCACCGGGCGCCTGACCGGCTACTGGGATGCGGGCTACACCTATTGGGAAGGTGGCGATGAAGGCGCCGGCAAGCATTCGCTGTCGTTCGCTCCGGTATTCGTCTACGAGTTCGCCGGCGACTCGATCAAGCCATTCATCGAGGCCGGTATCGGCGTGGCGGCGTTCTCCGGCACCCGTGTCGGCGACCAGAACCTGGGTTCCTCCCTGAACTTCGAAGACCGCATCGGCGCCGGCCTGAAGTTCGCCAACGGCCAGTCGGTCGGCGTTCGGGCGATCCACTATTCCAACGCCGGCCTGAAACAGCCGAACGACGGTATCGAGTCCTACAGCCTGTTCTACAAGATCCCGATCTAGTCGGCACGGGCGAAAAAAGCCGGGTTCATCCCGGCTTTTTCATGCCTGCGATTCTTCCGCCACGCCGCACCGCCCTATGGAAAGAGCGAGCCATTTGGCGGGAGGCGATAGCTCGCTGACGCGCCCTACGCGCGACCATCGCGCGGCGGCAGGTTGCGGAAAGCCGCCAGCGCCCGTTCGCGGCTGGCCTTCAGGTCGACCATCGGCCGTGGATAGTCGACCCCGGCGAACAGCCCCAGGCTGGACGGATCGTGGATCGCCTTGCGCTCCAGGCCGGCCAGTTCCGGCAGCCAGTGGCGGATGAACTCGCCGCGTGGATCGAAGCGTTCGGACTGCGAGAGCGGATTGAACAGGCGGAAGTAGGGAACCGCGTCGGTGCCGGTGGATGCGCTCCACTGCCAGCCGCCGTTGTTCGCCGCCAGGTCACCGTCGATGAGGTGGCGCATGAACCAGCGTTCGCCTTCGCGCCAGTCGATCAGCAGGTTCTTGCTGAGGAACATCGCTACCACCATCCGCAGGCGATTGTGCATCCAGCCGGTGGCGAGCAACTGGCGCATTGCCGCGTCGATGATCGGTATGCCGGTGCGCCCCTGTTGCCAGGCTTCGAGTTCCGCCGGGGCCTGGCGCCAGCGCAGGGCTTCGGTCTCCTCGCGGAAGGGGCGGTGCCGGGAGACCCGGGGGTAGCCGACCAGGATGTGCTTGTAGAACTCGCGCCAGAGCAGCTCGTTGATCCAGGTCGCGGCGCCTTGCTGGCCGCCGCTGAACTCGCCGCGGTTGGCAACCAGCGCGGCGTCCAGGCATTGTCTGGGTGAGAGTACGCCGGCGGCCAGGTAGGGCGACAGTTGGCTGGTGCCGGGAAGCGCCGGGAAGTCGCGCCGTTCATGGTAGTCGGCCAGGTGCTGGTCGGCGAAGTCGCGCAGGCGTTCCTGCGCTACCTCTTCGCCTGCTGGCCAGAGGCGGCGCAAGCTATCGGCCGGCCGCGGGAAGGCGGGCACGGCATCCGGCAGCGGGTCGCTGGCCAGCGCGTGCGGTGGCTGGGGCTGCGGACGCGGGCGGACACCCGGCAGGGCCTGGTACAGCCGTTCGTGGCAGACCTTGCGGAACTGGCTGAACACCTGGAAATAGCCGCCAGTTCGGGTCAGTACCGAGCCGGGGGCGAAGAACAGCTGGTCGAGGTGGCTGTGGAAGGCCACGCCCTGTTCGCGCAGGCGTTGGTCGACGGCCTGGTCGCGGCGTTCCTCGTTCACCCCGTATTCCTGGTTGACGTGTACCGCGCCGACTCCCAGTTCCCGACAGAGCCGGCCGATGACTTCCGGGGCTTGCCGCCAGTGGCCGCAGTCGCGCACCAGCAGCGGGATGTTCAGCGCGGCGAGCTGGCGTTGCAGCTCGCCCAGGTTGCGCAGCCAGAAGTCGACCTTGCAGGGCGCATCGTCGTGTTCCCGCCACTGCGCCGGGCTGAGCAGGTAGAGAGCCACGCAAGGGCGCCCATCGGCGGCGGCGAGGAGCGCGCTGTTATCGGTGGTTCGCAGGTCGCAGCGAAACCAGATCAGGTTCATCGGAAGTCCGTTCATGGGTTCAACAGGCCTCGTTCGCCGAGCAGGCGGCGGGCTTCCAGGGGCGTGCTCGCCAGCAGCAGGCCAGTTAGCGCCAAGGTTTCGAAGGCTTCGCGCTGGATCTCCACGGCCGGTCCGACCAGCACCACCGGGCAGCTCACCCCTGCCAGCAGGCGCGGCAGGTGCTCCGGATTGAGGCGATGACTGGCGTACAGCAACACGCCGCGAGCTTCCAGGCGTTCGCAGGCCAGGGCCAGTTCGGCCGGTGGCAGCGGCCAGTCGAAGACCTGCAGCGGCACCTCGCCGCTGCCGAGCAACCAGCTGCACAGCCAGAGGTTCGGTTCCAGCGACAGCTCGGACTGGTTGACCAGCAGCAGCGGCGCGCCCTGTTGCAGCCGTTGCTGGTGATAAAGGCGGGCGCCCAGCTTGCTGCGCAACCAGGAGAAGAAGAAGGCCCGCTCCATGCGCGCGCCGAACTGTCCCTGCCAGCGTCGTTCGAGGTGCTGCAGCAAGGGTTGCAGAAGCTTTTCGCAGAGGGTCGCTACCGGATAGAGCGACGCGGCCTGGTTGAACAGATCGTCGAGGCGTCGCTCGGCCAGCGCGGCGATGGCGTCCAGCAGCTGTTCGTGCAGGCGTTCCCAGGGGGATTCGACATCCGCCGCCGGGGTTTCCTCCGGACGCTCCAGCAGCGCGCGCACCTGGCTGATGGCGACGCCACGCTCGAGCCAGACGAGTATCCGGCGGATGCGCTCGACCTGCTCTTCGCTGTAGAGCCGGTGCCCCTTGCCGGTGCGTTGCGGCACCACCAGGCCATAGCGGCGCTCCCAGGCGCGCAGGGTGACCGGATGGACGCCGGTCAGACGAGTGACTTCGCGGATCGGCAGGCCGCCGCGTTCGAGGTGGGGCGAGTTCATCGGGAAATCCTAGAGCGCGTTGCGCAGGCCGAGTTCGGTCGGGTGCGGTTGCAGGTAGGCCTGCTGGGCGATGTATGCATGCGGGTGGCGACGGAAGTGGTGCTTTAGCAGGGTCAGCGGTACCACCAGCGGCACGCTGCCATGCCGGTATTGCTCGATCAGCTCGCGCAATTCACGCCTGTCTTCGGTTGCGAGGTCGCGTTTCAGGTAGCCGCTCAGGTGCAGCAACACGTTGCCATGGCTGCCGCGGGTCGCGCAGCGGCGCAAGCCCTGCATCAGCTCGCCGAAGTAGCGAGTGCCGAGGGCTTCCGGCTGGTAGTGGCCGGCTTCGCCGAGCAGGCGGCCGAGGCTGCGGTAGTGCTCCGGCGAATGGGCCAGCAACTGGTACTTGTAGCGGCTATGGAAGGCGACGATGGCCGAATGGCTGAGGCCGCGCTGGCGCAGGGCCTGCCAGTGGGCATGGGCATACACGCGGGTGAGGAAGTTCTCCCGCAGGACCGGATCGTGCAGCCGGCCTTCTTCTTCCACCGGTAGCTCCGGCAAGGCTTCGCAAAGGGCTGCGGCGAAGCGTCCACGGCCTTCGGCGCGCGGCGCGCCGCCGCCTTCTGGATAGACCTTGACCCGTTGCAGCCCGCAGGACGGCGAGCGTTGCATGAAGATGAAACCGTCCAGCGTATCCGCCCGTTGCGCCACCCTCCGCGCATATTCGGCGAGCGCTCCGCCGACCGCCAGGCCGTCGCGGCTCCGCGCCTCGGCGGCTTCCGGAGTGCCTTCCAGGCGAATCGCCGGGCGCGGCGTGCCCAGGCCGATGGCCTGTTCCGGGCAGAAGGAGACGAACTCGACGTGTCGCGCCAGTTCCTCGCAAAGCGCGGATCGCTTGTGGCCGCCGTTGAAGCGCACCGGTTCGCCGAGCAGGCAGGCGCTGATGCCGAGTCGGGGCGTCAGGGAAGGGTGAGATTCGTGCATCGGTGTCGTCTCCCGAGGGGAAAGGAGGTTCGCGCGCAGCTCGACAGTCAGGCGGTCATACGACACATCCTAGAACTTATCTTGTACAGGTCAATGTATTTGTATAGGTATTTTCTTGTCACATCGGGCCGCCAGGCGACGGCCCGATCCCCTCAGAGATGTTCCAGCAGGCGCCGCGCGGCTTCCTGGCCGCTGAGCCAGGCGCCTTCGACGCGGCCGCTGGAGCACCAGTCGCCGCAGGCGTAGATGCCCAGGTCGGGATCGCCGAGGGCGCCCCACTGGTGGGCCTCCGCCGGGCGTGCATAGAGCCAGCGGTGGGCGATGCTGAAGGCGGCTTCCGGTACGGCGCAGCCGATCACTTCGGCGAAGGCGCAGCGCAGGTGCTCGACCACGTCCTCCTTGGCCATGTCGATGTGCTGCCGGCTCCACTGGCTGGTGGCGTGCAGCACCCAGGTGTCGAGGGTGGTGTCGCGCCCCGGCTTGCTGCGATTGCAGGCCAGCCAGGCGATCGGACTGTCGTGCACGAAGCAGCCCTGCACCGGGGTGTCGAGTACCTCGCGGAAGCCCAGCGCCACCGCCCAGGTCGGCTCCATGACCACGCTCGCGGCGGTGGCCGCCAGTTTCGGCACGCTGGCCAGCAGCGGCGTGGCCTGGGGAGCGGGGATGGCGATCAGGACCTGGTTGAACGGACCGTGGTTCTGTCCCTCGGCGTCCTGCAGGTGCCAGTGCTGCTTGCCGCGGAAGACCTCGGTGATGCGGCAGGAGAAGACCACTTGCAGATCGGTGAGCAGGGCGCGGGTGATCGCACTCATCCGTGGGATGCCGACCCAGCGTGGCTGCTCGTCCGGGGAGGGGCTCAGCTGGCCGTCGCGGTATTGGTAGAGAGCGGGTTTCCACTCGTCCACCCAGCCTTCCTCGCGCCAGTGTTGCAAGGCGTCGAGGAAGCGCCGGTCGCGGGCGGTGAAGTATTGCGCGCCGAGGTCCAGCGTGCCGGCCTCGCTGCGCTTGCTGGCCATGCGGCCGCCGCTGCCGTGGCCCTTGTCGAACAGTTGTACGGTCTGGCCGGCGGATCTCAATGCGTGGGCGGCGGAAAGCCCGGCGATGCCAGTACCGATGATGGCGATGGGGACGCTCATGACATGCCTCTCTGGTTGTGTAGCGTCTGGACAGGCGAATCAGGTTTCTTGTACAAGCTTGATTTAATGTACAGTATTGCGCGTGCTTCGAGGCGCACCTTGCATCGCGCCGATGGCGCGCCTGCGGCGCACGGCTCGCTTCCTGGCCTGTCGAACCTTCAGACGTTCCGTTCGGAAGTATCAACCGAGTTATCTGAAGAATAGACGGCTGGCGCCGTTCACTAAGGCACCAGTGCGATGCAAGCCCTGTTCCTTGGCTGAGTCGAAAACGACGCCAGGGTTCCCCGGCCGGAGCCGACGGATCTTCCATCCACAGGATAACGCTGGAATGGGGGGAGGATGCACGGTCATCGGGCAGATCGATGTCCAGGGTCCAGACTGAAAGGGCACGCAGGCAAAACGAGGAGACAGCCATGCACATTCTCTTGACCGGCGGTACCGGCCTGATGGGGCGCCGCCTGTGCGCCCGCTGGCGACAGGCCGGGCACCGGCTGACCGTGTTCAGCCGGCGGCCGCAGCAGGTGGAATCGCTGTGCGGCGTCGGCGTGCGCGGCATCGATCGTTTCGACGAGTACGGCGACCAGCCGCTCGACGCGGTGGTCAACCTGGCCGGCGAGCCGATCGCGGACAAACCCTGGAGTCACAAGCGCAAGGCGCTGCTGTGGGAAAGCCGGGTACGCCTTACCGAGCGCCTGGTGGAATGGCTGGACGCTCGCGAGCAGCGCCCGGACCTTCTGTTATCGGGTTCTGCGGTGGGTTGGTATGGCGACAGCGGCGAGCGCCCGGTGACCGAGGAGGGGGCGGCGGCCGGCGAGGATTTCGCCAGCGAGCTATGCCTCGCCTGGGAGCAGATCGCCCGCGAGGCGGAGAAGCTCGGCACCCGTGTCGTGCTGTTGCGCACCGGCCTGGTGCTGGCCCCCGAGGGCGGCTTCCTCGGGCGCCTGTTGCCGCTCTACCGGCTCGGCCTGGGCGGACCGCTGGGTGACGGCCGGCAATGGATGCCGTGGATTCATATCGAGGATCAAATCGAGCTGATCGATTTTCTTTTGCGGCGGCCCGATGCCAGCGGTCCCTATAATGCGTGCGCTCCCAACCCGGTGCGCAACCGCGATTTCGCCAAGGCCCTGGGCCGGGCGCTGCACAAGCCGGCGCGGATACCGACCCCCGGGTTCGTCCTGCGCCTCGGGCTGGGAGAAATGTCCGGATTGCTGCTCGGCGGCCAGCGAGCCTTGCCGCAACGCTTGCAGGACGCCGGCTACCGTTTTCAATTCACCGACCTGGACGTGGCGCTGGCCGATGTCCTGGACGCCCGACGAAAGGATCAGGCATGACCGAGAATGCCCTGCTGTTGCTCAACCTGGGCTCCCCGGATTCGACCCGGGTGGAGGATGTCCGCCGCTATCTCGACCAGTTCCTCATGGATCCCTACGTGGTCGACCTGCCCTGGCCGCTGCGGCGCCTGCTGGTGTCGCTGATCCTGATCAAGCGTCCGGCCGAATCGGCGCACGCCTACAGCTCGATCTGGTGGGACGAAGGGTCGCCACTGATCGTCCTCAGTCGTCGCCTGCAGGAGGCGATGAAGCCGCACTGGCCGCATGGGCCGGTGGAACTGGCGATGCGCTACGGCCAGCCGGCCATCGAGAAGGTCCTGCTCGACCTGGCGCGCCGTGGTATCCGGCGGGTGACCCTGGCGCCGCTGTATCCGCAGTTCGCCGACAGCACCACGACCACCGCCGAACAGGAGGTGCGCCGGGTGATCGCCGCCCATCGCCTGGGCCTGGAGGTCAGCACGCTGCCGCCGTTCTACGACCAGCCGGTCTACCTCGATGCCCTGGTGGAAAGCGTGCGTCCGTACCTGCAGCAGCCCCACGACCATCTGTTGCTGAGCTTCCATGGCTTGCCCGAGCGGCACATCCGCAAGCTGGTGAAGGATCCTGCCCACGACCTGCTGGCCGAGAACAGCCGCAACGTCAGCCCCGAAGCCCTCGCCCTCTGCTACCGCAGCCAGTGCCTGCGCACCGCCGAGGCCTTCGCCGAGCGCGCCGGCCTGGAGCAGGGGCGCTGGTCGGTGTCGTTCCAGTCGCGCCTGGGGCGCGCCAAGTGGATCGAGCCCTATACCGACGCCAAGCTCGACGAACTGGTGCAGCGCGGGGTGAAGCGCCTGCTGGTGATGTGTCCGGCGTTCGTTGCCGACTGCATCGAGACCCTGGAGGAAATCGGCATGCGCGGCCGCGAGCAGTTCATCAGTGCCGGCGGCGAGGACCTGGTGCTGATTCCCTGCCTCAACGACCACCCCGCCTGGGTCGGCGCCCTGGCCGAGATGAGCGGGCGCTTGGCCAGGCCGCTCTGAGAGCCTGTTCATGATCCGCTGCGCGGCGCGGTATGACGGCTTTGAAGTGCTCATTTGCCGCTCGTCAGCTCCGCTTCCCCGCCCAGCTCGCGAGATGCTGGACAGGCTCTGAGCGCATGCGGCGGCGAATGACCTGGCGGTCATTCGCCGGAACCCGCTTCCCGCATTCAGCAGTTCTATAGTCCCTTGCCCTGGGTATAAGCCCGGATGTTGCCGGCTTATCCTGCCTGTCGACCCTCCCTTCGCATCCGCCGCTTCGGCGGCGTCCAGGAGTTCGGCATGCATAACAACAATAACGGCTATCCCTCCAACCTTGCGGCCTGGACCACGGTGGCGATCCTCATGGTCGCCTATGTGCTGTCCTTCATCGACCGGCAGATCCTCAACCTGCTGGTCGGCCCGATCCGCCGCGACCTGGCCATCAGCGATACGGAAATGAGCCTGCTGATGGGCTTGTCCTTCGCCCTGTTCTACACCCTTTGCGGTATCCCGCTCGGACGCATGGCCGACAACCGCAGCCGGCGCGGCCTGATCCTGTTCGGCGTGCTGGTGTGGAGCGCGATGACCGCGGCCTGCGGTCTGGCGCGCAGCTATTGGCAATTCCTCACCTTCCGGGTCGGCGTCGGGGTCGGCGAGGCGGCGCTGTCGCCAGCGGCCTATTCGCTGATCGCCGACAGCTTCCCGCGCGAGCGTCGGGCGACGGCGATCAGCGTCTACTCGATGGGCATCTACCTGGGCTCGGGGCTGGCCTTCCTGCTCGGCGGGCTGGTGATCAAGTTTGCCTCGGCCCAGGGCGACGTGCATCTGCCGCTGTTCGGCGAGGTGCGCCCGTGGCAACTGATCTTCCTCATCCTCGGCGCCGCCGGCGTGCTCTTCTGCCTGTTGCTGCTGGCGATCCGCGAGCCGGCCCGGCGCGGAGTCGGCGCAGGCGTGGCGGTGCCGCTGGGCGAGGTCGGCGCCTACCTGCGGGCCAACCGCAAGACCGTGCTCTGCCACAACTTCGGTTTCGCCTGCCTGTCCTTCGCCGGCTACGGCAGCGGCGCCTGGGTGCCGACCTTCTTCGTCCGCACCCACGGCTGGGACGCCGGTCATGTCGGGGTGGTCTACGGCAGCATCGTCGCGGTGTTCGGCTGTCTCGGCATCGTCTTCGGCGGGCGCCTGGCCGACTACTGGGCGAAGCGCGGGCGTAGCGACGCGAACATGCGCGTCGGGCTGCTCGCCGCCTGGGCGGTGATTCCCTTCACCCTGGTCTATCCGCTGCTGGACAACGCCAATTGGGCGGCGGCGCTGATGGCGCCGACGGTGTTCTTCCTGAGCATGCCGTTCGGCGTGGCCCCGGCGGCGATCCAGGAGATCATGCCCAACTCGATGCGCGGCCAGGCCTCGGCGATCTACCTGTTCGTGGTCACCCTGTTCGGTCTCGGCGTGGGCCCGACGGCGGTGGCGCTGGTCACCGATTTCGTCTTCGCCGACGACATGGCGCTGCGCTACTCGCTGCTGCTGGTGACCCTGGCCGCGGTGCTCGGTGCGGTGGTCCTGCTGGGGATCGGCCTCAAGCCCTATCGCGCCAGCCTGGAGCACCTGAAGGACTGGAGCCTGCGACGGGAAGGCGAGGGCGGCGAGGATTGGAAGGCGTCCCGGCAGCCGGCCTGACTCAGTAGGTGAGGATCACCCGCACGGTATCGCTGTAGGTACCGGCGGGGACGTTGCCCTGGGCCGGGTTGACGATGGCCCGGTACGGCACGTTCTGCGCGGCGCCGCTACCGGTGCCTGCCTGGGTGTTGCTGGTGGTCCAGACCGTCGAGTCTCCCGGTTTGTAGAGGTTGTACTGGATCGCGTTGGCGCCGCTGAGCATTCGCCGCCAGCCGCCGCTGAAGTTGTTGCCGTTGTCGAAGCCGATGGTATAGGTGGCGTTCAGGGTGCAGCGCACGCCAATGTTCTGGTTCACCGCGGTGAAGGCCGAGACCAGCGCGGCGCTGCCGAAGCTGAGGTCCGGAGCGCTGTCGATGAAGCAGTCCTTGAGCACCGTCAGGGTAACGTTGACGCTGCTGCTGGCGGTGCCGTCGTCGTATACGCAGACTGGGCCGATGCCCGCCGCGCACAGGTGCCAGGCCCAGTTCAGGCCGATGGTATCGGTATAGGTGCCGGCCGGCAGGGTCACCCCGGTGGCGGTGCGCAGGTACAGCGGCAGGCTGCCGTCGGTGGCGTTGAACAGGCCGAGGATGCCGAGGAAGGTGGTGCTGCTCCAGCGTACCGTCGAGCCGACGTTGTAGACGGTGCCGCAGCCGTTGTCCTTGCAGATACTGTAGGGCAGGTAGGTGCCGCTGGCGGCGTTGTACAGCCGCGGCGTGGTGCCCAGCGGATTGGCGGTGCTGGCGATGGTCGCGTCGATGGTGTTGGTGCTGAGGATCGACAACAGGCTGCCGGTGCACTTGAAGCCGGTGGTGCCGGTGATGGTCTGGGCGGTGCTGGCCACGGTGAACGAGCTCAGGCTGCCGAAATTGCCGGTGCCGGAGCTGGTGGTGCAGGCGGCGAGCAGCAACGGGCTGGCGCAGAGCGTAGCGAAGCCGAGCAGGCAGGCGGACGTGGAGTGGCGGCTCATGGCGTATCTCCGATCGGGGCCGAGCAGGTCAGCGGGCCGACCTGGCTGACGGTGGGTTTGCGCGTGTCCAGGCGGAAGCGTGCCTGGCAGGCCCGGCCGTCGGGGCGGACCACGCGTAGCTGGTTGTCGCTTTGCAATCCTTCGAAATAGACCTGGCCGTCCCAGCCGACGCTGGCGCGCTGGCCGCTGCCGGTTTCTTCGGCCTGGCTGCCCAGCGGCAGCGGTTCGCCGCGCTCGTCCACCAGGTTGATGCTGGCGGCGACTACGGCACGGATCGGGAAATCCAGCAGCAGGCCGCTGCCCTGGCGTACCGCCACGCGCTGCTCGACTTCGGGCGCGCTGACGTTGGCCGGAAGGTCCAGCGGCTCGATCTGGAACTTCGCCGGGTAGTAGGCCGCGACCCAGGGCACCAGCAGGTGGCCGTTGTCGTCGGTGCTGCCCATCAGTTGGTTCTCGTAGCGGATCGGCACCTGTGGATAACCCTTGGTGCTGACCAGGACGAAGGCGTCGTTGATCCGGTTGCTAGCGAACACGGCGTTGTCCATCCATACCAGCGAGCCGCTGAGATCGGCCCAGCGCGTGTAGTTGCCGGTCTCGCCATAGAGGCCGCCCTGCAGTTGCACGTTCTGCATGCGCCAGGTCAGGTCGGCCTGCTGGTAGCGGCTGGCGCCGCCGCCATAGCCGAGGTTCCAGCCGAGGCCGCCCTGGCTCGGTGTGGAGCGGCTCCAGATCACCCGCTCGCTGTAGCGCCGGTCGCTGTCGCGGGTGACGCCGATGTTCAGCAGGCCGTTGATGTCGAAGGGAATCACCAGTTGCATCAGCGCGCTGTAGCCGTCGCCGTCGAGATCCTTGTTCAGCGCCAGGTAGAAGCTGCTCCGGCTGCCGATCGGGCGGCTATAGGAGAGGTTGGCCAGGCGCGTGCGGCTGCCGTCGCGGGCGCGGATGTCGAAGTAGCCGGTACCGATGGTGCCCTGCTCGTCGAAGGTCAGGCTGGCGGTAGCCTGGTCGGTGCGCCGGCTCAACTGGTACTCGCCGTCCAGGGTGCCGAGGTCGCCATAGCCGGCGCTGCGCTCGATGTGTTGCAGGCTGAGGCCGAGCCGTCGCGAATAGTAGGAGTAGCCGAGCAGGTATTGCTGGCCGCTGTCGCCCTGGCCGTCGCTGCCGCTGGCCGCCAGGCTGAGGGTGCCGAAGGTGGCCACGGCGATGTCGCCGCCGATGCCGAGCAGGCGCAGGTCGCTGGCGGCCTCGGCGTGGGTGGAGAGGGTCAGGCGGTCGCTGACGCCGTAGCGGTAGATGCCGCTGGCGGCGTTGTCGGCATAGGAGAAGTTGCGCAGGCCGTAGTCGTCGCGCAGGCGCCCGACGGACAGGTCGAAATCGCTCAGGCCGCGCGCCAGCAGGGTGTTGGATACGTAGAACGGCAGACTGGTCACCACTTGTCGGCCCTGGGCGTCGGTGGTCACCACCGTGGCTTCGCCGGCTCCGTTGATGTACGGCACGTTGCTGATGGCGAAGGGACCGGGTTGCAGGTCGGCGCTGCTGGCCTTGTAGCCGTTGATGAACAGGTCGACGGTGCTGGGTACGGCGGCCTGGCCGTCGAAGCGCAGCAGCGGATAGGTGACCAGGTCCGGACGTACGCCGAAGTTGCGGGCGAAGCGAAAGCCGCCCATGCGTACCGGGGTGGTCCAGTTCAGCGCGCCGTTGACGTAGTCGCCCAGTTGGTAGCTGTGCATGTTGCGTTCGTCGTTGTACAGCCAGTAGGTGTCGTAGCGCAGGTAGCGGCTGTCGAGGTTGTCGGCGTCGCCGAAATAGCGGGTGTAGACGCCGGTGTTGGAGATCACCCCGAAGCCGTCGAACAGGCGTTGCTCGAGCAGCGCGGAAAGCCAGGGCGTGGCGCCGTCGGCGGGGTCCGAGTAGTACAGGTCGTAGTTGAACAGCGCGCCGAGGCTGCTGCGCGCCGGGGCGCGGGCGACCAGTCCGGGATCGTCGAAGCGCTGCTCCGGCAGCCAGTCCGGCGGCACTTGCAGGTGCAGTTGCTGGCTGGCGCTGTCATAGTCCGCCCGGACCTCGGGCAGGGCGTCCACCGCGACCTGTCCGGCGGGGTTGTCAGGCAGGCGCACGCCGGCTTCGCGCAGGGCCGCGGCGTCGAGCAGATAATGGCCATCGGCGGCGTTGACCGGCACCACCTGGCCGCTGTCGCGGCCGTTGATCACCAGTTCCAGGTAGTAGAGGGCGTTGCCGCCGCCGGACGGAGCGGGTTGCGGCGGCGGCAGTCCGGCCAGGTAGTCCGCCGCATGGACAGGGGAGAGCAGCGCCAGGCCGATCAGTAGCGAGCGGTGGCGGCGAGAGCGCCGCTGACACGGGCGAGGCACGGGACCGACGTCCGCCTCAGTACCCGGGAACGCTGATCGGCGCGTCGTTGTCCGCCAGTTGCAGTTTCAGGGTCATGCCGGAGTCCGGCAGCAGCCCCGGCGGCAGCGGCCAGCGCATCTGCCGGCCGGGCAGCACGTAGCCGAGAAGGCCGTCCAGCAGCGCCAGGCTGCGGCCGTTGCCCTCCCAGCGGACATGGCTGAGGCGGGCGTGCACGCTACCCTCGTTGCGCACCTGCAGGTAACGCTTGCCCTGTTCCTCGACCAGCCGCCAGGCCAGCTTCGGCCGGGTCGCGTCGGCCGGGTCGCGCTCGACATCGCTACGCGGCTGGGTCCAGACGCCGTCGGCGCTGACGAACAGCGGTACCGAATAGCGCATCTGGAACTGCAGGGCGAGACCGGGGCTTCGTTGCGTCTGCCCCGCGTCGCCGTCGGGCACTTCGTCGATCAGCACCCGGTAGGCGTCCTCCGGCGTGCTGGGCTGGCCGCCCTGGCGGATCAGCCGGACCAGTTGCCGGCGGCCCGGCTCGACCTTGACGAAGGGCGGGCTGGGAATCACTGCCTGCTGGTTGCGATAGACGTCCTGGAAATCCGCCTGGGACCAGCCGAGCACGCGCACCTGCAGGGTCACCGGTTGCTTGCCGCGATTCTCCAGCCACAGCGCGGTGGCCGGTTGGTCGGCTTCGATGGCCGGGTTGATCGGCCAGATCAGCACCGCACTGGCGGCTTGTGCCGGGCCGCCCAGGAACAGCGCCAGCAGCGCCGCAAGCCAGCGGCCGGGGCGGAGAGGTAGGTGTGGACTGGGCATGTGATCCTCCATGACGGCTCAGAACGAAAGGGTGACGGTGACGGTATCGCGGTAGTTGCCGGCGGACGGCAGGCTGCCGACCGCGAACAGGCGCGCGTATACCGTGTAGGTCTGGGTGCTGGCGGGAAAGTTGGCGATGGTCCGCGCGAGTGCCCCGTTGCCCCAGACCTGGGAGTAGGCGGCATCCTGGTAGAGCTGGTAGGCGAGGGTCTCGTTACCGCTCACCCGCTTCAGGTAGCGCTGGCTGCTGCTGCCGCCATTGACCCCGTAGTCGAGGGCGACGGAGACGGTCATTCCCGGAGTGCAGGTCAGGACGATGGAGCCGGCCCCGGAGCTGCTGGCGACGTTAACCGGACTGGCCAGGTTGCCGAGGGTGCCGAAGCTCAGGGTGCCGAGGTCATAGGCGTTGTTGCTGATGGCGGTGCCGAAGGCGCAGCCGTTGGCGACCACCGCCTGGACCTGGAAGGCGCGGCTGATCGGCGATGGATCGGCATGCGCGACCAGGTTCGGCAGCGGGAGCAGGAGAAGCGACAGGAATAGACGCCGGCTGGACATCGGCATCACCAACTGATGGTCACGTTGACGGTGTCGCGGTAGGTCCCGGCGACCGGCGTGGTCTGTGCCGGCACCAGGCCGTAGATGGGGTACCACTGGTCGTTGCCGTTGCCGGTGGCGGCAACGCCGGTGGTGTTGTCCCAGACGATGCCGCCGGGGCGGTCGCTGTACAGGTTGTAGGTCAGGGTGAGGGCGGTGTTGGCGATGTTCGCCATGCGCCGCGTGGCGACGCTGCCGTAGAGCCCGCCGTCGAGCGTGATCGCATAGGTCTGGCCGCTGACGCACCTGACCCGGATGGAGCCTGCGCCTTGCTGGCTGGTGGCGCTGATGGCGTTGTTCAGGGAGGCGTACTGGCCGAAGTCGAGGGTGCCGAAGGTGATCGCGCCGCCGCTGCCGACGCTACCTGCCTCGCAGGCCGGGAGCAGCGTGGCGCTCAGGACGATGGTGGCGGTCTGCGCGTTTGCCGGGTTGCAGCCGAGCAGGCAGAGCAGTCCTCCGGTGAAGTAGCGGTTCAGGCTCATCGGTCCCCCCAGGACCATGCTGCCCGGCGCCGCGCCTGGCGGCGCGTCTTACCAGGCGATGGTGACCAGCAGGGTGTCGGTGTAGGTCCCCGCCGTCGGCGTGGGTGTGCTTTGTCCGGTGGGCACCACGCGGCCATAGAGGGGGATGTTGACCGCGGTGCCGGTGGAGACCGAGGAGATGTCCACCGGTGTGTTGGCCTGGATCAGCGCGCTGCGCGCGGCGTCCGAATAGATGTTGTAGGCGATGGTGCTGCTGGTGGTGGTGGTGTTCTGCATGTAGCGCTGGCCGCCGCTGGCGTGCAGGCCTGCGTTCACCGTCAGGCTCGGGGTCAGGCCGGTGCTGCACTGGATCTGGATATTGCCGCTGGTGCCGACGGTCTGCGCGTCGACCACGTTGGTGAGGTCGGAATGGCTGCCGAAGTCCAGGGTTCCCCACTGGTTGATACCGCCGCTGACGCTGCCGTTGATGATGGTGCAGCCGGCACCGATGACCATCTGCACGCCGACCTGGCCGATCAGCGTACCGGCGGCCTGGGCGGTGCCCAGCAGGCTGGCGCAGGCACAGAACAACAAGACTGCCGGAATGCGTTTATTCATCTCTAACTTCCTGTCGATAACGAATGTCGGTGGCGCAGGACGATGTTGGCGGATAAATAAAGTTCCCACGACTTTAAATGATCGGCCTTATATATCCGCCAAACTCGAAGTTCATGGCTGGCGACGCGCCGGGTGCGGCGCAGAGCGGCTCGCCAGTCATGCTTGACTGGCTATATAGCAGCGCGAATAAGCCTCTGCCAGTTAGATGACGTGATTATTTGGAAAATACAGGGAAGTTTAATTACAAAGTAGTAAGCGATTGGCTACATGCTTTTGAAAATAACGTGGCGGGTGGAAAATGGACGGAACAGCGAAGTGTTCCGTCCGTTGTTTTCAGTGTGAATCCTTGTGTTGTTCGTCGAGCGCCTTGTTCTGCCAGCCGTCGTTGCCCGGCAGCAACAGGTTGAGGACGATGGCGACGATGGCGCACAGGGCGATGCCCTTCAGGCCGATGTCGTCGGGGCCGGTACCGCTGCCGATCAGCACGCCGCCGATGCCGAACACCAGGGTCACCGAGACGATCACCAGGTTGCGCGCTTCCGAGAGATCGACCTTGTGCCGGATCAGGGTGTTCATGCCGACCGAGGCGATGGTGCCGAACAGCAGGCAGAGGATGCCGCCCATCACCGGTACCGGGATGCTTTGCAGGATCGCGCCGAACTTGCCGACGAAGGCCAGGGTGATGGCGATCACCGCCGCCCAGGTCATGATCTTCGGGTTGTAGTTTTTGGTCAGCATCACTGCGCCGGTGACTTCCGCGTAGGTGGTGTTGGGCGGTCCGCCGAACAGGCCGGCAGCCGAGGTGGCCAGGCCGTCGCCGAGGAGAGTGCGGTGCAGGCCGGGCTTCTTCAGGTAGTCCTGGCCGGTGACGCCGCCCACCGCGATGACCCCGCCGATATGCTCGATGGCCGGGGCCAGGGCCACCGGGACGATGAACAGGATCGCCTGCCAGTTGAATTCCGGCGCGGTGAATTTCGGCAGTTCCAGCCAGGGTGCGGCGACGATCGCGGCGGTGTCGACCACGCCGAAGACGAACGACAGGGCGAAGCCGAGCAGCACGCCGGCGATGATCGGCACCAGGCGGAATATACCCTTGCCGAATACCGCCACCACCAGGGTGGTGAGCAGCGCCGGCATCGAGATCATCATCGCGGTGCGGTACGGCAGCAACTCGCTGCCGTCGCCGGCCTTGCCCATCGCCATGTTCGCCGCGATCGGCGCCATCGCCAGGCCGATCGAGATGATCACCGGGCCGATCACCACCGGCGGCAGCAGTTTATCGATGAAGCCGGTGCCCTTGATCTTCACCGCCAGGCCCATGAAGGTGTAGACGAAGCCGGCGGCGACTACCCCGCCCATGGTCGCGGCCAGGCCGAACTGGCCCTTGGCGAGGATGATCGGGGTGATGAAGGCGAAGCTGGAGGCGAGGAACACCGGTACCTGGCGCCCGGTCACCAATTGGAACAGCAGGGTCCCGAGGCCGGCGGTGAACAGCGCGACGTTGGGATCCAGACCGGTGATCAGCGGCATCAGCACCAGCGCGCCGAAGGCGACGAACAGCATCTGTGCGCCTGACAGCACCTGGCGCCAGAGCGGCTCCTGGAAGGCATCGCCCATGTTCAGGCTTCCTTCTGCTTGGTACCGAAGATCTTGTCGCCGGCGTCGCCCAGGCCCGGAATGATGTAGCCGTTCTCGTCGAGCTTCTCGTCGATCGAGGCGGTATAGATGATCACGTCCGGGTGGGCCTTGCGTACCGCCTCGATGCCCTCGGGGGCGGCGACCAGCACCATGGCGCGGATTTCCTTGCTGCCGGCCTTCTTCAGCAGGTCGATGGTGGCGACCATCGAGCCACCGGTGGCGAGCATCGGGTCGATGATCAGCGAGCGTCGCTCGGCGATGTCCGGCGCCAGTTTTTCCAGGTAGGTGCGTGCTTCCAGGGTCTCTTCGTTGCGGGCGACGCCGACCGCGCTGACCTTGGCGCCGGGAATCAGGCTGAGCACGCCGTCGAGCATGCCGATGCCGGCGCGCAGGATCGGCACCACGGTGATCTTCTTCCCGGAGATCTTCTCCACCGTCACCGGGCCGGCCCATCCGGGGATTTCGTACTGTTCCAGGGGCAGGTCCTTGGTCGCCTCGTAGGTCAGCAGGGCGCCGACTTCCTGGGCCAGTTCGCGGAAGTTCTTGGTGCTGATATCGGCACGGCGCATCAGGCCCAGTTTGTGGCGGATGAGGGGGTGGCGGATCTCATGTACGGGCATGGGCGACTGTCTCCAACGGGGGCGGGCAAAAAAATTGCGCTAGCGTAATGCATTCCGCACAGTCTGGACCATTATTCTGATTCGCACTCGACCGCCGGGGGTTGCCCGATGGCGACCGGATGAGTACCTTTGCCGACTTTTTCTCAGCCCAGCCAGGGAGAAGCACCATGTCCGTCGATCTCGCGCACATCCGCCAAGTCAGGGCGGAAGCCGACTGCCTGTTCAACAACGACGAGGTCGAGGCAGCCATCGGTCGCGTCGCCGAGGCGATCAACCGCGATCTCGGCGAGACCAACCCGGTGGTCTTCTGCGTGATGAACGGCGGCCTGATCTTCTCCGGCAAGCTGCTCCCGCTGCTCGACTTCCCCCTCGAACTGTCCTACCTGCATGCGACCCGTTACCGCAACGAGACCTCCGGCGGCGAACTGTTCTGGAAGGCCAAGCCGGAAATCTCCTTCATCGACCGTGATGTGCTGATCATCGACGACATCCTCGACGAAGGGCACACCCTCTCGGCGATCATCGACTTCTGCAAGCATGCCGGCGCACGCGCGGTGCACACCGCCGTACTGGTGGACAAGGAGCACGAGCGCAAGGCCCGGCCTGACCTCAAGGCCAGCTTCACCGGCCTCTACTGTGCCGACCGCTACGTGTTCGGCTAC
Source organism: Pseudomonas sp. P20 (assembly GCF_016463925.1). NCBI lineage: Bacteria > Pseudomonadati > Pseudomonadota > Gammaproteobacteria > Pseudomonadales > Pseudomonadaceae > Pseudomonas > Pseudomonas sp. P20. The sequence continues at coordinate 22,837 of NZ_JAEMVM010000026.1, read as the reverse complement.
GGCATGGACTACAAGGGCTACTGGCGCAACGCCGCGGGCATCTTCGCGGTCAAGGGGCTCTGAGATGGCCGGACCGCGCTACCTCGACCAGCAATTGTTCGTCGAACTGGCGAGCGGGGCGGGTAACGCGCCGCGTGGTCGCCAGCATCACAACTTCCACCGCATGGAGGAGCCCTGCCATCGCATGGCGGTGGGCCTCCAGCCGAATACCTACATCCCGCCGCACCGGCACCTGGATGCGGGCAAGGCCGAGGCGCTGATCGTGCTCAAGGGCCGTCTCGGCCTGCTGGTCTTCGCCGAGGACGGGGAACTCCTCGACAAGCGCGAGTTGAGCGCCGCTGGGGACTGCCCCGGTGTCGACCTGCCGCCCGGGGTGTTCCATGCCCTGGTGGTGCTGGAGCCGGACAGCATCCTGTTCGAATGCAAGGCCGGGCCTTACCGCCCGCTCGGCGAAGGCGAGTTCGCCAGTTGGGCGCCTGCCGAAGGCAGCGCCGATGCGCCGGCCTACCGGGACTGGATGCGCGCCCAGTTCGCCTGAGCGCTTCGCTTCGGCGGCGGGTCGGCAGCCATGCTAGAGTGCCGGCTCGCCCTGTCCGGAGGTCCCGATGTTCGCCCGTAGCCTGTGCGGCTCCCTGCTTCTGTTCGTCAGTCTGGCCGGCCTGGCCGCCGAGAATCCCCCGATGCACGCGCGCTTCCTGCCGCCCGACGACGGCCAGTTGCGCCAGGAGGCGCCGGAGCAGCAGCAACTGATCCAGATCACCGAGTACAGCGTGGTGCTGGGCAACCAGCGGCAGTCCAACCAGCAGCCGATCCCGATCACCACGCCGACCCTGCTGCGCCTGAAGGGCAAACCGCTGAGCAAGGGCGCGACCCTGGCCCAGGTGCTGATCCAGTTCGACAGCGAAGGCAAGAGCCTGAAGAAGCCGGTCTACGATGCCGGGACCCGCACCCTCACGCTCAACTACCCGTTGGCGCAGTACCCGGCGTTGCTCGACCTGCTGCGCAACCAGACGGTCTATTGCCAGTTCCTCGCCTATCCCAACGGCCATGTCTGGGCAGACCTGCACACCGGCGCGGTACGCGCGCGTTGAGCCTCGCCGCGCGCCGGGAGTAAACTGCCTGGCCTTATCCCGCGCCGGGCGAGCCCGGCCCCAGAGCCGTTGAGAGAAAGCGATGCGCAAAGACAAGAAACAGATCATTGGCGAAGAGATCAGTGACGAGTCGATCAAGCTGTTCCTCGGCGTCGAGCCGGCCGACGACACCCCCCCCTCGCTGCACAAGCTGATCAAGGCCTATCGCGGTCTGCGCATCGACGACTTCGAGCGCTTCCTCACCTTCTTCCGCGAGGCCGGCTACGATCTCGACGCGCGCGACGCCAAGGGCAACGACTTCGTCGCCCTGGTCGCCGACCAGCGCCAGGCCGTGCCCTACATCGAAGCGCTGCAGGCGGCCAAGGGCGCCTGAGCCGGCCATGCAGCGAAAAGCCCGCCCTTCGGCGGGTTTTTTCGTTGCGCGGTCCGCCGAGTCACGCCCGTCGGAGAACGCCAGCATCCGAATGGCGGCTGGTGGTGGCAAGGGTCGATAGACGCCGCGCGGGCCCCGCCGCGGTCGCGGATCGCCAGGGCGGCGGGGAAGGGCGAATGGCCAGGACTGCGTTATTCGCTCTGCGAGAGGCTGCCTGTCGGCTGTTGCTTTTCTACACTCACAGGAAAAACAGCCTGCCGAGGTTCCCATGTACGTCCAGCCCTACGTCTGCTTCAACGGCCGTTGCGAAGAGGCCCTGCGTTTCTATGAACACGCCATCGGTGCCAGGGTGAGTTTCCTGTTCCGTTTCGACGAGGCGCCCGGTCCGGTGGTGGTGCCCGAAGGCTGGTGCGACAAGGTGATGCACGCCAACCTGCAGATCGGCGACAGCCAGATCATGGCCTCGGACGGGCACGGGCCGGCGTTGCAGCCGATCTCCGGGATTTCCCTTTCACTGAATACCCGCGACCCGCAGCAGGCGCGGCGCTGCTATGACGCCTTGCTGGAGGACGGCGGGCGGGTCGAGCTGGAGTTGGGCAAGACCTTCTGGTCGCCCTGTTTCGGTACCCTGGTGGACCGTTTCGGGGTGTCCTGGATGATCAATTGCGAGGCCGGCGCCTGACTCCACAAATGAAAAAGCCGCCCGAAGGCGGCTTGTTCCGTAGCGCGGCTCACTCGGCGTTGACCGGGGCCTGCACGTCGTTCTTCGCGGTCAGTTCCAGCACCTCGCTGCAACGGCTGCTGACGCTGCGGTACAGCTCGGCGTCGCTTTCCAGCTCTTTCTCGCGAGCCGGGAAGATTTCCTTCAGCTTGGCGCTCCACTCCGGCGAGCGGGCCTGCTCCGGGAAGCAGCGCTCGATCAGGCCGAGCATGATCGAGACGGTCACCGAGGCGCCCGGCGAGGCGCCCAGCAGGGCGGCGATGGAGCCGTCGTGGGCGGCCACCAGCTCGGTGCCGAACTGCAGGATGCCGCCTTTCTTCGGATCCTTCTTGATGATCTGCACGCGCTGGCCGGCGACTTCCAGGCGCCAGTCCTCGGCTCTGGCTTCGGGGTAGAACTTGCGCAGGGCTTCCAGGCGCTGTTCCGGCGATTGCATGACCTGGCCGATCAGGTAGCGGGTCAGGTCCATGTTGTCGCGGGCCACCGAGAGCATCGGCAGGATGTTGCCCGGGCGTACCGACAGCGGCAGGTCGAGGAACGAGCCATGGCGCAGGAACTTGGTGGAGAAACCGGCATAGGGGCCGAACAGCAGGGATTTCTTGCCGTCCACCACACGGGTGTCCAGGTGCGGCACGGACATCGGCGGCGAGCCGACCTCGGCCTGGCTGTAGACCTTGGCCTGGTGCTGCTTGACGATTTCCGGGTTGTCGCAGCGCAGCCACTGGCCGCTCACCGGGAAACCACCGAAGCCCTTGCCTTCCGGGATGCCGGAAAGTTGCAGGAGCGGCAGGGCGCCGCCGCCGGCGCCGAGGAAGACGAAGCGTGCCTGGATCTCGCGGTCGCCGCCGTTGCGGGTGTCCTTGACGGTGACCCGCCAGCCGTTATCGGCGCGGCGCAGGTGGGTGACCTTCTGGTTGTAGCGGATCTGCGCGCCCGGCTGTTGCGCCAGGTGTTGCAGGAGCTGGTTGGTCAGGGCGCCGAAGTTGACGTCGGTACCGCCCTCGACGCGGGTCGCGGCGATCGCTTCGTCGGCCGGACGACCCGGCATCATCAGCGGCATCCACTCGGCGAGGGTGGCCTTGTCCTCGGAGTAGACCATGGTCTCGAAAGCGTGGTGCTTCGTCAGCGATTCGAAGCGCTTCTTCAGGTAGGCGATGCCTTCGCTGCCGCGCACGAAGCTCAGATGCGGTACCGGGTTGATGAAGGTCTTCGGCGAGCCGAAGGTGCCCTTGGCGACCAGGTGCGACCAGAACTGCTTCGACACCTCGAACATGGTGTTGATGCCCACGGCTTTCTTGATGTCGATGCTGCCGTCGGCCGACTGCGGGGTGTAGTTCAGCTCGCACAGGCCGGCGTGGCCGGTGCCCGCGTTGTTCCACGGGTTGGAGCTTTCGATCGCGCCGGACTCCTGGAGTTCGACGACTTCCATCTTCAGGTTGGGGTCGAGTTCCTTGAGCAGGACCGCCAGGGTCGCGCTCATGATGCCGGCGCCTACCAGCAGCATGTCGACTGTTTCGTGATCGTTTTGCGCCATTAACGCTTCTCCAAAATCTTCAGCACCAAATTGACGACAGACGGGGCGGGGCCGAGGCCGGTACGGGCCGGCAGGCAGCGGCGGAGGGAGCCGTCATGTCCGATTCTTCGCAACAACGGCGGGACGCCGGGCGTCATCGCCTATGGATGCCGGGCGCGGGGCTGGCGATCTGGCAGCCTGGCTGGCCCATGCGGGCATCCGGTCGTGCAAGCACATTCGCGACGGAACGGGCCGTCAGGCTCTGGTCATGAGGTATCCGCTGCGGTCGCGTCTGCGGGGGGCTGTTTCAAGCGCTAATGGCGCACTTACCGACGCAAAACTCTTCATTGCTCGCCACACTCTCGTGAAGTAGTGAAATACCTTCGATCCACGCTCTTTTGGAGACATGGGCCGGAAGGGCTCGTCTGTCGCGGGCATGCCTTCGCAGAATCGTGCGGGGTCATGCGGCATTCCTTGCCGAAAAACTCGCTACAGGCGTTTCAGGGCGTCTGCCTCATGGGGCAGCGCTCTACTGGCGGCTCTCTGTGGGGGGATGGCGCGGGGGCCGGAACCCGATCAGGAGGCGTCCTTATAATCGGGGGGCGATTATAACGGTGAAAATCAAAAAATACCCCGCTCCTTAGACTTTTTTCCCATTCCCGGTCACGAAGTGCCCGCCGGCGAAAGCCCCCTGGGACAATCCGCCGCGCCGTATCTGCCAAACGCCGGGCATGCGTGCCCTGCGCCACCTGCCACAGGCGAGGAACCGCGCCCCGTGGCGAACGTCCAAGGCAATGCTGCGGTGCCTTCGCGGCGCCGTTATACTGCCGGCCATTCGTGCCCAACCCATGGAGAGATGAGCATGCTGCATCGCCTGTTGCTCAGCCTGATGACCGCAAGCGCCCTGGTTCTCGGCGGCTGCGCCCTGAGCCCGCAACAACTGGACCCGCAACCGGTCCTTAAAGGACCGTTGACCGCCGTCGGCCATGGCCAGCCGGTGGTGGTCAAGGTGGTCGATGGCCGTCCCGGCCCGTCCCTGGGCACTCGCGGCGGCCTCTACGCCGATACCAGCACCCTGACCGTCCGTAGCGAGGACGTGGTGCCCAAGCTCCAGGCCCAGGCCGAGACGGCCGTGCGCCTGCTCGGCTACACGCCTTCGGCCAACGCCTACAACGCGCCGCAACTGACCCTGACCCTGGCCGAGCTGAAGTACCAGTCGCCGAAGGACGGCGTCTACGTCACCCAGGCCGACATCACCGCGACCTTCCGCGCCGACGTGCAGAACAGCAGCCGGCGCTACACCGGTCGCTACGGCGCCTCGCTGAACCAGCGCTTCGGCATGGCGCCGAACCAGGCGACCAACAGCAAGCTGGTCAGCGAGGTGCTCAGCGACGCCCTGACCCGCGTATTCAAGGACCCGACCATCGCCCAGACCCTCGGCCAGCAATGAGCCGGCGGTAACGAGAAAGCCCGGCGGATGCCGGGCTTTTTCATGCGCTCGGGAAACTCAGGCGGCCTGGTGGAACGGGTCCGGCTCGCCGATGCTGATGCGTTCGTCGGTCTCAGGCAGGTCGAGGTGTTCATGGCCGCAGGCGGTGCAGTACACCAGCCAGCGGTCGTCCTGGACATTGAAGGAAAGATCGACGATCACGGCCTCGATCTCGTCCAGGTGGTCGATCAGATAGTTATGTTCGTGGGGTGCGGTTTCCAGCATGACGACTCTCCTGTGTTGTCGTTTGCCTGGGTGGGGTTCTGTGACCGGCAAAGCACTTTCAGACTAGTCGGTCACTCTGGCGAGGCCGCGCCTTTTTTAGACGGATTGCTGCTAACCGCTGCGCTTCGTCGCGACAACCCGGGTGCCGCTGGCCGTCGCTCATGCATTCTGGATAGAATTCGACCAGTCCTTCCCTGCCGTCCCCGACGGTCCGTCCTGTCATCAGCTCACCCAAGGCGTTATTCGGTAGCCCCGGCGTGTGGTCCTGTTGCGGAGGTTATCGATGTCCTTGCAAGCCTTGTGGGCGCTGTTCCTCGCCCATCCCGCCCAGGCCGTGAACGGCCTTGCGCTGTTCTTCGGTGTCGCCGGCGCCTGGCTGCTGCTGGCCACCCGCGCACGCGAGCGTCGCGCCCTGGCGCGCTGGGCCGCGGAGGGCGAGGCGGGGGAGGCGGCATTGCCGATGGACGAGGCGACCCTGCGGATCAACCTGTTCTTCTACCGATTCGGCACCGCCTGCCTGGGCCTGGCGCTGCTGGTCAGCTGGGCCAGCACGCGGCTCTGAGAGCCCTGCCTCGGCGAGCCGAACCGCACGCGGATAAGCGTATCGCGGTTATCCGTCCATCGCCTGCGGGTTCGAAGCCGTTGCCCGATGGAGAAGCCCGGCGGCGCCGGGCTTTCGTCTTCAGGATTGCTGCTTGATCCGGTATTGGTTGAGCACCGGGTTGGCGTATTGCAGCACCAGCCAGGGGCGCTGCTCGGCCGGGCATTGCTCCAGGCGGCGGTTCCATTCCTTGCGCGCCTTCTCCAGCTCCTCGCTGCCGAACAGGCTCTCGGCCGTGGGGACGGCGAGGCCCGGGTCGCGGTTCTCGCTCATCTCGTAGGCCAGGTAGTGCACCGGGAACAGACGGTAGTTGCCGAGGATCTGCCGGTCCAGTTCGGCGGCCAGCTGCTTGGCGTCGCTGAACTCGCCCTCCAGCTCGGCGCCGAAGTTGATGTGCACGCGGCCCTTGTAGCCGGTGATGCCCAGGGCGATGCTGGCATCGTCCTCGCCCGGCGCCTTGCGGTACTCGCCGGTGCTGGCGCGGGTGTGCAACTCGCGGGCCTTGGCCAGGTCGCAGGGGTCGTATTCGTAGCTGATCGACACCGGGATGAAATGCAGGGCGCGCACCATTTCGGCGAAGGGTTCGTCCTTACGGCTCATGTGGAACATCTTGAGTATCGCCGAGTCGGTACGGTCGTCGCCGTCCTTGGCCCGCCCTTCGGCCTGGGCGATCCACACCGACTGGCGGTCCTCGCGGATCGAGTGGTTGATGTAGGCGGAGAGCGTCTGGTAGGCGGCGAGCTTCTCGCGCCGGCCGCTCAGCGAACGGTGCACGATGAAGCTCTTGTTCAGGCGCATCAGGTCGCTGACGAAGGATTTCTGCAGCAGGTTGTCGCCGATGGCGATGCGCGGGGTCGGCAGGCCGGCGTGGTACACGGCGTAGTTGACGAAGGCCGGGTCCATCACGATATCGCGGTGGTTGGCGATGAACAGGTAGGCGCAGCCTGGCTTGAGGCGATTGACCCCGGAGTAGGTGACGCCATCGGTGGCCTTCTCGATGGTGTGGTCGACGTAGGGCTCGAACTTGTCCTGCAGCGTGGCGACGCTGCGGATGCCGGTGACCTCGCGGGCCAGGCGATGGGCTATAAGAGGTTTGAGCAGCCAACCGAGGGGACCGGCCAGGCGCGGGAAGCGGTAGCGGACCAGGGCGCCGAGGAAGGCGTCGTCGCTCAGGAGGCGTTGCAATACCGCGGGGACTTCGGCGTCACTGTAGGGTCGGATGGCTTCGAACTCGCCCATCATGCTTTCTGGTTCCATATGGATGCTGCGAAGGCCGCCCAAGGGGGTGGCCGAAAATTGAACCGCGCGATTATAAACGGAACTCATAGGGGGGTGCAGCGATGCTCGAAAGCCAGGCCTATAGCTGCCCTTACTGCGGGGAACCGGCCGAGGCGCTGCTCGACCTGAGCGCCGGCGACCAGCAGTACTACGAGGACTGCCCGGTGTGCTGCCGGCCGATCCTGTTCGACCTGCGCACCGATGGGCAGGACTGGTCACTGAACGTCCGCCGGGAGGATGACTGATGCAGCGCGTATATGAGCCGGCCGACCTGCTGGAGGCCGAGATGCTGGTGGGAATGCTCGCCAGCGAAGGGATCGCCGCCCATGTCAGCGGCCGCCACCTGGTCGGCGCCATCGGCGAACTGCCGCCTGGCGGACTGCTGGCGTTGTTGGTGGTGGACGAGCAGACGGAGCGGGCGCGAGAACTGATCCTCGCCTACAACGCCGCCGCCCCGTTGGCCGAGGAGCCGCCGGAGCCCTGCGGCCCCGGCAGCCTGTTGTGTTGAGGCGGCCGCCGCTCAGTCGGCCGCCAGTTCGAAGACCTGCCAGCGCACCGAGCTGACGCCCTTCTCCAGGCTGACCCGGCTGACCAGGCGTTCCAGCTGCGCCGGAGCTTCGGGGGTGCCGAGCAGTTCGGCGCGGACTTCCAGCTTGGCCGGGTTGTCCAGATCCTCGCTGTGCAGCGATTGCAGGCGCAGGTCGCTGCTGCCGAGGCTGTGCAGCATCAGGCTGCGAACCTGGATCTCGTCCTCGGCGCGGCAGACGATCTGCACTTCGTAGCGTTGCTCGGCCTCGCTGGCCGGCAACACGTCCTGGCGGTTCAGGCGTTGGGCGATGTCGCGCAACAGGATGTTGGCGCAGAGCACCACCAGGCTGCCGAGCGTGGCCTCCAGCAGCAGGCCCATGCTGCACAGGACGCCGATGGCGGCGGTGCACCAGAGGGTGGCTGCGGTGTTCAGGCCGCGCACGTTGAGGCCGTCGCGCATGATCACGCCGCCGCCGAGGAAGCCGATCCCGGAGACTACATAGGCGGCGATCCGTGAAGCGTCGCCGGCCAGGCCGGGCACGCCCTGGGTCATCAGCACGAACAGGCAGGCGCCAGTGCTGACCAGCGCGTTGGTGCGCAGGCCGGTGAGGCGTTGGCGCAGCTGGCGTTCGGCGCCGATCAGGGCGCCCAGGACCAGCGCGACCGCGACGCGCAGGAGAAATACTTTCCAATCCATGTTTCACCTCGTTGCCGGCCGACGGCCGGAGCTGGCGCGGGCCGACGGTCCGCGCGGATAAGGGACGATGGATTGCGCAGGACCGCGGCTTCCCGCTGCGCGGTTGGCGCGAGGGAAGGGACACGAAGGGAAAATGGGGATGCGTCATCCCGGACGGGATGCGGATCGCCACTGTCCGCCATGTTCGGCGAGGCAGTGGCAGAGGGTTCTGCTGGACTAGCTCGCCGGATGGACCTGTCGCAATCGACTAGGGCTGTTGTCCAATGCAGGACTCCTGTGTGGGTTACAGAATGCGGGCGGCACCTTAAGCCTGGAGGATAGGCGCGTCAAGTTAAGATTGGGTTTCATTCAGCTTGCGTTCGGCAAGGCCAGTGTGGCGCTTCGGGTTACACTGTGCGGCTTTCCCTCACCAGGCAGTGCCAAGCATGAGTGGTCGTTACGCCCTGTTCCGCTGGAATCCGTCGCTGGCGGCCCTGCCGGGCTTTCCGGCGGATTGGCGGGCGCAGTGGAACATTTCTCCGGCGAACCAGGTGCTGATGGTTCGCGAGGACGCCGGTGCGCGCCGCGCCGACCTGGCGCGCTGGGGGCTGACCCCGGCCTGGCTCACCGACCTGTCGCGTACGCCCAGCCACGCACGGGCGGAAACCCTCGCCGAGCAACCGATGTTCCGCGAGGCGTTCCAGCAGCGCCGCTGCCTGCTGCCGGCCAACGGCTTCTATGAATGGCGCGGGGTGCGCAAGCGTCCGTACTGGGTCTCCACCGGCGAGCGCCTGTTGTTCTTCGCCGGCATCTGGGAGGCCTATCCGGTGCATGGACAAACCTGGCTCAGCGTGGCCCAGGTATCCCAGGCGGCCGCCGAGTTCCGCCGGCCGCTGCTGCTCGACGAGGCCGAGCAGGATACCTGGCTGGCTCCGGACACGCCGCTGCCGGCGCTGATAAGCCTGCTCGCCAAGCCCCAGCCGAACCTGCGCAGCGTGGCCCTGGCCGGCTTCGTCAACAAGCCTGAAGCCGACGGGCCGGAGTGCCTGACCCCGGCCTGACGCTAGACCCTGAACTGATTCACCAGGCGCCGCTGCTGCTCGGCCAGGCGGGTCAGCTCGGCGCTGGCCTGCGAGGCCTCGTCGGCGCCGCCGGCCACCTGGTTGGCGACCTGGCCGATGTTGGCGACGTTGCGGTTGATGTCCTCGGCCACCGCGCTCTGCTCCTCGGCGGCGCTGGCGATCTGGGTGTTCATGTCGTTGATCACCGATACCGCCTGGGTGATCGATTCCAGCGCCTCGGCCGCCTGGCGCGCATGGCGCACGCTGTCGTCGGTGCGCTCCTGGCTGTCCTGCATGACCTTCACCACGTCGCGGGTGCCCTGCTGCAACTGCTGGATCATGCTCTGGATTTCTTCGGTGGCCTGCTGGGTCTTCTGCGCCAGGTTGCGTACCTCGTCGGCCACCACCGCGAAACCGCGACCCTGCTCGCCGGCGCGGGCGGCCTCGATGGCGGCGTTGAGGGCGAGCAGGTTGGTCTGCTCGGCGATACCGCGGATCGCCACCAGGATCGCGTTGATGTTTTCGCTGTCCTTGGCCAGGTTCTGCACCACTCCGACCGCGCGGCCAATCTCGCTGGCCAGGGCCTGGATCGCCGCCGAGCTGCTTTCGACGATCTGCTTGCCCTGGTGCGCGGCCTGGTCCGCGTGGTTGGCTGCCTCGGCGGCGTGGGTGGCGTTGCGCGCCACGTCCTGGGCGGTGGCGGTCATCTCGTGGACCGCGGTGGCCACCAGTTCGATCTCCGCCAGTTGCTGCTGCACGCCCTGGTTGGTGCGGATGGCGATGTCGGCGGTGTGCTCCGAGGAGTCGCTGACCTTCTGCACCGATTGCACCACCTGGCCGATCATGTTCTGCAGTTTGCCAAGGAAGGTATTGAAGCCCTTGGCGATGGAGCCCAGCTCGTCGGCGCGCTCGCTGCTCAGGCGGCGGGTGAGGTCGCCTTCGCCCTGGGCGATGTCGTCGAGCATGCCGACCAATTGGCGCAGCGGCCGGGCGATGCCGTAGCCGACCAGCCAGACCACCAGCAGGCCGAGGGCCGCTACCACCAGGCCGGCCAGGCTCATGCCGAGGATATCCTGCTGGCGCTGGTCGCTCAGCTCGCCCTGGAGTTGCTGCAGTTCGCCGAATACCGCCGCCTGGGGAATCTGCAGCATGAGGGTCCAGCGCACGCCGCTGTCGGCGATGGTGAAAGGCAGGAACAGCTCGATGTGGCCGTGCTCGGCGTCGATGTCGTAGAGCGGCTGGTCGACCGTGAGGTTTTTCAGGTTGTCCACTTCGTTGCCGTCGAGGACGCTGCCGGCGGGCTCGCCGAGCTTGCTGTCGTCGCGGGTGTAGGCCACCAGGCGGCCGTTGCTGGCGATCAGCGCCATTTCCCCGGCGCCATCGTAGAGCTGCTGGTCGGCGCGCTTGAGCAGGTCCTGGATGAAGGCCAGCGAGAGGTCGGCACCGACTGCGCCGCGGAACTGGTCACCGACCATGATCGGCACGTTGAAGGACGACATCATCACGGTCTTGCCGCCCATTTCGTAAGGGGCCGGGTCGATGATGCAGGGACGCTTGTTCTCTTTCGGACAGGCATAGAACTCGTTCTCGCGCACCCCGGTGGGCAGCAGCTTTTCGCTATCGATGCTGTCGGCCATGGCCTCCACGATCGGCTTGCCGTCGGCGCCGCGATACCACCAGGGCAGGTAGCGGCCGTCCGGGCCGTAGCCCTTGCCGGGTTGCCCGGCGAAGGCGGCATCGGTATCGAAGGCATTGGGTTCCCAGGCCATGAAGGTGTCGAGCAGCTTGGGGTTGTTCTGCACGGTGCTGCGCAGCAGCGCGGAGATTTCGTCGCGGCTGGCGTTCAGCTGTGGCATGCCGTCGGCGCCCGGCTCGCCGAGCAGGCGGGTGCTGTTGGCCAGGCCGTGGACCACCGTCAGCGGATACTCCAGCTCGCGCTGGATCTGGCTGACCTGGGCGCGGGCCAGGGCCACCAGGCGCTCGTTGATGACCTTCTCCAACAGGCCCTGGGTGCGTTGCTGCACCAGCTCCTGCGTTCGCGCGCCGGCGAACAGGGCGTACAGCACCAGCACCACGACGACGCTTAGAACGCTGGCGCCGGCGAGGGCGGCGACAGAAAACTGGATCGACTTGAGCTTCATGATGGGACTTCTGACCCTTGTTGGAATTGTCTCTGAGGAGCTTATCGGCAGGAGGACGGCAAATCCTTAATCGGCCGTCGGAGATTTCCTCGCCAACGGCTGTTGCCGGCGTTCGAGGCGCGGCCTACCATGCGCTCGGCCTTCAGAGGAGAACAAAGGACCATGGCTCATCCCTTCCGATTCGCCACCCTCGCCGGCGCGCTGCTGCTCGCCGGTTGCCAGGCAGTGAACACCACCAGTGGCGGCGCCGTCGGCGTCGACCGCAAGCAATACATGTTCAGCATGTTGTCCAGCCAGGAAGTCGACCAGATGTACGCCCAGTCGTACCAGAAGACTCTCGGCGAGGCGAAAAGCGCCGGCGTGCTCGATACCAGCAGCGCCGACGCGCGGCGAGTCAAGGCGATCGCCCAGCGGCTGATCCCGCAGACCGCCGCCTTCCGCCCGGACGCCACCGGCTGGAACTGGGAAGTCAATGTGGTGAAGAGCGACGAGCTCAACGCCAACTGCGGTCCCGGCGGCAAGATCATTTTCTACACCGGGCTGATCGACAAGCTGAAGCTCACCGACGACGAGATAGCCGCGGTGATGGGCCACGAGATCGCCCACGCCCTGCGCGAGCATGGGCGCGAGGCCATGTCCAAGGCCTACGGCGTGCAGGTGGCCAGCCAGATCGGCGCCCTGGCCGGCCTCGGCCAGGAAAGCCTGCAACTGGCCAATACCGGCGTCGACTACCTGATGACCCTGCCCAACAGTCGTGCCAACGAGAACGAAGCCGACCTGATCGGTCTCGAGCTGGCCGCCCGCGCCGGCTACAACCCGGAAGCGGCGATCACCCTCTGGCAGAAGATGGGCAGGGCCAGCGGCGGCGCCAGCCAGCCCGAGTTCACCAGCACCCACCCCTCCGACAGTTCGCGGATGGCCAATCTCCAGGCCGCGATTCCCAAGGTGATGCCGCTGTACCAGCAGGCCAGGCGCGGCAAGTGAGGCCAGGGCGCGCGGTCGCGGGGGGCGGCCGGCGCGCCGACAGGCTTACCATCGGAAACGCCTGTTGTGTATTTCCGTAACCTGCTGTTTGGTATCTCGCCGGTGTTCGGCCTAGACTGCTGGCCGACCCGCTTGCGGGACCCGTGGACGAACAGCCACTCTCACGCCCTGGAGCTCATGTGAAATACGCCGTACTCGGAGCCACCGGCCTGCTGGGACATCACGCCGCGCGCGCCATCAGGGCCGCCGGTCACGATCTGGTGCTGATCCACCGTCCTTCTTCGCAGATCCAGCGTCTCGCCTATCTGGAGCCCGAGTGCCGGGTCGCCGAGATGCTCGACCACGCCGGCCTGGAACGCGCCCTGCGCGGCCTCGACGGGGTGATCTTCAGCGCCGGCTACTATCCTTCGCGGCCGCGCCGCTGGCAGGAGGAAGTGGCCAGCGCGCTGGGCCAGACCAACCCGTTCTATGCCGCCTGCCTGCAGGCCAGGGTGCCGCGCATCCTCTATGTCGGTTCGGCATATGCCATGCCCCGCCATCCCCAGGGACTACCGGGCCACGAAGGGTTGTTCTACGACAGCCTGCCGAGCGGCAAGAGTTCCTACGTGCTGTGCAAATGGGCGCTCGACGAGCAGGCCCGGGAGCAGGCGCGCAACGGCCTGCCGGTGGTGATCGGGATTCCCGGCATGGTACTCGGCGAACTGGACATCGGCCCGACTACCGGGCGCGTGATCACCGCCATCGGCAATGGCGAGATGACCCACTACGTCGCCGGCCAGCGTAACGTCATCGATGCCGCCGAAGCCGGGCGCGGACTGCTGATGGCCCTTGAGCGCGGGCGTATCGGCGAGCGCTACCTGCTGACCGGGCACAACCTGGAAATGGCCGACCTGACCCGGCGCATCGCCGAGCTGCTCGGCCAGCCTGCGCCGCAGCCGATGTCGATGGCCATGGCTCGCGCGCTGGCCACCCTGGGCCGCTTGCGCTACCGGGTCAGCGGCCAGTTGCCGCTGCTCGACGAAACCGCCATCGAGGTGATGGCTGGCGGGCAGTTCCTCGATGGACGCAAGGCCCGCGAGGAACTCGGCTTCTTCTCCACCACCGCCCTCGACGACACCCTGCTGCGCGCCATCGACTGGTTCCGCGACAACGGCTATTTCAATGCCTAGGACGGTTGGCTAGGGCAGCGCTTTTTCCGCGAAGGGTCGGGTCTGCAGTCCCAGCTGGGCGCGAAAGCTCTCCATGTCGAACATGGTGCACAGCTCCTGCAACTGGCCCTGCGGGTTGAACACCCAGAAGCCCATCGCGGAAATGCTCAGCACCTTGTCGCTGGCCGGATAGCCCAGGGTCGGCCGGACGATGGTGCCGATCAGCGTGCTCCAGGTGAACACCTTGCGTTCCTCGCCGATGCAGTCTTCGACCACGACCTCCAGGTCCGGCATCGCCGTGCGGATGTCCTGCAGCAGGCGGATATAGCCGGCGGTATCCAGGGGACGGCCGATGAACGAGCTTTTGTAGAGGAAATCCTTGCTGTGCAACTGCTCCACCAACGCCATGCGGCCCTTGTTCCAGGACAGCTCGATGTGATGGCGGGCGAGTCGTTTCAGGTCGTGTGAGGGCATCTCCGGCTCTCGAGGGCGAGTGGTGGGGCAGGCATCCGGTGCCTGCCTGAACTGTAGCCGTTCCCATGCATTTTGCATTGGCCGCCCAGCCATCCCGGGCCCGGCGGCGCAGTCCTTCAGAGCCAGCCGGTCAATTGCACGGCGTGCCAGGCGGCGTACAGGCCAAGTGCGGCGAAGGCGGCCGCGGCCAGGCGGCGGATCAGGGTCAGCGGCAGCTTGTCGGCGGCCAGGTTGCCGATCAGTACCACCGGTACGTTGGCGATCAGCATGCCCAGGGTGGTGCCGATCACCACCAGCCAGAAATGCGGATACTGGGCGGCCAGCATGACCGTGGCGACCTGGGTCTTGTCGCCCATCTCGGCGAGGAAGAACGCGATCAGGGTGGTGAGGAAGGGGCCGTATTTCTTCAGTCCGGACTCTTCGTCGTCGAGCTTGTCCGGTACCAGCGTCCACAGGGCGACGGCGATGAAGGAGGCGGCGAGGATCCAACTGAGGGTGGCTTCCGAGAAGAAGCTGGCGACCCAGGCGCCCACCGCGCCGGCAGCGAAATGGTTGGCCAGGGTGGCGGCGACGATGCCGGCGATGATCGGCCACGGCTTGCGGAAACGCGCCGCGAGCAGGAGTGCCAGCAACTGGGTCTTGTCGCCGATTTCCGCGAGGGCAACGATGAGGGTAGGGACGAACAGCGATTCCATCAGGCTTCCTAAGGGGCGGGTCGACCAATCACCATGACACGCGCCATCTGCCCGCCCCGGGTCAGATCGTGCGTGTCATAGGTCTTGTCAAACCCTTGGCCTGTCTGGGCAGGCTTGGGTCGCGCGCGCCATGGTCTGCGGACCAAGTGTGTTGACGCGTGCCGGGCGAGGCCGGTGCGGCGCTCGCGGGAGACTACTCCCCTAGGACGGGGCGCATTCTGCCCAAGCCGGGCGGCTTGGGCAAGCCCGGGACGGAAACTTTCGTCCGGGAGGGCGGCGAGGGAGCCTGATCGCAAGGAAACGTGCCGGCATCCGCAGCGATCCGCGAGGAATCGCTGGGCGGCAGGGTGAGTCAGGTATTGGTCGGGCTGACGTCCATTTCTTGGTAGCGAACGAAGCGTGCGCGCTTCTTCCAGCGGTATCCCAGCCAGATCGCCAGGAACAGCGGCAGGCTGATATAGGTGGCGAGGAGGCCGATCCAGTCGATGCGTTCGCCCACCAGCGCCTGGTAGTTCTGCCCGAGGGTGATGACCATGCACAGGGCGAAGGCGAACAGCGGCCCGAAGGGGAACAGCTTGGCCCGGTAGGGCAGGTCTTCCAGGCGGCCGCCCTGGGCCAGGTAACCCTTGCGGAAGCGATAGTGGGAGATGGCGATGCCCAGCCAGGCGATGAAGCCGCACATGCCCGAGGTGTTCAGCAGCCATGTGTAGACGGTGCTGTCGCCGAAGGCCGAAGTGAGGAAGCACAGGGCGCCGACCAGGGTAGTGGCGTACAGCGCGTTGCGTGGCACGCCGCTGCGCGAGACGCGGGAGAACAGGCGCGGTGCCTTGCCCTCGAGGGCGAGGTTGTAGAGCATCCGGGTCGAGGCGTACATGCCGGAGTTGCCGGCGGAGAGGATCGCCGAGAGGATCACTGCGTTCATCACCCCGGCCGCCGCGGCGAAGCCGGCGCGCTCGAAGAGCAGGGTGAAGGGCGACACGCTGATGTCGCTGGCATCGTTCTTTAGCAGGTTCGGGTCGGTGTAGGGAATCAGCATGCCGATCACGAAGATCGCCAGGATGTAGAACATCAGGATGCGCCAGAACACCTGGCGAATGGCGATCGGGATGTTCTTCCGCGGATTTTCCGATTCACCGGCGGCGATGCCGATCAGTTCGGTGCCCTGGAACGAGAAGCCGGCGATCATCGCCACCCCGACCATCGCCTGGAAGCCGCCGACGAAGGGCGCGTCGCCCATGGTGAAGTTGCTGAAGCCGGGCGACTCCACGCCATGCATGATGCCGAAGATGGTCGCCAGGCCGACGCCGATGAAGATCACCACCGTGACTACCTTGATCAGGGCGAACCAGAATTCGCTCTCGCCGAAGCCGCGCGCGGAAATCACGTTGAGGCCGAACATGATGCCCAGGAAGATCGCGCTCCAGTAGATGCCCGGCACCTCGGGGAACCAGAAACTCATCACCAGTTGCGCTGCCACCAGCTCCGCGGCGATGGTCACCGCCCAGTTGTACCAGTAGTTCCAGCCGAGGGCGAAACCGAAGCCATCTTCGACGAACCGGCTGCCATAGGTGCAGAACGAGCCGGAAACGGGCATGTAGGCGGCCATCTCGCCGAGACTGGTCATGAGGAAGTACACCATCAGCCCGATCAGTGCGTAGGAAAGCAGCGCACCGCCGGGCCCGGCGGTGGCCACTGTGGCCCCGGAGGCGACGAACAGCCCGGTGCCGATGGAGCCGCCGATGGCGATCATGTTCAGGTGGCGCGGCTTGAGCACCCGCCGCAATTGCTGGCCCTGGCTGGCGTTCAGGTCAGTCATCGGCGGCCTCCCGGCGGGTGGCCACGGAAGGGTCTGGCTGCGGGCGTGCGGGCAGGGAGAGGAAAAGCTTCATTCACAGGGTTCCAGGCAGAAATCAGGAGCGACGGGCGGAGTAGATGCGGAAACCGTCGCCTTCGGCGAGTGTCCGGCAGGGGCCGAGGTGGCGTTCGATCAATGGCGGGTACTTCAGGAAGCTGTTGGCGACCAGGCGCAGTTCGCCGCCCGGCGCCAGGTGCTCGGCGGCGCGTTGCAGCAGGCGCTCGGAGGCCTGGTAGTCGGTGTGCACGCCCTGGTGGAAGGGCGGGTTGCTGACGATCGCGGCGAGTTCGCGCGGCGCGCCGTCGATGCCGTCGGCGGCGATCACTTCGCCGTCCAGGCCGTTGGCGGCGAGGGTCAGTCGGCTGCTCTCGACAGCGAAGGCGTCGACGTCGAGCAGGCTCAGGCGACTGGCGGGGTAGCGACGCTTGAGGACCGCCCCGAGTACCCCGGCACCGCAGCCGAAGTCCAGCAGATGGCCGCCGGGCAGGGCTTGCAGTTGCCCCAGCAGCAGCGCGCTGCCGCGATCCAGGCGGCCATGGCTGAACACCCCCGGCAGGCTCACCACCTGCAGCTCGCCATCGGCCAGCGGCAGGCTGTAGCGCTGGGCCAGGGCGTGCAGGTCGGGCTCGGCCGGCGCCTGTTCGATACGCACCTGCCAGAGCTGGCAATGCCGCGCGCTATCCAGTTTGCGGGGCTTGCCGTAGGCGGCCAACTGCTTGCTCGCGCGCTCGATCCCGCCGCGCTTTTCGCCGACCAGGAAGAGTTCGCCGCCGGGCAGGCGGGCGGCCAGGCTGGCCAGCAGGTAGTCGGTCAGTTCGCGGGACTTGGGCAGGAACAGAACGGCCGAAGTCCAGGCGCCGGTCGGCGCGCGCGTGTCGAAACGGCTACGGTCGGGGAAGCGGGCGTCCAACTGCGCCTGCTCGCCGGCGTGCCAGCTCCAGCCCTGGGCCTGCGGTAGCTCGGCGAGCAGGTCGTCGGCGGGCAGGCCGGCCAGCAGCAGCGGGGTCGCGAAGAGGTGGCGCTGGCGCAGCAGCACTTCACTGCGAGGGTCCATGCGGGCTCCGGAAAAAATGGGAAATCTTAACAGGCTTGGGCCTGGCATACCCGCATGGATTGTCGGCGAGGATCGCCGTTCATCCGTGCGCGGTGCCCGCAGCGCCGTCTCAGCCGGCGTTGACTACCCGCAGGGCGCGCCCGGCCTTCCATGCCTCTGCGTTTTCCGCCAGTTGGCCGACGATGCGCTGCCGCGCCTCGCGACTGCCCCAGGCGTTATGGGGGGTGACGATCAGGCGCGGGATGTCGGGGGCCAGCAGCGGATTGCCGTTTCTCGGCGGTTCGACGCTGAGCACGTCGGTAGCGGCGCCGCCCAGGTGGCCGCCGCGCAGGGCGTCGGCCAGCGCCTGTTCGTCGACCAGGCCGCCACGGGCAGTATTGACCAGGAAGGCGCCAGGCTTCATCAGCGCCAGTTCGGCGGCGCCGAGCATCCCGCGGGTGTCCTCGGTCAGCGGGCAGTGCAGGGTCAGGGCGTCGACCCGTGGCAGGAGTTCGCCAAGCGGCAGGCGGTCCGCCCGGGCAGGCCGTCCTGGCAACTGACCGAGCAGCACGCGCATGCCGAACGCCTCCGCCAGCCGCGCCACCGCCCCGCCCAGTTCGCCATGGCCGAGCAGGCCGAGGGTCTTGCCTTCCAGTTCGACGATGGGGAAGTCCAGCAGGCAGAACTGGCTGGATTGCTGCCAGCGACCGCCGCGTACCGCCTGCTGGTAGTCCGGCAGGCGCGTAGCCAAGGCCAGCAGCAGCGCGAGGGTGTGCTGGGCTACCGAGGGCGTGCCGTAGCCATGGCAGTTGGCGACGACGATACCGCGCTCGCGAGCGGCAGCGAGATCGATGTTGTTGGTGCCGGTAGCGCTGACCAGGATCAATTCCAGCTCTGGGCAGGCGGCGATGCATTGCGCGTCGATCGGCGCCTTGTTGCTGATCGCGACCCGCGCACCGTGCAGCCGCGCGGCGACTTCCTGCGGCTGGCTGGCGGCATGCAGTTGCAGCTCGTCGAAGGCGGCGTGCAGGGGGCGCATGTCCAGATCGCCGAGGTCGAGGGAGGCATGGTCGAGGAAAACGGCGCGCAGGGCATGGCTCATGGACGGTTCCTTGGCGGCAGCGGATGGGGGCTGCCTAGCCTAGCAAACCCGCGTGCCAGGGAGGTCTTCCGGTTTTCTTGACAGTGATTATCCAGAAAGTATTGTCGGTTTTTTGACGGTATTACATATTTAACCTCTGTAGTGTCATTTTTGAGTCACTCCGACGAACGGTCGCCCTTTCAAGTGGACAATTTTTGATCTGAAAGGCATTTTTTTGGCACACAAGGCGCAATGTGAATTGCTTCTCAGATTTTCGTCATTTAACTGACGAAATGCAGTGCTGGAAAACTGACGTGCGCCACGCAGATAGGGAGATTTTCATGGTCCGTCCGGATAGCCAGCGCGGCAAGCGCACCTCTTCGAAAGCTGGTAGGGAAGGGCGTTTCGTCCTTGCCGCCAGCAGCACCCTCATGTTCGCCATCGCCAGCATCAACGCGGCCATGGCGGCACCTACCGGTGCCCAGTTCAACCCCAACGAGATCAAGATCAGCCAGCAGGGCAAGACCACGCTGATCGACCAGAGCACCCAGCGCGCGATCATCAACTGGAAGGGCTTCGACGTCTCCGCCGACGAGGCGGTGCGCTTCAACCAGCCCGGCGTGACCTCGTCGACCCTGAACCGGGTCACCGCAGGCCAGGAAAGTGTGATCGCCGGGCGCATCTCCGCGCCCGGCCAGGTGATCATCTACAACTCCAACGGCGTGGTATTCAGCGGCTCGGCCAAGGTCGACGTGGGCTCCCTGATCACCACCACGGCGAACATCAGCGACGAACACTTCCGCCAGGGCAAGCTGATCTTCGACCAGCCCGGAAACCCCGACGCGCGGATCGTCAACGACGGCAGCATCAGCGTCGCGGAGAAAGGCCTGGCGGCCTTCGTCGCGCCGTCCGTGGCCAACAACGGCGTGATCAACGCCCGTCTCGGCACCGTGGCGATGGCCGCCGGCAACGCCGCGACCATCGACCTCTACGGCGATGGCCTGGTGTCGATCGCCGTGACCGACCCGGTTACCCGCAAGCCGCAGGATGCCCAGGCGCTGGTCAGCAACGGCGGCGCGATCCAGGCCGACGGCGGTAGCGTGCTGATCACCGCCGAGCAGGCTTCCCGGGTGGTCGACAACGCGGTCAACCTGTCCGGCGTGATCCTCGCCCGCGGTACCGAGGTGCGCGAGGGCAGCGTGGCGCTGGTAAGCAAGTCCGGGGACATCCAGGTCGCCGGCAAGATCGACGTCAGCGGTCCGAAGAGCGGCGGCGACGTGCTGGTCAGCGGGCAGCAGGTGGCCCTGGCGAGCACCGCCAGCATCGACGCCCGCGGCGCCGCACAGGGCGGCAGCGTGCGCATCGGCGGCGACTTCCAGGGCCGCGGCGAGCTGCCACGAGCGAAGAACGCTACGCTGGCCAAGGGCGCCAGCATCGACGTCTCGGCTACCGGCAAGGGCAATGGCGGCCTGGCGGTGGTCTGGTCCGACGGCAATACCCGCATGGACGGGCGGATCCTCGCGCGCGGCGGCGCCCAGGGCGGCAACGGCGGCCTGGTGGAGACCTCCGGCAAGGTCAACCTGAGCATCGCCGACAGCGCCTACGTCAGCGTCGCCGCACCCTACGGCAACGGTGGCACCTGGCTGCTCGACCCGACCACCCTGCGCATCGTCGCATCCGGCGGCACCTCAGGTTCGGTGGGGGGCGCCAACGGCGCCAGCGGCGACGCGACGGTGAATGCCTCGGTGGTTACCGGGGCGCTGGCAGGCGGCAAGGTGACCCTCAGCGCCAGCGACCGGCTGTCGGTGGAAGCGCCGCTGATCACCAGCAACCTGGGCGGCGCCAGTCGCGGCCTGGAGCTGATCGCCACCGGACCTGCCGGTGCGGTGGATATCTCTGCGCCGATCCTGTTCCGCAACGGCAGCCTGGCAATCCGCGCCGGCGGCAACATCAGCTTCCTCAGCGGCGGCACGCCGCAGACCAGCGGCATCGTCGACCTGGGCAGCGGCACCCTGTGGATGCAGACCAGCACCGCCGGCAAGATCAGCCAGCAGGCCGGTACCGCATTGATCGCCGCCAACCTCGCCGGCCGCGCCGGTAGCATCGACCTGGCTTCCTGGGACAACTACGCCGGCAACCTGGCGCTGCAGACCTTCAACGGTACGCTCAAGTACCGGCAGAGCAACGCCACCGGTGTGACCACGAGCGGCACGGTGTTCGATCCGTTCATCAACCAGAGCATGACCGGCACCGCGCAGAACATCGTCTCCAGCGTCGGTACGCGGATTCTCGAGGCCAACAGCGTCGGCACCACCGGCAACTACACGCTGACCGCCGACGGCAACAGCGAGTTCGACCGCCTGGTGTTCACCGCGCTGCCCTATCGGCGGGTCAGCGGTTCCGCCAGCTTCCCGACCAACGACTCGTCGGACTATCTGGTGACCAACCTGCGCTACCAGGTCAACGGCAGCAACGTCACCGCCACCCCGAACGGCGGTGCGCCCAGCGGGTTCACCGTCGCCGCCGGCAACGGCAGCGTCACCACCTGGACCGGAAACTGGGGCACCAGTTGGGGCGTCAAGGGCTTCGGCGGCGTGATCGGCGTGACCGACGAGCTGCAGTACGACGTCGGCACCGGCCTGACCGAGGAACTGATCTTCGGCCTCGGCGGCAAGACCAGCCGCGTCGATACCCGCCTGGACCTGTTCATGCGCGAGGGAGCGTTCAACAGCTTCGCCGAGCGCGCCCAGGTGGAGATGTTCAAGACCACCACCACTGCCGGCGACATCCTTTCCCGCCAGCAGACCGCCACCCTGACCGCCAATGACGCTACCCGCGTCTACGGTGATGTGAATCCGACTCTGACGGCCACGATGTCCGGCATCAACGCCATCGACGCCTACGTCAACAGCCAGTTCAACGACCTCTACCAGGCGACCGCCAGCACCACGGCGACCCAGGCGTCGAATGTCGGGCAGTACGCGATCACCGGTAACGCCAATGGCAGCGAGTATTTCAGCCAGCGTTACCAACTGGTGCGCCAGGACGGCAAGCTGACCGTCACGCCGGCGCAATTGATCGTCAGCGCCGACGCCAAGACCAAGGTCTATGGCGACGCCGATCCGACCCTCACCTACCAGGTCAGTGGCCTGAAGAACAGCGATACCGCCGCTGGCGTGCTGAGCGGCAACCTCGGCCGGGTGGCCGGGGAGAACGTCGGCAACTACGGGATACTCCAGGGCGGGCTGGGCCTCAACACGGCCAATTACACCCTCAGCTACGTCGGCAACGACCTGCGCATCACCCCGGCACAACTGAACGTGATCGCCGATGCCAAGACCAAGGTCTACGGCGACCTGGATCCGGCGCTGACCTACCAGGTCTCCGGTCTCAAGCGCGGCGATACCGCCGGTGCCGTGCTCAACGGCGGCAGCCTGAGCCGCGTGGCTGGCGAGAACGTCGGCGTGTACGGCATCAACCAGGGTGGACTGGGCCTGGTCAGCAGTAATTACACCCTGAACTACCAGGGCAATAACCTGACCATCACCAAGGCACTGCTCAATGTGATCGCCGATGCCAAGACCAAGGTCTATGGCGATGCCGATCCGGCACTGACCTACCAGGTGTCCGGGCTGAAGAACGGCGACACCGCCGGTGCCGTGCTCAACGGCGGCAGCCTGAGCCGCGTGGCTGGCGAGAATGTCGGCGTGTACGGCATCAACCAGGGCGACCTGGCATTGAACAGCGGCAACTACGATCTGAGCTACCAGGGCAACAACCTGACCATCACCAAGGCGCTGCTGAATGTGATCGCCGACGCCAAGACCAAGGTCTATGGCGATGCCGACCCGAGCCTGACCTACCAGGTCA
>NZ_JAEMVM010000025.1:0-108084 GCF_016463925.1 Pseudomonas sp. P20 | reverse complement strand
CCAAGGGCAAGGAGTACCTCTTCCGTGTGGTTCCCCCGAGCCTCTACCTGGCCCTGGCAATGACCGAGAACGAAGAAAAGAACCAGCGCTACAACATCATGCAAGCCACCGGCTGCGACGAGCTCGAGGCGGCCTTGCAGGTCGCAGCGGATCTCGACAAGGCGCGCGGCCTGCCACCCTTCCCCATTGTTTTCCCAGACCAACCGGCAGTGGAGTGCCAGGACGAATGAGAGCTCTGAATTCGCTGACCCAGAACCTGATCGACAACCTGACCCAGATCCTGCAGAACCCCGAAGAAGATGCCCTGCAGACGCTCAGGATATGCGCTCCTGTACTGATCGAGGAGCTGCAGCAGATTCAACTGAGGGCGGTCGATCGCCGGGACATTGTCCCGCAGATAAAGCAGCTCCTGGATGAATGGCTGCAACAGCATCCACAGCCTGATACGGCCCAACAGGCGCTCATCGAGGCCGTGGACCGTGCGGAGATCCTACAGCGGAGGCAAGCGTGAGACTGTTGAAGGGCGGCTGGGCAGCGAAACGATTTCAAGGTCCCGCCCTGCCCTGGGCGGGGCTGCTGCTGATCTTGCTGGCTGCATCCGCCATAGGGGTAGAGCTTCTGGTGAAGGGGCTGCCAGCCAACCACAGCCTCTACGGCGATGCGAAAGCGCGCTGGACGATCAATGAATACGCTGACCTGGAGTGCCCCTTCTGCAAGGTCTACACCCCACGACTGAAGCGCTGGGTAGACAGCCATCCGGACGTGAACCTGGTTTGGCGGCATCTTCCCCTGCAGATGCATGGCGAGGCGGCCCGCCACCAGGCTCGCCTGGTGGAGTGCGCGGGGATCCAAGGCGGCGCCAAAGCCTTCTGGAGCGCTATCGATGCGATCTTCGCTCAGTCGGCCGGCAACGGGGGCGGACTGCCTGGCGGCACATTGGACTTTCCTGAACTGGACCAGTCTCGACTGGAGAAATGTGCGAAAGACAACGAGCTGGTTGACTCATCCATCAAGTCGGACATCGACATTGCACGGTCGAAGGGCATTACAGCGACCCCGACCCTCGTCATCCAAGACAACCAGACGAAACGAAGCGTGAAGCTGGAGGGCATGGCCGACGAAACCACCTTGCTGTCGGCGATAGACTGGCTAGCGACCTTAGAAGCGAAGAGTGACTGAAGCGAAACACGGATGCCGGACCATGTTGGCTGGTAAGCCTGATGCATCACGAAGCCTACGTACACTAGTACCGGAGCCAGCCCGGAGCGTGAAGCACGTGCATCCCGTAGGCGAAGTACGTATGCTACGCGCCAGGATGATTTAGGAACCACAGGATGCGACGAGTAAGATATCCCGCCTTCATTGCTGGCTCACAACGAAGAAAGAAAAAAAACTTTAATTTTGTCAGCTTATTTTCTGGTGCTGGCATAGGAGATTACGGCCTACACCTTGCAGGCGGAGTGTGTTTGGCTGCCTGCGAGATAGACACCCAAAGAGCTGCCGTACATACTGCCAACTTCAAAAAGCATGTATGGGGTGACATCCGCAAAGAAAAAGTCAAGATAGTAGAAAGTCTTAAAGATAAAAACATAGACCTAATTATTGCGACCCCTCCCTGTCAAAGTTTCAGCACTGCAAACTCCAGAAGGGGACTTAGAGATGATGCAGAGCATGCAAAAGGAGATGAGAGAAACAGCCTTTTTTTCGAAGCACTTTATATAATAAGAGAACTAAACCCCTCGTTCGTTCTATTTGAGAACGTACCAAATTTTCTAATGAAGAAAATAAAATGCGAAGAGGAAAAAGTAACAAGCAGAGTTCATGAATTCATCGAAGCCTCGTTGCAAGACTATCAATCTTGGCAAGGTAATATTTGCTTTTCAAAATTTGGCGTTCCGCAAACACGAAAAAGATCACTTGCATTCTTCGCTAGACGAGACTTGAAAATCAACAAGGACCAGCTCGCACCGAACAACTGGCTTGCTAAAATAGATGGAGCCCCAAGCTGTATTCTGGAAGCAATAAGTGACCTCTCGCCTCTTGACGGGATTTCTCCAACTGTGGCGAGGGATGAGTCTGACCCTTTGCACCAAGTACCTGTATACTCGCACAAACACTACTCATGGATAGCAGGCATACCGGCGGGAAGTGGAAAGTCTGCTTGGGAGAATAACTGCTTAAACTGCGGCTTTAGTGCAGCACCTATATTCACAGTTCATTGCCCTTCCTGTCTTGAACCTATGAAAAATAGGCCACACGTAGAAAGTAAAAACGGCGAGATACGGGCTATCAAGGGTTTCAAGACAAGTTACAAGCGAATGAAGCCAAATGAGCTTGCAAACACTATTACCACATCCAGCGGCACATTCAGCAGCGACGTAAAACTTCATCCACTTCAGAATCGTGTATTAAGTGTAAGAGAGTGCGCCAGGCTCCAGACTATACCCGACAGTTTTAAATGGCCACAAGTCTTAGAGTACCGAAAGGCTCACCTTTTTCGAGAGATGATAGGTGAGGCAGTACCACCACTCGTCACCTATCAACTTGGCCTTACGCTGCAAAGCTTAATTTCACTTAAGACTTCTTGACCGCCTTTACAATCTCGTCAAGCTCAGGGGATGTTTTGGCCATTTGAGCAAGAAAACCAGTAACGCTATGTCCACCAAGGTCACAGACTTGTCTGACTCGAACATCGTTCGGGTCAGCATCTGCCCCTGCAAGCAACCCTCCGAGCAACTGCATGTGGTCTCGACGCGAGAGTTTTAATACATCCTGCCACTTCACATATTCCATGGCATTACTTTTTTGCTCTTGAATTCCAGGGTCAAACTCTCTGGCCAATAATACGCCACGAACTTTTTTAGAAGAATCTCTAGATTGTAAGTATGTCATATATGAGTGGAGCTGCTCGAACTCTGGCCAGCTAGCTACAGCATCCGGACCTTTCAGCTCAACAACCAAGATATGAGTATCTGCAGAGTCCACAAAAAACACAAAATCAGGCTTAGTATAGTCAGCAGGGGAAGCAACATGTACGGGCCTCGCAGTAAAAATCCCCTGCTGCTGCGCCTCCTCACAAATAGTTTTCAGCGCCCGCCGTGGAATGTAGCTTTCGTACTTCTTATCAAGAATCCATGGAAACTGTTCTATTAGAAATTGTAGCTGAGTTTCTTGACCACGCATTATATGGCCTTCAAGCTGCGTCAAAGCGAACACTCGTTGCGAAAAAACCACAGCAAGAGAAAGGCTCTCTGGCACCAACTGCTCGACAAGCCTGTCCATAATTAGGCTAAACTTCTCAGCATCAAATAGCGCAGCTTCCTCCCAAAGCTTCTTAATAAGTCTACGAGCTGGCTCATGCACCCAAGCCTTAACAGTTGCCTCTACTAAACGCTCTTGACTTTCGCCATCTCCTTGCATCCTTGGTGTAATCTCACTCAATAGGTCAACCAAGTGTTCTTTTTCAGAAGGTCTAACGTATAAGCTTTTATCCACAACCACCTTATCTATTAATTTACCACCCTCTTCCTTAGCTGAAAGCTTTAGAGCCTTCTGATACTCTTTAACCCAATCCTTAACGCTACTCGCTCCCCAACTATAGAACCCTTCGAAATTTGGATCATCCCAATTAATGGATGTTCGATCAGTCGAAATTGCATCATACTCTAACTCATCTATCCAATCCGCCTCCACTACGGCATACATATATCTTGAAAATATCTCACTTCCTTTAACTCCAAAGAAAAAAGCTCTGTCCTGAGCAATTTTACCGTGAGCATATACTCCTACACCCGCCTGCTCCTGAGGCCAAGAAGCCTCTTTCACAAAGCCTACCCAATAACTAACTTCTCTACTTCCGTCAGGGGTTTGAACTACTGCTGTTTTTGAACCGCTCTCTGGTATACGTAAATACCAGGCAGGGAAAGCATGACTTTCCTGTAGCTCCTCACCATTAACCCATACTTTAAAATCCGGCCTACATAACGTAACAGTGAAACGTCGACCGAGAGATTCCATTAGATCAGCAGCCAGTATAGCCCTCCGCAGAGTAAGGTCTCCTGCAAGTATTAATGTACCCGATCCATCATCCCCCAGACGCCTCTTAAACGACTCAACGTATTTAGCCCCCTCTCCAGCCAGCGATGAGTCTACCGACGCCAACGGTACATTACTAGCCAAAATATCAGGCTTATATTCTGAGAAGGACTTGTAATCCCCTTCAGACTTAAGCATTCCTTCGTAATTGAACGTAAGCCAAGTCGCCATCCCCTCGGACACCGTTATGAGGCTAACAAGGCGAGCAACTCCAAAAGGAGCAAGTTTTCCAATACCTTTTCGCCCCATCGGCTTACGTTCAGCGAAACCTTCCCTTACACCCTTATTAACTTCACCCTCGTCTCTTTTTGGCTTTCCAACAACTAGGTAGTTATCCCTCAACGATGTGTGTGTCATTCCATGACCGTCGTCGGCTACGGCTATTAGTCTTGGCGCCCCTCCGGAGGTATTGGAAATGTCAATCCATACATTATTTGCGTAAGCATCCCATGAGTTAGAAACCAACTCAGCCAGAACATTCGTAGGCTTATTCTGATAGAGCTTTAAACCTAAATGCTCTAATACATTATGGGAGAATCGGAGTACCAACTCCTCTTGCAAGTCACCTTCAAAAGCTGTCATGGCTTCCCTCCATGAAGATTAAATAGATATCCAACCAAATCTGTTCGAAGAACATGCTCACGAAATAGAGCGTCGCAATCCGCCGATGCCAAGTGGCCACCCGCACGCTG
The DNA here is from genome assembly GCF_016463925.1 of Pseudomonas sp. P20. Taxonomy (NCBI): domain Bacteria; kingdom Pseudomonadati; phylum Pseudomonadota; class Gammaproteobacteria; order Pseudomonadales; family Pseudomonadaceae; genus Pseudomonas; species Pseudomonas sp. P20. Next base: position 103,297 of record NZ_JAEMVM010000025.1, on the reverse strand, counting down.
GATTATGCCCTCCGCTACTAAGCTAGTCACCAGAGCGTTCACCTCACATTTTGCGAGTTGAAAAAATACTCTGTCGGCAGGATGATGATTTCCTGCTGCCCCATCGCAAGCGATCCTGTCTCCTGTCTGTACCTTCCTCGAACCGGTACAGACCCATGCCTCTTCATCACTCTCCCCCTGGCTGGCGGCCACAAACGCTGGTCGTTGGCTTACTACTGGTACTGCTGAGCGGCGCGAGCCAGGCCGAAACCTGGGTCATCACCGACAAGGCTCATCCGGTCACCGCCACCGGATCATCGCGAGTCCTGCTCCTGGATGCCCAGCAGCACCTTGAGGAGCAGCTGACTGACGCTCTACCCAAGGATCCTCAACAAGCTCAGGCAGCATTTCAGCAGTTACTACAAAGCCCTGCGGGGCGACGCCTGCAGGCAGAACTGGTTAAGGCACAACAAGACGTCGCCGATGCGTGGAGTCTCGGTGTCGAGAAGATCCCTGCCGTGGTAGTCGACAGGCAGTACGTGGTCTACGGCGAGCCGGATGTACCGCGCGCGCTTGAGCTGATCGCCAAGGCCAGGAGGTCGCGCTGATGACCAGCCACAACCTCCGCCGCCTGGCAGCGGCGGCCGCCACCTTCAGCCTCTCGTTCACGGCCTCGGCCGCGATCAACAGCGCGGCCATCGTCTCCTCCACCCTTTCCCCTCAGTGCCTCGAATACAAGGTCGTCGGGATCTGTTACTGGCTGCTATGCGGCCCGCATGGCTGCAAAGTGAAGACGTCGGTCAAGGTCCGCCACTACGTGCCTGACGCAGTCGTCTCCAGCTACGCGAATACAGGGAGCAACCCCTGGACCGAGGTGTCGGCGCTGGGTACACCGAATCCACTCGCCCAGGCCGGCAATGACGCGACCACCAACTACAAGGCCGAGAACAGCATCGGCCGCTTCAAGGAAGCGGATGTGATCGGCCATCCTGGCGGGGCCACGTTCAGCCGGTTCGCCAGCGCCTCTGGGTACGTTTGCCCTGGTGCCACCTTCCCGCTGGTGCCGTACTTCCTCAGCACACTGGACGCCATTGGCTGGCGGCATGGAATTCCCGAGCAGGTGTACCCCGAAGCGTTGGTCCCAGGGCTGCGCGAGGTGGGGGGAGTCTTCTCCGGCGACATGTGGGGGAACCTCTATCCGCGCAGCGGATTCCTGCACCAGACCGACGACTACAAGACGGCAGCCGTCATCGCCCAGCGCGCCGGCGACATCACCACGCGAGTCGGCCAACTCCACGTCTACCTTCCCATGCGCGCAGCCCCCAAGGACGGCTACTGGCCGGCGGGCGAGCTGAAAGAGGGCGATGCCTCGACCGGGAAATGGCAGGAGCTGACCCCGTCCCTGAGCCTCAACTGCGCGGTGTTTCCCAACTCAGGGCCGAAGACGCAAGCCGTCGACGGCGATTACGCCTGGGCGCTCTGGCGTCCCTACTCCTGCTGCCAGCGCAAGGGGCAGATCTTCCTCGGCAGTACCGACTTCCAATAAGGACACGGAGACGAATCATGCGAATGAACATCACCTCGGTCGCGCTGACGTGCCTGCTCGCAGCGCAACTTGCCCAGGCCGACGACCCGATCAATGTGTCCAAGACCGGCACGGTTCTCAGCGACGAGGTCCTCTACAGCATTGGCGGCGGCAGTGCGGTGAGCATGGGCAGCGCCGGCCAGATGGACTCGATCGGCGTCGGCTTCGGCTGGAACAACGACCTTATGTGCGGAAACATGAACCTGAGCACCACCCTGGAGAACCAGCTCAACGGTGCCACACAGGGTTTCCAGAACATCATGGGCTCAGTCATCCAGAACGCGACCGGCGCAGTCATGTCGCTGCCGGCGTTGATCATCCAGCGCGCGAACCCTCAGCTCTACAACCTGATCACCAATGGCATCCTGCAGGCGCGGATCGACTACGACCGCTCGAAAGGGACTTGCAGAGCGATCGCCGAGAAGATGGCTGACATCGCTGGCGAGCAGACCGGCTGGGGGAAAATCGCCGAAGGCCAGGCCCTGGGTGCCACACTGGCCTCTGGCGGGAAAGACGCCGTATCCGCCCTCGAAGCAGTGGAGAAGAAGGGCGGCAACGATGGCATAACCTGGGTCGGTGGAGACAAGGCCGGCGGCTCCGGCCAGAAGCCCATTCGCATCGTCAACGACGTGACCCGGGCGGGCTACAACCTGTTGACCAGCCGCTCAGTGAATGACTCGTCGAGCGTGCCTTCCGCCACTTGCAACAACGGCCTGGTCTGCAACACCTGGTCCTCCCCCCAGGAAGCCGCCGCGTTCGCCACCCGGGTTCTGGGCGAACAACAGCAACAGACCTGCGAAGGCTGCCAGAAGACGGTGACGGCTGCTGGCGTCGGCCTCACCCCGCTGATCCAGGAAACCTACGACAAGAAGCTCCAGTCGCTGCAGGAGCTGCTGTCGAAGAGCAAACCACTGACTGCAGAGAACCTGGCTGCGGCCGGGACCGATGCTCTGCCAATTACCCGCGGCGTCATCGAGGCGCTGCGCGACGAGCGTGACCAGGACGTCCTGGCGCGCCGCCTGGCGTCCGATGTCTCCCTGATGGACGTGCTCAGCAAGGCACTGCTACTGCAGCGCCTGATGTTCGCCGGCGCCAAGGAGCCCAACGTCGCCGCCAACGGCCTGGCCACCCAAGCCGTCGATCAGCAGACCAGCCTCCTGCAGCAGGAGATCTCCAATCTCAAGACCGAACTGGAACTCCGTCGCGAGTTGGCCAGCAATTCCCCCATGCGGGTCATCGAGCGCGGGCAACAACGCGCCTCAGGATCCAGTGGCGTGTTCGAGTCGGCGCCCGATGCTGATCGCCTCGATCGCCTGCAGGCCCCCTCTGCCGCCGGCGGCAAGTCGGGAGGGAGACCGTGATGGCAGATACGCTCACCACCCGAAAGCTTCTCGGCCAACTGCTGGTCGGAGTGCTGATGGTCATCGGCCTGGCAGTGGTCGGTACGCTGCTCAGCCTCTTCGCCCTGAACCACTTCGGTGGCATCCAGGGCCTGGAGGCCTGGCGGCAAAGCAACTACTGGAGCTTGTTCGCCTGGCGGGCGCTGCTGTACTGCGCCCTGGCCATCGCCTGGTTCCGGCTCAAGCAGCGCAAGGAACTGAGCGCGCATGAGCGGCAGCGCATTCGGCGGATCGAGATCCTGGTGCTGTTGCTGGTCCTGCTCATCGAATTCAGCAAAGCCTACTTCCGCACGGGAGGCGCAGCATGACCTTCATGACCAATGACTACCTGGAGTATTACCTCACCCTCCTCGGCTGGATCATCAACAACGGGATCTGGAACATGATCTCGGACACGGGCCTGTTCGCGGTGCCCTTCGCTGCCATCGTGATGCGCGAATGGCTGAAAGTTCGCGGGGAAGGCGCCGACGAGGGCAACAAGGGAGTGTTGTCTCTGGCCCGCATCGAGACGCATATCTACGTCGGCTACATCGTGGTCGCCCTGGCGGGGATCCCGGTCGTCAACGTGAGCTTCGACACCATCGAGTTCGACCAGGCCCGCGCCCAGCAGTGCCAATACAATCTGCCGGCACCGGCGGACACCGGCTGGTCGAGCTCCTTCAGCAGCCTGGCTGGCAAGAGTGCGCAGATGCCGCTCTGGTGGGCGATGATGCATGCCCTGTCCAAGGGCTTCACCAGCGGCGCCATCGCGGCCATTCCGTGCGGCACGGATCTGCGGCAGATGCGAATGGAAGTGGACAACACGCGCGTGAACAACCCGCTGCTAGCACAGGAAATCGCTGATTTCTCCAGGGACTGCTACGGGCCCTCCCGTGCGCGGCTGTTCATGCGGCAACCCGACCTGGGCTCCGTCGCCGAGGACAACAAGGCGTTGCAAGACCTGAACTGGATCGGCTCCCGATTCCTGTTGAACACCCCGGGGTACTACGACACCGACTACTCGAAGAGTCCCCGTCAGTCGTGGCCCTACAACGCCACCCGCGATGCCGGCCTGCCTCAGGTGGGCGGTGGTGGCGGCTACCCAACCTGCAAGCAGTGGTGGGCTGACTCAGGGATCGGCTTGCGTGATCGGATCAAGGACCAGGTGGATCCGGACCTGATGACCAGCTTCCTCAAGTGGGCGAAATGGCTGAACCAGGACGAGGTAACCGAGGCAGTCATTCGCCAGGTGATCTCCCCCTCCAGCCAGGTCAAGGGCAACGTCTATACCGATTACGGCGGGCAGGTTGGCGGCACCGTCTGGAACGGCATCGCGAGAACCGCAGGAACCTTCGGCGTTGCCCTGGGCAGCCTGGCCTATTTCCCGGCGATGGATATGGTCCGCCAAGCGCTGCCGATGGTGATGTCGTTCCTCAAGATGGCCATGGTCATCTGCATTCCGATGGTCCTGGTCATCGGCACCTATCAACTGAAAGTTGCCATGACGATGACGGTCGTCTTCTTTGCGATGATGTTCGTCGATTTCTGGTTTCAGTTAGCCAGATATATCGATAGCACGATACTTGATGCCTTCTATGGTTCGGGATCACCGCATCTTTCATTTGACCCAGTCATGGGCCTCAATACGGCGACTCAAGATGCAATATTGAACTTCGTTATGGGTTCTATGTTTATTGCACTACCTGTGTTTTGGATAGCGGCGCTTAGTTGGGCAGGCATCAGTGCTGGCAAGGTGCTGGAGGGGCTAACTAGTGGCACAAGGGCGATCGAAAAGGCAGGCGAAAAAGGAGGTCAATTTACTGAAGGAGGGATTAAGAGCATAGGCAACAGCACTATAAAGCCATAACATTACCGCATTGAGCTGGTAGACCCGCGTAGGTCTACCAGCGATGGTGAGGCTCTTCATCTTCAAAAAGGCTATCTACGCGCACTCCATCCACGTAGTAACCATAACCAAAGTCACCGTCTCGATAGCCGCGACTACCAAGGAAATTATTATTTTCCCTGGTGATTCCACTATTTGAGTGGTTTGAGCCACCCTTCACTAGCAGCAATCCAAACAACCCAAACGACATCAAAGTCATGAAAGCGCTGGCCAACCAGGTAAAGTTCTGAGCAAAGATAACGAACAGCACCACGACCAAGCAGGTTCGCTTGACCCAGCGCACGACAGGCCGACGATCATGCAAGCAGAAGCGCACAAGCATACCCAGAGCATAACCGACCCGGGAAGCAAAACCTTTGTTGGCGTGTGCGTTCATCATCAACCTCCTCGCCCCAGAAAAGGGCATACTGCCATCATCTATACGCCGAAACAGCTGAATTGGCAACCTGTGCCCAAAGCATCGAGTAGCCTCGTTGCGACAGACCAGGTGCTCGAGGTGGTTCGCGTGCTTCACGACTCCATGGATCTGGATCAATACCTGCCCCATCGGTGAGCAGCTGTAGCAGGAGCAAATGGCCCAAAGGGGAAATGGGCTTGAAGGGCGAAGGGAATGGTCCACAAGGGTAAAAGCCCTACCCGAAAGGGCCTGCCGGAAGGCAGAAAGGGCTGCGTTCGCGCCGGCGAACACGAAAAGGCTACGGGTGAACATCCACCAGCAGGTGCCCATGGTTGAGCCTGACCCAGTTCCTCCCAGGCAAAGCACAAGACCAAGATGGCACATTGCCAACAAAATACCCTTCCCCGCTACCGTTGTTTTATCGTTGTTGCCAGCCCTGATCTGGCGGAAAAGCCCGCTCCATGAATCGTCATGGAGCCTCCCATGTTTCAACTCCTTTCCTGGATCTCCAGGAAGCCGTCCCCCAGCCAACTAACCAAAGCTGCCCCAGGGGGATTCCTCCCTCCTCTGAGCAGTATGGAGCTGCTCGGCACACCTCGGCGCCGGCAGCTACTGGAGAACATCTGGCAGCGCGCCTCGCTATCCAAGCAGCAATTCGAGGAGATCTACCGGCGGCCACTGGCCAACTATGCCGAGCTGGTCCAGCAGCTCCCTGCTTCGGAAAACCATCACCATGCCCATCCAGGCGGGATGATCGATCACGGCCTGGAGATCGTGGCCTACGCACTCAAGGTACGGCAGACCTACCTGCTCCCGATCGGCGCAGCGCCGGAGTCACAGTCAGCCCAGGCTGAAGCCTGGTCGGCCGCCGCGGCGTATGGCGCCCTGGCTCACGACATAGGCAAGATCGTCGTCGACCTGCAGGTTGAGCTACAGGACGGCAGCACCTGGCACCCTTGGAACGGACCGATCAACCAGCCATACCGCTTCAAGTACGTGAAGCCCCGCGAGTACCAGCTCCACAGCGCTGCCTCAGCACTCCTCATCCACCAACTGCTACCGCGCACTGCACTCGATTGGCTCAGTCGCTTTCCAGAGTTGTGGGCTCAATTGATCTACCTGTTCGCTGGGCAGTACGAGCACGCCGGGATCCTCGGCGAGATCATAGTGAAGGCAGACCAGGCGTCTGTGGCGCAGGAGCTCGGGGGGAATCCTGATCGAGCACTGGCCGCACCGAAGCAGTCGCTGCAGCGGCAACTGGCGGATGGTCTTCGCTTCCTGGTGAAGGACAAGTTCAAGCTGAATCAGCCTGGCGGCCCCTCGGATGGATGGCTGACCCAGGATGCGCTCTGGCTGGTGAGCAAGCCTGCGTCCGACCAGTTGAGGGCCTATCTCCTGGCCCAGGGCATCGAAGGCGTGCCCACCTCAAACGCGACGTTCTTCAACATGCTCCAGGACCAGGCCGTCATCCAGACCAACGCCGAGGACAAAGCCATCTGGACGGCCACGGTGGACAACGGAGCCGGCTGGAGGACCAAGCTCACCTTGCTCAAGATTGCTCCGGCCTTGATCTGGACAGACCCTGCCGAGCGGCCAGCCCCCTACTCCGGCTCGATACAAATCGAGCTGGAGGAAACCTCTTCGGCAGAGGCGGAAACGACTTGCGCTGTGCCCGACGACCCTGCCGTAACGCCCTCGATGCCAGTTTCGCAAGCGAAACTTCGGCAACCCGCGCCAATCGCCGCGAAACCGTCAACGAATCGGCAGGAGGACGTAGACGATTTGTACGCGCTTCTTGGTAATATCACTTCGCCACTAGAAGAGCTAGACACTAGCCACGACTCATCGGCTGCTTCTCCTACGAACACTCGCGGGGAGGAGAACCCACAGCAGCCATTAGGAACCGCGGAGCCAGCAGATTGCGCTCCCGAAACAGTTGAAGACGCTTATATGCCTAGCAGAAGCACTGACCTGGGACAGGGATTCGTTGGCTGGATGAAATCCGGTATCGCGGCCCGTCGCCTGTTCATCAACGACACCAAAGCCTTGGTGCATACCGTCGACGGGACCGCCATGCTGGTCACGCCAGGAATCTTCAAGCGTTATGTCCAGGAGCACCCAGAGCTCGAAAAGCTGGCTCAGGCCAAGGAAACGACCGGTTGGAAGCTGGTGCAGCGCGCGTTCGAGAAACAGGGTCTACACCGGAAGACCAGTAAGAACCTGAACATCTGGACCATCAAGGTATCAGGTCCGCGCAAGACGAAAGAACTCAAGGCCTATCTGCTCCAGGATCCGACCTTGCTGTTCCCTGAGCAGCCCCTGGACAACCCAAGCCTTACCGTCATCAACGATGCTGAAGGGGGTGCACAATGACCCCGCTTCAGCTCACCGAGGAGTACCTCCTCGCGCATGACTTACGCGAGGCCAGCCAGAAGACCTACCGGTCAGCTGCTCGCGCCCTGATCCGCCACTTCGGCCCAGCCGTCTCCGTACAGGAGATAACCCACCGCAACATACTGGAATGGCGCCGCGAAGTCCTGGAGCAGGGATTGTCCAAGCGGAGCTGGAACACCTATTCGAGCCACCTGCGCACCATCTGGGGACATGCCATCGAGTCCGAACTGTTGACGCACACCCAGGTGAATCCTTTCAATAAAACCGGCGTGATTCCACCGAAGCGACCCAGTAAAACCGTGGCGCTCGATGCCATACAGAACGCACGGGCCTGGCTAAAAGTACAGGAGAGCTCCGAGCACTGTACGGGCGAGCGCGCCCAGATCACCCCGGCCTGGTTCTGGCGATGCGTCTTCGAGACGTTCTACGATACCGGCATCCGCCTCAATGCCCTGCTGTGCATTCGCAAATGCGACGTGCAGTGGGACAACCGAATCATCGTGGTGCGCGGCGAGACGGAAAAGACCCACCGGGAATTCTCCATCCCCATCACTGACGGCATGGCTCCCCACATACATCGACTCCTGAATAAAGCCGAGGCTGCGGGAATCAAGGGCAAGGATCAGTTGTTCAACGTCAATCGCTTCTCGCCCCACTACTCGCGCCAGGAAATGAACAGCGATCAGGTCGAAGCCATGTACCGGAAGCTGACGGAGAAAGTCGGCGTGCGCATGACACCGCATCGCTTCAGGCATACGCTGGCGAGTGACCTGATGAAGCAGCCCAAGCGAAACATCCATGTCGCCAAGAGCCTGCTGAACCACTCGAACATTCAAACGACGATGAGCTACATCGAAGTGGACCTGGATCAGATGCAGGCCGTGCTCGACGAAAGGCGACAAGCGCACGATGCGTTGAGACACCGGCACAAAATCGACTACAGCCGCTCGCCACAGGCTGCCGCGCCGGTTCCGCCTTCTCGCTCCGAGCAGCCATCGGCTGCCCGGCCACCCTCTTCACACGCCAAGCAACCATCGGCAACGCGGGCTGCACGACCTGCCGCCCGTGCTCGCGCGCCGGAGTCGGCTCGACCGGCGACGCGCTTGTCTCTCCCCCCTCCTGTCATCAGCGAGATGCCGTGCCATGGGGCCGAGAGCTGGGCTTCGCCATCGCCAGAGCGCTTCGAACAGACGGTCGTGATGGGTTTGATGGCGCAGTACATGGCACGCTCTGCCTCAGCGGTAATGGCCGCGGCAAGGCCGGAACAGGGGCGCTCACCCCGGTGGGAGAGTGCCAGCCAAAGCGGAATGACCTAGCACGATGAAATGCAGGCGACTTTCCGGCGAACGGTAAGGCCGCTGTAACTCGATCGCCCGGCCAGTAGAAAGACGGGGAATGGCCGAGAGCATCTAGTTTCCAGGCGTCGCGGGCTCACATTGGGCGCACAGGTGCGAACAAGATCCAAAAAACACAAGTCATTGAAATATATTGTGATCTTAAAAAAAACCTGACCGCTGCTGGCCATCCTCGCAACCTATATAGCCACGAGGAAGCCCTTCATCTCTGCAGTGAGGCCGCCGATACGAATCCAGGCCGTGATCGAGAACAGCTCTTCTCGCAGCTGAATGCAGCTTTTGCCTGGGCACGCTATGAGGCTGACACTAACCCCGCGCGCCAAGCAATTCGCAAGGCAAGCAGGACGCTCTCAGTCCTCGCAGATGAAAGAAAGCTTTTGGATGCAGAGAGCGGTGAGCTGCAGGAGCGAGTGGCTGAACATCAAAGCAATTCGCACCCATTGGGACGAGATCCTGCGCCTGGCCACCTCGATCAAGCAGGGCACGGTGACGGCCTCGTTGATGCTCAGGAAGCTTGGCAGCTACCCGCGCCAGAACGGCCTGGCCGTGGCACTGCGCGAACTGGGCCGGATCGAACGTACCCTGTTCATCCTCGACTGGCTGCAAAGCGTGGAACTGCGCCGCCGCGTGCATGCCGGGCTGAACAAGGGCGAAGCGCGCAACGCACTTGCCCGTGCCGTGTTCTTCAATCGCCTGGGCGAAATCCGCGACCGCAGTTTCGAGCAGCAGCGCTACCGGGCCAGCGGACTCAACCTGGTCACAGCGGCCATCGTGTTGTGGAACACAGTTTATCTGGAGCGGGCAGCGAATGCCTTGCGTGGTCACGGCCAAGCCGTCGATACCGCGCTGTTGCAGTACCTGTCGCCGCTGGGCTGGGAGCACATCAACCTGACCGGCGATTACCTATGGCGCAGCAGCGCCAAGATAGGCGCGGGCAAGTTCAGACCGCTACGGCCGCTGCAACCGGCTTAGCGTGCTTTATTTTCCGTTTTCTGAGACGACCCCTGTCAGAAGGAATCAGGGGCCCAAAACGAAGAAACCCACCAATTACGGTGGGTTATCTCATATTGACATCACGCCAGAGGGGGCCTAATGTTCGCGGCAGACGGCTGCGTGCGGCTAATATGCGCTTGGCTTCTTCACCCGCTATCATCACACCCGCTTTTCAAAGTGGTGGGTCGTGTAGGATTCGAACCTACGACCAATTGGTTAAAAGCCAACTGCTCTACCGACTGAGCTAACGACCCAAGTATGAGGTGGTCGGGGTAGAGAGATTCGAACTCCCGACATCCTGCTCCCAAAGCAGGCGCGCTACCGGACTGCGCTATACCCCGATTGGAAGTTGGCTCCGCGACCTGGACTCGAACCAGGGACCCAATGATTAACAGTCATTTGCTCTACCGACTGAGCTATCGCGGAACGTCTTTCTTCCAACCCTGGACGCTTCCGGTGTTGCTGGATTCGCGTCTCAGAGGCGCGCCATTTTACGGATGCACGCGGGCATGTCAACCCTCTGATCCAAAAAGTTTTTCTTCTTTTTCCACGAGCGGCAAAACGGCCCTTCCACTGCATGCGGCAGCGCTCTCACTCCCACCGGACGCCCATGAAAAAGCCCCGCCGAAGCGGGGCTTTCCCTGTCCGTCCACGAAGAGGTCAGGCGAAGACGATCTCGTCTCCTTCCAACTTCGCCGAGATACTGGCACCCGGCGCGAATTTGCCGGCCAGGATCAGTTGCGCCAGCGGGTTCTCGATCCAGCGCTGGATGGCCCGCTTCAGCGGGCGTGCGCCATAGACCGGGTCGAAGCCGACGGCGATCAGCTTGTCCAGCGCCTCCTGGCTCAGTTCCAGGCTCAGCTCGCGCTCGGCCAGGCGCTTGCGCAGGCGACCGAGCTGGATCTCGGCGATGCCGGCGATCTGCTCGCGAGCCAGCGGCTCGAATACCACCACTTCGTCGATCCGGTTGATGAATTCCGGACGGAAGTGCGCATTGACCGCGTCCATCACTGCGGCACGTTGCGCCTCGCGGTCGCCGGCCAGCTCCTGGATCTGTGCCGAACCGAGGTTGGAGGTCATCACCACCACGGTGTTGCGGAAGTCCACCGTACGCCCGTGACTGTCGGTCAGGCGTCCGTCCTCGAGCACCTGGAGGAGAATGTTGAATACATCCGGATGGGCCTTCTCCACCTCGTCCAGCAGCACCACCGAGTAAGGCTTGCGGCGGATCGCCTCGGTCAGGTAGCCGCCTTCCTCGAAGCCGACGTAGCCCGGAGGCGCGCCGATCAGGCGGGCCACCGAGTGTTTCTCCATGAACTCGGACATATCGATCCGCACCAGCGCCTCCTCGGTATCGAAGAGGAACTCGGCCAGCGCCTTGCACAACTCGGTCTTGCCCACCCCGGTCGGGCCGAGGAAGAGGAACGAGCCGCTCGGCCGGTTCGGATCGGCGAGGCCGGCGCGCGAACGGCGCACGGCGTTGGACACGGCGACTACCGCCTCGTCCTGGCCGATCACTCGCCGATGCAGCTCCTGCTCCATGCGCAGCAGCTTCTCGCGCTCGCCCTCGAGCATCTTCGACACCGGGATACCGGTCCACTTGGAAACCACTTCGGCGATTTCCTCGTCGGTCACCTTGTTGCGCAGCAACTGGTTCTCGGTCTTGCCGTGCTGGTCGACCATCTGCAGGCTGCGTTCCAGGTCCGGGATGGTCTGGTACTGGATGCGCGCCATGCTCTCGAGGTCGCCCTTGCGCCGCGCCGCCTCCATCTCCTGCTTGGCCTGCTCGATCTTCTGCTGGATCTGCGCCGAGCCCTGCACCTCGGCCTTCTCGGACTTCCAGATCTCCTCGAGGTCGGCGTATTCGCGCTCGAGCTTGACGATATCCTCCTCCAGCTTGGCCAGGCGCTTCCTGGTGGCTTCGTCGTCTTCCTTCTTCAGCGCCTCGCGCTCGATCTTCAGCTGGATCAGGCGACGGTCGAGACGATCCAGTTCCTCCGGCTTGGAGTCGATCTCCATGCGGATGCGGCTGGCGGCCTCGTCGATCAGGTCGATGGCCTTGTCCGGCAGTTGCCGATCGGTGATGTAGCGGTGCGACAGCTTGGCCGCAGCGATGATCGCGCCGTCGGTGATGCTCACCCCATGGTGCACTTCATAGCGTTCCTTGAGGCCACGGAGGATGGCGATGGTGTCTTCCTCGCTCGGCTCGTCCACCAGCACCTTCTGGAAGCGGCGCTCCAGCGCAGCATCCTTCTCGATGTACTGGCGATACTCGTCGAGGGTAGTAGCACCGACGCAGTGCAGCTCGCCGCGCGCCAGAGCCGGCTTGAGCATGTTGCCGGCGTCCATGGCGCCTTCCGCCTTGCCGGCGCCGACCATGGTGTGCAGTTCGTCGATGAACAGGATGACCCGACCTTCCTGCTTGCCCAGTTCGTTGAGGACCGCCTTCAGGCGTTCCTCGAACTCGCCGCGGAACTTGGCGCCGGCGATCAGCGCTCCCATGTCCAGGGCCAGCAGGCGCTTGTCCTTGAGGCCGTCCGGCACTTCGCCGTTGATGATGCGCTGGGCCAGGCCCTCGACGATGGCGGTCTTGCCGACGCCGGGTTCGCCGATCAGCACCGGGTTGTTCTTGGTCCGCCGCTGCAGGACCTGGATGGTCCGGCGGATCTCGTCGTCGCGACCGATCACCGGGTCGAGCTTGCCTTCCTCGGCGCGCTTGGTCATGTCGACGGTGTACTTGTCCAGCGCCTGGCGCGACTCCTCGACGTTCGGGTCGTTCACCGCTTCGCCGCCGCGCAGGTTGGCCACGGCATTCTCCAGCGCCTTGCGCGACACGCCCTGGCCGAGCAGCAGCTTGCCGAGCCTGGTGTTCTCGTCCATCGCGGCCAGCAATACCAGCTCGCTGGAGATGAACTGGTCGCCCTTCTGCTGGGCCAGGCGGTCAGCCTGGTTGAGCAGGCGTGCGAGATCCTGGGACAGGTTCACGTCGCCGGTCGGGCTCTGGATCTTCGGCAGCGCGTCGAGTTCTTTGTTGAGGCCGCTGCGCAGGGCGGCGATATCGAAGCCGACCTGCATCAGCAGGGGCTTGATCGAACCGCCTTGCTGCTCGAGCAGGGCGGAAAGCAGGTGCACCGGCTCGATGGCCGGATGGTCATGGCCAACGGCCAGGGACTGGGCGTCGGAGAGCGCCAGTTGCAGCTTGCTGGTCAAACGGTCTATTCGCATGGGTCGTCCTTCCTTCTATAGAGCGGGCCGGAACGATGGGTGTCCCTGATGAAGAAAAGCCCGCCGAGATGACTCAGTAGATAAGGGCGATTTTCCGCGGTTCAAGCGACCGGGCCGTGACATCGGTCAGTTGCCGCCGGATAACCTGCGCGGGCCTAGTCCTGGAGCCAGACCAGGCTGGCAAAACGGCCGGTACGCGACGAGCGGCGGTAGGAATAGAAGCGCGCGGTATCGCTGAAGGTGCAGAAGCCACCGCCATGCACGGCGGTGACGCCATGGGCGCCCAGGCGGATCCGCGCGAGTCGGTAGATGTCGGCCATGAAGCGGCCCGGATTGGCGCTAGGTACGAAAGCCGAGCGCGCCTCGGCGTGCGCAGCGACGAATGCATCGCGGACCTCGCCGCCGACCTCGAAGGCCAGCGGGCCGATCGCCGGCCCCAGCCAGACCAGCAGTTCGTCGCCGGGCACGCCCAGGCTGTCCACCGTCGCCTCCAGCACGCCCGCCGCCAGCCCGCGCCAGCCGGCATGGGCCGCGGCCACGCGGGTGCCCGAGCGGTCGCAGAACAACGCCGGCAGGCAGTCGGCGGTCATGATCGTACAGGCGACGCCCGGCATCGCGCTCCAGCTGGCGTCGGCCCTGAGCACCCGGCTCGGGTCGGCCTCCACCACCGTCACTCCGTGCACCTGGTCCAACCAGCTCGGCCGGCATTCCAGACGCTCGGTCAGGCGTCGGCGGTTTTCTTCCACGGCGCGCGGATCGTCGTCGACGTGGGCGCCAAGGTTCAGACTGTCGAAGGGTGCCTGGCTGACCCCGCCACTGCGCGTGGTCACGCAGGCCCGCACACGGGCCGGCGCCGGCCAGTCGGGGGTCAGCCAGGCGTTCATCCGACGAACGCCTCGCGATCCTGGCGCAACAGGCTGAGCAGCCAGAGGAAGTCTTCCGGCAGCGGCGACTCCCACTTCATGCGCACGCCGGTGGCCGGGTGATCCAGTTCGAGGAAGCGCGCGTGCAGCGCCTGCCGGGGGAACTCGCGAAGAGTCTGGACCAGGGTCTGGCTGGCCACCGGGGGAATCCTGAAGCGCCCACCGTAGACCGGATCGCCGACCAGGGGATAGCCGATATGGCTCATGTGCACGCGGATCTGGTGGGTACGCCCGGTCTCCAGCTTGACCCGGGTATGGGTGTGCGCACGGAAGCGTTCCAGCACGCGGTAATGGCTGACCGCCACCTTGCCGGCGTCGACCACCGCCATCTTCTGCCGCTGCACGCCATGCCGTCCGATCGGCGCATCGATGGTGCCGCCGGAGGTGATCACGCCGATCACGATCGCCTCGTAGATGCGGCTGACCGACCGTGCCTGCAGTTGCGCCACCAGCTTGGTGTGGGCCTCCAGCGTCTTGGCCACCACCATCAGGCCGGTCGTGTCCTTGTCCAGGCGGTGGACGATCCCGGCGCGCGGCACATTGGCGATGTCCGGGACATGGTAGAGCAAGGCATTCAGCAGGGTGCCGTCCTGATGGCCGGCAGCCGGATGGACCACCAGGCCGGCGGGCTTGTCGATCACCAGGATGTGCTCGTCCTCGTAGACGATTTCCAGCTCGATGTCCTGTGCGAGCCACTCGCCCTGGGCTTCCTGCTCGGCCTCCAGGACCAGTTGCGCGCCGCTGTGGACGATGTCGCGCGGGCGCAGCACGGCGCCGTCGACGGTCAGGCGTCCGTCCTTGATCCAGCCGGCCAGACGGGAGCGGGAGTGTTCGGGAAAAAGCTGGGCGGCGATCTGGTCGAGACGCTGGCCACCCAGCTCGAACGGCACCTCGGCCGCGCGTTGAATCATATCGGACATGAGTAGGAGACGATGCTCAGCGCGGCTTTTGGAATCGGCTACGCGCTGTGGTTAAATACGGGGTCTTTGTCCCAGGGGGTGCCTGGGGCGCCAATCATAACAGACGGTTGAGGCCAAGCCGACCGTCCCAGGGACGCAAGCCGCCATGCAAGTGAAACACCTGCTGCTGATCGCCATCCTCGCCCTCACCGCAGCCTGCTCCTCGAACAAGGAGACTGTCGACGAGAACCTGAGCGAGAGCCAGCTGTACCAGCAGGCGCAGGACGACCTCAACAACAAGAGCTACAACAGCGCCGTCACCAAGCTGAAAGCCCTCGAATCGCGCTATCCCTTCGGCCGCTACGCCGAGCAGGCCCAGCTCGAGCTGATCTACGCCAACTACAAGAACATGGAGCCCGAAGCCGCCCGCGCCGCCGCCGAACGCTTCATCCGCCTGC
The DNA here is from genome assembly GCF_016463925.1 of Pseudomonas sp. P20. Classification (NCBI taxonomy): domain Bacteria; kingdom Pseudomonadati; phylum Pseudomonadota; class Gammaproteobacteria; order Pseudomonadales; family Pseudomonadaceae; genus Pseudomonas; species Pseudomonas sp. P20. The sequence continues at coordinate 87,804 of NZ_JAEMVM010000025.1, read as the reverse complement.
ATCCGCAGCACCCCAACGTCGACTACGCCTACTACCTCAAGGGCCTGTCCTCCTTCGACCAGGACCGCGGCCTGCTGGCGCGCTTCCTGCCGCTGGACATGACCAAGCGCGACCCGGGCGCCGCCCGCGACTCCTTCAACGAGTTCGCCCAGCTCACCAGCCGCTTCCCCAACAGCCGCTACGCCCCGGACGCCAAGGCGCGCATGGTGTACCTGCGCAACCTGCTGGCGGCCTACGAAGTGCACGTCGGCCACTACTACCTGAAGCGCCAGGCCTATGTCGCCGCCGCCAACCGCGGTCGCTACGTGGTAGAGAACTTCCAGGAAACCCCGGCCGTCGGCGATGGCCTGGCGATCATGGTCGAAGCCTACCGTCGCCTGGGTCTCGACGACCTGGCCAGCACCAGCCTGGAAACCCTCAAGCTCAACTATCCGGATAACGCCAGCCTCAAGGATGGCGAGTTCGTCGCCCGCGAAAGCGAGGCCGACACCCGCTCCTGGCTGGCCAAGGCCACCCTGGGCCTGATCGAAGGCGGCGAGCCGCCGCCGCACATGGAAACCCAGGCCGCCAAGGACGTGATCAAGCAGTACGAGGATGCCGAGCGGGAGATCCCCGCCGAACTGAAGCCGGAAAACCAGGATCACAGCGCCGACGACGAGAAGCCGGAGAGCGATGACGACGAAGACTCCGGCCGCTCCTGGTGGAGCTACATGACCTTCGGTCTCTTCGACTGATCGCACGAAACACCGAAGGGAGGCGCAGGCCTCCCTTCTTTTTGCCCGCCGCCATGCCTCTCCCAGCGCCAAACGCCGCACAGCCTGGACCTTCCCGGCTGGGATCGAGCCGGCGGCTTGGCTAAACTGCAGCTTTCTCCAGCCTCCGAGATCACCATGGGCCTTTTCCGCCTCCTGTTCTGGATCGCCCTGATCGCCATCGCGTTCTGGCTCTGGCGTCGCTTTACCCGTCCCACTCCGCGCCAGCAGCAACGTCCGCAGGACGAGCCGAGCGCATCGCCGATGGTCCGCTGCGCCCATTGCGGAGTCCACGTGCCGCAGGCCAACGCCCTCGCCCACGAACAACGCTGGTATTGCAGCCAGGCGCACCTGCGCCAGGACCAGGGCGACCGTGCGCGCTGAACGGCTACGGCTGAGCGAGGAGCAGGGGCAACGCATCCTCCGTCTGTACCACCTGTACCGCCTGACCATCGGCCTGGTACTGGTCCTGCTGATCTCCAGCGAACTGGAAGATCAGGTCCTCAAGCTCGTCCACCCTGAACTGTTCCATGTCGGCAGTTGGTGCTACCTGGTCTTCAACATCCTGGTCGCGCTGTTCCTGCCGCCGTCACGGCAATTGCTGCCGATCTTCATCCTCGCGCTCACCGACGTACTGATGCTTTGCGGCCTGTTCTACGCAGGTGGCGGCGTACCCAGCGGCATCGGCAGCCTGCTGGTGGTGGCGGTGGCCATTGCCAACATCCTGCTGCGCGGGCGCATCGGCCTGGTCATCGCGGCGGCGGCCAGCCTCGGCCTGCTCTACCTGACTTTCTTCCTCAGCCTGAGCAGTCCGGACGCCACCAACCACTACGTCCAGGCCGGCGGCCTCGGCACCCTGTGCTTCGCCGCCGCGCTGGTGATCCAGGCTCTGGTGCGGCGCCAGGAGCAGACCGAAACGCTGGCCGAAGAACGCGCCGAGACGGTCGCCAACCTGGAGGAACTCAACGCATTGATCCTGCAGCGCATGCGCACCGGCATCCTCGTGGTCGATAGCCGTCAGGCCATCCTCCTCGCCAACCAGGCCGCCCTCGGCCTGCTCAGGCAGGACGACGTGCAGGGCGCCAGCCTGGGCCGCCACAGCCCGATGCTGATGCACTGCATGAAGCAATGGCGCCTGAATCCCAGCCTCCGTCCGCCGACGCTCAAGGTGGTGCCGGATGGCCCGACGGTGCAACCCAGCTTTATCAGCCTCAACCGCGAAGACGACCAGCACGTGCTGATCTTCCTCGAAGACATTTCGCAGATCGCCCAGCAGGCGCAGCAGATGAAGCTGGCCGGTCTCGGCCGCCTGACCGCCGGCATCGCCCATGAGATCCGCAACCCGCTGGGCGCGATCAGCCACGCCGCCCAACTGCTGCAGGAGTCAGAGGAACTGGATGCCCCGGACCGACGCCTGACGCAGATCATCCAGGACCAGTCGAAGCGGATGAACCTGGTCATCGAGAACGTCCTGCAGCTCTCCCGTCGCCGCCAGGCCGAACCGCAGCAGCTCGACCTGAAGGAGTGGCTTCAGCGGTTCGTCGACGAATACCCCGGCAGGCTGCGCAACGACAGCCAACTGCACCTGCAGCTCGGTGCCGGCGACATCCAGACCCGCATGGACCCACACCAGTTGAACCAGGTGCTGAGCAACCTGGTGCAGAACGGTCTTCGCTACAGCGCCCAGGCGCACGGGCGCGGCCAGGTCTGGCTGAGCCTCGCGCGCGACCCGGAGAGCGACCTGCCGGTGCTGGAAGTCATCGACGACGGTCCCGGCGTACCGGCGGACAAACTGAACAACCTGTTCGAACCCTTCTTTACTACAGAAAGCAAAGGCACCGGCCTGGGCCTCTATCTCTCCCGCGAGCTCTGCGAGAGCAACCAGGCACGGATCGACTACCGCAATCGCGAGGAAGGCGGCGGCTGCTTCCGCATCACCTTCGCCCACCCGCGCAAACTCAGCTGACGGAAGCCGCACGCATGAGCCGACAAAAAGCCCTGATCGTCGACGATGAACCGGATATCCGCGAACTGCTGGAAATCACTCTCGGCCGCATGAAGCTGGACACCCGCAGCGCCCGCAACGTCAAGGAAGCCCGCGAGTTGCTGGCCCGCGAGCCGTTCGACCTGTGCCTCACCGACATGCGCCTGCCGGACGGCAGCGGCCTCGATCTGGTCCAGTACATCCAGCAGCGCCATCCACAGACCCCGGTGGCCATGATCACCGCGTACGGCAGCCTGGACACCGCGATCCAGGCGCTCAAGGCCGGTGCCTTCGACTTCCTCACCAAACCGGTCGACCTCGGTCGCTTGCGGGAGCTGGTGGCAACCGCCCTGCGCTTGCGCAACCCGGAAGCCGAGGAAGCGCCGGTGGACAACCGCCTGCTCGGCGAGTCGCCGCCGATGCGCGCCCTGCGCAACCAGATCGGCAAGCTGGCGCGCAGCCAGGCGCCGGTCTACATCAGTGGCGAGTCCGGTAGCGGCAAGGAGCTGGTGGCGCGCCTGATCCACGAGCAGGGGCCACGTATCGAGCGGCCGTTCGTGCCGGTGAACTGCGGCGCGATTCCCTCCGAACTGATGGAAAGCGAGTTCTTCGGCCACAAGAAAGGCAGCTTCACTGGCGCTATCGAAGACAAGCAGGGCCTGTTCCAGGCCGCCAGCGGCGGCACCCTGTTCCTCGACGAAGTCGCCGACCTGCCGATGGCCATGCAGGTCAAACTGCTCCGGGCGATCCAGGAAAAGGCCGTGCGCGCGGTCGGCGGCCAGCAGGAGGTCGCCGTCGACGTGCGCATCCTCTGCGCCACCCACAAGGACCTCGCCGCCGAAGTCGGCGCCGGGCGCTTCCGCCAGGACCTCTACTACCGCCTCAACGTCATCGAGCTGCGCGTACCGCCGCTGCGCGAACGCCGCGAGGACATCCCGCTGCTCGCCGATCGCATCCTCAAGCGCCTGGCCGGCGACACCGGCCTGCCGGCCGCCAGGCTGACCGGCGACGCACAGGAGAAGCTGAAGAACTACCGCTTCCCGGGCAACGTCCGCGAGCTGGAAAACATGCTGGAGCGCGCCTATACCCTGTGCGAAGACGACCAGATCCAGCCTCACGACCTGCGCCTGGCCGATGCGCCGGGTGCCAGCCAGGAAGGCGCGGCGAGCCTGAGCGAAATCGACAACCTCGAGGACTACCTGGAAGATATCGAGCGCAAGCTGATCATGCAGGCGCTCGAGGAGACCCGCTGGAACCGCACCGCCGCGGCCCAGCGCCTGGGCCTGACGTTCCGCTCGATGCGCTACCGCCTGAAAAAGCTGGGCATCGACTGAAAGTGAAAAGGCCTGTCCGAAGACAGGCCTTTTGGTTTTCGCTCCTCAGAGGCGACCAGCCGGGGCGTAGGGGACCGGGTCGATGATCGCTTCCCGCCCGCTCATGAGATCCGCCAGCAGACGGCACGACGCCGGTGCCAGGACCAGCCCGTTGCGGTAGTGCCCGGTATTCAGCCAGAGCCCGTCGAAGCCAGGCACCGGACCGATATAGGGGATGCCTTCGGGAGAGCCCGGGCGCAACCCTGCCCAGTGGGCCACCGGCTGCATGTCCGCCAGTTCCGGCAACAGTTCTGCCGCAGACGCCCTGAGGCTTTCCAGCGCCTCGTCGGTCGGCGTCTTGTCGAAGCCCGAATGTTCCAAGGTGCTGCCGATCAGGATGTGGCCGTCGCGCCGCGGAATCGCGTAGCGCCCCTTGGCCAGCACCATGCGCGGCAGGAAATCCGCCGCGCACTTGTAGAGGATCATCTGCCCTTTCACCGGTACCACGGGCAGTTCCAGGCCAAGCGGCTTCAACAACTCGCCGCTCCAGGCGCCCGCCGCCAGCAGCACCTTGTCGCCACGAATCTCGCCACGCGAGGTCGCCACGCCGACCACTCGATCGCCGTCGCGCAACCAGCCGCGCACCTCCGTCTGTTCATGCAGTTCGAGATTGGCGAATTGTTGCAGGGATGCCCGCAATGAGCGCGCCAGGCGAGGATTGCGCACATTGGCCACGCCCGACATGTAGACCGCCCGCTGGAAGCCGGCGCCCAGCCCGGGCACCGCCGCGTAGGCCTCCTCGATCGGCACGTCCCTCAACGGCCGAGTGTGCTTGCGTGCCCACTGCAGTGCCTCGGTCTGGTCGTCCAGGTCCAGCCAGTACAGGCCAACGGTATGGACCTCGGGATCGAGCCCGGTCTCGTCGAGCAAACGCTGCCCCAGGGCCGGGTAGAAGTCCTGCGACCAGTGCGCCAGGGCGGTCACCGCCGGGCTGTAGCGCCACGGATAGAGCGGCGAGACGATCCCGCCTCCCGCCCAGGATGCCTCACGCCCACTCTCGCCCCGCTCCACCAGGGTCACCCGCAGTCCGGCGAGCGCCAGCTCCCGGGCGGTCAACAGGCCGATGACGCCAGCGCCCACTACCACAACTCTTTCCGACACCAGGGCCTCCACGATCACACAGGGGTTGCAGAAAAGTCGGTCATACGCCTCATCCCGCAGCTGATTGAGGCAACGGGGAAAATCCGGCGAGATACGACCGTCGCGGAATGATACGAGCAAAAGGACCGCCTGCCATGGTCGAAAGGTCGCAGAGAGCGTTCACGCTCACCGAGCTGCTGTTTGCGCTGGCTCTGCTGGGGATACTGGGAAGCCTGGCGCTGCCCGGGATGGCAGCCTGGCTGGACGGCAGTCGCCAGCGAAGCGTGTTGCACGAGCTGAGCGCGAGCATCCAGCTGGGCAGAGCGCATGCCGTCGCCTACCAGCGCCCGGTGACGCTCTGTCCGTCGACCGATGGCCGTCACTGCGGCAACGACTGGGGAGAGGGCTGGCTGCTTGCGGAAGACGGTGGGGAACGGCTTCTCGTGGGACGCGCGCTTGCAAAGAAGGAAAGGCTCCGCTGGAACCGTTCGAACCGCCTCAGGTTCCTCCCCAGCGGCCAGCTCAACATTCACAACGGGCGGTTTCTGCTCTGCGGAAGGCATACCGTTGCCTGGCAACTGATCCTCAACCGGCAGGGCCGGCTCCGTACCGCGAGCGCCAGGGAGAACCGAGAGAAACGTGAGCTATGCAGCACTTCCGGATGATCATGGACCAGTTGTCCTGCCCCACGGGCCGACCGTCAACGACCGCAAGACGCTCCCAGGCCCGTTTGGCATGCTTTCCAGGCGTAGACCCCCTGGAGCAACCGCATGTCATATCGTTCCAACTCGACCGGCTTCACCCTGATCGAGTTGCTGATCATCGTCGTCCTGCTGGCCATCATGGCGAGCTTCGCCATTCCGAACTTCAAGCAGCTGACAGAACGCAACGAACTGCAGAGCGCCGCCGAGGAACTCAATGCGATGCTGCAGTACGCTCGCAGCGAAGCCGTGTCCCAGAGGCGCGCGATCAGCATCCAGGCGCTGAAGGACAAGGACTGGGGCAAGGGCCTGAGCATAGGTGTCCTGGCCTCCGGCTCGATCGCCGCGCCCCTGCGCAAGCACGACGGCTTCCGTGCCGCCACGCTGACAGCGAAGGAAAAGAGCGCCGTGGAACATCTGACCTTCACGGCCAACGGTACCCTCGTACCGCCAACGGAACGAACCTTCGCCATCTGCCAGAACGGCAAGACCGACGGCGGCCGCGTGCTGAGCATCAGCCAGGCCGGCCGGATCCAACTCGAACCTTCCTCCAAGGCGCCCCAGTCATGCTATTGAAATCGCGGCACAAGCCGCTGTACCAATCCGGCTTCAGCATGATCGAAGTGCTGGTCGCCCTGCTGCTGATCAGCATCGGCGTGCTGGGCATGATCGCCATGCAGGGCAAGACCATCCAGTACACCGCCGACTCGGTCGAGCGCAACAAGGCAGCCATGCTCGGCAGCAACCTGCTGGAAAGCATGCGGGCGAGCCCGAAGGCGCTGTACGACGTCAAGGACCAGATGGCCACGCAATCCGACTTCTTCAAGGCCAAGGGGTCGGCGTTCCCCACCGCGCCGTCCTCCTGCACGCCATTGCCCGACGCGATCAAAGACCGCCTGGGATGCTGGGCGGAACAGGTGAAGAACGAACTGCCAGGCGCTGGCGACCTGCTGAAGAGCGACTACTACATCTGCCGCAGCTCGAAGCCGGGCGACTGCGACGGCAAGGGCTCCATGCTGGAAATCCGCCTGGCCTGGCGCGGCAAGCAAGGCGCCTGCGTCAACGCCGCCGACAGCAGCGCCGACACATCCCTCTGCTACTACACCCTCAGGGTCGAGCCATGAGCATGAACAACCGCTCCCGACGGCAATCGGGCCTGTCCATGATCGAACTACTGGTGGCCCTCGCCATCAGCAGCTTCCTGATTCTCGGGATTACCCAGATCTACCTGGACAACAAGCGCAACTACCTGTTCCAGCAAGGCCAGGCAGGCAACCAGGAAAACGGACGCTTCGCCATGATGTTCCTGGACCAGCAACTGGCCAAGGTGGGTTTCCGTCGGCGTGCGGACGATCCCAACGAGTTTGCCTTCAAAGCGCTGGCCAAGTCCGCATTTTGCGAGGAGTTCAAGGCCGGAGCCACCCTGGTGCCCGCGATAGCCAAGACCGGCCAAGCCGGCTTCTGCTACCGCTACCAGCCGGCGCCCGGCGAGGCCTACGACTGCGAAGGCAATTCGATCACCACGCCCAGCGATCCATTCGGGACTGCCGACGCCATAATCGCCCGCATTCTCTTTATACCCTCAACCGCCGATGCTCCCGGAACGCTTACCTGCTCGGCGCAGAGCCTCAAGGACAGAGGCCAGGAGATCGTCAGCGGCCTGGTCGACTTCAAGCTCGAGTACGGCGTCGGCCCGACCATGGCCGGCAAACGCGAGGTGGAAAGCTTCGTCGAACAGGCCAACATCGCCGACCGTCCGGTGCGTGCCCTGCGCTACTCCGCGCTGATGGCCAGCGACAAGAACCTGCGCCAGGGCGACAGCAAGACCCTGGACGATTGGATCACGCTCTACCCCTCGTCCAAGACCAGCCTGCAAGGCAACGACAAGGACCGCCTCTACCAGATCGCCAAGGGCAGCCAGACACTCAGGAATCTCGTGCCATGAACAACTTCCCTGCACAACAGCGCGGCGCCACGCTGGTCATCGCCCTGGCGATCCTGGTGATCGTCACCCTGCTGGCGGTCTCGAGCATGCGCGAAGTGGTACTGGAAAGCCGCATCACCGGCAACGTCATCGAACAGACTCGCTTGCAGAACGCCGCCGAGTCCGGACTCCGCGAAGGCGAGCGGCGCTTCGTCAACACCCTGCGTCCGCCGGAGCCCGGCACCGGTTGTACGGCCGACAACGTGGCCCGCCCCTGCCTGCTGGACCTCGCCGCGCTGAACCTGAAGCTGGCGGACACCCACCAGAATCCGGTCGGCGTGCTGAAGGGCATCGCCAATACCTGGATGAGTTACCGCGGCAGCGACATCAGCAGCGCGACCACCGCGGGCACGCTCTACAGCGTGCAGTGGAACAACCTGCCCATTCCCTCGGGCGGCCAGGTCAACGAAGCGGAAAGCCCCGAATACGGCAACCTGATGCGCGGCATCGGCACCTTCTACTACGAGACCAATAGCGTCGCGCGCAACCAGACCAACAGCGAAACCGTCCTGCAGACCGTTCTCGCCCGTCTCTATACCAACTGATCGAGCCTCGCATGAAATCGGTACTCCACCAGATCGGCAAGACCTCGCTGGCAGCCGCGCTCAGCGGCGCCGTCCTGCTCTCCGCCCAGACCACCCACGCCGCCGCCCTGTCGGTCAGCCAGCAGCCGCTGATGCTGATCCAGGGCGTCGCCCCGAACATGCTGGTGACTCTCGACGACTCGGGCAGTATGGCTTATGCCTATGCACCGGATAGCCTGGTCAACAGCCGCAACAACGTCTATTTCGCGTCGAACAGCTACAACCCGATGTACTTCGACCCGAATACCCAGTACAAGCTGCCGAAAAAGGTGACCCTTTCCAATGGCCAGATCCAGGTGCAGGACTATTCCAAGCCCAGCTTCACCGCGGCATGGCGCAACGGTTTCACTCAGGAAGGCCGGGTAAACCTTTCCCGTGACTACAGGCCAACGGTGCAGTACCAGGGCGGATCGGGAGCAGGCACCGAGTCCAGCATCGACTGGTACGGGGCTCCTGCCTTCTACTACCAATACAGCGGGGGCCGCGGTTGCAGCCTCACCACTTCGAGTTGCTACACCCGTGTGGAAATCAGCGGCGCGGCCCAGCAGCAGAACTTCGCCAACTGGTACTCCTTCTATCGTACCCGCGCCCTGGCCACCCAGACCGCCGCTAACCTGGCGTTCTACAGCCTGCCTGAAAACGCCCGGATCAGTTGGCAACTACTGAACAGTTCCTCGTGCCTGATCGGCAGTGGCTCCAGTAACTGTTACAACAACTACCTGAGAGACTTCACCGGGCAACATCGGGTGAACTTCTTCAACTGGCTGGAGAACCTGTCGGTCGGAGGTGGTACTCCGCTGCGTCAGGCCATGACTCGAGCAGGGGAGTTTCTCAAGAAGACCGGCGTCAACGGCCCCTATGCCTATCGACCTGGTACCCAGACCTCGCCGGAATACAGCTGCCGTGGCAGCTATCACATTCTGATGACCGATGGTCTTTGGAACAACGACTCGGCCAGCGTAGGCAATGCCGACAGCACGAGTCGTAGCCTCCCCGATGGCAAGAGCTACAGCAGCCAGACGCCTTACAGGGATGCTGCGTCCAATACCCTGGCCGACCAGGCCTTCCATTACTGGGCCACCGATGCCCGGCCGGATATCGACGACAATATCAAGCCGTACATTCCCTACCCGGACCAGGCCAATCCCTCGGCGGAGTACTGGAATCCGCGCAACGATCCGGCGACCTGGCAGCACATGGTGACCTATACCCTGGGCCTGGGCCTGACCACCAGCCTCACCAGCCCGAAGTGGGAGGGTTCCACCTACTCCGGCGGCTATGACGAAATCGCCGCCGGGCGCCTCAGCTGGCCGAACGCTTCGAATAACCATAGCAACAACGTCTATGACCTGTGGCACGCCGCAGTGAACTCCCGGGGCGAGTTCTTCAGCGCCGACTCGCCGGACCAACTGGTCGCGGCCTTCCAGGACATCCTCAACCGAATTTCGGGCAAGGACCTGCCGGCATCCCGCCCCGCCATCAGCTCGTCCCTGCAGGAAGACGACACTGGCGACAAGCTGACCCGCTTCGCCTACCAGACCAGCTTCGCCAGCGACAAGAACTGGGCTGGCGACCTGACCCGCTACAGCCTGACCACCCAGGACAAGGCCACCGTGCAGACCAAGCTGTGGAGCGCGCAGAGTATCCTCGACGCGATGCCCAACGGTGGAGCTGGCCGCAAGATCATGATGGCCGGATCCGGTACCTCGGGCCTCAAGGAGTTCACCTGGGGCAGCCTCAGCGCCGACCAGCAGCGGCAGTTGAACCGCGATCCGGACCGCAACGATGTCGCCGACACCAAGGGCCAGGACCGAGTGGCCTTCCTGCGTGGCGATCGCAGCAAGGAGAACAGCGACAACTTCCGCACCCGCAACTCGATCCTCGGCGATATCATCAACTCCTCGCCGGCGACGGTCGGCAAGGCCCAGTACCTGACCTACCTGGCCCAGCCGATCGAGCCCAGCGGCAACTACTCCACGTTCGCAGAAGCACAGAAAACCCGTGCCCCGCGGGTATACGTCGGCGCCAACGACGGCATGCTGCACGGTTTCGATACCGACGGTAACGAGACCTTCGCCTTCATCCCAAGCGCGGTCTTCGAGAAGCTCCACAAGTTGACCGCCCGCGGCTACCAGGGCGGCGCCCACCAGTTCTACGTCGACGGCTCGCCGGTGGTCGCCGACGCCTTCTTCGGCGGCGCCTGGCATACCGTGCTGATCGGCAGCCTGCGCGCCGGCGGCAAGGGTCTGTTCGCCCTCGACGTGACCGACCCCGCCAACATCAAGCTGCTCTGGGAAATCGGCGTGGACCAGGAGCCCGACCTTGGCTACAGCTTCCCCAAACCCACGGTCGCCCGGCTGCACAACGGCAAGTGGGCCGTGGTCACCGGAAACGGTTATTCCAGCCTGAACGACAAGGCCGCGCTGCTGATCATCGACCTGGAGACCGGGGCCATCACCCGCAAACTGGAAGTCACCGGCAGGACCGGCGTACCCAACGGTCTATCCAGCCCTCGCCTGGCAGACAACAACAGCGACGGCGTAGCCGACTACGCCTACGCCGGCGACCTGCAAGGCAACCTCTGGCGCTTCGACCTGATCGCCGGCAAGGTCAACCAGGACGATCCGTTCAGCCGAGCCAACGACGGCCCGGCGGTGGCCTCGAGCTTCAGGGTGTCTTTCGGTGGCCAGCCGCTCTATTCGGCGGTCGACTCCGCCGGCGCGGCGCAAGCGATCACCGCCGCGCCCTCGCTGGTTCGCCATCCGACACGCAAGGGCTACATCGTGATCTTCGGTACCGGCAAGTACTTCGAGAACAGCGACGCCCGGGCCGATACCAGCCGCGCCCAGACGCTCTACGGCATCTGGGACCAGCAAACCAAGGGCGAAGCCGCGGGCAGCACACCCCGACTGACGCGCGGCAACCTGCAGCAGCAGACCCTGGACCTCCAGGCCGACTCGACCTTCGCCTCGACCGCTCGCACCATTCGCATCGCCAGTCAGAACCCGGTCAACTGGCTGAACAATGACGGCAGCACCAAGCAGTCCGGCTGGTATCTGGACTTCATGGTCAACGGCACCCTGAAGGGCGAGATGCTGATCGAGGACATGATCGCCATCGGCCAGGTGGTGCTGCTGCAAACCATCACCCCGAACGATGACCCCTGTGCCGACGGCGCCAGCAACTGGACCTATGGCCTCGATCCCTATACCGGCGGTCGCACCAGCTTCACCGTGTTCGACCTGGCACGCCAGGGCGTCGTGGACTCGAAATCCGACTACAGCTACAACAAGCAGAACGTCGCGGTATCCGGTACCGAGCAGAAAGGCCTGGGAGGCTTGACGCTGAGCACCAACGAACAGGGCAATCCGGAAGTCTGCTCCTCGGGCGAATGCCTGACCGTGAACCCCGGTCCGAACACCCGTGGCCGCCAGAACTGGCGCCCCATCGAAGGAAAGAACTGATATGAAAGTGCTGCCTATGCTGCTGGCCCTGGCCGTTCCCGGCCTCTGCTGGGCCGAAGATCCCCAGACCTTCGAAGGCGCTGGCGTGGTCTTCGAAGTCCAGGTCGAGAAGAACCTGGTGGACATCGACCACCGGCTCTACCGCCTGCCCAACAGCACCGTCAGGAACGGCATGCCCAGCCTGTTTCAGGTCAAGCCGGGCTCCGTGGTGTCCTACTCTGGCACCGTCAGCCAGCCGTGGTCCACCATCACCGATATCTACATTCACAAACAGATGAGCGAACAGGAGCTGGCCGAGATGATCGAGAAAGAACAGCCCCGCCAGGACGGGGAGGAGCAGCCCCGATGAGGACAAGACAGAAGGGCTTCACGTTGCTGGAAATGGTGGTGGTAGTGGCGGTGATCGGCATCCTCCTCGGCATCGCCATTCCCAGTTACCAGAACTACGTGATCCGCTCCAACCGCACCGAGGGCCAGGCCCTGCTCTCGGACGCGGCCGCGCGCCAGGAACGCTACTACTCGCAGAACCCCGGGGTCGGCTACACCAAGGACGTGGCCAAGCTGGGCATGAGTTCGGCCAACTCGCCGAACAACCTGTACAATCTCACCATAGCGACGCCCACCAGCACCACCTATACCCTGACCGCCACGCCGATCAACTCGCAGACCCGCGACAAGACCTGCGGCAAGCTGACCCTCAATCAGCTCGGCGAACGCGGCGCAGCCGGCAAGACCGGCAACAACAGCACCGTCAACGACTGCTGGCGCTGAAACGAAAGAGCCCCTCTACAAGAGGGGCTCTTTCATTGCGCACGGTTCACAAAGCCTTGACCCGCAGTTCCTTGGGCATCGAGAAGGTAATGTTCTCCTCCCGCCCCTCCAGTTCCTGCTCCTCCGACGCCCCCCACTCGCGTAGCTGGGCGATCACGCCGCGCACCAGCACTTCCGGCGCGGAAGCGCCTGCGGTGATTCCGATGCGACGCACACCGTCGAACCAGCCGCGTTGCATGTCCTCGGCGCCGTCGATCAGGTAGGCCGGCGTGCCCATCCGCTCGGCGAGTTCGCGCAGGCGGTTGGAGTTGGAACTGTTGGGGCTGCCCACCACCAGGACCATGTCGCACTGGTCGGCCAGTTCCTTCACGGCATCCTGGCGGTTCTGGGTGGCATAGCAGATGTCGTTCTTGCGCGGTCCCTGGATCTGCGGGAACTTGGCGCGCAGGGCATCGATGACCTTCGAGGTGTCGTCCATCGACAGGGTCGTCTGGGTCACGTAGTGCAGGGCTTCGGGCTTGCGCACCTCCAGCGCGGCGACGTCGGCCTCGTCCTCCACCAGGTAGATGGCACCACCGTTGCTGGCATCGTACTGGCCCATGGTGCCTTCCACCTCGGGGTGCCCTTCATGCCCGATCAGCACGCATTCGTGGCCGTCGCGGCTGTAGCGCACCACTTCCATGTGCACCTTGGTCACCAGCGGACAGGTCGCGTCGAAAACCTTCAGGCCGCGCCCCTCGGCTTCCTTGCGGACCGCCTGGGAAACGCCGTGGGCGCTGAAGATGACGATGACGTTGTCCGGCACCTGATCGAGTTCCTCGACGAAGATGGCGCCGCGCTGGCGCAGGTTGTCCACGACGAACTTGTTGTGCACCACCTCGTGACGCACGTAGATCGGCGGGCCGAAGACATCGAGGGCACGGTTGACGATCTCGATGGCGCGATCCACGCCGGCGCAGAAGCCGCGGGGATTGGCGAGTTTGATTTGCATGGCGGTCTCGTGGGCGACGCGGTGATTGGACGAATGAACCTTGCTACCGCCCTCCCCGCTTGGGAAGGGCGCAGCGACCGACGGTTCAGGCCGGCTGGACGTCGATGATCTCGACTTCGAAGGCCAGGGTCTTGCCGGCCAGCGGATGATTGAAGTCGACGGTCACCTGCTGCTCATCGAACGCCTTGACCACGCCCGGCAGTTCGGTCTTGGCCGCGTCGTTGAAGATCACCAGCAGGCCCTCGGCCAGCTCCATGTCCTGGAACTGGTCGCGCGGCATGATCTGCACGTTCTGCGGATTCGGCTGGCCGAAGCCCTGTTCGGGAAGAATGCTCAGGGTGCGCTTGTCGCCAGCCTTCAAGCCGAACAGCGCCTGTTCGAAGCCCGGCAGCAGGTTGCCGTCGCCGACCTTGAACGAGGCCGGCTGCTTGTCGAAGGTGCTGTCGACGACGTTGCCGTCCTCCAGCTTGAGGGCGAAATGCAGGGTGACGCGGCTCTCCTGGCCAATGCGGGTCGACTCAGCCATGGGCGGCTTCTCCGGATTTCTTCGATCTGAACATGTCGAGCGCCAGCATGACGGCGCCGACGGTGATGGCGCTATCGGCCAGGTTGAACGCCGGGAAGTACCAGCGGTTCTGCCAGTGCACCAGGATGAAGTCCACCACGTGGCCAAGGACCATGCGGTCGTAGAGGTTGCCCAAGGCGCCGCCGAGCACCAGCGCCAGGGCGATGGCCAACCAGGTCTCGCCTTTCTTCAGGCGTTTCAGCCAGACCACCAGGATCGCGCTGACGACGATGGCGATCAGGGCGAATAGCCAGCGCTGCCAGCCCGAGCTGTCGGCCAGGAAGCTGAAGGCGGCACCGGTGTTGTAGGCCAGGGTCCAGCTGAACAGATCGGGGATCACCACGATCTGCTGGTACATGCTCAGTTCGGCCTGGAAGAACGCCTTGCTGAGCTGGTCGAGGACGAACACCAGCACGGTGATCCACAACCAGGGCAAGCGCCCGAAACGATCGACGTCAGGCATAGTGGCGAACCTCGCCGCTGCCTTCGATGTTCTCGATGCAGCGACCGCACAGGTCAGGATGCGCAGCGTGCTGACCGACGTCCTCGCGATGGTGCCAGCAACGACCGCACTTGGCGTGGGTCGACTTGACCACTTTCAGCTTGAGGCCGGCGACTTCGCTGTCCACCGCGTCGGCCGGAGCCGCCGACAGCGGCGCCAGGGTCGCGGTCGAGGTGATCAGGACGAAGCGTAGCTCGTTGCCCAGCTTGGCCAATTGGGCCTGCAGCGCGTCTTCCGCATACAGGGTGACCTCGGCCTGCAGGTTGCCGCCCACGGCCTTGGCCGCGCGCTGGTTCTCCAGCTCCTTGTTGACCGCGGCCTTCACCGCCATGACCTGTTCCCAGTACTGGCGATTCAGTGTCACGTCGGCCGGCAGTTCGCTGAGGCCGTCGTACCAGGTGGCGAGCATTACCGACTCGGCGCGCTCGCCGGGCAGGAACTTCCAGACTTCCTCGGCGGTGAACGCCAGGATCGGGGCGATCCAGCGCACGAGGGCCTCGGCGATGTGGAACAGTGCGGTCTGGCAGGAGCGCCGGGCGACGCTGTTGGCGCCGGTGGTGTACTGGCGGTCCTTGATGATGTCCAGATAGAACCCGCCCAGCTCCTGTACGCAGAAGTTGTGCACCTTGGAATAGACGTTCCAGAAGCGGTACTCGCGATACGCCTCTTCGATCTCGCGCTGCAAGAGCAGGGCGCGATCGACCGCCCAGCGATCCAGGGCCAGCATTTCCTGGGGCGGCAGCAGATCCGTGGCCGGATCGAAACCGTTCAGGTTGGACAGCAGGAAGCGCGTGGTATTGCGGATCCGCCGGTAGGCATCGGCGCTACGCTGGAGAATCTGCTGGGATACCGCGATCTCGCCCGAGTAATCGGTCGAAGCCACCCACAGGCGCAGGATGTCGGCGCCCAGGGTATCGATGACGGTTTGCGGCACCACGGTGTTGCCCAGCGACTTGGACATCTTGCGGCCGGACTCGTCGACGGTGAAACCGTGGGTCAGCAACTGGCGGTACGGCGCATGGTTGTCGATCGCGCAGCCGGTCAGCAGCGAGGAGTGGAACCAGCCGCGGTGCTGGTCGGAACCTTCCAGGTAGAGATCGGCGACCGGGCCGCTGGCATGGCCGATCCGGTGGGAACCACGCAGCACGTGCCAATGGGTGGTGCCGGAGTCGAACCAGACGTCCAGGGTGTCGTTGATCTTCTCGTACTGCGCGGCGTCCTCGCCGAGCAGCTCGGCGGCGTCGAGCTTGAACCAGGCTTCGATGCCTTCCTTCTCGACTCGCTGCGCGACCTCTTCCATCAGCTCCACGGTGCGTGGATGCAGTTCGCCACTGGCCTTGTGCAGGAAGAACGGGATCGGTACGCCCCAGTTGCGCTGGCGCGAGATGCACCAGTCGGGACGCCCGGCGATCATTCCGTGCAGACGCGCCTGGCCCCAGCCCGGGACGAATTCGGTCTGGGTGATGGCTTCCAGCGCTCGCTCGCGCAGGGAAGCACCCTGCCTGGGCTGCTTGTCCATGCCGACGAACCACTGCGCGGTGGCGCGATAGATCAGCGGCGTCTTGTGCCGCCAGCAGTGCATGTAGCTGTGATTGATGGTTTCGTGGGCCAGCAGGCTGCCGACCTCTTCCAGCTTGGCCACCACGTTGGGGTTGGCCTTCCAGATGAACTGGCCGCCGAAGAACGGCAACGAGTCGACGTAGACGCCGTTGCTCTGCACCGGGCTGAGGATGTCGTCGTTGCTCATCCCGTAGCGCTTGCAGGTATAGAAGTCGTCTTCGCCGTAGGCCGGCGACGAGTGGACGATACCGGTGCCGGCATCGAGGGCCACGTAGTCGGCCAGGTACACCGGCGACAGGCGCTCGTAGAACGGATGGCGGAAGTTGATCAGCTCCAGCGCCTCGCCCTTGGCGGTGGCGACCACCTTGCCCTCGCGCTGGTAGCGCGCCAGGCAGGACTCGACCAGGGCCTCGGCCAGCACCAGGTAGCGATCGCCGGCATCGACCAGCGCGTAGTCGATCTCCGGATGCACGTTCAGCGCCTGGTTGGCGGGGATGGTCCAGGGCGTGGTGGTCCAGATGACGATCTGCGCCGGCTTGTCCAAGGCCGCCAGGCCGAAGGCCGCGGCCAGCTTGTCGGCATCCGCCACCGGGAAGCCGACGTCGATGGTCGGCGACTTCTTGTCGGCGTACTCGACCTCGGCCTCGGCCAGCGCCGAACCACAGTCGAAGCACCAGTTGACCGGCTTCAGGCCCTTGAACACGAAGTCCTGCTTGACCATTTCCGCGAGGGCGCGGATTTCGTTCGCCTCGTTGGCGAAATTCATGGTCTTGTAGGGGTTGTCCCACTCGCCGAGCACGCCCAGGCGGATGAAGTCGGCCTTCTGCCCTTCGATCTGCTCGGCCGCGTATTCGCGGCACAGTTCGCGGGTCTTGTCCGCCGGAAGATTCTTGCCGTGGGTGGTCTCGACCTTGTGCTCGATGGGCAGGCCGTGGCAATCCCAGCCCGGCACATAGGGCGCGTCGTAGCCCGCCAGGGTCTTGGAGCGGACAATGATGTCCTTGAGAATCTTGTTGACCGCGTGACCGATGTGAATGCTGCCGTTGGCGTACGGAGGGCCATCGTGCAGGACGAACTTCGGACGGTCGCCGCCAATGGCCCGCAGCTTCTGGTACAGACCGATGTCGTTCCAGAACTTCAGGGTTTCCGGCTCGCGCTGGGGCAGGCCGGCTTTCATTGGGAAGGCGGTTTCCGGAAGGTTTAGCGTCGCTTTGTAGTCGGTCATCTCAGGGCCTGTTCAGGATCTCTTCAATCAAGCGGTTGGCCCAGCCAGTAGGCCCGGGCGGCGGCGATATCCGCGAGAATCGCCGCCTTGAGTGCCTCCAGGGAGGCAAAACGCTGCTCGTCGCGCAGCTTCTGGTGGAAGGTCACCTGCAGATGCCGGCCGTATAGATCGCCGGCGAAATCGAGCAGGTGCACTTCCAGATGGGGACGGCCGTCGCCGTTCACCGAAGGGCGGGTGCCGATGTTCGCCACCCCCTGGCAACGCTGGCCATCGACCAGCGTACTGACCAGGTAGACCCCGTTCAACGGCGCCTTGCGCCGTTTCAGTTGAATGTTGGCCGTGGGCGAGCCCAGTTGCCGGCCGAGTTTCTGTCCATGCAGGACCCGTCCGCTCAGGCTGAAGGGACGCCCCAGAAGGCGCTCGGCGAGATGCAGGTCGCCCTCGGCCAGGGCCTGGCGGACCCGCGTGCTGCTCACCCGCACACCGTCCAGTTCGACGGTGGTGGCCGCCTCGACGGTGAACCCCTGCTCGCGACTGGCGTTCACCAGGAAGGCGAAGTCACCGGAGCGGTCGCAGCCGAAACGGAAATCGTCGCCCACTTCAAGATGCCGCACCGCCAGTCCATCGACCAGGACCTGGCGGACGAACTCGGCTGCCGACAGCTCGCGCAAGCGGCGGTTGAAGGCCAGGCAGAGCACCACGTCGACGCCCTGCCCACGCAGCAACTCGAGTTTCTCGCGCAGGCGGGTCAGGCGCACCGGCGCCGAATCGGGGGAGAAGAACTCGCGCGGCTGCGGCTCGAAAATCACCACGCAGCTGGGTACGCCCAGCTCCAGCGAGCGCTCGCGCAGACGCGCCAGGATAGCCTGGTGCCCGAGGTGGACGCCGTCGAAGTTACCGATGGTGGCGACGCAGCCCCCGGCCAGGGGCTGCAGGTTGTGTAGTCCGCGAAGCAGCTGCATAGCACGCTTATTGCTCAGAAAGTGGTCGATTATACGCGTACCGGGCGCCGGACAACAGGCAAAACGGCATGATCCCGCCGCCAGCCCGGACGCGCTTCACAGCACCGCCCGGCGGGAAAAGTCGCGCAGGCGGAAACCCAGCAGCGCGAGCATACCGAAATAGGCCAGGAGACCGGCAACCACCAGCAGGCCGAGGCGCAGGAATCGCTCCAGCATGGCGCCCTGCTCCCAGGCCGGCAGCCAGTGCATCGTGGCCAGCAGCACCGCCGACATCGCCAGCACCGCGACCACCAGCTTGACCAGGAACTTCGCCCAGCCCGGTTGCGGCAGGTACAGACGCTGCTTGCGCAGTTGCCAGTAGAGCAGGCCGGCATTCAGGCAGGCGGCCAGGCCGATGGACAGGGCCAGGCCGGCATGCTGAAGCGGGCCGATGAAGGCCAGGTTCATCAGTTGGGTGGAAACCAGGGTGAAGAGCGCGATCTTCACTGGCGTACGGATGTTCTGCTGGGCATAGAAGCCCGGCGCCAGAACCTTGACCAGGATGATGCCGAGCAGGCCGACGGAGTAGGCGACCAGCGCGCGCTGGGTCATCGCCGCGTCCACCGTGGTGAACTTGCCGTACTGGAACAGCGAGACGGTCAGAGGTTCGGCGAGGATCGCCAGGGCCAGCGAACACGGCAGCACCAGCAGGAAGCACAGGCGCAGGCCCCAGTCGAGCAGGCGCGAGTACTCATGGCGATCCTTGTTCGAATAGGTCTTCGCCAGCATCGGCAGGAGGATCGTCCCCAGCGCCACGCCCAATACGCCGGAAGGCAGCTCCATCAGGCGGTCGGCGTAGTACATCCAGGACACCGAACCGGCTGCCAGGAACGAGGCGAAGATGGTGTTGATGATCAGCGAGATCTGGCTCACCGAGACCCCCAGGATCGCCGGCAGCATCAGCTTCATCACCCGCCAGACGCCGCTGTCCCTGAGGTTCAGGCGCGGCAGCACGAGCATGCCGATCTTCCTCAGGTGCGGCAGTTGATAGAGGAGCTGCAACAGGCCGCCGGCCAGCACCGCCCAGCCCAGCACCATGACCGGCGGATCGAAATAAGGCGTGAGGAACAGCGCGAAGCCGATCATTGCGACGTTCAGCAGGGTCGGCACGAAGGCCGGCACCGAGAAGCGGTTCCAGGTGTTGAGGATCGCGCCGGCCAGGGACGACAGCGAGATCAGCAATATATAAGGAAAGGTCACCCGCAGCAGGTCGGTGGTCAGGGCGAACTTTTCCGGGGTATCGGCGAAGCCCGGCGCGGTGACCCAGATAACCCAGGGCGCGGCGAGGATGCCGAGCGCCGTGACCAGCGCCAGCACCAGCGTGAGCAAGCCGGAAACGTAGGCGATGAAGGTCCGCGTCGCCTCCTCGCCCTGCTGGTTCTTGTACTCTGCCAGGATCGGCACGAAAGCCTGGGAAAACGCCCCCTCGGCGAAGATCCGCCGCAACAGGTTGGGCAGCTTGAAGGCGACGAAAAAGGCGTCGGTGGCGAGGCCGGCACCGAAGATCCGCGCCAGGATGGTATCGCGGACGAAGCCGAGGACCCGCGACAGCATGGTGATGGAACTCACCGCCGCCAATGATTTGAGAAGATTCATGGATGTCGGGCTGCCGGCATGTCGAAATTGATCCTGTCCAAGACCGCGACCGGCCGGGCCGGTTCATCGCGCGAGTACGCCCTCGCCGCCGAACGGCGGTCCGCAAGGGCGCGCCGAGTGTAGAATGCGCGCCGGAATAAATCACCCGCAAGAAAGCAGGCGACATCCGTCGCCGATCTTTCCGGCCGCATGCGCAGCCCCTTGACAACCCCTGGAGGCGACGGCATTATTCGCGGCCTTAATTTGTTCGCTATTTACCCAGTTTTTTTCGAGGAGCTCGACGGTGGCCAACACACCTTCCGCCAAAAAACGCGCCAAACAGGCTGAGAAGCGTCGCAGCCACAACGCCAGCCTGCGCTCCATGGTGCGCACCTACATCAAGAACGTCGTGAAAGCCATCGACGCCAAGGACCTGGAAAAAGCCCAGGCCGCCTTCACCGCCGCTGTACCGGTGATCGACCGCATGGCTGACAAAGGCATCATCCACAAGAACAAGGCTGCTCGTCACAAGAGCCGTCTGAGCGGCCACATCAAGGCCCTCAGCACCGCTGCCGCCTAAGGCACGCCTTGCTCGAATAAAAAACCGGCCAATGGCCGGTTTTTTATTGCCCGCGACTCGCTCGCTTCAGCGAGCGGTCGGCCATGGCATGAGGGGAATCGCCGTCACCGCGTTCTGCGGACTACCTTCGATCACCCGGTCGCTGTAGACCAGATAGACCAAGGCATTGCGCTTGCGATCGAAGAAGCGCACCACCTGCATGCTTTTGAACACCAGCGAAGTGCGCTGCTTGAACACCTCTTCGCCATCCTTGAGTTCGCCACTGAACTGGATCGGCCCCACCTGGCGACAGGCGATCGACGCCTCGGCGCGATCCTCCGCCAGCCCCAGGCCGCCCTTGACCCCACCGGTCTTGGCGCGCGACAGATAGCAGGTCACGCCCTGCACCTTGGGATCGTCGAAAGCCTCGACGACAATCTTGTCGTTCGGCCCGACCCACTTG
This sequence comes from Pseudomonas sp. P20, assembly GCF_016463925.1. Classification (NCBI taxonomy): domain Bacteria; kingdom Pseudomonadati; phylum Pseudomonadota; class Gammaproteobacteria; order Pseudomonadales; family Pseudomonadaceae; genus Pseudomonas; species Pseudomonas sp. P20. The sequence continues at coordinate 66,670 of NZ_JAEMVM010000025.1, read as the reverse complement.
AACACCGTGGAAACCTCGCCGATCTCCTCCGCCCCGGCAAGCGCCGGCAACAGCAGCAGACCACCCAGCAACCCCGCGAGCTTGCGCATTCGCCCTCTCCTCAGACCAGAACCAGATTGTCGCGATGCACCAGCTCCGGCCCATCCACGTAGCCGAGCAAGGCCTCGATGGCATCCGTCGGCTGACCGAGGATCTTCTGCGCCTCCAACGCACTGTAGTTGACCAGGCCGCGCGCCACTTCGCGCCCGCCCTGGTCCACACAGACCACCATCTCGCCGCGACGGAAGCTGCCCTGGACCGCCTTGACCCCAACCGGCAACAGGCTCTTGTGATCCTGGCTCACCGCCTTCACCGCACCATCGTCCAGCACCAGGGTGCCGCGCATCTGCAAGTGGCCGGCCAGCCATTGCTTGCGCGCCGCCTTGCGACTGCGATCAGGGGTCAACAGGGTGCCGAGGCGTTCGCCGGCGCGCAGGCGGTCGAGGACACGCTCGATACGCCCGCCGACGATCACCGTATGCCCGCCGGAACGCGCCGCCAGGCGCGCCGCCCGCAGCTTGGTCTGCATTCCGCCGCGCCCCAGGGCGCCGGCACTGCCGCCGGCCACCGCATCGAGCTGCGGATCATCGGCACGCGCCTCGTAGATCAGTTGGGCATCGGGATTGTTGCGCGGATCGGCGTCGAACATACCGTCGCGATCGGTAAGGATCACCAGCAGGTCGGCCTCGACCAGGTTGGCCACCAGTGCCGCCAGGGTGTCGTTGTCGCCGAAGCGGATCTCGTCGGTGACCACCGTGTCGTTCTCGTTGATCACCGGGACCACGCCCAGCTCGACCAGGGTCCGCAGGGTGCTGCGGGCGTTCAGGTAGCGTTTGCGGTCGGAGAGGTCGTCATGGGTCAGCAACACCTGGGCGGTCTGCAGGCCATGCAGGGCGAAGCTGGACTCCCAGGCCTGCACCAACCCCATTTGTCCCACCGAGGCGGCGGCCTGGAGTTCGTGCATCGCGCTAGGTCGGGACACCCAGCCCAGGCGGCTCATACCGGCGGCGACGGCGCCGGACGACACCAGCACCAGCTCGATGCCGGCGCAATGCAGCGCCACCATCTGCTCGACCCAAACGGCCATGGCATTGCGATCCAGCCCACGGCCATCGGCCGTCAGCAGGGCGCTACCGATCTTCACCACCCAGCGCCGCGCGCCAGTCACCTTGTCCCGCATACCCTCAACCTTAGAAGCCCAGGCTTCGACTCTTCAGCCCCGCCGGCCCGCCCGGCGGGGTATCACGCCATCAGGGAACGTAGAAGATCTCCGGACCGTCGCCGTCGTCTTCCTCATCATCGAAATCATCGTCATCCACCGCACCGGCGTTCTTCAGACCCGAACGCCGCAGCGCGCGCGCATCGTCCAGGGCCTGCAGACGGGCCCGCGCCTCGTCCTCGATACGCCGGTCGAGTTCGGCCAGTTCCTCGGCATACTGCGGATCTTCTTCCAGGCGCAGGGTACGCTCGTCGAGATAGCGCATGATGTCCTGGCTGAGCGCCTCGGTGCCATCGCGCTCCAGGGCGGAGATCACATAGACCGGGCCTTCCCAGCCCAACCGCTCGATCACCGCCTGCTTGCGCGCCTCGCGCTCGGCCGGATCGAGGATCTGGTCCATCTTGTTCAGCACCAGCCAGCGCTCGCGCTCGGTCAGCGCCGGACTGAAGCGACCCAGCTCGCGAACGATGACCTCGGCGGCATCGGCCGGATCGCTTTCGTCCAGCGGCGCCATGTCCACCAGATGCAGAAGGATGCGAGTCCGCGCCAGATGCTTGAGGAAGCGAATGCCCAGCCCGGCGCCTTCGGCGGCACCTTCGATCAGGCCGGGAATGTCGGCGACCACGAAGCTCTTGTAGCGACCGACGCTGACCACGCCGAGGTTCGGCACCAGGGTGGTGAACGGATAGTCGGCCACCTTCGGCTTGGCCGCGGACACTGCGCGGATGAAAGTGCTCTTGCCGGCATTCGGCAGTCCCAGCAGGCCGACGTCGGCCAGCACCTTCAGTTCCAGCTTGAGGTCACGCGCCTCGCCCGGCTTGCCCGGGGTGGTCTGGCGCGGCGCCCGATTGGTACTGGATTTGAAACGGGTGTTACCGAGGCCGTGCCAGCCGCCCTGAGCGACCATCAGCCGCTGACCGGGCTCGGTCAGGTCGCCGATGATTTCCTGGGTATTGGCGTCGATCACGGTGGTACCGACCGGCACCGGCAGGATCAGGTCGTCGCCCTTGGCCCCGGTGCAGTCCTTGCTGCCGCCGTTCTCGCCGCGCTGGGCATCGAAACGGCGGGTGTAGCGATAGTCGACCAGGGTGTTCAGGTTGACGTCGGCTTCCAGATAGATGGAACCGCCGTCGCCACCGTCGCCGCCGTTGGGACCGCCCTTTTCGATGAACTTCTCGCGACGAAAGCTCATGAGGCCATTGCCGCCGTCACCGGCTTTCACGTGGATTGATACTTCATCGACGAATTTCATGGATACGCCTCCCACCACGAGGGCGGGTTAACAGAAAAAAACATAGGATACAGGATGCCCCGAAAGCAGGGCACGGCCGGAAGCCGGCGCAGAAACAAAAAAGCCCCGTCGCGAGACAGGGCTTTTTCAGCGAGCTATTGCTTAGGCAGCAACGATGCTCACGTATTTGCGACCAAAGGCGCCTTTGGTCTCAAACTTGACCACGCCGTCCACTTTCGCGAACAGGGTGTGGTCCTTGCCCAGGCCAACGCCGTAACCGGCGTGGAATTTGGTGCCGCGCTGACGAACCAGGATGTTGCCAGCCTTTACAGCCTGGCCGCCGAACAGTTTCACGCCAAGGCGTTTACTTTCTGAGTCGCGGCCGTTGCGGGTAGAACCGCCAGCTTTTTTGTGTGCCATGAGTCATATCCTCCAGAAAGGAATTAGGCCTGAATGCCGGTGATCTTGATTTCAGTGAACCACTGGCGGTGGCCCTGACGCTTCATGTGGTGCTTACGACGGCGGAACTTGATGATGCGGACCTTGTCGTGACGGCCGTGGGAAACCACTTCAGCGGTAACCTTCGCACCTTCGACGACCGGCAGGCCGATTTTCACGTCTTCGCCATTGGCAACCAGCAGGACGCGGTCGAAATCGATCGCTTCGCCGGTAGCGACGTCGAGTTTCTCGACCTTGAGGAATTCGCCTTCGGTGACCTTGTGCTGCTTGCCACCGGTAACAATCACTGCGTACATGTGTATCTCCGTTAAACCTGCTCACCCGACGCTTTATAGAAGTAGGAATCGGCCGGCATGGCTGCATGGGGTCGGATCGGACGCCCGTGCAATTGCGTAAGGCAGGGTATGCCAAGGAAGTTCAGGGCCCGCGATTGTACGGAAAGGTCCAGGCCGAGGCAAGTGCCACGGGCCTTTCCTTGACAGTCCCCCCCCTGCCACCTAGCATGCCGCGCAATCTTTGTGGAGCTATTGTCACTGATGCAACCCCAGGCCTTCTACCGCGTGGTGGCGGAAGATTTCACCGCCGTCGACGGGATCATCCGTCGCCAACTCACCTCCCGCGTTCCCCTGGTGGAAAAGATCGGCGACTACATCATCTCCGCCGGCGGCAAGCGCCTGCGCCCGCTGCTGGTCCTGCTCGCCGGCAAGACCCTGGGCTACAAGGGCGACGACCTCTGCCTGCTGGCCGCCACCATCGAATTCCTGCACACCTCCACTCTGCTGCACGACGACGTGGTCGACGCCTCCGGCCTGCGCCGCGGCCGCTCCACCGCCAATGCCCTGTGGGGCAACGCGCCGAGCGTGCTGGTAGGCGACTTCCTTTATGCCCGCTCCTTCGAAATGATGGTCGAGCTGGGTTCCATGCCGGTCATGCGCATCATATCCCAGGCCACCCGGGTGATCGCCGAGGGCGAAGTGCTGCAATTGTCCAAGGTACGCGACGCCAGCACTACCGAAGAGACCTACATGGAAGTGATCCGCGGCAAGACCGCGATGCTTTTCGAGGCCTCGACCCACAGCGCCGCCGCGCTGTGCCAGGCCGGCGAGGAACAGTCCGAGGCACTGCGCCGCTTCGGCGACTACCTGGGAATCGCCTTCCAGCTGGTGGACGACCTGCTCGACTACCGCGGCGACGCCGCGACCCTCGGCAAGAACGTCGGCGACGACCTCGCCGAAGGCAAGCCCACCCTGCCGCTGATCGTCACCATGCGCGACGGCACCGAGGAACAGGCCGCGCTGGTACGCAAAGCCATCCAGCAAGGTGGCAGCCAGGACCTGGAGAGCGTCTGTGCCGCCGTCGAGGCAGCCGGCGCCCTGGACTATACCGCCAACCTCGCCCGCGACTACGCCGCCCGCGCCATCGCCTGCCTGGATACGCTGCCGGACAACGAATACCGCTCCGCCCTGGTCGAACTCAGCGAATTCGCTGTCGCCCGTACCCACTGAACCGGGCTCGACTTGTGACGAACGCCGCCGTTTTCACGGCGGCGTTTTCGTTTTGCGACGAAAGGCACGATCAAGACTTGCTATTAAGATAATAAGAATTATTCTCATCTCACAGTCTTGTCACGGAGATGAGCGCCATGACTTATTTGATCGATGCCTGGCTTGATCGGCCACACCCCTACCTGCGGATCCTGCACCGGGAAACCGGGGAAATCTGCGCAGTCCTGGAAGAAGACGCGCTGGACGAACTGCGTGACCAGGGCGGCCTGGACCTGCACGAGTTGAACTCGAGCGAACCGCTGATCCTCAAGGAGCTGGTACGCAACCTGTTCCTCTTCTGCTACGCCCGCGCCCTGCGCTGAGCCTTTGCGATGACGCCAGGACGCGTCATCCGTGCGCCGCTGCCCGGGAGGCGGATCGCACGAACGGAGGCAAAGGCGCCTCCGGCCGGTTCCGGGAAGGTCACGGACGACCTTCCCGGAGTCACTTTCCTCATGTCCCGTTCTTTCCGCAACGCCTCGCCCGAGCACGCCGGCAGCCCCTCGCCGCGATAGGGATTCCTGCCTGATCCACATCAAGCCGACCTCGCCTGAAAGCCGTTACAACAGCGGCGTGACCGTCGTCCTGTCGACGGCCGCATAACGAAAAAAAGAATGGACCGTGGCCGAGGGGACCGCCCCAGGCCTACGCCTAAGGATGAGGAAATGCCTGCTTCTTTCCCGCGCCTCGGCTTGCTCGGCGCGCTGTGCTCCATCGTTCCCCTGCTCCATGCCAGCGAACCGACCACGGACGCTGCGCTCATCGAAAAAGGCCGCTACGTGGCCCAGCTCGGCGACTGCATCGCCTGCCATACCGGCCCGCAGGGCGCGCCGATGGCCGGCGGCCTGGAGCTGAAGACGCCAATGGGTACCATCTACTCGACCAACATCACTCCCGACCGGGAGACCGGCATCGGCCGCTACAGCTTCGAAGAGTTCGACCGCGCCATGCGCAAGGGGGTGACCGCCGAGGGAGTGAATCTCTATCCGGCGATGCCCTACCCGTCCTACGCCAAGATCAGCGAAGAAGACATGCGTGCGCTGTACGCCTACCTGATGCACGGCGTGCAACCCGTCACCCAGGCGAATACGCCGAGCGCGATGAGCTGGCCGTTCAACCAGCGCTGGGGCCTGTCGCTGTGGAACTGGGCGTTCCTCGACGACGCGCCGTTCACCCCCTCCAGCGACGCGGACCCGGCGATCAACCGCGGCGCCTACCTGGTACAGGGACTCGGCCACTGCGGCGCCTGCCATACTCCGCGCGGCATCGCCTTCCAGGAAAAAGCCATGAGCGAAGCCGGTCGTTCCGGGCAGCTCTACCTCGCCGGCGAAACCGTCGAACAATGGCAAGCGCTGAGCCTGCGCAACCTGTGGACGGTGGAGGACACCGTGCAGTTGCTGAAGACCGGGCAGAACCGCTTCGCCACGGTGTCCGGCAGCATGACCGATGTCATCCACCACAGCACCCAGCACTTCAGCGACGACGATCTGCTGGCCATCGCCAGCTACCTGAAGTCCCTGCCGGCCGGCAAGGACGACCTGCCCATGCCCGACAGCGAACGCCCACTGGCAGCACCGGTCGACCTGTACAGCTCGCGGGGCGGTCTCGGCTACGCGCAGTTCTGCTCCGACTGCCACCGCAAGGACGGCAGCGGCGTCCCGGGTATGTTCCCGCCGCTGGCCGGCAACCCCACGGTCGCTTCGGCCAACCCGAGCACGCTACTGCATATCACCCTTACCGGCTGGAAAACCGCGGAGACCGCAACCCACTCGCGGGTCTACACCATGCCCGGCTTCGCCCAGCTGGAAGACCGCGAAATCGCCGAGATCCTCAGCTTCGTCCGCAGCAGTTGGGGCAACCAGGGTTCGTCGATCGATGCCGGCCAGGTGAAGAAACTGCGCCAGCGGATCGAGGCCGGCAACGGCCCGGCCACGACCTTCGTCTCTCCACGCCTGGCGGACATGCTCGCGGCGCCGAACGCCGAACAGGTGGTACGCGGCATGCGCCTGCACCTGGAGACCCGCGAGCTGCTGCCGGCGAACGTCGGCAACCAGTTGAACTGCACCAGTTGCCACCTGAACGCCGGAACCGTAGCCGACGGCTCGCCCTTCGTCGGCGTCTCGGCGTTCTTCCCCAGCTACGCGCCCCGGGCGGGCAAGGTCATCGGCCTGGAGGAACGCATCAACGGCTGCTTCCGGCGCTCGATGAACGGTAAGCCTCTGCCACCGGACTCTGCCGACATGCAGGCGATGGTGGCCTACTTCGACTGGATGAAGAACAACACCCGGCCGCAGGACAAGGTCGCCGGCCGCGGCGTCGGCAAGGTCGACCCGGCGCTGAAGCCCGACCCGGAGAACGGCCGCAAGGTCTACGCCCGACAATGCGCGGTGTGTCATGGCGAGAATGGCGAGGGGCTGAGGAACAGTGCCGGCGAGATGCTCTTCCCACCGCTGTGGGGCGACGAGTCGTTCAATATCGGCGCCGGCATGGCGCGGACCTTCACCGCTGCCGCCTTCGTCAAGCACAACATGCCGATCGGCTTCCAGGAACGCTTCCCGCTCGGCCAGGGCGGCCTCAGCGACCAGGACGCAGTGGACGTCGCGGAGTACTTTTCGCACCAGCCGCGCCCGGATTTCCCGGACAAGATCAAGGACTGGCCGAAGGACAAGCGTCCGCTGGATGCCCGCTACTGATGCCGCCATGAAAAACGCCCCGTCGATGCGTCGACGGGGCGTTTCGCTCCTTCCTGGGGCCGATGCGCCTCAGAGGATTTCCAGCAGTTCGACGTCGAACACCAGCACGCTGTGCGGGGGAATGCTGCCGACGGCCTGGCCGCCATAGGCCAGTTCGCTCGGTACGTGCAGGCGCCACTTGGAGCCGGCGTTCATCAGTTGCAGCGCTTCGACCCAGCCGGCGATCACGCCGCCCACCGGGAACTCGGCCGGCTGGCCGCGCTGGTAGGAGCTGTCGAATACGGTGCCGTCGATCAGGGTGCCGTGGTAGTGGGTGCGCACGGTATCCTCGCGGGAAGGCTTGGCGCCCTCGCCAGTGCTCAGCACTTCGAACTGCAGGCCCGAGGGCAGCACGGTCACGCCTTCGCGCTTGGCGTTCTCGGCCAGGTAGGCGCGGCCTTCGCCAGCGGCGGCTTCGGCCTTGGCCTGGGCTTCGGCCTGCATGCGCTCGCGGATCACCTGGAAGCTGGCCGACAGCGCCTCGCCGGAAACCCGGCTGTCGATACCTGCGAACGCATCGGACAGGCCGGCCAGGACTGCGTCCAGGGTCATGCCCGGAACCGGATTCTCGCGCAGTTGGTCGCCCAGTTGACGGCCGATGCCGTAGCTGACACGGGCTTCGTCAGTGGTCAGGTTGAGTTCGCTCATGGCGCTGCTCCGCTGTGGGGTCGAAAAAGGGCGGCCAGCCTAGCACAGAAGGCCCTTCCCCCCTACCGGCGCAGCCGCTTGTGCTCAACCCTGGCGGATCGACAGCGGCAGCCCGCCGATAAACGAACCCGACTCGGCCAGGAGTCCACACATCTCGTCATCGACATCGGCGCACACCAACTCCACCGGAACCCTGTCCAGCCCGCGCAGTACCTGGCGCGCATGCTCCACGGAGCGCAGGCTGACCGGCTGGCCGAGATCGTCCTCCACCGGATAGGCGCGGTCGCCCATCTGCGCCTCCAGGACATAGATGCCGCCCTCCAGCGACACCAGGTGCAAGGCGTCGATATGTCCGGCCTGGACCCGGCCGGCGAGATCCTGCATGTTCATCGCGAACCTCTCGAGGTTGCGCAGGCAGCGGAAGCCTCCAGGTTTCCGCCAACCGCCTCGGTCCCGACAGCGCCGGCCCGATTCCCGGCATCGTCCGGCCGGCAGGCCCCGACGATGCGAAGGACGCCCGCTCCCGGCGTCCGCCCGATATCACAGGAAAGTCTTGCCCAGGCGGCAGGCAACGCAAGCCGGAAACGCCGCCGCCCGTCCGTTTTACAACGGCCGGGCGGCGCGAGCGAAACACTGGAGAGGGTCGTCAGTGACGGGTCTGCTTATCCAGGTAGCCCATGGCGAACGCCGAGAGCACGAAGGTCATGTGGATGATCACGTACCACATCAGCTTGTTGTCCGGCACATTCTTCGCGTCCATGAAGATGCGCAACAGGTGGATCGAAGAGATCGCCACGATGGAGGCGGCCACCTTGTTCTTCAGCGAGCCGGAATCCATCTTGCCCAACCAGCTGAGCTTTTCCTTGCCTTCGTCGATGTCCAGTTGCGAAACGAAGTTCTCGTAGCCGGAGATCATCACCATGACCAACAGGCCGCCAACCAGAGCCATGTCGATCAGTGAGAGCAGGACCAGGATCAGGTCGGCCTCGGCCATCGCGAAGATGTTCGGGATGACGTGGAATATTTCCTGGAAGAACTTGATGGTCAACGCCAGCAGCGCCAGCGACAGGCCCATGTAGATGGGAGCCAGCAGCCAGCGCGAGGCGTACATGGCGTTTTCGAAAAAGCGTTCCATGGTCTCTTGTGTGTATGTGCAGGGGAAAATGGGGCGGCGAGTATAACGCAGCGGCCGGCGGTTTTTATCCAGAAAATCTGTGGATAAATATGTGCACCGAGCCGGGATGGATCCCGCCAGCGATGATGGCACGGGGCCTCGGCCGGATTGCTCAGGCTTTGCCCAGGCGCCGCTCAGGATTCCGGGCGAAACAGGTAGTCGCCGACATGCGGCCGTCGTTCGCCATTGAGTCGGCGCAGTTCGCCCTGCAGGTGCAGGCGCCAGATCGGCGGGTCGACGGCTTCGATATAGCCTTGCTGGGCCAGGCAGTCGGCAATCGCCTGCAACACCCCTTCGGCCACCAGCGGTCCGTGGAAGGGGCCCTGGGCCTTGATCGCCGAAGGCTGGGAGCCGGACATGCCGGCGGCGCAAAGCAGGGTCCAGAGTCCGTTCTCTCCGGCCAGCGGCCTGACCACGCATTCGATTCGCGTGGTCAGCCCCAGACAAGGGCGGATGAGGCAGAGGTTACGCGGCATGGCGGCATCCTCACGGGGGTTCCCAGTTTTGAGCCTACACCTGCCGCCAGGTTCCGCATAGCGCCGGCGGGAACTTGTCCACAGGGCTGAAACGCACGAGGGCGGGGCTTTCCAGCCCCGCCCTCGACAGGTTCCGACAGCGCGCCAGGCTCAGTCCTTCTTCGCCGCGGCCTTGTCCTTCGCCACGACGGTCTCTTTCTCCGCCGGCTTGTCCTTTTCCTTGTCGTCCTCTTCCATGCCGAGTTCGGATATCTCCTGCAAGCGCGCCACGACCAGATCGTTCACGCTGCCCTTCGGGAAGCGTCCCTTCTCGTCCTGGGCACCGACCGGCTTGCCCACCAGCAGCGCCAGCGCCTCGTCCACCTCGCGCACCGCGTAGACGTGGAACTGCCCGGCGCGCACCGCCTGCAACACGCGCTCGTCGAGCATCAGGGTAGTGACGTTGGCGCGCGGGATGATCACACCCTGCTCGCCGGTCAGGCCGCGCGCTTCGCAGAGGCGGAAGAAGCCCTCGATCTTCTCGTTGACGCCGCCGACCGCCTGCACCTCGCCGAACTGGTTGATCGAGCCGGTAATGGCGAAGCACTGCTTCAAGGGCGTCCGCGACAGCGCCGAGATCAGCGTGCAGACCTCGCCCAGCGAGGCGCTGTCGCCGTCCACGTAGCCGTAGGATTGTTCCAGGGCGATGCTGGCGGAGATTTCCAGGGGGAACTCCTGGGCGTAGCGGCTACCCAGGTAGCCGGTAAGGATCATCACGCCCTTGGAGTGGATCGGCTGGCCGAGGTTGACTTCGCGCTCGATATCGACGATGCCGCTGCTGCCCGGATAGACGGTCGCGGAAATCCGCGCCGGCACGCCGAACACCGAGTCGCCCACCTCCAGCACGGTCAGTCCGTTGCACTTGCCGACCGCGGCGCCAGCGGTGTCGATCAGGATGATCCCCGCCAGCATGTCGTCGAGGATCCGCGCCGACACTCGTCCGGTGCGGGTCTGCTTGGCCTTGAGGGCACGCTCGATGTGGCCGAGCTGGATCACCTCCTCGTTCGCCAGCTGACGGATGAAATCGGCTTCGCTGACCAACTGGAACAGGTCGCCGATCCGTGCCGAAAGCCGCCCCTGGTGCTCGGCCAGGCGCGCGCTGTAGGTCGCCAGTCGCGCCACCGCCGCGCCGCTGAGGGGCGCCATGCCCTCTTCCGAGGTGCGCGTCTTGAGCAACTGGGCGAACTGTTCGAGGCTGTCCTCGCCCAGCGGGATGTCCTCGTCGAAGTCCACCAGCACCCGGAACATCTCCTGGAAGTCCGGATCGAGGTCCTGCAGGGTGTAGTAGATCTGCCGCGAGCCGATGATGATCACCTTCAGTTGCAGCGGGATCACCTGGGGGGTCAGGGAAACCGCAGCCAGGCGGCCGAGTTCGGCCAGCGGCGACTCCATCTTCAACTGGCGCGACTGCAGGGCACGCTTGAGCGCGTCCCAGACGAACGGCTCGCCAAGCATCTTTTCCGCTTCCAGGATCAGGAAGCCGCCGTTGGCCCGGTGCAGCGCCCCCGGACGCAACTGCCGGTAGCTGGTGTAGAGCGCCCCCTGGTCCGAGCTGTACTCGATGCGGCCGAACAGGTTGTCGTAGGTCGGGTGCGACTCGAACACCACCGGCGCGCCGCTGGTCGCGTGGTGGACGATGGCCTGGTTCGGCGCGTACTGCTCGATCAGCCCTTGCTTGCGCTGGGCGTCGGTGCGGCTGTCGTCGACCAGTTGGTCGACCACGGTCTTCAGCAGGTTCAGTTGCATCGCCTGCAGGTAGGCGCAGACGCCCGGGTTGTTGTTGTACTTCTCCACCAGAGGCGCCAGCAGGGGCTGCAGGGCCAGGGTGATGGTTTCCTCGTTGAGCTCGCGCAACTGGTTGCTCGACTCGCGCTTCCACTGCGGCAGGCTCGCCAGTTCCTCGTTGAGGTACTCCTCGAGGGCGGCGATATCCTTGTGGAAACGCTCGCGCTCGGCTTCGGGCAACTGGGCGAATTCGGCCTCATCGAGGGCCTTGCCGTCCTTCATCGGGGTGAAGGCGACGTTGGCGCTGTCGCGGTACAGCGCCACGTCCTTCTCCAGGGCGCGCCGCTCCACCGAGTCCAGGGCGCGGTCGTAGCGCTGGTTGAAAGCGCGGTCGACGGCGTTCTTCTTCTGCTGGTAGGCCGGATGCTCGAAGACCGCCGGGAAGGTCGACATCAGGTTGTCGATCAGACGGTCGATGTCGGCGCTGAATTCGGTCGCGCTGCCCGGCGGCAGCTCGATCACCCGAGGTTCGCGCGGCTCGTCGAAATTGTTCAGGTAGACCCAGTCGGAGGGCGTGGCGACGCGCTTGCCCTCGGCTTGCAGATAGCGTTTGACGAAGGAGAAGCGTCCGGTGCCCGGCTCGCCCATGACGAATACGTTGTAACCCGGACGCGGCATCGCCACACCGAACTGCAGCGCCTCGACCGCACGCTCCTGGCCCAGCACGCCGCGGAAGGGCTCCAGGTCATCGGTGGTGTCGAAGGCGAATTGCTCGGGAGCGAACGGGCGGGTCAGTTCTTCTGGCGCCAGGCGCAGGCCGGCAGCGACGGAATCGGGCATCGGGAATCCTTGCATCGGGCGGCAGATCGCCGCGGGGTGTCGTCGCCCGCATTCTCCCCCCAGCCTCGCGCCACTGACAAGGCGCGGATGGCGCTATCTCACCGATGTACCAGGTCGGCGCAGCGCAGGCAGTATTCCGCCGCAGGCAGGGCGGCCAGGCGCGCCGGTTCGATAGCCTCGCCACAGCGCTCGCACTGGCCGTAGCGACCTTCCGCCAGGCGCAGGCGGGCCAGGCCGACCTGGCGCATCCCCGCCTCCGCCTCGGCGAGCAGGCCTTCGAGCACTTCGTCGTTCTGGCGCTGCACCGCCTGCTCGGCAAAGTCCGGCGAATGGCTGCGCGCCAGGTCCCGGCGGATCGCCGCGGCGCGTGCCGCGTACTCGGTCGCCAGGGTTTCCAGGGCGGTAGCGGGGTCGAAAGCGCTCATATCCACCTCCTGCATGAGGAACGGCTGACCAAGGCCGGTTTCGCTCAGACCGACCAGAACTTTCCCAAGTCTGGACGGTTCCAAGCGGATTGCCGCTGACGCCGGTCAATTTTCGCCCGGCATTGCGCGCTGCCACCCATTCGGTGCCTTGACACCCCGGTGGCATTCCGAAAAGCTCACGGCGTCGCTGGCCCGCTCCAGATGGCTCCGATCCACCTCAAGAGAGAACAAACGATGAAACGGATTCTGCTCGGTACCCTGTTCGCCGCCGCCTCCTTCAACGCTTTCGCCGACGCTCCCGGTGGCGCCGGCTGCGGCTGGGGCAACATGCTCTTCAAAGGCCAGCGCGGCGTGGCCACCCACGTGGTCGCGGCGACCACCAACGGCACTTCCGGCAACAACACCTTCGGCATGACCACCGGCACCAACGGCTGCCATACCAACGGCGCGCTGTCCTATGGCGGCAAGCCCCTGCTGGTGCTCGGCAGCATGATGGACGAGCTGTCCGAAGACATGGCCAAGGGCAATGGCGAAGCGCTGACCACCTATGCCGTGGTGCTGGGCGTGCAACCGCAGGACCGCGAGCACTTCGCCGCCGTCACCCATGAGCATTTCTCCGAGATCTTCAACAAGTCCGACGCCACCGCCGCCGACGTCTATGCCAACACCCAGGCGATCCTGAAACAGGACGCCCGCCTGGCCAAGTACGCCGAGCAGGCCTGAGCCTCGCCGCCTGCCCGTTCGCGGGCAGGCCCCTTTCCCCAAGCATTAAGCCTTGCCGATGCCGAAACGCCTGTTGCCCTGGATGGCGCTGTGCGCCTGCTCCCCCCTTCTGGCTGCGCCCACGGTTCCCGAGGCCCGCCTCCAGCAACTGGCCGCCGATCCCTACTGGATCGCCCTCGGCCACTACGAACGCGGCAAGCTCGGCGGTTGGCGCAGCTACGTCGACGACGAGCGGTTCTTCCTCGCCGACAACGGCGAGAGCCACCCGGACGCCGAACTGGCGGCCACGCTAAAGGCGCTCTATGCCTCGCCCAGCCTTGGCGACAAGCACGCTCAGTGCGTCTACCCGGCGCGCACCCGCTGGCTGCGCCAGCAACTGCAACTCGACGACCTGCCGCAGCCGCAGTGCGGCGAATACGACAACTGGTACCGCGACATCAACCCGCACAGCGCGGTGCTGGTGTTCCCCGCGGCCTACCTGAACAGCCCGTCGTCGATGTTCGGCCACACCCTGCTGCGCATCGACCAGGCCGACGTCACCAGCAACAACACTGCCCTGCTCAGCTACGCGCTGAACTTCGGCGCCTACATCGAAGGCATGGACAACAGCATCCTCTATGCCTGGAAAGGCCTGATGGGCGGCTATCCCGGCCTGTTCGCGCTGGTCCCGTACCGGGAGAAGCTGGCCGAATACAGCCGCCTGGAGAACCGCGACCTCTGGGAATACAAGCTGAACCTGACGCCCGAGGAGACCGGGCGCATGGTCGAACACGTCTGGGAACTCAAGCAGGTCCGCTTCGACTACTACTTCTTCGACGAGAACTGTTCGTTCCGCCTGCTCGAACTGATGGAGATTGCCCGCCCGGGCATCGAGCTGACCGAGCAGTTCCCGCTTACCGCGATCCCCACCGACACCGTCCGCGCGGTGAAGAACGCCGGGCTGATCGAGCGCATCGACTACCGGCCGTCGCGCGAGAAGGAACTGCTCGCCCGCGCCGAACCGCTCGACCATGCCGAGCGCGACTGGGCCAAGCGCCTGGCGGACGACGACAGCCTGCTCGACGCTCCCGACTTCAAGGCCCTGCCGATGCCGCGCCAGGCGCTGATCCAGGACGCCGCCTTCCGCCTGGTGCGCTACCGCGCCACCGGTCAGGCGCGTGACAGCGGCATCGCCTCGCGCAGCTACAACCTGTTGCGTGCGATCAACCGCAACCCGCCGCCGGACCTCCAGGTCGAGCGCCCCGGCCAGCCGGAAGACGGCCACGAGTCACGGACCTGGCAGTTCGGCGTCGGCAGCCGCGATGACCGCGCCTTCGCCGAGTACGGCCTGCGCATGGCCTACCATGACCTCGCCGATAACGCCTATGGCTTCCCCCTCGGCGCGCAGATCGAGATCGGCCAGCTCAAGCTGCGCCGGTACGAAGGCAACCGCTGGCAGCTGCAGAATCTCGACCTGGTCACCATCCGCTCGCTGACCCCGCGCAACCAGTTGCTCAAGCCGCTGTCCTGGCAGGTCGCCGGCGGCCTGGAGCGGGTGCCGGGCGAGGACGGCGACGAAAACCTGGTCAGCCACCTGAACGGCGGCGCCGGCGGCAGCTGGATGTTCGGCGACGACCTGCTGCTCTACGCCATGGGCACCGCGCGGATCGAGAACAACAGGGACTTCGCCGCCGCCATCGCCCCGGCGGTGGGCTTCGACAGCGGCCTGCTGTGGCGCAACCCGCTGGGCAACCTGACCCTGGAGGCCAAGGGCGACTACTTCCACAACGGTGAAGTGCGCCGCAGCCTGGGCTTCGTCCAGCAGGTGGAGCTGGGCCGCGACCTCGGCCTGCGCCTGAGCGCCGAACGCGAGTTCAGCCATGTCGGCAAGCCGATCAACGAGGTGAAGCTGGAGCTGCGCTGGTACTACTACTGAGCCAGCCTCCGGCGCACCTCCATCAGGGCGAAGCCGAGCAGGTTGAGGCCTTGCCAGGTCGCCGGCTCGGCTGCCAGGGGATCGCTCGCGGCCAGGCCGATGCCCCAGATCGCGTCCACCGGGCTGGCCTCGACCAGCACCCGGTCGGCGGTGCCCAGAAGGTATTTCTTCAGCGAAGCGTTCTGGCCGAACTTGCCGAGGTTGCCTTCGATCACGATTCCCACCCGCTCGGCGTTCCAGCGTGCCTCGTCGAAGCCGGCGACTTCGCGGCCGAGGGCCTTCGCCTCGCCTGGGCTGCGCGCCGCCAGGATGCGCTCGAGCAACCTAGGGTCGTCGAACAAGCGTGCCTTGGCCGCCATCATGTAATGCTCGGCGCTGGGGTAGCGCACCCCGTCGAGCTTGAACGAAGCCTCGTACCACTGGCTGAAACAGCTCTTGCCGACCTTGTCATCCGCCGCCGGGCGATGTCCCCAGAAATACAGGTATTTGAAGCTTTCGCCGGCCGCGCAGCGCTGGCGCAGTCGCTCGACGTCCATTATCTCGCTCATCGGCATTCGTCCCTGGAGCCCGTGAAAAGACGCCAAGGATATCCCGAAGTGGTGTTCAGGCGCGTATCTGCGCCCAGTCCAGGCCGAAACGCGCCAGGTACTTGCGCAGCCGGTCGGCGTCGTTGGGGTTGCGCTTGTCCTGGCGCGAAACGGCGAACAGCCGGCGTCCCGCCTCGGAAAGGGTCTTAGCCCCGCGGCACACCTCCAGCACCGCCTGCAGTTGCAGGCGGTCGAACAGATCCAGGGCCTCCATCCGCTGCCCCAGCAGATCGGCCAGTGGCTCCCGGCCCGCATCGAGCCCCCAGGCCTGGCGCAGGCGGAGGATCTCCTCCTCGACCAGCGCCTCGTCGATCCGCCCGCTGTCGGCCAGGGTCGCCATCCGTGTGATGGAAGCCGACAGCTCGCGGAAGTTGCCGGCCCAGCGCGCTTCGCTGGAACCGGCGAAGGCCAGGTAGCGACGCTTGGCCTCCAGGTTGAAACGCACCTGCCGCCCTTGCTCGCGGGCGTGCCGCTCCAGTTCGAAGTCGATGTTCGGCTCGATGTCCTCGCGGCGTCCAGCCAGGCCCGGCAGCTCGAAGGTCCAAAGGTTGATGCGGGCGAACAGGTCCTCGCGGAACAGGCCTTCGGCCACTCGTCCGCGCAAGTCGCGGTGGGTCCCGGCGATAAGCTGGAAGTCGCTCTCCACCTCACGGTCCGAACCCAGCGGGAAGAAGCGCTTCTCTTCGATAGCCTTGAGCAGCATCGCCTGTTCGTCGGCGCCCAGCTCGCCGATCTCGTCGAGGAACAGCATGCCACCGTCGGCTGCGCGCAGCAGGCCTTCGCGCGCATTCTGCGCGCCGGTGAAGGCGCTCTTGACGTGACCGAACAGTGCCGACATCGCGCCGTCGCCGCGCAAGGTGGCGCAGTTGACCTCGACGAAACGCCCGTCGAGCTGGTGCCGGCTGCGCTTGAGTTCATAGATGCGCCGGGCGAGGAACGATTTGCCGGCACCGGTCGGCCCCACCAGCAGCATGGGTGCCCGCGAACGCACGGCGACCCGCTCGATCTGCTCGATGGAGCGGTTGAAAGCGGCATTGCGCGTGGCGATTCCCGACTTGAGCAAAGCCAGGCTTTCCTCCTGTTCGCGGCGGAACCGCGAGGCGATGCGGTCGTAGCGGGACAGGTCGAGGTCGATCAGCGTCGCCGAGCCCTCGGGATGGCGCGCCTCGTCCTTGCGCCGCGACGGCGAGGTCTGCACCAGCCGGGCCGGCAGGTAGCGCGCCTCGGTAAGGAGGAACCAGCAGATCTGCGCGACATGGGTCCCGGTGGTGATATGCACCAGGTAGTCCTCGCGCTCGGTGTCGAAGGGGTAGGCGCTGACGAAATCGTGCAGGGCGCCATAGACCTCCTCGAAGTCCCAGGGGTTGCGCAGTTCCATCTGCTGCAGGCGGACCTCGGTATGCGGCGACACCGCGGCGATGTCGGCGCGAATCCGCTCGGCCAGGCCGAGGTCGCGGGCGTCGTTGCCGTGGATCAGTTCGAGGCGGTCGATCAGCAGGTCCGGCTGCTGGCACAGGCCGATGCTCGGCCGCCACTTTTGCCAGCGCGCCGCGCCCTTGCCGAGACGGTCGAGGGTGGCGCCGATGAAGCCGATGGCGACCGTGCGTTTCATCACTGCTTATCCTTCAAGATAAAGATCGATATGAAAATATATAGAAATAGCCAGGCATCTCTCCATCGAATTCGCCGACGAAGCGCAATAAAAAATTTATTCACCTTTAAAATCAAACAGTTAATCAAGAAACAGTCTCATCAATAAAAACCTGGCACGCCGCTCGCTATATCCATTTCGACCGCATCGCCCATGCAGGCCGACGGGTCGGGACTCCAGTCCCGCCGGTGCCCGAGCCCACCCCTGGTGTCGGCGTCGTGCATGCCGCCCGCAACAACGACGGTCATTCGCGAATGACGGCAATGCCGCTTCGCGGTTCGATAGCTCAGCCTGGTAGAGCAACCATCCACGAAATGGTCTGTCGCGGGTTCGACTCCCGCTCGAACGTTGCCTTAACGGCAATCACTCAATGGCAACACCCGCCGGTGTGGCCGAGGCGAACTGCGCAAGCGGCCAGGAAGGCCGGACAACGCAAGGGAGCCGAAGCCGCCGCCGGCCCGTCCGGCCCGCGGTTCGGGCACGGGGCAAGGCAGGCCGGGGATCGAGGGAATCGATCGTATGGACAGGACGTCCGCCAGGCCAACCTCCTCCGCGCTCCACCCACGACGCTCGACGGGCCGGCAACACCGGCACCACGGAAGAATGAAAGGAATGAAGAGATGAAAATGCTGAAGCGCTTTATCGTGAAGAAGAACGAACGCGGCCTGCTGTATTCCGAAGGCGACTTCCTCGCCGTGCTCGAACCGGGCACCTACCGCCGCTTCGATCCGTACGACCGCCTGAGCCTGGAAAGCTTCAGCCTGAACACCCCGCAGTTCGAACACCGCCTGGCCGGCTACCTGCGGCAGAGCGAACCGCAACTGGTGGAGCGCTACTTCACCCGGATGGACCTGGGCGACAACGAGGCCGGCCTGCGCTACGAGGACGGCGTGCTGGTGGAGTTGCTCGCACCGGGCAGCCGCCGACTGTACTGGAAAGGCCAGACCGAGCAGCGCCTGGAGCGCATCGACCTGACCCAGGACTATCGATTGTCCGCCGCGCTGGTCGCCCAGTTGCACCAGCCGAACCTGCGCGACCGCGCCCTGGCGGGCCTGGACGCAGTGTTGCTGGTCCAGGTGCCGGCGTTCCAGGTCGGCGTGCTCAAGGTCGACGGCGCCCTTGCCGGCCTGCTGCAAGCCGGACAATACGGTTTCTGGCGCTACAACCGGCAAGTCAGCGTGGAACTGGTCGACACCCGTATCCAGGCGCTGGAGGTCAGCGGCCAGGAGATCCTCACCCGCGACAAGGTCAGCCTGCGCCTGAACCTCGCCGCCAATTGGCGCTACAGCGACGTGCTCACCGCCTTCTCGCGGCTGAGCAAACCGCTGGAGTATCTGTACCGCGAGCTGCAGTTCGGCCTGCGGGCGGCAGTGGGCACCCGTACCCTCGACGAACTGCTGGAGAACAAGCAGTCGATCGACGAAGCGGTCAGCGCCCACCTGGCCGCCAAGCTGGAAGACAGCGGCCTGGAAGTGAGCGGCCTGGGCGTACGCGACATCATCCTCCCGGGCGAAATGAAGACCCTGCTGGCGCAGGTGGTGGAGGCGGAGAAGGCGGCCCAGGCCAATGTGATCCGCCGCCGCGAGGAAACCTCGGCGACCCGCTCGCTGCTGAATACCGCGAAGGTCATGGAGGAAAACCCGACCGCGCTGCGTCTGAAGGAATTGGAAACCCTGGAGCGGGTGGCCGAGCGCATCGACCGGATTTCGGTATTCGGTGGCCTGGACCAGGTATTGAACGGACTGGTCACGCTGAAGCAGGCCTGATCACGAACGATAGCCGCTCCGTCGACAAGACGGCGCGGAGCACAAGGAAAGCACGATGAAAGACATGAATATCCTCGAAGTGGCCGGCGGCAAGCCGATCAAGCTCTGGACCCAGGGCGTCCCGGTGGAGGAGGAAGCGCGCCAGCAGTTGCTGAACACGGCGAAGATGCCCTTCATCTTCAAGCACCTGGCGGTGATGCCTGACGTACACCTGGGCAAGGGCTCGACCATCGGTAGCGTGATCCCTACCCTCGGCGCGATCATCCCGGCCGCGGTGGGCGTGGATATCGGCTGCGGAATGATCGCCGCGCGCACCTCGCTGCTCGCCGCCGACCTGCCGGACAACCTGCACGGCCTGCGCAGCGCCATCGAGCAGGCGGTACCTCACGGCAAGACCTTCGGCCGCCGCGACCGCGGCGCCTGGCACGAGGTACCGGAGGCCGCCGACCAGGCCTGGAAGGCGCTCGCCGGTCGCTTCAAGGCGATCACCGACAAGCACCCGAGGCTGGAGAAGACCAACAACCGCCAGCACCTGGGAACCCTCGGCACCGGCAACCACTTCATCGAGGTCTGCCTGGACGAGGCCGACCGCGTCTGGTTCATGCTGCACAGCGGTTCGCGCGGGGTCGGCAACGCCATCGGCAACCTGTTCATCGAACTGGCCAAGGCGGACATGCGCCAGCACATCGCCAACCTGCCGGACAAGGACCTGGCCTACTTCGAGGAAGGCAGCCGGCACTTCGACGACTACGTGGAAGCGGTCGGCTGGGCCCAGGATTTCGCCCGGCAGAACCGCGCGCTGATGATGCACGCGGTGATCGAGGCGGCGCGCCAGGTGATCCGCAAGCCGTTCGAAGCCAACCTGGAGGCGGTCGATTGCCACCACAACTACGTGCAGAAGGAGCGCCACTTCGGCCAGGAGGTACTGGTCACCCGCAAAGGCGCGGTGTCCGCGCAGAAGGGCCAGCTCGGCATCATTCCCGGCTCGATGGGGGCGAAGAGCTTCATCGTCCGCGGCCTCGGCAACCAGGAAGCGTTCTGCTCGTGCAGCCACGGCGCCGGGCGGACCATGAGCCGGACCAAGGCGAAGAAGGTCTTCAGCGTCGCCGACCAGGCGCGCGCCACCGCCCACGTCGAATGCCGCAAGGACGCCGACGTGATCGACGAGATCCCGATGGCCTACAAGGATATCGACCGGGTCATGGAAGCCCAGCGCGAGCTGGTGGAAGTGCTGCACACCCTGCGTCAGGTGGTGTGCGTGAAAGGATGACGGGCGCCCTGTGGCGCCCGCTGGGGAAGAATCGAAATGAACAGGGAAGAACGCCATCCGCTCCCCGCCGCCATGCGCGAGCGGGTACTGGATGAGCTGGAACGGATCGAACGCGAGCACGACGTAGTCGTGCTCTACGCCTGCGAGTCGGGCAGCCGGGCCTGGGGCTTCGCTTCGCCGGACAGCGACTACGACGTACGCTTCGTCTATGTGCATCAGCCCGAGTGGTATCAGCGCGTCGAGGAACCTCGCGACGTGATAGAACGTCCGCTGAGCGACGAGCTGGACATCAGCGGCTGGGAACTGCGCAAGGCGTTGCGCCTGATGCGCAAATCCAACCCGGCCCTGCTGGAGTGGCTCGGCTCGCCGCTGGTGTATCGGGAAGAGCCTGGCGTGCGCGAGGAACTGCTCTGGCTGGGCAGCGCCTTTCACTCCGTACCAGGCAGTCGCCATCACTACCTGTCGATGGCACGCAAGAACTACCGGGGCTACCTGAAGGGCGACAGCGTCCGGCTGAAGAAATACCTCTACGTCCTGCGTCCGTTGTTCGCGGTGCGTTGGCTGGATGCAGGCCTGGGCTTGCCGCCGGTGGCGTTCGAGAGGCTAGTGGAAGCCACGCTGGACGATCCGTCGCTGCGCGAAGAACTGGATGCCTTGCTGAGCCTCAAGCGTCAGCGCGACGAATCGGCCTACGGCCCTCCGCGCCTGGCGCTGCAACGCTTCATCGAAGCGGAGTTGCTCCAGGCCGAACGAGGGGCCACCCAACCAACCGGCGCGCGCCAGGACAGCCGACTGCTGGATCGCTACCTCCACGACAAGATATGGCAATACACAAGGGAAACCTCATGAGAAAGGACCTCATCGAACTCGACGGCAGCGAAGGCGGCGGGCAGATCCTGCGTAGCGCCCTGAGCCTGTCGATGACCAGCGGCCAGCCGCTGCGCATCCGCAACATCCGTGGCCGGCGCAGCCGTCCGGGGCTGCTGCGGCAGCACCTCACCGCGGTGCGCGCGGCGGCGGAAATCTGCGCGGCCGAGGTCGAGGGTGCCGAGCTCGGCTCACGCGAGCTGGCGTTCCGGCCCGGTGCGATCCGCGCCGGCGACTACGCCTTCGCCATCGGCTCCGCCGGCAGTTGCTCGCTGGTACTGCAAACCCTGCTGCCGGCGCTGCTCGCGGCAAACGGCGAAAGCCGGGTGAGGATCAGCGGCGGCACCCACAATCCACTGGCGCCGCCGGCGGACTTTCTCCGCGACAGCTGGCTGCCGCTGTTGCAGCGGATGGGCGCGGAAGTCGACCTGGAACTGCTGCGCCACGGCTTCGTACCCGCCGGCGGTGGCGAGCTGCTGGCGCGGGTACGCCCGGCGCGCTGGCGGCCGCTGCAACTGGAGCATCCCGGCGCGGCGCTGCGGCGCCAGGCGCCGGCGCTGCTCGCCGGGATTCCCGGGCACGTCGGCGAGCGCGAGCTGGAGAGGGTCCGCCAGCGCCTCGGTTGGAGCGACGAAGAACGCCAGCTGGAGTTCCTCGCGGAGGACCAGGGGCCGGGCAACGCCCTGCTGCTGCGGATCGACTGCGAGCACATCTGCGCGACCTTCTGCGCCTTCGGCCAGGCCGGCGTCAGCGCCGAACGGGTGGCGGAACAGGTCGCGACGCAAGCCATCGGCTGGATGGAAAGCGGCTGCGCGGCGGACGAGCACCTCGCCGACCAATTGCTGCTGCCCATGGCCCTGGCCGGCGCCGGCAGCTTCACCACGCCGCGGCTGAGCGCCCATCTGCAAAGCAACCGCCGGGTTATCGAACGCTTCCTGCCGGTGAGGATCGGCGACCAGGCGCTGGACGGCGGCGGTCATCGCATCGTCATCACATCGGCTTGACGAATTCCTCACCAATGCCGACCTAGACTCGCGCCGGACCTGCCAGCGGGCCCGGCGCGAATCTCCGGGAGCCCCAACCCGGCGGTCGAGGAGTCCCGGCCATGTCTTCTTCGCGTCTCGGCGTGCTTGTCCTCGCCCTGATCCTGCTCACCGCCACCCTGCTCGGCGGCTGCGAAAGCACCCACCAGTACCTGCTCGCCAAGGGCTACCCGCCCGCCTATGCCGACGGTTTCGACGATGGCTGCGGTAGCGGCCGCCAGGCGGCCGGCTCGATCAGCGGCGAATTCCGCAAGGACGTCCCCCGCTACCTGCGCGAGGCGATCTACGCCAGCGGCTGGGGCGACGGCTTCGAGCAATGCCGGTCGATGGCGCGGAGCGAAGAGCGGCGGCGTTTCGAGGAGCGCCAGTGGGACGACCGCGACGACGATTGGCAGCGCGACCGCGACCGCGCGTTGGCCCGGGCCTTGCGCGAGCGCTGAAGCACGCTGCGACAACCATCCGCAGCACCGATCCCGGTGCGCTTGATCCACGTCAAGCCGGGCAGCGCGCCGCTGGCCTCTCCTCACAGGACCGGTTGTAACGCCTGATAAGGAGAAAAAAAGATGCAGTCCTCGCAACTGCTCCCGCTTGGCAGCCTGTTGCTGTCGTTCGCCACGCCCCTCGCCCAGGCCGATGCCCTGCACGACCAGGCCAGCGCGCTGTTCAAACCCATCCCCGAGCAGGTCACCGAGCTACGCGGCCAGCCCATCAGCGAGCAACAGCGCGAACTCGGCAAGAAACTGTTCTTCGACCCGCGCCTGTCACGCAGCCATGTGCTCAGCTGCAACACCTGCCACAACGTCGGCACCGGCGGCGCCGACAACGTACCGACGTCGGTCGGTCACGGCTGGCAGAAGGGGCCACGCAATTCACCGACGGTCTTCAACGCCGTGTTCAATGCCGCGCAGTTCTGGGATGGCCGCGCCAAGGACCTGGGGGAGCAGGCCAAGGGTCCGATCCAGAACAGCGTCGAGATGCACAGTACCCCGCAGTTGGTCGAACAGACCCTGGGCAGCATCCCGGAATACGTGGACGCCTTCCGCAAGGCCTTCCCCAAGGCCGGCAAATTCCACGGTTGTTGCGCAGGCCAAGATAGACCGCGTCGCTCAGGCTGAGGTCGATCACCTGCTCGCTGAGCAGCACCGACCTGCCCTGCTCGCGGGCCATGCTCGGTACGTCCGGACTCAGCGCCGGGTTGAAGCTGGCCGCCACCGGAAGAGCGGCGACCAGCCACAGCACGCCCAGGCCCCACCTATTCATCGCGCAGCGCCTCGACCGGTTGCAGGCGAGCCGCCGAGACCGCCGGATAGAGCCCGAAGAACAGCCCCACCAGCAGGGTACTGCCCATCCCCAGCGGCAGGGCCGCGTAGGCCAGGGAGAAGGTCCAGCCGGAGAACCTGGCGTAGAGATACGCAGCCGCCACGCCGAGCACCGCGCCCGACAGCGCGCCCGCGGCGGTCAGGGTCACCGCCTCGATCAGGAACAGGTTGCGGATATCCCGCTGGCGCGCGCCCAGCGCCATGCGCACGCCGATTTCCCGGCGGCGTTCGGCGACACTCATCAGCATCACGTTCATCACTCCGACGCCGCCGCCGAGCAGGGAGATGATCCCCAGTCCGGCCAGCAGGTAGGTGAAGGTCCGGGTCTGCCGCTTGAGTCCATCGAGCACCTGCTGCGAGACCTGGACCTGCGCCTCGTGGCCGGGCAACCGCGCCGTCAGGGCCGCGCCCAGGGCCGCGCCGACGCTATAGACGTCCGCTCCCGGCGAGACCCGCGCCACCACATGGCTGACCTCGGCGGCCGGCTGCAGGCGCGGCATGCCCGGCGCCGGCACGAACAGCGAGTCGTTGGCGGCGAACGGCAAGAGAGCGGCGCTGGCCTGCGGCTGGAGAATGCCGATCACGCGAAACAGATAGTCGTTGACCGTCAGTTGCTCGCCGAGGCGCAGCGGATCGCCGGGCGCCCCCAGGGCCTCGGCGATTGTCGCGCCCACCACCACGTAGGTGTCGTGATCGTCGAAGCGCGAGAGGAAACGTCCTTCGCGCAGCCGCAGCCTGGCGGCAGCCGCGAGCCCGGCGCTGGCGCCGACGATACTGGCGTTGCTGGTGCGTCCGTGAAAGGTCACCGGCGCCGAGTACAGGCCCAGCGCCGCCAGGTGCTCCAGACCGGCCACGTCGCGGAGCAGCGGTTCGGTGTCGAGCGACGCCGGCATCGGCATCGGCGCCTGCGGGGCGAACGGGAACTGCACCACCAGGGTGTCGGTGCCCATGTCCTTGAAGATGCTCATCGCTTCGTCGGTCGCGTTGCTGCCGATGTTCAGCATCGCGATCACCGATGAACAGCCCATGACGATACCCAGCAACGCCAGCAGCGAGCGGCGCCCCAGCCCGCGAAGACTGGCGAGGGCCTCGTGAAGCAATTGCCGGGGCGACGGGCTGGCGCTCACCGGCAGGCCTCCGCCAGGTCCTCGTGCACCTCGCCATGCCGCACTGTCAGTTGGCGCCCGAGACGGGCCGCCAGGCCGGGATCATGGGTGACCACCACCAGGGTCACCTGGCGCTCGCGGTTGAGGGTGAGGAGCAGCTCCAGCACTTCTTTCGCGGTGCTCGCGTCGAGGTTGCCGGTTGGTTCGTCGGCGAGGATCAGCGCCGGCTCACCGACCAGCGCGCGAGCGATGGCGACGCGCTGCCGCTGGCCGCCGGAGAGGTCCGCCGGACGATGGCCGGCGCGCTCGGCCAGGCCGACCCGGGCGAGCATCGCCTCGGCCCGCTCCAGTGCCTCGCGGCGCGGCATCCCTCGATAGCTCAGGGGCAGCGCGACGTTGTCCAGCGCGTTCAGCCGCGGCAACAGGTTGAAGCTCTGGAAGACGAAGCCGATCAGGCGGTTGCGGATCGCCGCCAGTCGGTCCCCGTCGACGCTGAAGATGTCGTGCTCGGCGAAGCGGTAGGCACCGCTGTCCGGGCGGTCGAGCAGGCCGAGGATATTCAGCAGGGTGCTCTTGCCCGAGCCCGACGCGCCGACGATCGCGCAGCTTTCTCCGGGAAAGATGTCCAGGCAGACGTCTTTCAGTATCTGCAGCGGCTGCCCCCCCAGGAGGTAGCCCTTGCCGATCCCCCGCAGGGAGATCAATGATTCGTGCTTGTTTGTTGTTGGCATTCGCACCCGACCGCTCGCATCCCTTCAAGGCCCGCCCGGTCGTACCGCCGCAAGGCCGGCGATACAGGCCGAACGGCCATACTGCTGATGATGGAGACAGCGCACAAGCCGCCACCACCGGCAACGCTACCCCGAGGCGCCAGCGCCGAGCGAAGGTAGCGGCTGGTCCGCCCGGCCAATGCCGGTACTCGATTCCGCCGGGCTTCGCCATATGGCGCGGCCTCTCCGGGCAGGCGGTATTGAGCGCACGGATCGGCTGCGCAGACCACTAGCAGAGCTGACACCATCGCAGCCGTCGATGCACCCCCATCTTTAGTTAGGTGAAGGCTCAGGCATGCTGCGTGGGAGCCTCCCCCGGGTACCGCCGATGGAGGTGTCCCTGCGCAGTTCCCATGTTCCCCAGCGCATGGCTCGTTGAATTCCAGGCATGAAAAAACCGCCGGCCGGCAACGCCGGCGGGCGGTTTCTCGAGGGTGCGCTTACGCCAGTTTCTTGTAGCGCACGCGGTGCGGCTGGGCCGCGGCGTCGCCCAGGCGCTTCTTGCGGTCCGCCTCGAACTCGGTGTAGTTGCCTTCGAAGAAGGTCACCTTGCCATCGTCCTCGTAGGAGAGGATGTGGGTGGCGATCCGGTCGAGGAACCAGCGGTCGTGGGAGATCACGATGGCGGAGCCGGGGAAGTCCAGCAGCGCCTCTTCCAGCGCACGCAGGGTTTCCACGTCGAGGTCGTTGGACGGTTCGTCGAGCAGCAGCACGTTGCCGCCCTGCTTCAGGGTCAGGGCCAGGTGCAGACGGCCACGCTCACCGCCGGAGAGGTCCTTGACGAACTTCTGCTGGTCGGCGCCCTTGAAGTTGAAGCGACCGACATAGCTGCGCGACGGGACTTCGTAGTTGCCGATCTTGATCTGCTCGAAACCGTCGGAAACCTGCTCCCACACGGTCTTGTTGCCTTCCAGGCTGTCACGGCTCTGGTCGACGCTGGCGATCTGCACGGTCTCGCCGATCTCGATGGTGCCGGAGTCCGGCTGCTCCTTGCCGGTAAGCATGCGGAACAGGGTCGACTTGCCCGCGCCGTTGCCGCCGATCACACCGACGATGGCGCCCTTGGGAATGCTCAGGGACAGGTTGTCGATCAGCACGCGGTCGCCGTAGCCCTTGGTCACATTGTGCAATTCGATGACCTTGTCGCCCAGGCGCGGACCGGCCGGGATGTAGATCTCGTTGGTCTCGCTGCGCTTCTGGAATTCCTGCGACTGCAGTTCCTCGAAGCGCTGCAGGCGCGCCTTGGACTTGGCCTGGCGGCCCTTGGCGCCCTGGCGTACCCACTCCAGCTCGGCCTTCATGGCCTTGGCGTGGGAGGCTTCCTGCTTGGCTTCCTGGGCCAGGCGGGCGGCCTTGGATTCCAGCCAGCCGGAGTAGTTGCCTTCGAACGGGATGCCATGGCCACGGTCGAGTTCGAGGATCCAGCCGGCGACGTTGTCGAGGAAGTAGCGGTCGTGGGTGATCGCCACCACAGTGCCGGGGAAGTCGTGCAGGAAATGCTCCAGCCAGGCCACCGAGTCGGCGTCCAGGTGGTTGGTCGGTTCGTCCAGCAGCAGCATGTCGGGAGCCGACAGCAGCAGACGGCACAGCGCTACGCGGCGCTTTTCGCCGCCGGACAGGTGCTCGACCTTGGCATCCCACGGCGGCAGGCGCAGGGCGTCGGCGGCGACTTCCAGCTGGCGTT
Source organism: Pseudomonas sp. P20 (assembly GCF_016463925.1). NCBI lineage: Bacteria > Pseudomonadati > Pseudomonadota > Gammaproteobacteria > Pseudomonadales > Pseudomonadaceae > Pseudomonas > Pseudomonas sp. P20. The sequence goes on along the minus strand of NZ_JAEMVM010000025.1, from coordinate 39,418 downwards.
CCAGGTTGTGTCCGTCGGATGCCTGCAGGATCGCCTCCAGCTTGGCCTGCTCGGCGGCCAGGGCGTCGAAGTCGGCATCCGGCTCGGCATAGGCGGCATAGACCTCGTCCAGCCGCGCCTGGGCCTGCTTGATCTGGCCGACGGCCTCTTCGACGATGTCGCGCACGGTGGCCTGCGGGTCCAGCTTGGGCTCCTGCGGCAGGTAGCCGACGTTGATCCCCGGCATCGGCCGGGCCTCGCCTTCGATCTCGGTGTCGACGCCGGCCATGATCCGCAGCAGGGTGGACTTGCCCGCGCCGTTCAGGCCGAGCACGCCGATCTTGGCGCCGGGGAAGAACGACAGGGAGATGTCCTTGAGGATTTCACGCTTGGGCGGAACGATCTTGCCGACCCGATGCATGGTGTAGACGTACTGAGCCAAAACGAGCACCTCATGAAGAAAAGGAAAAAAACTCGGCCAAGTATATGACAGACCGAGAGAAAGCTGGCCAGCCACCCCGGTTTTCGTGGGGCGGGGCGCTTCGCCGGCGGATGTTCGCCGTCCGATTCCAGGCCGCTACGGTGACGCTGAGCAGCGTACTGGCCGCCCTTACCGTCTCCGCTACCCTCGTCCTGTCAAAGGCGTTCTGCCTGAGCGAGGCGGCGACCATCGCCCCGTGCGAGGTCTGGGTGGGCCTGGCACTGCTCGCGGCCATGGTGCTGCCGCTCAAGACCTGACGCGAAGCAAGGCGTGGGGAGATCCAGCCTGCTACAATTGATCCAAATCAGTCTCAAAAGAATAAAAAAAACCTCAAAAATGACACTCGCTCCCAGATCCGCCCAGCTACCCGACTCCCCGCACAGGGACAGTCTCGACCCAGCGCCAACCCCGTCGTCTCAGGACCAGCGCCTGCTCAAGGCCCTGGCCACCGCGATGGTCAATCATCCGCGCGCCACCATGGGAGAACTGGCGGAACTGGCAGGAGTGAGCAGGGCAACCCTGAACCGTCATTGCGGTACCCGCGAAGGTCTCAAGCGGCGCCTGGAAAGCCATGCCAGGAGTACCCTCGAACGCCTCACCCACAGCGCCGCCCTGCAGCGGCTGGAGCCGCGGGAAGCGCTACGCGAGCTGATCCGGGAACACCTCGCCCAGCGCGACCTGCTGGCGCTGCTGATGTTCGAGCAGAACCCGGGACGCCAGGCCGGGCATGGGGACGCCAGTTGGCAGTCCTATGTCGAAGCCCTGGACGCCTTCTTCCTGCGCGGCCAGCAGAAGCGTGTGTTCCGTATCGATATCAGCGCGGCGACCTTCAGCGAACTCTTCATCGTCCTGATCTACGGCATGGTCGATGCCGAGCGCCGCGGTCGCGCGGCCAGCGCCGGGTTGTCCGCCACGCTGGAGGAGCTGTTCCTGCGGGGCGCGTCGAACCCCGCACAACCTGCCAGCCCTTGAGCGGGCGGCAGTTGCCACCCGCTAGCACCGTTTCCCACACGTTTACCCGCTCAACTCCTGCCGCCTCGATGTACCACCAGGCTCCGTCCCTCGTCCCAGCCTCCGCCGAGCGCGCGGAACAGGTCGACCAGGGCGATCTGCCGCTGGGTGCTGCCGTCGATGAAGGCGATCTCGTTGAGGAAGCTGCTGCGCTGCGCATCGAGGTAGCGCAGGTGGTTGTCGACGCCACTCTCGTAGCGTGCCTTGGCCAGCTTCAGGGCTTCGTTGCTGCTGTTCGCCAGGGCGCGCAGGGCCTTCTCTTCGCGACGCAGGGTATCGCTGGCCGCCAGGGCGTCGGCGACCTCGCGGAAAGCGGTCTGGATGGTCCCCTCGTAGGCGGCCACCGCCGAATCCTTGCGCGCCTCGGCCAGGCTCAGGTTGGCACGGTTGCGCCCGCCATCGAAGATCGGCAGCGTCAGCGTCGGCAGGAAGCTCCAGGAGCGCGAGCCGCCATCGAACAGGCCGGACATTTCCGCGCTGGAGGTGCCGAAGCTGCCGGTCAGGCTGATGCGCGGGAAGAACGCCGCGCGCGCCGCGCCGATATCCGCGTTGCGCGCCCGCAAACGATGTTCGGCGGCAAGGATGTCCGGGCGTCGCTCGATCAGCTCGGACGGCGTGCCGGGAGCGATGTCCTGCAGCAGCTTCGGCCGCTGCCCCGGACTCCGCGGAATCGCCTGCGCGGCATCGTCGCTACCCAGCAGCAACACCAGCGCGTTGAATGCCTGCTGTTTCTGCCGCAGGTTGCGCTCCTGCTCGGCGCGCGCCTGCTCCACCAGGCCAAGGGCTTCCTGGTAGTCCAGCGCGGTGGCGGCGCCGGCCGCGCGGCGCTGGTCGATCAGGGCGAAGGAATACTCGCGGCTGACCAGGGTCTGACGGGTCAGCGCCAGGCGCCGCAGGGCGCCGTCGTAGCTCAGGTAGGCCTGGCTGACCTCGGCGACCAGGGCGATCCGTGCCGCGCGCGCTGCCTCCTCGCTGGCCAGGTACTGTTGCAGGGCTGCGTCGGTCAGGCTCTTGACCCGACCGAAGAGGTCCAGTTCGTACTCCGGCAGGGCCAGCCCGACCTGGTAGCTGCTGGCCACTTCCGAGCGATTGCCGGCGGACAGGTCGGCCGGCTGCCGCTGGCGGTTGCCGGTGGCAGCGGCATTCAGGCCCGGAACCCGGTCGGCGCGCTGGATTCGGTACTGCGCGCGGGCCGCCTCGATATCCAGGAGGGTCTGGCGCAGCGAGCGGTTGTTATCCAGGGCCACGCCCACCAGGCGGCGTAGTTCGGCATCGACGATGAAACTCTTCCAATCCAGCGTGTCGATCGCCGCGCCCTGGCGCTGGGCGGCGGCGCCGCTCCAGCTGTCGGCCACCGGCGCGGCGGGACGTTCGTAGGTCGGCGCCATGGAGCAGGCACCGAGGGTCAGGGCGATCAGCAGCGCCGATACGCCGAAAGCAGGTTTGCGCATCTCGTTCACTCCCCGGCCGAAGCGGCCTGTTCGATGGGTGCCGGCTTGCTGCGCAGCAGCGACAGCAGCCAGACGAAACAGATAGGTACGAACAGCACGCCGAGGAAGGTGGCGCTGAGCATCCCGCCGATCACTCCGGTGCCGATGGCACGCTGGCTCGCCGCGCCGGCACCGCTGGCCAGGGCCAGGGGTATCACGCCGAGGATGAACGCCATGGAAGTCATGATGATCGGCCGGAAGCGCAGGCGCGCGGCCTCGATGGCGGCGTCGCGCAGGCTATGCCCCTGCTCCCAGAGTTCCTTGGCGAACTCGACGATGAGAATCGCGTTCTTCGCCGAAAGACCGATGATGGTGATCAGGCCGACCTTGAAATACACGTCGTTGGACATACCGCTGACCATCACCGCGAGCACCGCGCCGATGGCGCCGATCGGCACGATCAGCATCACCGACAGCGGGATCGACCAGCTCTCGTAGAGCGCCACCAGCAACAGGAACACCACCAGGATGGCGAGGGCGAACAGGCTGGTGGCCTGCCCGGCGGAGACCTTCTCCTGATAGGACAGGCCGGTCCACTCGTAGCCGATGCCGGCCGGCAGCTGCGCGGCCAGGCGCTCCATTTCCGCCATGGCTTCGCCGGTACTGAAGCCGGGCGCGGCGTCACCGACGATGCGGATCGACGGGTAGCCGTTATAGCGCACCAATTGCACCGGTCCCTCTTCCCATTTCACGCTGACGAAGGCGCTGAGCGGTACCAGGTTGCCAGCAGCGTTAGGCACGTATAGCTCGAGCACGCTTTCCGGGGTCATCCGGTTGCCCTGTTCGGCCTGGATCACCACCCGCTGTTGGCGCCCCGCATTGGTGAAGTCGTTGATCACCTCCGAGCCGAAGGCAGCGGACAGCGTGCCGCTGATGGTCTCGAAGCTCACCCCCAGGGCACGGGCCTTCTCCCGGTCGATCAACAGGCGCAGTTGCGGCGCTTCGGCCAGTCCTTCCATCATCGCGTAAAGGAATTTCGGGTTGGTCTGGATCTCGCCAAGAAGAGTATCGCGAGCCTGCAGCAGCGCTTCGCGGCCGACCCCGCTACGGTCCATCAGGCGCAATGCGAAGCCGCCGGAGTTACCCAGACCGTTGATCGGTGGCGGCGACACGGCCATGACCGTGCCATCGTCGGGCAGCGCGAAATGCTCGTTCAGCGCGGCGATCTCGGCGGCGGCCGACTGCTCGGCGCCTCGCTCGGACCAGTCCTTGAAGGTCGGGAAGGCCAGCGCGGCATTGTCGCCCTGGCCGGAGAAGCTGAAGCCCGAGATCAGGAACACCGAAGCCACCGCCTCGCGGGACTTGAGGAAGCGCTCGAGCTCCTCGCCGGTGGCATCGGTGCGCACACGCGAAGCACCAGGCGGCAGTTGCACGTCGACCACCATGTAGCCGAGGTCTTCCGCCGGCACGAAGGCTTCCGGCAGGCGCAGGTAGAAGTAGCCGAGCATGGCCACCAGGCCGGCGTACACCAGCATGAAGCGTCCGGCGCGCGCCACCAGCTTCGAGTTGAGCAGCGAATAGCGCTCGGTGACGCGGGCGAAGCCACGGTTGAAGGCGCCGAAGAAGCCGCGCTTCTCGTGGTGCCCTTCGGGAATGGGCTTGAGCAGCGTGGCGCACAGCGCCGGGGTGAAGGTCAGGGCGAGGAAGCCGGAGAACAGGATCGAGACCGCCAGCGACACCGAGAACTGCTGGTAGATCACCCCCACCGAACCGGCCATGAAAGCCAGCGGCAGGAACACCGCCGAGAGCACCAGGGTGATGCCGACGATGGCGCCGGATACCTGCTTCATCGCCTTGACCGTGGCCTCGGCCGGGGAAATCCCCTCCTCCGCCATGATCCGCTCGACGTTCTCCACCACCACGATGGCGTCGTCCACCAGGATGCCGATCGCCAGGACCATGCCGAACATGGTCATCATGTTCACCGAGAACCCCAGCAGGTACATCACCATCAGCGTACCCAGCAGGCACACCGGCACCACGATGGACGGGATCAGGGTGTAGCGGACGTTCTGCAGGAACAGGAACATCACCAGGAACACCAGGACCATCGCTTCGATCAGGGTGTGGATCACCTTCTCGATGGCCACGTCGACGAAGCGCGAGGTGTCGTAGGGCACGCTGTACTGCATGTCCTCGGGGAAGAACGCCGACAGTTCGGCGAGACGCTGTTTCACCAGGGTAGCGGTCTGGATCGCGTTGGCCCCGGGCGACAGCTGGATCGCCCCGCCCACGGTGGGCGTGCCGTTCAGTCGCGAGGAAATGTTGTAGCTCTCCTTGCCGAGTTCCAGGCGCGCGACATCGGCGAGCCGGACCAGCGAGCCGTCCTCGTTGGCGCGCAGCACTACCTGGCCGAACTCCTGCGGATCGTCCAGGGTGCCCTTCACCGCCAGGGTCGCCGTCAGCTCCTGCGCGGAACTGCCCGGTGCGCTGCCGAAGGCGCCGGCCGGCACCTGCACGTTCTGCCCGCGGATGGCATTGCTCACGTCGTCGATGGAGAGGCCGAAGCCCACCAGCTTCTGCGGATCGATCCAGACCCGCATGGCCGCCTCGGAAGAGAAGAATTGCAGCTTGCCGACGCCCGGCAGGCGCCGCAGCTCGTTGTTGATATTGCGCGCGGCGTAGTCGCCGAGGGCGGTGGTGTCGCTGCGCTGAGCGCCTTCCTTGTAGCTGAGCGCATAGATCAGCAGGAAACCGGCGCTGGTCTGCTCGACCTGCAGGCCCTGGGTCAGCACCGCCTGCGGCATGCGCGCCTCGGCTTTCTTCAGGCGGTTCTGCACGTCCACCTGGGCCAGGTCCGGATCGGTGCCCGGCTCGAAGGTGACGACGATCTCGGCGGTGCCGTTGGAGTTGTTGGTCGACTCGAAGTAGAGCAGGCCCTTGGCGCCGTTCAGCGACTCCTCGAGCACACTGGTGACGGAGTCCACCAGCACCTTCGCCGAGGCGCCGGGATAGGTGGCGGTGATGGTGATCTGTGGCGGCGCGACATTGGGGTACTGCGCTACCGGCAATTTGGAAATGACCAGCAGGCCGGCCAGGGAGATGAACAGGGCCACCACCCAGGCGAAGTTCGGCCGCTTGATGAAGAATTCGGACATCGGAAAATCCTCGGGGCGAACCCGCCCTTACTGTTGCGGCGCAGGTGACTGGGCTTGCGCCTGGGCACCATCCGGCTTCGGCACGATCTTCACCCCCGGCTGCACCGCAGCCAGGCCGCCGACTATGACCCGGTCACCCGGCTCCAGGCCCTCGGTGATCTGCCAGCGCGAACCCTGCATGACGCCGGTACCGACGCTGCGCGCCTCGGCGCGCTCGTCGGCGCCCACCACCATCACCTGGGCGCTGCCGTCGCTGGAGCGGCGCACGGCCCGTTGCGGCACCAGGATCGCCTGGTTGTCGATGCCCTGGGGCGTACGTACGCGCACGTACATGCCCGGCAGCAGGACCCCGTCGGGGTTGGCGAACTTGCCGCGCAGGGCGATCTGGCCGGTGCCGCGATCCACCGCCACGTCGGCGAACTGCAACGCGCCCTGGCGCTCGTAGGGCGTCCCTTCGACGCGCAGGGTCAGCGCCTGGCTGTCGCCGGCGGCCAAGGTGCCTTTCTTCAGGGCGTCGCGCAGGCGCAGGGCCTCGGCCGCGGTCTGGGTGAAATCCGCATAGATCGGATCGAGCTGCTGGATGCGCGCCATCAGCGTCGCCTCGCCCTGCCCGACCAGCGCGCCCTCGGTCACCAGCGCGCGGCCGATGCGCCCGGAGATCGGCGCAGTGACCGAGGCGTAGCCGAGGTTCAGGCGCGCGGTCTCCAGGTCGGCCTGGGCCGAGCGGGTCGCCGCCTCGGCGCTGCGCAGGTCGGCGGTGGCGGTATCGAAGTCCTGCTGGCTGACCGCCTGGATCTTCACCAGCGGCTCGTAGCGACGCACCCGCGCCTGCGCCTCGAACAGCACCGCGCGGTTCCGCGCCAGCTCACCCTCGGCGCGCGACACCGCAGCCTTCAGCGGTGCCGGATCGATCTGGAACAGCAGGTCGCCAGCCTTGACGTCGGCGCCCTCCTCGAAGCGCTTCCGCACGACGATGCCGGCCACCCGCGCGCGCACCTCGGCGACACGCACCGGTTCGATCCGCCCAGGCAGTTCCGAACTCAGCGCCAGGGGCTCGGCCTGCACCGTAAGGACCTCCACCGGCAACACCATTTCGGCGGCCTCCTGTCGCTCTGCCGCCGGCCCACAACCCGCCAACGCGATGGCCATAGCCAACGCCCCGATCCTTCCTATTGCACGCAAATCAGCCATGACACACCCGACCGTTGATTGAAAACGGATCGAATGGTACTTTTTCGAGCTAATTGAGTCAATATTGTCTCAAATGATCTTTTGACAGCTAATTCCTTTGGACGCGAGGCCAGTTTTCTGCACAATGCGCACAATCAGAAAAACCAACCGGGACCCATCGATGACCCTGATTTCCCATGACGAGCGACTCATCAAGGCGCTGGCAGTCGCTATCGTCGACCGCCCGCGAGCGACGCTGAAGGAACTGGCCGAGGCGGCCGGCGTAAGCAAGGCCACCCTGCACCGCTTCTGCGGCACGCGGGACAACCTGGTGCAGATGCTCGAGGACCACGGAGAGACCGTACTGAACCAGATCATCCAGGCCTGCGACCTGGAGCATGCCGAGCCTCTGGAGGCGTTGCAGCGCCTGATCAAGGAACACCTCACCCACCGCGAGCTGCTGGTATTCCTGGTATTCCAGTACCGCCCGGACTTCCTCGACCCGCACGGCGAAGGCGCACGCTGGCAGTCCTACCTGGAAGCGCTGGACGCCTTCTTCCTGCGCGGACAGCAGAAAGGCGTGTTTCGCATCGACATCACGGCGGCCGTGTTCACCGAACTGTTCATCACCCTGGTCTACGGCATGGTCGATGCGGAACGTCGCGGACGGGCGGCCAGCTCCAATTCCGCGCATACCCTGGAGCAGATGTTCCTCCATGGCGCCTCCAATCCGGCTCGCTCCTGACCCTCGCGCCCGCGGCGGCGCCCCTCTCGTCGCCGCATGGCACGGACCGATCCGCGTGCCGTCGACTTCGGCCGCCCGGAGGCCTGCTCGACACTCGGGAAAATCAGTCGTCACCGGTCCTGCGACAAAGTGCCTCGACAGCCGGAAAGGACCGTGACGCTCGTCGGCGATACTGGCACTTGGCCTTGCTTCCGGGCATCCTAACTGTCTACCGAATCACACCTCCCCCAGGAATTCCGGTCAGTGTCGACCCCCTCGCTAACCCCGTCGCCGCCTCCCGCCGGCGACCCACTGACCGTACCCGACCGACCGGCAGCCAAGGCTGGCCTGCTGTTGCTGGTCCTGTTGATGCTCGGCCTGCTGCTCTGGCAGATGAGCCAGGAGCTGCGCCAGCAGGAACGCTTCGAACACGAGCGAGCCGCGGCCCAGCTCGATCGTCTCAACGACCGCCTGTCCCTGACCCTCGAACTCAAGGCGCGCACCGCCCTCGCCCTGCTCCCGGGCGTGCCCCCCAGCGAGCGTGGCGAGATACAGGGCAGGCTGTTGCCGCGCATCAGCGATGCGCTGCCGCAGGTGCGCCAGTTGCAATGGGTGGACAGCGCCCCGCAGACGGACAGCCCGTCGCCGGAAACGACGCTGCCCGAGCAGTTGCGCCAGCACGCCGGCTCCGGCCTCTACCACTATTGCCTCGACCCGCGCGACGGCGAATCCCTCTACCTGACCCTGCGCGAACCCGGCAGCCGCCGCGACAGTGGCTTCTGGCTGTTGCACCTGGCCAGCGACAGCCTCGCCCAGTGGAGTCCCGACCTGCCCACCGGCAACCTGCTCTGGCGCCTGGAAGACCAATACGCCGGGCGGGTGCTCTGGCATACCCCAGGGAGCACGGCGCTGCTCGACGACATGCAGACCCTCGGCGTGGAACCGCTGCGCAACAGCGACTGGCAGCTTCGCGGGCTCTACGACAGCACGCGGGTGCGGCTCGGCCTGCTGCCGGGAATCGGCGGCGAGCTGGCGATCTTCCTCCTGCTGGTCGGCGTCACCGTATACATGCTGCTGCGCCTGCACCGCGAGCAACAGGGCCTGCGCGCCATGACCCTGGCCTCGCAGCGCAGCCTGCGCCAGGCGGCCACGGCACTGGCGGCGATCGACGAGCGGGTGCTGGTGACCCGCGCCGACGGCCGCCTCAGCTACCTCAATCCCCAGGCCGAGCGCCTCTTCGGCATCAGTTCGGCCCAGGCCCGCCAGCATCACCTGCTGGGCCTGCTGCCGGACCTCGAGCCAGGCTGGCTGACGGACGCCGGTGGCGACGGCGAGACCCGTAGCGAGCTGCTGCCGCTGCGGGTGCGCGGCGAGCCGCGGACGTACACCCTCAGCCGCCATCCGCTGGCCAGCTATCCGGCGCTCGCCGACCAGGCCTGGACCCTCCGCGAGCAGATACTCCAGGGCGGGCAGGTCTGGGTGTTGCGCGACGTCACCGAGGAACAGCACGCCCTCGGCGTCCTGGAGGAAACCCGGCGGCGCTACCAGGACATCTTCGAAGGGGTCGGCGTGGCCCTCTGCGTGCTCGACCTCTCCGCCCTGCGCCAGGCTCTTGTGGAGCAAGGCCTGGACAGCTGCGCCGCACTGCGCGCCTGGCTCGCCGGCGAACCCGGGCGGCAGCAGGCGCTGCTGGAGCGGATCCGCATCACCGAGATCAACGATGTCAGTCGCCGCCTGCTACAGATCGATTCCACCGAACAGGCCTGGCAGCGCTTGCTCGACCACGGCCCGCTACAACCGGACAGCCTGCGCCTGCAGGTGATCGAGGCGCTCATCGAACGCCGGCCGGTACTCGAACTGGAAGCCACGCTGCGCTGCGGCAAGAGCACGCCGCGGCACCTGTGGTTGCAACTGCGCCTGCCGGAAAACCCCGGCGAATGGCATGCGGTGACCCTCAGCCTGTCCGACGTCACCAGTCGCAAGGAAGTCGAACTGTCGCTGATCGAGCGCGAGAAGTTCTGGTCGGACGCGGTCCAGGCGGTGCCCGATACCCTCTACATCCACGACCTGCACGCGCGCCGGGTGATCTTCAGCAACCATCACCTGGGCCAGCAGTTGGGCTACAACCAGGAAGAACTGGCGCGGATGGGCGAGAACTTCTGGGAAACCCTGCTGCACCCCGACGACCAGGAATACTACTGGCGCATCCGCAACCTGCAGCACGTGGTCGGCGACGGCCTGCTGCTCGACAGCCAGTTGCGCTGGCGCCACCGCGACGGCCGCTGGCACTGGTTCGACATCCGCGAGCAGGCCTTCAGCCGCGACCGCAGCGGTCGCGTGGCGCGCCTGATCGGCGTGGCCAAGGACATCACCTTCACCGTCGAGGCGAACAACGCGCTGCGCGAGAACGGCCGACGCTACCGCATGCTGGCGGAAAACATCAGCGACGTGATCTTCTCCACCGACGCCGAGCTCAACGCCAGCTACGTCAGCCCCTCGGTACAGCACGTGTTCGGCTACAGCCCGGAATGGGCGCTGCTCAACGGCCTCCATCAGACCGCCACCAACCCGCGCCAGCTCGGCCGCCTGAACGGCCTGCTGCGCCGCGTGCGGCACGCCATCGGCGACCGCCAGAAGCTCGCCGAGCTGCGGGAAAACCCTGGCCAGCATCTGTTCGCCCTCGACTGCCTGCGCGCCGACGGACGCAAGATTCCCATCGAACTGCGGATCGTCCTGATGTGGGACGAGCACGACCGCTTCGAAGGCCTGCTCGGCATCGCCCGCGACATCAGCCAGCAGCGCCGCGCCGAACGCGAGCTGCGGATGGCGGCGACGGTATTCGAACACTCCACGGCGGCGATCATGGTCACCGACCCGGCCGGCTACATCGTCCAGGTCAACGATTCCTTCTCGCGCCTGACCGGCTACAGCCCGGCCGACGTGCTCGACCAGCAGCCGCGCCTGCTCACCGCCGACCGCCAGGAAGCCAACCAGCTCAAGCACGTGCTCGCCAGCCTGCAGCACAGCGGCAGCTGGGAAGGCGAGATTCTGCAGAAGCGCAAGACCGGCGAACTCTATCCGTCCTGGGTCGGCATCACCGCGGTGCGTGACGAGGAAGGCGACCTGGTCAGCTTCGTCTGCTTCTTCAGCGACATCAGCGAGCGCAAGGCCAGCGAGCGGCGCATCCACCGCCTGGCCTACTACGACGCCCTCACCCACCTGCCCAACCGCACGCTGTTCCAGGACCGTCTGCATACCGCCCTGCAGCAGGCCGAGCGCAACGGCCAGTGGGTGGTGCTGATGTTCCTCGACCTCGACCGCTTCAAGCCGATCAACGACTCCCTCGGCCACGCCGCCGGCGACCGCATGCTGCAGGAAGTGGCGACCCGCCTGAGCGCCTGCGTCAGCCAGGACGATACCGTGGCGCGCATGGGCGGCGACGAATTCACCCTGCTGCTGCCTTCCCAGGGCGACCGCGAGATCGCCCTGAAACGGGCGATCCAGGTCGCCGAGCTGATCCTCGGCCGTCTGGCCCGGCCGTTCACCCTGGAAGGCCGTGAATTCTTCGTCACCGCCAGCATCGGCGTGGCCTTGTCGCCCCAGGACGGCGCCGAACTGAGCCTGCTGATGAAGAACGCCGACACGGCGATGTACCACGCCAAGGAGATGGGCAAGAACAACTTCCAGTTCTACCAGGCCGAGATGAACGCTCGCGCCCTGGAGCGCCTGGAACTGGAAAGCGACCTGCGCCGCGCCCTTGAACTGGGCGAGTTCGTCCTCCACTACCAGCCGCAGTTCACCGGCGACGGCCGCCGCCTGACTGGCGCCGAGGCCCTGCTGCGCTGGCAGCATCCGCGCCGCGGACTGGTTCCGCCGAGCGAGTTCATTCCGGTGCTGGAGGAGATCGGCCTGGTGGCCCAGGTCGGCGACTGGCTGCTGGCGGAAGCCTGCAAGCAGTTGCGCAGCTGGCACAAGGCCAAGGTGCGGGTGCCGAAGGTCTCGGTGAACCTCTCGGCACGGCAGTTCGCCGATGGCCAGTTGGGCGAGCGGATCGCCGCGATCCTCTACGAGACAGGCATCCCGCCGGCCTGCCTGGAGCTGGAGCTGACCGAAAGCATCCTGATGAGTGACGTCGCCGAGGCCATGCAGATCCTCTCCGGGCTCAAGCGCCTCGGCCTGGCCATCGCGGTGGACGACTTCGGCACCGGCTACTCCTCGCTGAACTACCTCAAGCAGTTCCCCATCGACGTGTTGAAGATCGACCGCAGCTTCGTCGACGGCCTGCCCCACGGCGAACAGGACGCACAGATCGCCCGGGCGATCATTGCCATGGCCCACAGCCTGAACCTGATGGTGATCGCCGAGGGCGTGGAGAGCCAGGCCCAGCTGGACTTCCTTCGCGAGCACGGCTGCGACGAGGTGCAAGGCTACCTGTTCGGCCGGCCGATGCCCGCCGAGCAGTTCGGCATGCTCTACGCCAGCGACGTGCTGTTCATGTTCAACGAGGGCTGAGCCGCCGTGCGGCGCGCTTGAGCGCCGCTTATCCGCGACATGATGGCCTTTCATGTGCCAGCACCCGCCGCATGGGTTAGAATGCGCGCCTTTTCCCAGCACCGATCCTTATGAGGACCGCCATGTTCAGCCGTGATTTGACCCTCGCCCGCTACGATGCCGAACTCTTTGCCGCGATGGAGCAGGAAGCCCAGCGCCAGGAAGAGCACATCGAGCTGATCGCCTCCGAGAACTACACCAGCCCGGCGGTGATGGAAGCCCAGGGTTCGGTGCTGACCAACAAGTACGCCGAAGGTTATCCGCACAAGCGCTATTACGGCGGCTGCGAGTACGTCGATATCGTCGAGCAACTGGCCATCGACCGCGCCAAGCAACTGTTCGGCGCCGATTACGCCAACGTCCAGCCGCACGCCGGCTCCCAGGCCAACGCCGCGGTCTACCTGGCCCTGCTGTCGGCCGGCGACACCATCCTCGGCATGAGCCTGGCCCATGGCGGCCACCTGACCCACGGCGCCAGCGTCTCCTCCTCCGGCAAGCTGTACAACGCCGTGCAGTACGGCATCGACGCCAATGGCCTGATCGACTACGACGAAGTCGAGCGCCTGGCCGTGGAGCACAAGCCGAAGATGATCGTCGCCGGCTTCTCCGCCTATTCCCAGGTCCTCGATTTCGCCCGCTTCCGCGCCATCGCCGACAAGGTCGGCGCCTACCTGTTCGTCGACATGGCCCACGTCGCCGGCCTGGTCGCCGCTGGCGTCTACCCGAACCCGGTGCCGTTCGCCGACGTGGTCACCACCACCACCCACAAGACCCTGCGCGGTCCGCGCGGTGGCCTGATCCTGGCGCGCGCCAACGAGGAGATCGAGAAGAAGCTCAACTCCGCGGTATTCCCCGGCGCCCAGGGCGGTCCGCTGGAGCACGTGATCGCGGCCAAGGCGGTGTGCTTCAAGGAAGCCCTGCAGCCGGAGTTCAAGACCTACCAGCAGCAGGTCCTGAAGAACGCCCAGAGCATGGCCCAGGTCTTCCTCGACCGCGGTTTCGACGTGGTTTCCGGCGGCACCCAGAACCACCTGTTCCTGCTCTCCCTGATCAAGCAGGACATCACCGGCAAAGACGCCGACGCCGCCCTCGGCCGCGCGTTCATCACCGTGAACAAGAACTCGGTCCCGAACGACCCGCGCTCGCCGTTCGTCACCTCCGGCCTGCGCATCGGTACCCCGGCCGTGACCACCCGCGGCTTCAAGGAAGCCGAGTGCCGCGAGCTGGCCGGCTGGATCTGCGACATCCTCGAGAACATGGGCGACGAGTCCGTGGTCGACGGCGTACGCGAGAAGGTCAAGGCGATCTGCGCCAAGTTCCCGGTCTACGGCAACTAGGCGACAAGGCAAGACGAAAGAGCCCGGCAAATGCCGGGCTTTTTCATTTCCTCCGAGGGAGGAGGCGCCGGGTAGCGTTATCGCCGGTCCTCGACATGGATCACCGCCAAGGCCTCGGCATCCTCGCCCCGCCGGGAGCGGCCGTGCATGCCGACGAGCAGCTCGCCGGCGTCCTCCTCCAGTTCCTCGCGAGGGACGAAGGTAAGGATGTCCGGGTGATGCCCGGTCACCACCCAGCCGCGGCCGTTGTCCAGGGTGATCACACCGAAGTCGCCCGCCGGCGTGCCGACCTGTACCGCTCCCCACTCGGCCAGCAATGCCCGCGCCTGGGCCGCGAGGTCCGGCTCCGGCTGCGTGAGGATCACGCAAGTGCCCTGGGCGAACAGCACCCAGGATTTGTCCGCGCCACGGATGCAGTCCCGCCAGGCGCCGATCAATGCGTTCCTGTCCATTTCCACGCTCCTTTGGCGTCGATGCGCCTCAGCGGCCTTCGACGATGCGTTCGAAGCCCTCGCGGATACTGTCCTCCGGCAGGTTGTCGCCGATGAACACGATCACGCTCTCGCGCGCCTCGTCGTCCCGCCACTCGCTATCCCAGTCGAAGCCGTAGAGTCGCAGCACGCCCTGGAACACCAGGCGACGCGGCTCGTCGGCGATGTTCAGCACGCCCTTGTAGCGCAGCAGGGAATTGCCATGCCACTGCAACAGGTCGTCCATGAACTCGCTCAGCCTTTCGAGATCGAGCGGCGTGTCGCTGCGCAGTACCAGGGTGCCGATGCGATCGCGGCTGTCCTTGGCTGCCACCGCTCGCAGCGGGCGCAGGCCGATGCCAGGACCGAGGTCGGCGTTGAGGTTGAAGCCACGTACGTCGAGCAGGTGCGCCAGGTCGATGCGGCCGTGCTCGACCACATGCACCAGCGCCCTCCGATTGATCCGTTGCAGGCGCTGGCCCAGGGCCTCGAAGGTGGCGGCGTCGACCAGGTCGGTCTTGCTCACCAGGATGCGGTCGGCGAAGCCGACCTGGGCCTGGGCGATGGTTTCCTGCAGGTGACGCTCGGCGTTGGCGGCGTCCACCAGGGTGATGATGCCGTCCAGCACGTAGCGCTGGCAGAGTTCCTCGTCGGCGAAGAAGGTCTGCGCCACCGGCGCCGGATCGGCCAGGCCGGTGCACTCGATCACCAGGCGGTCGAAGTCGATTTCGCCGTTGTCGCGGCGCTCCAGCAGGAGGAACAGGGCCTTTTCCAGGTCGGTGTTGATCGAGCAGCAGACGCAGCCGTTGGACAGCGTCATCACCTGCACCGGCTCGACGCCGAGCAACTGGCCGTCGATCGGCGTCTCGCTGTACTCGTTCTCGATCACCGCGATCTTCATGCCGTGCTCGGCCTGCAGCAGGTACTTGAGCAGGGTGGTCTTGCCGGCGCCGAGGAAGCCGGTGAGCACGGTGACGGGGATCGGGGCGTGGTTGTCGTTGGCTACTTCGGACATGCGCAACTTCCAGAAAAGACGCGGGCCACGTCAGACGTGGCCCGCGGAAGGATGGGGATTCAGCAGCAGCGGATCGGCCGACCCTTGCCGCCACCGTAGCGCGCCTCCTGGCGCTCGCGGAAGAACTCCTCGTAGGTCATCACCGGCTTGTCCGGGTGCTTGTTGCGCATGTGCTCGACATAGGTGTCGTAGTCGGGCATGCCGACCAGCATCCGGGCGGCCTGGCCCAGGTATTTGCCCATGCGGCTGAGGTCGTTGAACATGGCGAGTTCCTCGTTAAGGCTCCCCGGCGAACCGGGGAGCGCGGCCGGTCAGGCGTCGGGGATGGGCTCGAACGGGGTTTCCTTGTCGGTCCGCTCGCTCTTGCCCCAGGCCGCGATGCCGACCTTGATGGCGTAGAACAGTACGCTGAACACCACCAGCAGGAACAGCACGGTCAGACCGGCGTTGATGTAGGCGTTCAGCACCACGTGCTGCATCTGGCCGATATCCTTGGCCGGCGCCAGCACCTGGCCGGCATCCAGCGCGGTGGCGTACTTCTCGCCAAGAGCGACGAAGCCGACCGCCGGGTTGCTGTCGAAGATCTTGATCAGGCCCGCGGTGGTGGTGCAGATCAGCAACCAGGCCGCCGGCAGGATGGTGACCCAGACATACTGCTGGCGCTTCATCTTGATCAGGACCACGGTGGCGAGCATCAGCGCGATGCCGGCGAGCATCTGGTTGGAAATGCCGAACAGCGGCCACAGGGTATTGATCCCGCCCAGCGGGTCGACCACGCCCTGGTACAGCAGCCAGCCCCACAGCGCCACGCAGCCGCCGGTGCCGATGATGTTGGCGGTCCACGACTCGGTCTTCTTCAGCGCCGGCACGAAGTTGCCCAGCAGGTCCTGCAGCATGAAGCGCCCGGCACGGGTGCCGGCGTCCACCGCGGTGAGGATGAACAAGGCCTCGAAGAGGATCGCGAAGTGGTACCAGAAGGCCATGGTGTTCTCGCCCGGCAGCACCTGGTGGAGGATGTGCGCGATCCCCACCGCCAGGGTCGGCGCGCCGCCGGCACGGGCCAGGATGGTGGTCTCGCCGATGTCCTGGGCGGTCTGGGTGAGTTGCTCCGGCGTGATGGCGAAGCCCCAGCTGCTGACGGTCGCGGCCACCGCGTTAACGTCGGCGCCGACCACCGCCGGCGGGCTGTTCATGGCGAAGTAGATGCCCGGCTCGATCACCGAGGCGGCGACCATCGCCATGATCGCCACGAAGGACTCCATCAGCATGCCGCCGTAGCCGATGTAGCGGGCGTCGGGCTCCCGGTTGAGCAGCTTCGGCGTGGTCCCCGAGGAGATCAGCGCGTGGAAGCCGGACACCGCGCCGCAGGCGATGGTGATGAACAGGAACGGGAACAGGCTGCCTTTCCAGACCGGGCCGGTGCCGTCGGTGAACTGGGTCAGGGCCGGCATCTTCAGTTCCGGCATGACGATCAGGATGCCGATCGCCAGGCCGATGATGGTGCCGATCTTGAGGAAGGTCGACAGGTAGTCGCGCGGCGCCAGCAGCAGCCACACCGGCAGTACCGAGGCGACGGCGCCGTAGCCGATCAGCATCCAGGTGATCTGGATTCCACTGAAGGTGAAATGCGGCGCCCATTCCGGACTGGCCGCGACCTGCCCGCCGAGCCAGATCGAACCGAGCAGGAGGAACACCCCGATGATCGAGATCTCGCCGATCCGGCCGGGGCGGATGAAGCGCATGTAGACGCCCATGAACAGCGCGATGGGAATGGTCGCGAGGACGGTGAACATGCCCCAGGGGCTGTCGGCCAGAGCCTTCACCACGATCAGCGCGAGCACCGCGAGGATGATGATCATGATCAGGAAGGCGCCGAACAGCGCGATGGTCCCGGCCACCTGGCCCATTTCCTCGCGCACCAGCTCGCCCAGCGAGCGGCCGTTGCGACGGCTGGAGATGAACAGGACCATGAAGTCCTGCACCGCGCCGGCGAGGACTACGCCGGCGATCAGCCAGAGGGTGCCGGGCAGGTAGCCCATCTGCGCGGCAAGGACCGGACCGACCAGCGGACCGGCGCCGGCGATGGCGGCGAAGTGGTGGCCGAAGAGGATGTGCTTGTTGGTCGGGACGTAGTCCAGGCCATCGTTGTTGAGTACCGCGGGAGTGGCGCGGTTGGGGTCCAGTTGCATCACCTTGCTGGCGATGAACAGGCTGTAGTAACGGTAGGCGACCAGGTAGATGGCCACCGCCGCCACCACGATCCACAAGGCGTTGATCGCTTCGCCACGACGCAGGGCGACGACGCCCAGGGCCGCGGCGCCCACGATCGCCACCACCAGCCAGGCGAGGTGACGTAGCAGGCTATTGTTATTGTTCATAGTGTTTGGCTTCCGACAGATGGAGGGCGCAGTTCTGCAGCGAAAATTCTAGCCGCGAACCGACCAGGGGTCATACGACCTTAGTCTAGAGCGGTTACCGCGCGATGGCGGTAGGCGCAATGTCGCAGGAATCCGCCGGAAAAGTCCATGGCCGACAAGGGCCGGCCAGGCGAAAACGCTTCGGCGCGACCTTGCCCTCTCCGTAGGAAGCGCCCTGGGAAAACGCCGCATGCCCAAGCCGTTCGTCTGCCGTGGCAACGAAGGCGGCAACCTCCGGCGGGCAGGCCGCGCACACGAAAAAGCCCGCCGTAGCGGGCTCTTTCCTGGGCCTGAGGTCTCAGGCCGGTTGCTTGGCGTAGCGCGCCAGGGTGCCGTCGCGACTCATCACCGCCAGGGTGTTGCTCAGGACCTGTTCGCCCGTCGCATCCTTGCTCGCGAAGATCTCGCCGAAATGCTGCTGGGTGACCTGGGCGAAGTGCGCCCGGTCCTTGGCTTCCACGCCGAGCAGCACGGCATAGGCGTCGAGCGCTTCGCCCTGGCCCTTGGCCATGTCCTCGGCGATGTTGTCGAGCATCCCGTTCATGGCGAAGATCGAGCGGCCGCCGTAGCCCAGGCGTGCATTGGTGTTGCAACCGTTGGTCCCGGAGGTCATGCCGAAGGTGGCGTTGCCCGAGGTACCGTTGGTGGTGGTGGCCAGCAGGTGCGGGAACAGGCCGCGCTGGCCCTCGAACACCATGTTGCCCCAACCACAGCCATTACCGCCTGCCGCGTCGGCGTGTGCCGTCATGCTGCCCAGGCTCAGCAGCCCCAGAACCAACCCCTTGCTCAAAAGTCGCTTGTCCATGTCTGCGCTCCGCAGTTGTATTTTGGAGAAAAACGCTTTAGCAGCTTTGGCGAGACTTGACGAACTGTCAAACTCGGACACATGCCGCCGATCCAGCCGCACAGGCGGGGACGGACGGCACCGCCGATCGAATTCCGCCACTTCCCCGCCGGCATGGCTTGGCTATAGTGGTATCCAGCAGCGCGCACCGAGGGATCGCGACATGAGTGACCAGCACGACGAACGTCGACGTTTCCACCGGATCGCCTTCGACGCCGACAGCGAGATCCTCCAGGGCGAACGGCGCTGGGAGGTCTTGCTCCACGACGTCTCCCTGCACGGCATCCTGGTCGGCCAGCCGCAGGACTGGAACGGCGACCCGCAACGGCCCTTCGAGGCCCGCCTGTACCTGGGCCTGGATGTACTGATCCGCATGGAGATCAGCCTGGCCTGGGCTCGCGACGGCCTGCTCGGCTTCGAATGCCAGCACATCGACCTCGACTCCATCAGCCACCTGCGCCGCCTGGTGGAACTGAACCTGGGCGACGAGGAACTCCTCGAGCGCGAGCTGGCCCTGCTGGTCAGCGCCCACGACGACTGAGGCGGGTCACTCGAAGAGGGCGTCCAGGGCCTGCTCGAGGCGCGTCACGGCGATCACCTGCAATCCCGCCGGCGCCTCCTTCGGCGCGTTGCCGAGGGGTACGATGGCACGCTTGAAACCATGCTTGCCGGCTTCCTTCAGGCGCTCCTGGCCGCTCGGCACCGGACGCACCTCGCCGGACAGCCCGACCTCGCCGAACACCAGCAGGTCGTGCGGCAGCGGGCGGTTGCGCAGGCTGGACATCACCGCCGCCATCAACGCCAGGTCGGAGGCGGTTTCCAGCACCTTGACCCCACCCACCACGTTGAGGAACACGTCCTGGTCGTAGGTCGGGATACCACCGTGCCGGTGCAGCACCGCCAGCAGCATCGCCAGGCGGTTCTGGTCGAGGCCCAGGGTCACCCGCCGCGGATTCGCCAGGTGACTGGTGTCGACCAGCGCCTGGACCTCCACCAGCATCGGTCGCGAGCCTTCCCAGGTGGCCATCACCACGCTGCCGGGCACCGCTTCCTGGGCCCGCGTGAGGAAGATCGCCGAAGGGTTGCTCACTTCCTTCAGGCCTTTGTCGGTCATGCCGAACACTCCCAGTTCGTTGACCGCGCCGAAGCGGTTCTTCACCGCCCGCAGCAGGCGCAGGCGGCCGTCTGATTCGCCCTCGAAATACAGTACGGTGTCGACCATGTGTTCGAGCACCCGCGGGCCGGCCAGGGCGCCTTCCTTGGTCACGTGGCCGACCAGAAAGATCGCCGTGCCGCTCTGCTTGGCATAGCGCACCAGCATCGCGGCGCTCTCGCGGACCTGGGCGACGCCGCCCGGCGCCGATTGCAACTGCTCGGTGAAGATGGTCTGGATCGAGTCGATCACCATCACCCGCGGCTGCTCCTGGCGCGCGGTGGCGATGATGGTCTCGATGCTGGTCTCGGTCATCACCTTGAGCTTGTCTTCCGGCAACGACAGGCGCCGCGCGCGCATCGCCACCTGCTGCTGGGATTCCTCTCCGGTGACGTACAGCGCCGGGACGCGGCTGGCCAGGTTGCAAAGGGTCTGCAGGAGAATGGTCGACTTGCCGATGCCGGGATCGCCGCCGATCAGCACCACCGAACCGTCCACCAGGCCGCCGCCGAGAACCCGGTCCAGTTCGGCGGAGCCGGTCGTGAAGCGCGGCATTTCCTCGACGCTGACCTCCGCCAGGGTCTTCAGGTTGGCCTGCTGGCCGGCCCAGCCGCCGCGCCCGGAGCCGCTCGGCGCGGCCTCGACGACGGTCTCCACCAGGGTGTTCCAGGCCCCGCAGTCCGCGCACTGGCCGGCCCATTTCGGGAAGGTCGCGCCACACTCGGTGCAGCCGTACATGCGCTTGGCCTTGGCCATGGGAACTCCTCTCGCGGGCAAAGCGCAGATGATAGCCGCTGGCTTGATTCCGATCAGCCTCGATCGACCGCGCTTCGCGCGACACTGATGGCCGGACAAGGAGACTTCCATGCGCACACTGCTGTTCCTGCACCTGCTGGGTGCCGCGATCTGGGTCGGCGGCCACCTGGTCCTGGCCCTCGGCATCCTCCCCGGCGCCCTGCGCCGCCGCGATCCCCAGGCGATCCGCGCCTTCGAGCAGGTCTACGAGCGGATCGGCATCCCCGCCCTGCTGCTGCAGGTGGTCAGCGGCCTGTGGCTGGCCAGCCTGTGGCTGCCGTTCGACCACTGGTTCGGCGCCACGTCGGTGGCCCGTGCCCTGCAGCTCAAGCTGCTGCTCCTGGCGGCGACCGCCGCCCTGGGCGTGCATGCGCGCCTGCGCCTGATCCCGAACCTGGACGCCGAGAGCCTGCCGAAGCTCGGCTGGCACATCGCCGCGATCACCCTGGTGGGCCTGGGTTTCGTCGCGGTCGGACAGAGTTTCCGTTTCGGCGGCGCCTTCTGAGCATGCCCACATGAAAAAGGGCGCCGGAGGCGCCCTTTTTCATGCCGTTGTCGTGAATGAATCAATGGCCTTTTCCGTTGGCCTTCCTCAGCCTCTCGGCGATTTCGTCCTTGAGTTGCACCCGTTGCTGCTTCAACCCCTGCAGCGCCAGGTCGTCGAGGGGTTCGCGACCGCCCTCGACCTCATAGATGCGCTTGTCGAGGCTCTCATAGTCCGCCGCCAGGCGAGTGAAGTGGGCGTCGTTGCCATGAAGTTGCTTCAGTTCGGCATGAAAATCCGGAAACTCCCGGGAAAGCGGATGTTGCTCGAGCGGCATGACGGACCTCCTCTGACGTTGTATACGACACCTCCAGACTAGCCCAGCAGGCCTCCTCCGAACATTGCCCCCGATCACCTCGCCGCCGCAGTGCCGTTCAGTTCGCCGCGTCGCAGGCTTTCCACGCTGTTGCCCAGCGCATCGCGGGCGCCAAGGTCGGCACCGCGCGCCGACAGCGCCTGGAGCAGCTCCTCGCGCTCGAACAGCGCCGCGTATATGGCCGCGGTCTGCCCTGCGCCGTTGCGCTGGTCGAGGCTGCATTGCGCGCCGATCAGGCGCCGGGCGATGCGGACCTCGCCCTTGAAGATGGCGCCCATCAGGGCGGTGTTGCCGCGCGCATCCTGGACGCAGGGGTCGGCACCGGCCTCCAGCAATTGTTCCACCGCTCCGCCATGGCCGTGGTAGGCGGCCAGGATCAGCCCGGTATAGCCCTTGGCATCCTGCACATCGAGGTCGAAGCCGGCCTCGACGAACTCCTTCAGCATGGCCTGGTCACCGCGTCGGGCGGCATCGAAGAAGTAGTCGCGCAACCGCGCTTCGACCTCGACCCCATGCACCTCGCCAGCTTGCGCGGCCAGCGCCGCGAGCAGCAAGCCTGCCAGAATCCAACCTCGCATCGTCGTCATCTCCCACCAAACCGATAGAGGAAGGGCGGCCTGGATGGCCGCCCCGGTTGCGATCAATCCTGGAGCTTCGCCGCCAGTTGCCGGACGCGCTGCAGATCGGCCCCGGCCACCTTGGCCAGGCCCGTGCCGTAGTCGCTGTCAGCCTTGTAGAAGTAGGAAAGCATGATGTACTTGCTCTCGTCGTCGGTGATCGCCAACGCCCCGCCGAGACTGGCGATCAGGTCGGCCTGGTCCTTCTTGCCGTAGGAGCGGAACAGCTCGCCGGTCTGCTTGAAGTTCTGCTCGCGCTGGATCTTCGCCTGCTGGGTGGTGCCGCTCAGCGGGGTCCGCACGTAGCGGGCGCTGGCCTGCTCCTCGCGCGGATCGAGCCGGCTCGGCTGGTAGTTCACCCCGCTGGTACTGTGTCCGGCGTTCAGCGCGCCGTCCTGGTTGACGGTATTGACCTCGCTGCGCGGGCGGTTGACCGGCAGGCCCAGGCCGTTGGCGCCGACCCGGTACATCTGGGTATCGGCGTAGGCGAACAGCCGTCCCTGGAGCAGGCGATCCTCGGAGGGCTCGATGCCCGGCACCAGGTTCGACGGCGCCATGGCGACCTGTTCGGTTTCCTGGAAGAAGTTGTCGACGTTGCGGTTCAGCACCATCTGGCCGATCTTGCGCTCGGGAATGCCCGGCCAGATCTTGGTCGCGTCCAGCGGGTCGAAGTCGAATTTCGCCAGGTCCTCGGGCTTGAGCACCTGGATGTACAGGTCCCATTTCGGGAAGTCGCCCTTCCGGATCGCGCTCACCAGGTCATTGGTCATGTGGCTGTAGTCGCGCCCCTGGACTTCCGCCACCTGTTTCGGATCGAGGTTCTTCTGGCCCTGCAGGCTCTTCCAGTGGAACTTCACGTAGTGCACTTCGCCCCTGGCGTTGACCAGCTTGTAGGCATGCACGCTGTTGCCGTCCATTTCCCGGTAGCTGGCCGGGGTGCCCTCGTTGGAATACAGCAGGGTCAGGGTGCGGGTCGCCTCCGGCACGTGGGAGAAGAAATCGAAGCGTCGCGAGTCGTCGTCGAGGTTGCTGCGCGGGTCCGGCTTGAAGGCATGGACCATGTCCGGGAACTTGATCGCATCGCGGATGAAGAAGGTCGGGAAGTTGTTGCCCACCAGGTCCCAATTGCCGTCTGCGGTATAGAACTTGGTGGCGAAACCGCGCGGATCGCGCAGGGTTTCCGGGGAGTGGTTGCCGTGCACCACCGCGGAGAAGCGCACGAATACCGGGGTCTTCTCGCCCTTGCGGAAGACCTTGGCCATGCTCAGGTCGCTGATATCGGCACTGGCGACGAACTCGCCATGGGCGCCGGTGCCGCGGGCATGCACCACGCGTTCGGGAATACGCTCGCGGTCGAAACGTTGCAGCTTCTGCAGCAGTTGCACATCCTGCAGCAGCACCGAACCGTTGGGCCCGGCGGTCTGCGAGTTCTGGTTGTCGCCCACTGGCGCACCGTTGTCACGGGTCAGGGTCGCGGCCTGCACGGACAGCGACAGGAGGCTGGCGGTCAGGCTTGCCGCCACCAGCAGGCGGCCGGGACGGAAGGCGTTCAGGGAAGGGTTCATGGAAGAGCTCCTAATGGCTTGTCAGGCGTCTTGTTGCGCCCGACCAAGGTAAGGAGCGCCGCCGGCGACGCTAAATTGAAAAACCTCACCGCGCCGATTAGGAATATCAATGCGCCCATGAATCGCAAAAAGAAATAAAAAAGACCGCCAGCCGAAGAAAGCCCGCGCTGGTGCACCAGGCACTCCCAGTCCGCTCGCCGGTAAACGAGTTCACCTTCTTATTTGCCTGCGAAGTTAGGTCGGAGAACCTCGTCACTCCAACTTCAACTTCCGGCATCTGCATGGTGCAGTTCCAAGTTGCCGAAGTTGCTTTGTCTTCTTTCTTGGCGAATTCCTGAAAATCGACATGAGTGTAATGTTTTTCCTCTAAACTTCGTTTCTCCCCACAAGACCCGACGCAAACGTATGCCTTGCGAATTTTCGCGTTGCCGGGGGGAACCAAAACACCAATCTTCCAGCCTGAGCAACTTGCCGAAGGCTGCATTAGACTGCCTTTACCTATTAGCGAAATACAGGGAGTGAACCCATGGGTCTTCTGAGTGAATTCAAAGCCTTTGCCGTCAAGGGCAATGTCGTGGATATGGCTGTCGGTATCATCATCGGCGCGGCCTTCGGCAAGATCGTCTCGTCCTTCGTGGGCGATGTGATCATGCCGCCGATCGGACTGCTGATCGGCGGAGTCGACTTCTCCGACCTGGCGATAACGTTGAAGGCCGCCGAAGGCGACGTGCCGGCGGTGGTGCTGGCCTATGGCAAGTTCATTCAGACCGTACTCGACTTCGTCATCGTGGCCTTCGCCATCTTCATGGGGGTCAAGGCGATCAACCGCCTCAAGCGCGAAGAAGCCGTCGCGCCGTCCGAACCGCCAGTGCCGAGTGCCGAGGAAACCCTGCTGACCGAGATCCGCGATCTGCTGAAAGCCCAGCAGAACAAGTCGTGATCGCGTCGGCGGAACAATGAAAAAGGGCCCGAACGGGCCCTTTTTCATTGCCGGACAACACGCCGGGCGGCAGCGTTATCCGCCGCTACTGCGCGGGCACGCACCTACCAGTAGTTCTCCACCGCCACCTGCCCCGGGCGCCGCGTCAGACTGAGGTTCATGCCGCGAGCCTTCAGCACGGCGCGGGTGTCCTCGATCATCTGCGGGTTGCCGCAGAGCATCACCCGCGAATGCTCCGGGGTCAGTTCCAAGTCGGCGGCACGCTCCAGATCGCCGTTCTCGATCAGCATGGTGATACGTCCGTTCAGGCAACCGGGTACCTGCTCGCGGGTCACCACCGGAATGAACTGCAGCTTGTGGGCATGCTCGGCCAGGTATTCGCGCTCGGCGAGGCCGGCGATCAGCTCGCGGTAGGCCAGCTCCTTGCTCTCACGCACGCTGTAGACCAGCTTGATGCTTTCGAAGCGCTCCCAGACCTCGAAGTCCTGCAGGATCGAGACGAACGGCGCCACACCGGTACCGGTGGCCAGCAGCCAAAGGTCACGACCATCCACGAAGCGGTCGAGGGTGAGGAAGCCGAAGGCCTGGCGATCGACCAGCAACTGGTCGCCCTCGCGCAGGCGGCTGAGTTCGCTGGTGAACTCGCCGTCCGGGACGACGATGGAAAAGAAGTCGAGGAATTCGTCATGAGGCGCCGAAACCATCGAGTAGGCGCGCCAGACGATACTGCCGCTGGGCTTGTACACGCCGAGCCGGGCGAATTGCCCGGCGCGGAACCGGAATCCCGCGTCGCGGCTGGTACGCAGGGTGAACAGGTTGGGAGTCAGAGGCTGCACGTCGAGCAGCGTCTGGCGGGTGAATTTCTCTTCGCTGGCGGTCATGGTCCGCTCCGGATACCGATACTCCCCTAGTGTCCCGCAAAGCACCCGGCAGAAACACCCGCAAGGCTTGTGGCTATCCCCGCTGACGGGAATAGCCAGCGGCCGATCAGCGCTTGCGGTTGACCACCTGGGCCGCGCGCAACACGTCACTACCGATCTGCGCCTCGTAGTTCTTCCACAGCGGCTTCATGGCGTTGCGCCAGGCCTCGTGCTCTTCCGCGCTGAGGCTGACCAGGCGGCTCTTGCCGGCTGCCAGCAGGTGCTCGCGCTCCTTCTGGTTGAGCGCTTCGGCTTCCTTGTTCACCACCAGGGTGACCTCGTCGACGATGCTCTCCAGTTCGGTGCGGGTCTGGTAGGGAATGCCGGTCCAGAACGCCGAACTGGTGATCAGCATGTAGCTGAGCGCGCCGTGATTGGTCTCGGTGATGTACGGCTGCACGCTGTCGATCTTCTGTCCGGCGAGGTTCGACCAGGTGTTCTCGGTGCCCTGCACGCTGCCGGCCTGCATGGCCTTGAGGGTCTCGGCGTAGGACAACTGCTTGGCGGTGG
Source organism: Pseudomonas sp. P20 (assembly GCF_016463925.1). Lineage (NCBI taxonomy): Bacteria > Pseudomonadati > Pseudomonadota > Gammaproteobacteria > Pseudomonadales > Pseudomonadaceae > Pseudomonas > Pseudomonas sp. P20. The sequence continues at coordinate 13,471 of NZ_JAEMVM010000025.1, read as the reverse complement.
CGCCGAGCATGGCGAACTGCGCTTCCAGCACCGACGACGGCTGGATACGGAAGACCAGGCCCTTGGCATCGTCCGGCCGGTGCAGCTCGCGAGTGGCGGAAAGCTGCTTCATGCCGTTGTTCCAGTAGGCCAGGCCATAGATACCGTGCTTGGCCATGGAGCGCAGCAGTTCGCGGCTCTTGTCGCGCTTCTGGAAACGCTTCAGGGCCTCCAGGTCATCGAACAGGAACGGCAGGTCGAACACCTGGAGTTGCTTGGTATAGGGCTCGAACTTGGACAGCGAGGTGGCCAGCATCTGCACCTTGTTGGCGCGCAGGGCCTCGATCTCGTCGGCGTCGCCGAACAGCGTCGAGTTGGGGTAGACCTCGACCTTGACCTTGCCCGGCAGACGCTCCTCGGCAAGCTTCTTGAACAACAGCGCCCCCTTGCCCTTGGGCGTGTCGTCGGAGACCACATGGGAGAACTTGATCACGATCGGGCCGGCGTCCTCGGCATGGGCGACGGCGGAAACGGCGAACAGTGCGGCGAACGCCACACCGACAAACGGCTTGAACATCGATGTACCTGTGCGATGGCAACGACGAGCCCCGCGACGGCTCGCACGGGTCTCGTTCGGGAAACGGGTTGGGTGACGGTCACCGCTCGAAGTGGCGAAGGCGCCCGTCCAGGCGCTACCGGGTCATGACAGGCGCTATCGAAGCCCTAGCCCGGTTATTATTGGCGTGCCCGGCTGGATGACTCGTCGGTAAGGAAACGACTAACCAGAGCCGGGTAAAGAATTTTTCGGCATATCCGTGTGCCGCACAAGCTGGAGAACTCCAACCAGCTCTCAGTTTCGACAGATTGTTAATTGACGAGCGGGATTCGCCCCGCCGGGAACCCGATGCCTCTATTCGCCACCCCCTTCGCCCAGCTCGACCTGGTCCGCCAGCCCGAGCAGGACGGCGAGCCCCTCCAGGCGTTCGACGCCGCCGACGAATACCTGCTCAACCAGTTGCACGAACGGGGCGTGACGGCGCAATGCCGGGTGCTGGTCCTCAACGACGCCTTCGGCGCCCTCGCCGCGAGCCTGGCGCCGCACGTCCAGGTCACCAGCAGCGGCGATTCGCACCTGGGCTTCCTCGCCCTGCGCAAGAACCTCGCGCGCAACGGCCTCGACCTGGGCTCGGTGCGCTTCGTCCCGGCCAGCGAAACCGCCGTGGGGCCCTTCGATCACGTACTGGTCAAGGTGCCGAAGACCCTCGCGTTGCTGGAGGAGCAACTGATCCGCCTGCACGGCCAACTGGCACCGGGCGCGCAGGTCGTCGCCGCGGGGATGGTCAAGCACTTGCCGCGCGCCGCCGGCGACCTGCTGGAACGCTACATCGGCCCGATGCACGCTTCGCTGGCGGTGAAGAAGGCCCGCCTGCTGATCGCCGAGGCAGCGGAGCGCCCGCAACCGCGCTCGCCCTATCCGACCCGCTATCGCCTGGAGCAGCCGCCGCTGACGCTGCTCAACCACGCCAACGTATTCTGCCGGGAGGGTCTCGACATCGGCACCCGCGCCTTCCTCCCGCACCTGCCACGCAGCCTCGGCGCGCTACGCGCCGCCGACCTGGGCTGCGGCAACGGGGTGCTCGGCATCGCCTACGCGCTGCTCAACCCGCAGGCCGAGCTGACCCTGGTGGATGAGTCGTACATGGCCGTGCAGTCGGCGCGGGAAAACTGGCGAGCGGCGCTGGGCGAGCGGCCGGCGACGTTCCGCGCCGACGATGGCCTGGTCGGCCAGGCGGCGGGCTCGCTGGACCTGGTCCTGTGCAACCCGCCGTTCCACCAGCAGCAGGTGGTCGGCGACTTCCTCGCCTGGCGCATGTTTCTCCAGGCTCGCGATGCCCTGGCGGCGGGCGGCGAACTGTGGATCGTCGGCAACCGCCACCTGGGCTACCACGCCAAGCTCAAGCGGCTGTTCCGCGGGGTCGAGCAGGTCGCGGCGAATCCGAAGTTCGTGATCCTGAAAGCGGGAAAATAGTCAGCCGAGCGCCGCCGGGGTGTCCACGTCGCGGAGTACGCCCGGATCGTCGCACGGCACCTCGCACCAGGCCGGACGATGGGCCTGCAGCACACGGCGCGCGCCCTGGTCGCCGTCCAGTTGCGCAAGCGCGTCCCAGAAAGCGCGGCCGAACAGCACCGGATGGCCGCGCTGACCGTCGTACAGGGGAAACACGATGGCTTCGGGAGTGGCCATCGCGGCCAGACGCTCGAGGGTATCGGCGGCGATCCAGGGCATGTCGCCGAGCAGGACGGCGATGGCCCGGGCCGTGCTGTTCCTCGCCGCCGCGACGCCGGCGGCCAGGCTGTGGCCCATGCCCAACGATGCATCGAGGCTGTGGACAAGCCGCTGCTGCGCCGGCAGGCCCAGGCTCGCCGGGGTGTCTCCGGCACGCACCACCACCCGCACCTCGGCGAACGCCTCGCGCGCCCGCGCCACGCTGGCCGCCAGCAGGGTCGTGCCATCAGCCAGGCGCGCCAGGCGCTTGTCGCTGCCGAAGCGGCGCCCCTGCCCGGCCGCCAGGACCAGGCACAGCACCTCGTCGGCGGCGACCATCAGAGCCGCTCGCGGGGAATGCCGTTGCGGATGCGAAGAATGTCCGCCAGCACCGCCAGGGCGATTTCCGCCGGCGTCTTGCTGCCGAGGTTGAGGCCGATCGGCGCGTGGATCCGCGCCAGTTCGGCATCGCCCAGGCCGCCGATGCGCCGCAGGCGCTCGAAGCGTTTCTCCGAGGTCGCCCGCGATCCCATCACGCCGATATAGAAGGCTTCGGTACGCACCGCCTCGAGCATCGCCAGGTCGTCGATCTTCGGATCGTGGGTCAACGCCACCACCGCCGTATCGGCGTGGCAACCGCCGTCGGCGATGAACAGCGAGGGCAGCTCGCGACGGATCTCGATGCCCTCCAGCACCACGCCGCGCAAGGCTTCTTCGCGCGGGTCGCAGAGGATCACCTCGAAGCCCAGGCCCTTGCCGAACTCGGCGCAGGCATGGGCGACGCTGGAATAGCCGGCCAGCAGCAGGCGCTGGGCAGCGCCGACGCGCAAGCGCACGCACTCGCCGTCGCGTTCAGCCCGAGGGCCGTGGCTGGAATCGTCGCGCAGGCTGCGCGCGCCGCTGCCCAGCTCGACCTCGCGCAGCAGGCGGCGCTGACCAAGCAACGCCGACTCCAGCTCGCGCAGATGGGCCTGGACATCGCAGTCCGGCGCCAGGTTTTCCACCAGTACGTCGAGGATGCCGCCGCAGGGCAGGCGGATGTTCGAGTTCGGGTCGTCGCCCTCGCCGTAGCGCACGATCACCGCGGGATCGGGGAAACCGCCGGCGGCGACCCGCTCGAGGAAATCATCCTCGACGCAGCCGCCGGACAGCGAGCCGATCCATTCACCGCTGGCGTTCACCGCCAGCAGCGATCCCGGCGCGCGGGGCGCCGAGCCGTAGGTCGTGAGCACGGTACAGAACCACACCCGTTCGCCGCCCACGGACCACTTCAGCGCCTTGCGGACCACCTGTAGATCGAGGTGTTGCACGATTCACTTCACCTTGACGGTATGCGCCGAAGCGCTCTCCATCTTCAATTGCGCGACCTGTTGGGGACCGAGGTCACCGGGCAATCCGCCCCAGGTCTGACGCAGGTAGTTGAGCAGGTCCGTGAGTTGCTCGTCGTCGAGTTTCCCGGCGAAACCGGGCATCGGTTGCATGCGTTCGAAGCCGGTGAACTGCTGTTCGACGATGCCGTCTTCGATCACTCGCAACAGATTACGCGGGTCTTGCAGGCGCAGGGTAGTGTTGCCGTTCATCGCCACCGCGATATGCGGCTTGCCCTCGCCTTCGCCGCCGTGGCAGCCGGCGCAGACGTTGAGGTACTGCTGGCGACCGCGCTTGCCGCTGTCGTTCAGCTGCGCCTCGGGCAGCGCCTGGACCACCTTGGCCGGCGGCGGCTGGTCGCCGAGCAGGTAGGTGGCCATGGCTGCCAGGTCGCTGTCGTCGAGGTGCTGGGTGCTGTGGTGCACCACCGGGAACATCTCGTTGAACATGCTGCCCTGGGCGCTCATGCCGTGCTTGAGGAAGCTCGCCAGGTCCGGCTGGGTCCAACCGCGCGCGGCAAGGTCGCCGGGCAGCAGGCTGGGCGCCAGGTAGCCGTTGAGCAGGCCGCCGCTCAGGCGCTTGTCCTGCGCCAGGGCGCCGGCCAGGTTGCGCGGGGTATGGCACTCGCCGCAGTGGCCGAGCACCTCGACCATGTACTGCCCGCGCTTCCAGGCCTCGCTGCGCCCTTCCTCCGGCTGCAAGCGCACGCTCTTGCCGTAGAGCAGGTTCCAGCCGGCCAGGCCCATGCGCACGTTGAACGGGAAGCTCAGGCTGGTCTGCGGCGCCGGCCGGGCGATCGGCTCCTGGGCCATCAGGTAGGCGTAGATGGCGTCGGCATCCTCGCGCTCGATCAGGTGATAGGAGGTGTAGGGCATCGCCGGATAGAGGTAGGCGCCGTCCTTGCGCTTGCCCTCGGTAAGAGCGGCGAAGAACTCGTCGGCGCTGTAGGCGCCGATGCCGTGTTCCTTGTCCGGGGTGATGTTGGTGCCGTAGATGGTGCCGAACGGCGACTGGATCGGCAGCCCGCCGGCGAACGGCGCGCCGCCCTCGGCGGTATGGCAGGCCATGCAGTCGGCGGCGCGGGCGAGGTATTCGCCGCGCTTGACCAGCGCCGCGTCGGCGCCGGCGGCGGAGGCCAGGAACGGCGACAGCGCGGCCAGCGCCAGGGCGAGGCCGGAAAGGGTGCGCTTCATCCTCAAGCCTCCTTGACCAGGCCGAGTTCGTCGAGCACGTCGCGGGTGGCGCTGTAGTAGCGCACGTAGCCGGTGCAACGGCAGATGTGATGGCCGAGGCTGTCCTCGATCGCCTGCTCCAGCTCGCTGCGCTTGATCGGCTGGCGCTGGGCTTTTTCCACCAGCACGGTGGCGGCGTTGACGAAGCCCGGCGCGCAATAGCTGCACTGGAAGGCGAACTGGTCGACGAACTTCTGCTGGATCGGGTTCAGCTCGCGGATGTCGCCATTCTCGTCGCGCTGGGCATGGCCCTCGATGGTGCGAACCTTCTTGCCGTCGAAGTAGTGCGCGCCGGTGATGCAGGTGCGCACTTCCTCGCTGGTGCCGTCCGGATTGTCGACGATCACCACGCAGGCATGGCAGATGCCCTGGCCACAGCCCAGGCGCGAGCCGGTGAGGTTCTGGTATTCGTGCAGGTAGTCGATCATCGGCAGGTCTTCGGCGACCTCCACCGGACCGACGGTTTGACCGTTGAGGGTCATCTGGAGCTTGCGGTTAGCCATGGAGGGCCTCCTTGATGCGGGCGGGAGTGATGGGCAGGTCGCGGACGCGCTTGCCGGTGGCGTGCGCCACGGCGTTGGCGATGGCGCCGACCACCGGGATCATCACCACCTCGGCGATGCCTTTGGCCGGATCGGTCGGCGACAGCGGCGGGAGGATCTCCGCCGTCTGGTTCCAAACCGCCACGTCCTTCGCCCGCGGCAACCGGTAGCGGTTGAAGTTCCAGTCCCCTTCCGCAGGGCCGCCCTCGTAGAGCGGCATTTCCTCCAGCAGCGCATGGCCGATACCCATGGCGATGCCGCCCTCCAGCTGGCCCTTGACCAGCTCCGGCACCAGCACCCGGCCGCACTCGATCCAGGAATGGTGGTCGAGCACCTGCACCTCGCCGCTGCCCTTGTTCACCTTCAGCTCGACCAGGGTCGCCACCGGACTGTAGTAGGTGACCATCGCGTTGTTCAGCTGGGTCGCCGGATAAGCCGGATTCTGCCGGTCGAGCAGGTGGAAGCCGGCGCTGTTCATCATCGCCTTCTTCACTCCCGGCGCGCCGTCGCCGTACTTCACCGCCATGGCGTCGAGCGGCAGGCGCTCGCGCACGCCATCGATGACGAAGTCCGCCTCGGCCCAGCTCCAGCGGTTGAAGCCGTGGACGCTGACGCCGGTGACCAGGCCCATCTCGTGGGCCTTCTTCGCCAGCTCGGCGAAGGGAATCGGCGCCAGGCCGTTGCCGGTCAACTGGCCGTCGACCCATACCGCGTTTTCGCGGCGCACCACATAGGGATTGGCCTGGCCGCCGAACGGACCGCTGCGCCACAGCTCCAGGGCCGCCGGCCACAGGCCGTGGTTGAACAGCACGCGCGCGGCTTCGCGGGTGGCGTGGCTGAAATAGAACGCCGAGTTGGTCGCCGACGACGGCGAGGCCAGCTTGCCGACCCAGCGCGGATCGCGTAGCGCGGCGTCCTGCTCGGCCTGGCTCATCAGGTAGGGATTGCCCTTGGTGGTGAGCCGCAGCTCGGGCCATTCGGTCTCGGCGGTCTTCACCTCGTCCGCCGGACGGCCGAGGAAGTCGCCGACCACGAAGGCCTGCGAGGTGGACATCCCGGTACCGATCTCGGTGCCGATGTGGCGCAGGCTGATGCGCCCGTCGGCGCTGAACTCGATGCTCGCCATCGGCGCCTCGGCGCCGGTGCCGAAGTCCTTCTGGCAAATGGCGAAGCCGACCCCATACCAGTTGTCCGGGTCTTCCGCGTCGAAGCGCTTCTTGCGTGCGTCGCGGTCCTTCCAGACCTCGTGGGCAGCGGCCTTGTCGAGGATCTCGTGCAGGCGCAGGGCACCGGCCGGGACCGCGCCCTGGGTGTTCTTCATGCCCGAGCGCAGGGCGTTGCGACGACGCAGGTCGATGGCGTCGACGCCCAGCCGGCCAGCGATCTCGTCGACCATCATCTCGGTCGCGGCCATGGTCTGCAGGGTACCGTAGCCGCGCATCGAGCCGGCCTCCACGCCGCGCGAATGATAGGCGGTGACCGCCAGGTCGTTCTGCGGCATGTAGTAGATCGACTGCGCGGCGGTGGCGCCCACCGCCGCCACCGAGGCGCTGTAGTTGGCGCGCCCGCCGCCGTCGGCGCTCATGTCGGCGCGGAAGATGCGGAAGCCGAGGTCGTTCCTGTCTACCGCCAGTTGGTAGCGGATGTCGAACGGGTGGCGCTTGATGCCGCTCTGGAACTGCTCGTAGCGGTCGTTGGCCAGGCGCACCGGCACACCCTCGCCATACAGCGCGGCGAGCGCGGCATAGAAGACGAAGATGTTGTTGTCCTTGGAGCCGTAGCCGACGGTATAGCCCGGATGGATGTTGAACTTCTCCAGGGCGAAGCGCGACGGCTTGATCATGTGCACGCTTTCGTAGGCGACTTCGAACGGGCACTGGGTGGCGACCACGAAGTGCAAGGTCTTGCTCGCCGCGTCGTACCAGCCGTTGCCGTTGTCCGGCTCCAGTGCCGCCGGCTCGATCGATGGGGTCTTGTAGCGCTCGTCGAAGACCAGCCAGTCCTGCGGCGGGTTTTCCAGTTGCTCGGCCATGCGCTTGGCATGGAACAGCCCCTGCTCGGTGAGGTCGCCGTGCAGCTTCGGCTCGCTGGTCCATACCGGTTTGCGGTTGAGGATGGTGGGGAACAGCATCGAGTCCTTCAGGCTGGAGAACTCGTCGTCCTCGTAGGGCGTCTTGCCGCCGACCCGGACGAAGCGATAGCTGCCGTAGGGATCGCCCTGGTACAGCGGGGCCTGGGCGCCATAGCGGATCGCCTTGTCGTTGAACTTGAGCTTGAGCTTGGCCCGGCGGAAGCGCTCGAAGTCGTTCCAGATCAGGATCGCCACCGGATGGCCGATGAACATCGGCACCTTGCCCGGCGGCAGGAGCGGATCGGGCGAATGCGCCTCGGGGAAGACGATGCCGTCCTTCTCCAGGTCGGCGGCGGTGACGATACGGTCCGGCTGCAACTCGGCGCCCAGCCAGGAAAGGTCGTGGCCTTCGTAGATGCGGTCGGCGCGAACGGTCTTCAGCAACATGGCGTGGCCTTGCTGCTGCGGCCAGCCGGGCATGTCCCTGGCGCGGATATCGCGGGCGAACACCTTGTTGCCGCAGACCTTGGACAAGGCGTCGTTACGGAAACGGACCTGACCGTTGCCCGCCATCCAGCGCTGGGCGGAAACGGTCACCTGGTTCTCGAACAAGGCAGCGAACGCCTGGCTGCCGAGCGGCGCCAGGGTGACACCCACGCCGGCGATCAACCCGCCCTGGAGAAAGGCGCGCCGGGATATATCACGGTTGGACATGCAAGTTCCTCTGGGTGGTACGGTTCCCACCCATGTCGTTATTCAGGCTTGAACAGCTCGTCCGGACGGACGAGGTGGAGCACGCAGGCGGAAAAACCTGACTCAGGAGTTAATTTTAGCGACAAGTCGCACCCGAGGAAAAGTCCCGTCTACCGCTGGAAGGCCCCATGGACACTCGACTTTGGTCGCCTGCCAGGCCGGCTCCAACCTTTTCGTGCGCTTCTCTGAATCTTCGATTTCGGCAATGGCAACAGCCAAGAGGTAACCACATGTTACTCTCCGCCCTCCTCTCGAAACGCCCGACCCCAGCATGTCCAGCCAACCCAGCTCCCTGCTCCGCCATCGTCCCTTCCTCGCCTTCTGGCTGGCCCGCGTCTGCACCGCCAGCGGCTTCCAGATGCTCACCGTGGCCATCGGCTGGCACATCTACGAACTGACCGGCAATGTCCTCGACCTGGGCCTGGTAGGCCTGGTCGAATTCCTCCCGCGGGTACTGTTCATGCTCCACACCGGGCATGTTGCCGACCGCTACGACCGACGCAGGATCGCCGCCCTCTGCCAGGCCGGCCAGGCCCTGGTGGCGGTGGCACTGGTGCTCGGCGCGGCTTCGGGAGAGATCACCCGCAACATGATCTTCGTCCTCGCCTTCGCCCTCGGTACCGCCCGCGCCTTCGAAATGCCGACCACCCAGGCGCTGCTACCGAACCTGGTACCGGCCGGGCTGTTCCCGCGCGCGGTGGCCGCTTCGGCTTCGGCGATGCAGGCGGCGACCATTGCCGCCCCGGCCCTCGGCGGCCTGCTCTATGCGTTCGGTGCCTCCTGGGTCTACGTGCCGACCGCGACTCTCTACGTCCTCGCGTGCGTCCTGACGCTCAGCCTGCCGGTACGCAACCAGCCGCTCACCCAGGGCAAGGCCACCCTCGACTCGCTGCTCGCCGGCATCCGTTTCATCCGCAGCCGACCGGACATCTTCGGGGCAATCTCCCTCGACCTGTTCGCCGTGCTCCTCGGCGGCGCCACCGCCCTGCTCCCGGTGTTCGCCAAGGACATCCTGCTCACCGGGCCCTGGGGCCTCGGCCTGCTGCGCTCGGCTCCAGCGGTGGGCGCCCTGGCGATGTCGTTCTGGCTGGCGCACTTCAGCATCGAACGCAACGTCGGGCGGATCATGTTCCTCTCCGTGGGCATCTTCGGCCTGGCAACCATCGCCTTCGGCCTGTCGAAATCGTTCTGGCTGTCCCTCGGCGTGCTGGTGGTACTCGGCGCCGCGGATATGGTCAGCATGGTCATCCGCGGCGCCTTCGTGCAGCTCGAAACCCCCGACGAGATGCGCGGCCGGGTCAGCGCGGTGAACGGCCTGTTCATCGGCGCCTCGAACCAGCTCGGCGAGTTCGAGTCCGGGCTCACCGCACACTGGTTCGGCACGGTACCGGCAGTGGTCCTCGGCGGGATCGGCACCCTGGTGGTCACCGGAGCGTGGATGAAGCTGTTCCCTAGCCTGGCGCAACGCGACCGCCTGCACTGAGGCCAATGCCGTCGCGCGTCGCTGCCCCGACAGCGGCGTATCGGCGATAACGCCTGGGGCGTTATCCGTCCTCCCCATGGAACACCGCACCTTCTCGGCAATAAGAAAGCCCGGCATCGAGCCGGGCTTTTCTCGCACCTTGCGGCGTGATCCGCGGTGTCAGGCGGGGCGCCGCATCTCCCGATGCAGGCGGTCGACGGTGCGCTCGCTACCGTTGTCGGCCAGGCGCAGATCGACGCGCCCCATGTCCTTGTGCAGACGGTCGACGGTCTGTTCGCTGCCGTTCTCGGCCAGGCGCGCCTCGCGGCTGGTCATGTCGCGGTGCAAGCGATCGATGGTCTGCTCGCTGCCGCTTTCGGCGACCCGGCGTTCTTCCTGGACGCGCGGCGCCTGGGTCTTGCGCAGGCGTTCGAGGGTACGGTCGGAACCGTCGGAGGCGATCAGTTGTTGGGCACCGCGCAGGGCGATGGATTCGACCCGCGGTGCAGCGAAGGCGGCATTGGCGGTCAGGGTAGCAAGGGCGATGGCGAGGATCAGCGGGCGTTTCATGGCAGTGGCTCCAGGTATTCGTTACGTGGGGCCATTCTCTGTTCGGGAAACTCGATTGGAAAACGAAGCGCGCCAATAGTATTCATCGACGTTTGAAATAGTGCGAAGAACCGCTCTAGTACAGGAGTTACAGCAAGAATACGCCTCTCCGACCGGCCTTGGCACGGATTGACGGCATCGATATAAAAAATCGAAGAAATCGAAAGTTTGAGAAGAACACTCGGAATTGAGCACGAACCTCCCTCTCCGCAGAACCGGAGAGGGGCTCCGTCAGCAGCCTCCGGAACGGAGGCCGGCAGGGTTCAGAAGCGCGCCACCACGTTGAACAGGACCCGCGTCTCGCGCTTCCCATCGCGCTGGTCGGCTGGCTCGCCGATGACCTGGCGGGCAATCTCCGGGTTGAACGACAACTGGTCGGTGAGGTTGAAGCGCACCCCGGCACCGATCGAGCCGAGCTTCTGCTGCTCGTCATCGTCCACGTCGAGGTTGTAGGTCTTGCCCCAGTCGTAGAAAGCGTAGGCCTGGTAGCTGCGCAGCCAGCTATAGCCCACCGCCTGGCCATAGCGCGGTTCGAGCTTCAGGGCGAAGCCACGGTCACCGGTGATGTTGCCCGGGGCGAAGCCGCGACCGATCCCGCTGCCGCCGACGCCGAAGCGCTCGCTCGGCAGCAACGGGTCGAAGCTGTACTGCCATTGCAATTCGCCATACACCGACCAGGGTCCACCGAGCCCTTGCAGACGCCCGATGTTGCCGTTGAGATAGACGAAACGTCCGTCGGCCACTTCGCGGGAACGACGTTCATCGTCCTTCTTGGTCGCGCCCCACATGTCCAGGCCGATGTTGTTGCGCACCTCCGCCAGGTTGATGCCCATCCAGCGGTCGACCCAGTCATAGGTCAGGCGTTGCTGGAACACCCGCACATGGTCACGACCGGGGTTCGAGGCGTCGCTGGCGAAGTCGCGCAGGCGGGTCTCGGTATCCTTCCACTGCAACGCCAGGCCGCCGCTCAGGTTCTGCGAGCGCGAGCGGATGAAGGGATGGTTGTAGGAAATGCTGCCTTCGGTGCTCTTGCTGACGCTGTCGAAGGGGAATACCGAGTCCGGGATGTCCGGGTTGACCTTCGAATAGGAACCCATGATCTGCAGAGTATCGCCGGCGAACATGCCGCCCAGCGGCAACGTGCCGCGCAACTGGATGTAGCGGGTGGCATCGCTGAACGGCGAGATCGCACCGAGCACGTCGATCTGCTCGTAGAAGCCCAGGCGGGAGAACTCGGTGGCGCCGAAGGCCAGGGTGGTCGGGTCGGTGTAGTGCGAACCGCGGTTGTCGAGGCTGACGAAGCCTTCGTATCGCTGCTGCTGCAAGGCCACGTCGAGGTTCGACGAGCCCAGCGCCTGACCCGGGCTGAGCACGCTCTGCACGTTGACCCCCGGCAGGTCGCCGACCAGCAGCAGGCCGCGCTCCAGGGTATCGGCATCCAGCGGACGTTTTTCGGTCAGCGGTGCGAGCAGTTCCTCCACCCGCACCCGCGGCCCATCGACGGTTCCCTTGATCTGCACGTGTTCGAGGTAACCCTCGATCACCTGCAGGCGTACCTTGCCGCCCTCGATGCTCTGCTCCGGCACCACTACCTGGGTCAACAGGTAGCCGTCCTGGCGGTACTTGGCGGTGAGGCGGTTGGCCAGGTCGACCAGTTCGGCCAGGGACACCTGCTTGCCGAGCATATGCTGGTAATAGGACTCGAGCACCGCCTTGTCATAGCGGGTGTTGCCTTCGATGCGTATCTCGCGCAGTTCGAAGCGGATCTGTTCGCTGCCTTGCGGCGCGACCTGCTTGGGCACCACCAGCGGCGCCTCGGGCTTGGCTTGCGGCTCGCTGCGGGGCTTGAAGCGTTCATCGAGCTGGGATGGCTGTACAGTCCCTGGCAACTCCACGGCGGCGGCGGAAGCAGCCAGCATCCCGCAGCCACAGAGCGTCACCCAGCGAAGCGTCCATTGCGAAGGTTTCATCATTCACCTCGGGCAGATGACGCACTACCGCCCGGAGACGATAGTGCGCATTGCGAAAAGGGTTAGAAATTCAGAGGCTTGTTGAAGCAGCTCCAGTAGTCGGCCAGGTAGCTCTGGTTCGAGCAACCCGCCCCACTCTCGGCCTCTGCCCTGAGCGGACGATCGGTGAACTGCCCCACCCGCTTGGCGCTGGCGTCCTCCGCCGGACTCGCGGCGGTAGCCGGCAGCAGGTTAGGATCGCTGACGTCCATGCCCAGAGCGTAGGCGCGCAGGAACGGGTTTTCGAGGAACGGGTTTTCCAGCGTGGTGGTGCGGTAGACCGCATCCCCGGGAGTATCCGGATCGCGCCCCTTCTGCAGTTCGCGCAAGTCGGAGAGCGCTGCCAGTTGCCCCAGGTCGCCCGGCGTGACCGGCAGCGGCAGGATGCTCAGCAGGTTGCCCTGGTAGTTGAGCTGGTAGTTGCCGCTGGTGAGGGCAAGCCCACCCTGGAGGATGTCGTACTGGCCTACGGCTTCGCCGCCCACCCGACCGAGCCCGCCGGCGAGCACCTGACCGGCGCTATCGCCATTCTTCAGGCCGGAAACCTGATAGGTCAGCGCCGGGTCGGCGGTGCCGACCTGCTTGCTCTTGGCATCGGCGAATACGTTGAGCAGCGCCTTGGTGATGGTCAGGTCATTACCCTGGTAGGCCAGGTCATAGTTGCCACTGGTCAGCACCAGGCCGCCCTGGTTGATGCCATACACACCCACGTTCTCGCCTGCGTCGCGGTTCAGCCCGCCGGTCAGGATCGAGCCGGCGCTATCACCGTTCTTCAGGCCGCTGACCTGGTAGGTCAGGCTCGGGTCGGCATCGCCGTAGACCTTGGTCTTGGCATCGGCGATCACATTGAGCAGTGCCTTGGTGATGGTCAGGTTGTTGCCCTGGTAGCTCAGGTCGTAGTTACCGCTGTTCAATGCCAGGTCGCCCTGGTTGATGCCGTACACGCCGACGTTCTCGCCTGCGGCGCGGCTCAGGCTGCCGCCGTTGAGGACGGCACCGGCGGTATCGCCGTTCTTCAGGCCGCTGACCTGGAAGGTCAGGCTCGGGTCGGCGTCGCCATAGACCTTGGTCTTGGCATCAGCGATCACATTCAGCAGTGCCTTGGTGATGGTCAGGTTGTTGCCCTGGTAAGCCAGGTCATAGTTACCGCTGACCAGACCCAGGCCACCCTGGTTGATGC
>NZ_JAEMVM010000024.1:0-110189 GCF_016463925.1 Pseudomonas sp. P20 | reverse complement strand
AGAGCCTCAGCAGCCCTGGCGGCGGTGGCTACAACGAGCTGCGCATCGAGGATCGCAAGGGCCAGGAACAGATCTTCGTCCATGCCCAGCGCGACTGGGACGAGAACATCGAGCATGACCAGAAGATCCGCGTCGGCCACGAACGCCACGACACCGTGGAGGCGAACAGCTACAGCGAGTTCAAGGCCGAGGAGCATCACACCGTGCACGGAGAGCGCAAGGTCGAGCTGAAGGCCGATGACCACCTGACGGTCGGCGACAGCCAGCACGTGAAGCTCGGTCGTGCCTACCTGGCCAGGGCCGGGCGCGAGATCCACCTGAAGGCCGGGCAGAAGATGGTGATCGAGGCTGACAGCGAACTGACGGTGAAGGCCGGCGGCAGCTTCATCCGGCTCGACGCAAGCGGCATCGCCATTAGCGGCCCGTTGGCACGGATCAATGCAGGCGGCGCGCCGGGAAGCGGCTCGGGGATCGCGATCAAGATGCCGCGGGTGCCGGGCATGGCCGACCAGGACAGCTCCGGCGCGCCACCCGAGGCGGTCGCGGCCAACCTGCCGCCGCGGCAACCGGTCTGCGAAGAGTGCCTGCTACAGGCGAAGAAAAGAGGCCAGGCGCTCGCCGAGCGCTGAGGAACCGCGATGACGCCGAACCCCCGCCATTGGGCCCGCGAGCTGTGGCAGCGCTCCCGCGATCGCGGCTTGCAGACCCACATCGATGTATTGGTCGATGCCACCGGGCTGGACGACTATCCCTTGCTCGCCGAGCATGCGCGGCAAAGCGATCCTCCGGCGCTGTTCAAATTGCTGGAGCAAACCCCGGAGGCCGCCCTGGCCGACGAGGGCCCGCTGCTGCTGCGCCTGGAAGACGGCCACGCGGCCTGGCTGGACGAACTGCTCGAACGCATCGACTGCCGCCGCCACCTGATGCTCCTGTTCAGCCCCTGGCCGTTGCCGCGCCTGGGCGAGCACCTGCGCAGCTGCACCCAGGCCGAGTGGAACCAGGGTCGTTCCAGCGGCGTACTGCGTTTCTACGAGCCGGGCCTGTTCATGGCCGTCAGCGACATGCTCGATCCCCGGCAGAGCCGTTATCTGCATGCCCCGGTTTCCAGCTGGCACTGGCTGGACCGCGACGGCCGGCCGAGGGCGCTGGCCGGTCATTACCAGGCCCACGAGACGCCGCCGCTGCAAGCGGCCCTCCGCCTGGAAGCGCACCAGGTCGCTGCCTTGCGCGCCTGGAGCGAGGCCGAAGCCTACCGCCGCGAATACTTCGTGCTGCCCCGCGAGTATGGACTGGGCAGCCAGGAAAGCCTGCTCCAGCATCTGGTCCAGGCGCACCTGGCCGCCGACCGCCAGGGCTTGCAGGACTTCGACCAGCGCGATGCCTTCGTCGCCCAATGGCTACGCGAACAGACCCCCGGCCCCGGCTTTTCCCCGGCGGGAACGAGTCGCGCATGAACGGGCGCGGCATCGGCCTTCCCGCCCTGCTTCCGGGGCCCCTGCTGGCCGCGGGCTGCCAGAGCGGGCCGGACATGCTGGCGGCGCCGGTGATGGGTTACAACCATACGTCCGCGGCGATCAATTGGTTTTCGGTGAATGGGGCGGGTGGACCGCGTTTAGGCCCTTATCAGGGGGATGGTAGCCAGGTTTGTTGCGGAGTGATTCCAAAGAAGTGGAATCCAAATTTGAAAGCTGTCGTGGAATGGGAGAAAGATCCCAAACCGCACGCCGCTATAAGGCGAGATAAATATGGACGGCTGGATAAAGATGATTACTTGAGAAATGCCTCAAGCTACACCCGACACAAGATGATCGTGGATGTACCTAGATATAGTGAAAAAATATGCCTGTTGCAGGTGCATTTCCTCCCGTGCTACCAGGTCGTGGTCTCAACAACCTATTACAGCCAGGGGCATCCAGAGTATCCAGATAGAAAGTATTTTCAGAAGAGAGCCTTCATGCAAAAGCTCTTGAATGCAAAGGGGTTAAGGACACCTGTTTGGCTGATTGCTTTACTGATAGGTTTTTTGTTTTTACAAGCGTGCCAGGCAGGCCCTGATATGGTGTCTACTCCTATCGGAGGATACAACCATAATTCGGCGGCTATTAACAGATTCAGTGTAAATGGTGCTGGCGGATTAAACCTTGGTCCATTTCAGGGGGAGCAGGGCAGGTATGTTGTGGTGTCGTTCCTAGAGTTTGGAAGTCGGGCTTGAAGGCAACCGTAGAGTGGGAGGTGGTTCCTGAGCCAGGGGCTTATAAAGACTGGCCGGAAAGATATTTTCAGATGGCTGGAGAAAACGTATGAGAGAGCATGGGCTCTTGTATGTTCGTCATAAGGAAGCCGTCGATATACCTCCTTGTGATAGTAAGGAGATTTGTTCGCTAAAAATGCACTTTCTTCCATGTGATAAGGTTGCTACTTCAGTTGCCTGTTATACGCCGTTTCATCCTGAATATCCGAATAAAGGTTACTTTTATATGAGGGGTATGTCATGCAGAAGTTGATGAACTTGATCTGTGTGGGAAATAAAAATTCCATTGGGCTGGTGGTTTTTCTCAGCACCTTCTTTGGGCTGGTGGCATGCCAGGCTGGGCCTGAAGTGCTGTCTACACCTATCATGGGTTACAACCATACTCCGGCGGCGATTAACGAATTTACGGTGAATGGTGCTGGCGGACCGAACTTAGGTCCTTATCAGGGAGATGGTAGTCAAGTTTGTTGTGGGGTAATTCCAAAGAGATGGAATCCAAATTTGAAAGTTATTGTGGAATGGGAGAAGGATCCAAATCCCCGTGCCGTTATAAAACGAGATAAATATGGGCGGTTGGATGAGAGTGATTATTTGAGGCATGCCTCAAGTTACACCCGTCACAAGGCGACTGTGAATGTGCCTAGGTATGATGAAAAGGTGTGCTTGCTGCAGGTGCACTTCTTGCCGTGTGACGAGGTGGCTGTTTCTACGACTTGTTATGGGCCAAATCATCCAAAATATCCTGATAAGGCCTATTTCGAGATGAGAAAGTCAACGATATGTCCGGCTAACTGAAGGCAGGTGGGAAGATGCCTAATTTTGGATTTCATATAGCACCCACCCATCCTGTGGCAGGGCGCCTGATTTATGATTCTAAAAAATTATCAGAAAATATATTAAAGCAGCAGAGTGATGAACGGGTTTTTTCAAGGGCGCAAGAGCAAAAAAGGCTTTCTGAAGGTGACGTAGTCGGTGGTGCGCCTTGCTGTAAAGCTATCCATATTACACTTGGTTTTGATGGGACTAATAATAACGATAAGGCTGATGGTTCATCGGTTTCTCCATCTTGCAGTAATGTCGCTAGGCTAATTCATGCAAGTATTGGGAGCGGCGATGATATAAACAGTAGGGGGATTTTTAAGTACTATTGCCCAGGTGTGGGTACGGTGTTTCCGGATATTAAAGAATTTACGCCTTCAAACATGGGGTTAATTGGTGCTGAGGGAGGCGAAAATCGAATAAACTGGGGGCTGGTTCAGTTAGTTGATGCTCTTTTCTATACTTTATTAAAAAGTAGGCTTAAACTAAATGAGGTTCAGGACCTAGTAGAAGAAATGTCCACTAACTGGACCGTCAGTACGCTCACTGGTGGTTTATTGGAAAACGGCGAGAAAAAACGCCGAGCTGCCTTGGAGCCAAAACTCAAGGAACTGGAAGAAAAGCTTCGACAGCGTCAGAACTCTGGACAGAAACCGCATATCCTGGCCATGCGCTTGTATGTCTACGGATTCTCCCGTGGGGCGGCAGAAGCACGAGCCTTTGCCAACTGGCTGCAGGAGCTAACCCGGGTCAGCGATGCCGATGGTCGGGTGGAATATCGCTTTGCCGGTCTGCCGATCTCGATCGAGTTCCTCGGCCTTTTCGATACCGTGGCGGCAGTTGGGCTGGCGGATAGTGCGCCGTTCGCTGCCGGGCATATGGATTGGGCCGATGACACCATGCGCCTGCCCGATGAGGCCCTCTCCCAGTGCCTGCCGACCATCCTGCCGGAAGACTGTTCTTTTCTGAAACGTTGCGTGCATCTGGTTTCCTGTCATGAGCAGCGTGCCAGTTTTCCACTCGATTCGATCCGCCGTCGTGACATGGATGCCAACGGACGTCGGACGGGGCCCTCCTGCTACCGGAAGTGGACGGTGGAATATGCTTATCCTGGTGTTCACTCGGATGTTGGTGGCGGTTATGGCGTCGGCAACCAGGGGAAAGCTGTGGGAGGTTCGGAATTTCTACTATCCCAGATAGCGTTGCAGCATATGTATGCGGAGGCTTTCGAGGCAGGTGCTCCTTTGCAAGTTCCAGCACCTGCCGTCCATCCAGACTTTCATGAAGATTGGCGGGTAATGGTGCCCAAGATTGAAGCGGAGTTCAGCGTCTCCGAAGAACTCGCCACCCGTTTCAACGCCTGGCAGGCCCAAGCCCAGGCCAAGGCCGGCCCCCTGGAAGAGGTGATCCGTCGCGAGACCGCGTTGATCACCGCCTGGCGCATCGACCGCTATGCCGGCGGGCTGCGCAACAAGGCGTTCTTCGCCAATGTCCCGCCGGACATGCCGGAAGCCCAGCAGAAGGCCTGGGAGGCCCTGCACAAGCGGCGTAGCCGGGAGTACGCGGCCGCCCAGCAGGGCGAGCCGCTCCCGCCGATGAGCGCCGCCGAACAGGCGGAGTGGGATCGCAACGTGGCGCTGATCGGCGGCGAGGACAAACTGCGCGACCTGCGGGTGGAGAAGCAGTTCGATCCGCCGCTGGACCAGCGCCAACTACTCGGCGCCGCCGCCGAATTCGCCCATGACTACAAGGGCGACTGGGGCGTGCTCGACGACGGCATGACGGTGGGCGGAGTGATCGACCTGCTGCTCGGCGGCACCGTATTCCTGATCAACGAGGAAGACGAAGCCGAGGAATACAGCCAGATCCACCGCGACGGTAGCGCGCGCTACCACCAGTTGTTCAGCGCTCCCGACCGGGTGGCGCCGGGCCAGGAAAAGCTGGTGGCGCTGTTCGACGAACAGGTGCACGACTCCCGCGCCTGGTTCATGAACACTTCGGCGATAGGCCCGCGAGAACCCTTCACCGACTACTTCCGCTATCGCCTGGTGCATTTCGATAACGAGTCGAACAAGCGGCTCTCGGTGCTGGCCACCGCCGGGCGGGTGGTGGGCGTCGGGGTGATGCTGGCCAGCGTCGGCCTCAGCGTCAAGCGCCGCGATCCGCGGATGCTGCTCGGGCTGTTCCTGCCATCGCTGGCGCGTCCGCTGCTGAGCGGCAAGGTCGGCCTGCCGGAGATCAGCGCCTTCGACCCGCTGACCGGGATCGCCTTGCCGATGGTCGGCGGGGCGGCGCTGGACAACCTGCGGGCCTTCACCCGCGAGCCTGGCGACAAGGTCGAGCAGATCGGCCAGTTGCCGCCACCGCCGCCGCTAGCGGTCGCGGCGGTGCAATCGCCCGCATTGCAGCAGGTGCTGCTGGCTCAGCAGACCGTGGAGGCGCTCAAGGCGCGCGACCTGGGCAGCCTGGCCGGGCTGGTGGCCAAGGCCGAACTCACCCAGGCGCCCGCGGCGGCGACCCCGGCCTGGCTCGCCGAGGCGAAGCAGGCCTTGCAGGACATGGGTACGGAGCGGGCGCAACCGCCGGGCCCCGGCTCGGCGCCGGGCTGGCTGCAGCGCGGCAAGGACCTGATGGAATCGCTTTGAACCTCGACCGGCGAACGCGGCCGACCTGTCGCCCCGGATCATTCGGTGCGGATGTCGAACCCGCTGCTGGCCTCGCTGACGATACGGAAGCGCGCGTTGCCGTCCGCGGCGATCCGGGTTCTCAGCTCGCGGTTCAGCAGGCCCTTGCCGCAGAGAGTGTCGTCCTGGGTATCGATGCCGATACCGACCACATGCTCGCCCGCCGGCACCTGGAAGCTGGCTTCCTCGCCGACGCCGATGCGCGCGGCGACCTGGCGGTCGATAAGGAACGCCACGTAGCAGCCGCCGCCCAGGTAGCCATAGTCGCGGTGGACTTCCAGCCGGCCGCCACCGCTCACCGGTTGCTGGTAGCCGAGCAGGCGTTCGGCGGGGATCGCCCGGGTCTTCTCGGCGGGAACCGAGGAACAGCCGGCCAGGAGGAAAAGGATCGCTACGGCGTACATCGGGCGCATGAAGGCTCTCCGTCGAAAGGTTCCCTCAGGCTAGCCCAGTTTCGCTGGAGCGCGGAGCGACGGGGCGGAGTGGGCTAGAATGCCTGGCCTGTTCTTCCGGAGCCGACTACCGATGCGCCAGGCCCTGCTGATCGTCGACGTGCAACCCTGTTTCGCCCCGCCGGACTGGCTGCTGGAAGGCATCGGCCAACTGCTCGGGCGGATGCCCTCGGTGGCCAGCGTCGAGCGCCATGACGAATCCCGTACGCCGTTCCAGCGCCAGCTCGGCTGGCGACCGCCGCTCGACGATGCCTGCCTGGTGGCGGCCGACCGGGTCTTCGTCAAGCATGGCTACCTGCCGACGGCGGAACTCGTCGACCATCTGCGTGCGCTGCGAGCGGAACGGGTGCTGGTATGCGGCATCCAGGCCGACACCTGCGTGCTCGCCGCCGGCTTCGCCCTGTTCGACGCCGGCCTGCAACCGACCCTGATCGGCGACCTGGTGCTCGGCTCCTCGCTGGATCGCTCGGGGGAGCTGGGTGTGCGCCTGTGGAAGCATCATTTCGGCCAGGTCGTCAGCCTGGCCGAGGTGCTGGCGGATTGAGGCTCAGTGGGGCCGGCTGAGCAGCGCGACCGTGGCCTCGGCATTCATCATCCGCGCCGCCGCCAGCGGCGTCAGCCCGGCGGCGTCCTGGGCGTCACGACGGGCGCCGTGGGCCAGCAGGCTGGCGGCGACCTCGGCCTGGTTGAACATGGCCGCCATCATCAGTGCGGTCTTGCCGTCGGCCGAGGCGCCCTCGACGTCGGCGCCGCCGGCGAGGAGCAGTTCGACCATCGCCAGGTCGCCCTTGAACGCAGCGCCGGCCAGCGGTGTCTGCCCGGCCAGGTTGCGCAGGTCCGGGTCGGCCTTGTAGGCCAGCAGCAGGCGTACCGTGTCGGCGTGGCCATGGTAGCTGGCCAGCATTAGCAGGCTGTCGCCCTTGTGGTTGCGCAGGTTCGGCGGCAGGCCCTGTTGCAGCAGTTGCTCGAGGCGCTGGCTGTTGCCCTGGCGGGCCAGGTCGAACAGCTGGTGGACGAACTCCTGGGTTTCCATATCCAGTTCTGGACGAGGGCTATCGGTCATGGGGCTGCTTCCTTGTGAATACCGGGTTTGCCGAATGATAGGCGGCCTTGCCGAGGTGGGCTGTTGAGCATTGCCTATGGGGCGGGTTGGCAAATTCAATCGATGGTTGGGGTGGGAAGGTGCCAGCCTGCTGTGACCGGAAGCCGGCCTGGTTGCGTCGTCTTTACAGTTCGATACGGATATCGGTGGCGAAAACGGGGAAAATAAACCGATCGTGCGCCTATCGGCTGTGCCCGGCGCGCACTCTGGAATATCCTTGGCGCCTTCGATACCACTGAGCGGTGCGCGCGCTTGCCGAAGCGAGGCGGTGGCACACTGCGCAATGGCCGACCTTGCCCGGGCCCTGTACGAAAGCGCGTCGCCAACGTCTTTTCGTAGAGCGCCCGGCATCGCCGCGAGCGAACCCGTTTCCGGTGCCGGCCCCAGGCGGGCACCGCTATGCCTAATCGGCCCCGTTCGACGGCGGCCCAGCGAGAGAAGAGGAACAACTGTGCATAAAGCCGTCATCAGCGGAACCGGTCTTTATACTCCGCCCTACAGCATCTCCAACGATGAGCTGGTGGAGAGCTTCAATACCTTCGTGCGCCAGTACAACGACCAGCACGCCGAGGCCATCGCCAAGGGCGAACTGGAGGCGCTGGCCGAGTCCAGCTCGGCGTTCATCGAGAAGGCGTCCGGCATCAAGAGCCGCTTCGTGATGAACAAGGAAGGCATCCTCGACCCGCAGCGCATGGTTCCGTACCTTCCCGAGCGCAGCAACGACGAGTGGTCGATCCTCTGCGAGATGGCCGTGGCCGCCGCCAGGGAGGCGCTGCAGCGTGCCGGCCGCAGCGCCGCCGACATCGACGGGGTGATCGTCGCCTGCTCCAACCTGCAGCGCGCCTACCCGGCGATCGCGGTGGAGGTGCAGGCCGCGCTGGGCATCCAGGGCTACGGCTACGACATGAACGTGGCCTGCTCCTCGGCCACCTTCGGTATCCAGGCCGCCACCACCGCGATCCAGACCGGCCAGGCGCGGGCGATCCTGATGGTCAACCCGGAGATCTGCACCGGCCACCTGAACTTCCGCGACCGCGACAGCCACTTCATCTTCGGCGACGCCTGCACCGCGGTGATCGTCGAGCGCGCCGACCTGGCCGTGTCGAAGCACCAGTTCGACATCGTCAGCACCAGGCTGCTGACCCAGTTCTCCAACAACATCCGCAACAACTTCGGCTTCCTCAACCGCGCCGACGAGAGCGGTATCGGCAAGCGCGACAAGCTGTTCGTCCAGGAAGGCCGCAAGGTGTTCAAGGATGTCTGCCCGATGGTCGCCGAGCTGATCGGCGAGCACCTGGCGGCCAATGAAATCCAGGTCGCCGAGGTCAAGCGCTTCTGGCTGCACCAGGCCAACCTGAACATGAACCTGCTGATCACCCGCAAGCTGCTCGGCCGCGACGCCGAGGCGCACGAGGCGCCGGTGATCCTCGACAGCTACGCGAATACCAGTTCCGCCGGCTCGGTGATCGCCCTGCACAAGCACCAGGATGACCTGCCCAGCGGCGCCATCGGGGTGCTCAGCTCGTTCGGCGCCGGTTACTCGATCGGTAGCGTGATCCTGCGTAAACACTGATCGTGGCGGCGCCTACCGACTCCGAGCTGCTGCCGCGCCTGCTGGCCGGCGAGCAGCGAGCCTTCCGCGAGCTGGTTGGCGCCTACCAGGGCGCCATGCGGGCCGTGGCCTGGGCGATCATCGGCAGATCGCATACCGAGGAAGTGGTGCAGGACGCCTGGCTCGCGGCGGTTCGCGGGCTGGACGGGTTCCAGGGGCGTTCGAGCCTGAAGACCTGGCTGCTGACCATTACCGCCAATACCGCCAAGAGCCGCTTGCGCCAGGTTCGCCGGGAAGTTTTCCTCGACGACCTGCCGGGGCCCCATGGTACGGTGGATGACCAGCGCTTTGCCGCCGACGGTCACTGGAGCCAGCCGCCGCACGCCTGGCACGAGGATTCGCCGGAAGCCCTGCTCGCCGAGGGCGAACTGCGCGATTGCCTGGACAAGACCCTCAACGGTCTGTCCGAGCTGCAGCGCAGCGTGCTGACCCTGCGCGAACGCCAGGGCTTGGAGCTGGAGGAAATCCGTGATCTCCTGGATATCACGCTTTCCAATGTCCGGGTGCTGCTGCATCGCGCCCGCCTGAAGGTCTTCGCCACCCTGGAGCATTTCGAGGAGACCGGCCAATGCTGAGTTGCAAGGAACTGGTCGCCCGGTCCAGCGACTTTCTCGATGGGCAACTGGACTTCCGCGGACAACTGGCGGTGCGCAGCCACCTGCTCATGTGCCGGCATTGCCGGCGCTTCATCCGCCAGATGCGCCTGACCCAGGCGACCGTGCGCCATCTGCCGGAGGGGCAGGGGCCGGAACTCGACCGTCTGGCCGCGCATCTCTCCGAATTGCGCAAGGACGCCGCGCGGCGCTGAGCCGGGGTATCCTCGACACCAAGCCGCCGCCCGCGATTCGTGGGCGGCGGCTTTTTCGTTTCCGCTATCCGGCGTGGGCGAACCGAACCCGGCCTGGCATGGGTGGCTCTCCCTTCCGCGTGACGAGGTCGAGGAGTGTGGCTGGGCTTGGCGGATATCGCTGCGCGATATGCACCCTACGGAGGGGCGGCAATCCGTTTCGCTGGGCGAGCATCCGAAGTTGAGGAGAACGCCTGGGACCTGGCGAATATCGCCGACCGATATTTCTCCAGCAGGGGCAATCCCTGAGTTCAGGCAAAGGGACGGGAAATTTTTTTCGACTCCGCTGTAACGCCGCCAGGGGTGCTCCGTCCATTGGAGCGAGGACGCCATACCGGCGCCCGCTACCAACTTCAGGAGTTACCCATGAAAAAGATTTCCCTCGCTTCTTCCGTCGTCGGCGCTGCTCTGCTCGGCGTAGCCAGTGTCGGCGCGCATGCCGCGCAGAATCCCTTCGCCGTGCAGGAGCTGAGCAGCGGCTACAGCGTGGCTGCCGCCGAGAAAGCCAAGGAAGGTTCCTGCGGCGAGGCCAAGTGCGGTGCCGACAAGGGCAAGCGCGAAGCCTCCAAGGCCGGTCATGAAGGCAGCTGCGGTGCGGATCGCAAGGCCAAGGAAGGTTCCTGCGGTGGCGAGAAGAAGGCCGGCGAAGGCAACTGCGGCGCCGACAAGAAGAAGTCGTAAGGCCTGAGGAGACGGACCATGCAACGGGAATTCGTCAGCGGCGCCGGGCTAGGCCTGCGTCGCGCGCTGCTGGAGCCGCTCGGCGCCGGCGATGGGGTCCGGGTCGACTTCCTCGAGGTCGCTCCGGAGAACTGGATCGGCATCGGCGGCCGTCTCGGCCGCCAGTTCCGCGAGCTGACCGAGCGCCTGCCGTTCCTCTGCCATGGTCTGTCTCTCAACCTCGGTGGCTACGCCCCGCTGGACATGTCGTTGCTGCGCGCGATCAAGGGTTTCATCGAGCAGCATGACATCCGTGCCTACAGCGAGCACCTGTCGGCCTGCGCCGACGACGGCCAGCTCTACGACCTGATGCCGCTACCGTTCAGCGACGAATCGGTGCGCCGGGTCGCCGAACGGGTCCGGGTGGTACAGGACGTCCTCGAGCGGCCGTTGATCGTCGAGAACGTCTCGGCGTATGCGCGCTTGCCGGGCGAGCTGGAAGAGGTCGATTTCGTCCGCGCGGTACTGGAGGAAGCCGATTGCCAATTGCTGCTGGACGTCAACAACGTCTACGTCAACGCCTGCAACTTCGGTTTCGACGCACACGCCTACATCGCCGCGATGCCCAGCCGGAGGATCGCCTACCTGCACATGGCCGGGCACGACGAACAGGGCGCCAGCCTGAAGATCGACACCCATGGCGCGCCGGTCTGCGATCCGGTCTGGGAACTGCTGGCACATGCCTATGCCTGCCATGGCGAACGCCCGACGCTGCTGGAGCGCGATTTCAACCTCCCGCCACTGAGCGAGCTGTATGCCGAAACCGATCGCATCCGCGAGCTGCAGCGGCGCAGCGGTGAAGCGCAACTGCGCAGCCTGGGGTACGGCACATGAACCACACGACCTTGCAACGGCGTTTCGCCGCACGTATCCGCGATCCGCAGCAGGCCTTGCCGCCCGGCATCGCGACGGAGCGCATGGCGATCTACGAGGAACTGTTCTTCAACAACCTGGACGGTTTCATCAGCAGCGGTTTCCCGGTCCTGCGCCAGTTGTTCGACGAGCCGCGCTGGCATCGCCTGGTGCGTGCCTTCATGCGCGAGCATCGCTGCCGCACACCGTACTTCAGCCAATTGGGCGAGGAGTTCATCGGCTGGCTGCAGGACGGCTACCGCGCGGAGGAGGGCGATCCGCCCTTCCTGCTGGAGCTGGCTCACTACGAGTGGGTCGAGCTGGCCCTGTCGCTGGCCGAGGCGCCTGTCGAGACGCTGCCGCAGGCCTGGTCGTGGTCGCCACTGGCCTGGCCGCTGGCCTATCGCTGGCCGGTCCATCGCCTGGGGCCGAGCCATCGGCCGATGGAGCCGCCGGCCGAGCCGACCTGCCTGCTGGTCTGGCGCGATCCGGCGGAGCGGGTGCGCTTCCTGCACCTGTCGCCATTCGCCTATCGCCTCGCGCAGCGCCTGAGCGAGGAGGGCGAGGCGCCGGTGGCGCTGCTGCCGTTGTTGCGCGAGTTGGCCGGAAGCTGCGGCCTGAGCGCCGACGTGGAGTATTTCGAAAATGCCTTCGCCTTGCTGGAGGACTGGCACGCCCAGGGCATCCTCATGGGCGAGGGCGCTCTGGAGTGATGATGAAGACTGTCTTCCTGCGTTTACAGCATGCCCTCGACGTCACCCGTCGAGCGGATTTCCTCGCCCCGCTGGCGCTGCGCCTGTACCTGGCGCCGGTGTTCTGGATGGCCGGCAGCCAGAAGCTGGCGGACATGCCGGCCACCATCGAGTGGTTCGGCAATCCCGACTGGGGACTCGGCCTGCCGTTTCCCGAACTGCTGGCCTGGCTCGCCGCGCTGAGCGAGGCCGGTGGCGCCGTGTTGCTGTTGTGCGGCCTGGCCGTGCGCTGGATCAGCCTGCCGCTGATGGTGACCATGCTGGTAGCGATCTTCGCCGTGCACTGGCCGAACGGCTGGCAGGCGATCGCCGATCCGTCCGCGCCGTTCGCCAACGCCCAGGTGCTGGAGGCTGGCGAGAAGCTGGCGCGAGCCCGGGAAATCCTGCGCGAATACGGCAACTACGACTGGCTGACGTCGAGCGGAAGCTTCGCCATCGTCAACAACGGCATCGAGTTCGCCGCGACCTACCTGGTGATGTTGCTCGCGCTGTTCTTCGGCGGCGCCGGCAAGTGGCTTTCTGCTGACTTCTGGATTGCTCGAAAATTGCGCTGAGATTTCTACCCATATCGAATAACCCGAAAGGCCCGTAGTAGAGGGCTTTTCGCTTTATTCGCATTGGAGATAAAAAGTTCCTCTGTAATGAAACATTTATCTCCATGCAATTTGGCTGCAATCTGCCATCGCCAAGATTCCCCCCAACACAAAGGGGCCGCCTTACGGCCAGCGCGGAACAAGGGGCGCGCTGTAGCCAGGCACTCGCGTGTTGCCAATGCACACACCATTAAGGGGAAATCTTCGATGATCCGTAAGCACTCGCTCGGCTTCGTTGCCAGCGCTCTGGCTCTGGCCGTATCTGCCCAGGCGTTCGCCGGCACCGTGACCACCGACGGCGCCGATATCGTGATCAAGACCAAGGGCGGCCTCGAAGTCGCCACCACCGACAAGGAATTCAGCTTCAAGCTGGGCGGTCGCCTGCAGGCCGACTACAGCCGTTTCGACGGTTTCTATACCAAGAATGGCAACACCGCCGACGCCGCCTACTTCCGCCGCGCCTTCATCGAACTCGGCGGCACCGCATACAAGGACTGGAAATACCAGATCAACTTCGACCTGTCGCACAACACCGGCAGCTCCGACAACGGCTATTTCGACGAAGCTTCGGTCACCTACACCGGCTTCAACCCGGTCAACCTGAAGTTCGGTCGCTTCGACCCCGACTTCGGCCTGGAAAAGGCCACCAGCTCCAAGTGGGTGACCGCTCCCGAGCGTAACGCCGCCTACGAACTGGCCGACTGGATCAACACCCACCAGGACGGCATGGGCGCCCAGGTCAACTCGACCTTCGCCGACATGGCCTACCTGTCCGCCGGCGTATCCGCCAAGGACGCCGACGACAGCGACGGCGACAGCGTCAAGCAGTTCAACTTCCGCGGCGTGTTCGCGCCGATGCACGAAGCCGGCAATGTTCTCCATGTCGGCGTGAACTATGCCTACCGCGACCTCGACGACACCGCCTTCGACTCGCGCATCCGTCCGCGCCTGGGCATGCGCGGCATCGCCACCAGCGGCGGCAACGACGCCGGTGACAACGGCAACCGCGCGACCTTCGGCGGTGTCTCCAACTCGCCGGCCGGTTCCTACAAGGACGATAGCGTCTGGGGCCTGGAAGGCGCCTGGGCGATGGGCCCGTTCTCGGCCCAGGCCGAATACCTGGCACGCAAGCTGAAGGCCGATGACAACGCCTACAAGGACATCAAGGCCAAGGGTTACTACGCGCAACTGGCCTACACCCTGACCGGCGAGTCCCGCCAGTACAAGCTGGAAGGTGCCAAGTTCGACTCCGTCAAGCCGGAAAACAAGGAAATCGGCGCCTGGGAAGTGTTCTACCGCTACGACAACATCAAGGTGGAAGACGACAACGTGGTCGCCGATACCGCCACTCGCGAAGTCGGCGACACCAAGGCCAAGGCCCACAACCTGGGCGTGAACTGGTACGTCAACGATGCGGTGAAGATCAGCGCGGCCTACGTCAAGGCGAAGACCGACAAGATCACCAACAACAATGGCGACGATGACGGCGACGGCTTCGTGACCCGTTTGCAGTACGTGTTCTAAGAAGCGACAACGATCTGCTCCTGTTTTCGGCCTCGCTCCGGCGAGGTCTTTTTAATCGCTTCCTTACCCGGTTGTGGCGATGTTGGCAGCCTGCAACCGGGTCTTTCTTTCGTTACAGGTCTACCCGCAGGTACTGGCAGGAATATCCGAAAGCCAGACGGTTATCGGCAGAAACTCTTGGTTTTCATTGCAGTCATGCAATCTTCGCAAGGTTGCCGCAATATATGAAACAAACTGTTACATCTGTCGCCCGGACCTGATGCCTCTAGGCTTGCGCCCTTATCCGACGGCCTCATCCAGGCGCTATCCGGCTGCCTGTCACAAAAGCTTTCGCGCTTTGCAGTCTCGCTGTCACAACCCATCCAGATGATCCCCCTCCAGCAGCGCCGGCCGGCGATAGAACCGGCCGTTTCCGCGCTGCTCAAGACCATTCGAAATCCGAACAGGGGACTTACCTGATGATTCGCAGACACTCGTGCAAAGGGGTGGGGAGCAGTGTTGCCTGGAGTTTGCTGGGCCTGGCGATTTCCGCGCAGAGCCTGGCCGGGACCGTGACCACCGACGGTGCCGACATCGTGATCAAGACCAAGGGCGGCCTCGAAGTCGCCACCACCGACAAGGAATTCAGCTTCAAGCTCGGCGGCCGCCTGCAGGCCGACTACGGCCGCTTCGACGGCTACTACACGAACAACGGCAATACCGCCGATGCCGCCTACTTCCGCCGCGCCTACCTGGAGTTCGGCGGCACCGCCTACCGGGACTGGAAGTACCAGATCAACTACGACCTGTCGCGCAACGTCGGCAACGACAGCGCCGGCTACTTTGACGAAGCTTCGGTCACCTATACCGGCTTCAACCCGGTCAACCTGAAGTTCGGCCGCTTCTACACCGACTTCGGCCTGGAAAAGGCCACCAGCTCCAAATGGGTCACCGCGCTGGAGCGCAACCTCACCTACGACATCGCCGACTGGGTCAACGACAACGTCGGTACCGGTATCCAAGCCAGCTCGGTGGTGGGCGGCATGGCTTTCCTCTCGGGCAGCGTGTTCAGCGAGAACAACAACGATACCGACGGCGACAGCGTCAAGCGCTACAACCTGCGCGGCGTGTTCGCGCCGCTGCACGAGCCGGGCAACGTGGTGCACCTGGGCCTGCAATACGCCTATCGCGACCTGGAGGACAGCGCGGTGGATACCCGGATCCGCCCGCGCATGGGCATGCGCGGCGTCTCCACCAATGGCGGCAACGATGCCGGCAGCAATGGCAACCGCGGTCTGTTCGGCGGCAGTTCGGCAGTCGAGGGGCTGTGGAAGGACGACTCGGTCTGGGGCCTGGAAGGCGCCTGGGCGCTGGGTGCCTTCTCGGCCCAGGCCGAGTACCTGCGGCGCACGGTCAAGGCCGAGCGCGACCGCGAGGATCTCAAGGCCTCCGGCTATTACGCGCAACTGGCCTACACCCTCACCGGCGAGCCGCGCCTCTACAAGCTGGACGGCGCCAAGTTCGACACCATCAAGCCGGAGAACAAGGAAATCGGCGCCTGGGAGCTGTTCTACCGCTACGACTCGATCAAGGTCGAGGATGACAACATCGTCGTCGACAGCGCCACCCGCGAGGTCGGCGACGCCAAGGGCAAGACCCATACCCTGGGCGTCAACTGGTACGCCAACGAGGCGGTGAAGGTTTCCGCCAACTACGTCAAGGCGAAGACCGACAAGATCAGCAATGCCAACGGCGACGATAGCGGCGATGGCCTGGTGATGCGCCTGCAGTACGTGTTCTGAGGCGCTCGGGCCCCGTCCGGCGGGCGGGGCTCGTTTCCGCAGGATGTTACCCGCGTCATGAAATTGCCTGGTGGATGTCCGGGCGGGCCGCCCAGCTTGACCCAGGGCACAGATCGCATGGCGGCATCTGGCTATGCTGGTCCCTCGGAAACGCTCTGGGAGGGACTGATGATCGGCTGGGGACGTGCCTGTATTGGCGTCGGGGGGCTGCTGTTGCTGGGCCAGTTGCTGGGGGGCGCCCTGCTGCTCGCGGACGACGGCGAAGCGACGCTGGCGGTCGAACACTTCTGGCAATTCGTCTTCCTGATCCCGGCGATCCTGGTGGCACTGGGAATGTTCGTCCTGCAGCATCACGTGGGTTCCTTCGCCCAGTTGTACCGCCGGCGTCTCGATGGCGCCTCCTACCTGCTGGTTTCCTGCGGCATCGCCCTGGTCCTGGGCAAGCTCTGCGTCCTGCTGCTCGCCTGAGCCCCTCGCGCGGCCCGGCATGTCCGGGTTTGCCCGAGGCATTCAGCTTCCTGATTTAGCCGGAGGGCGCTGAAACCCTTGGTTACACTGGCCTTCATCACACGAACAGGAAGGCAGGACCCCCTATGCAAAACCGCATGATGATCACCGGTGCCGGCTCCGGGCTGGGGCGCGAAATCGCCCTGCGCTGGGCGCGTGACGGCTGGCGCCTGGCGCTGGCCGACGTCAACGAGGCCGGCCTGGCGGAAAGCCTGAAACTGGTGCGCGAGGCGGGTGGCGATGGCTTTACCCAGCGTTGCGACGTACGCGACTACAGTCAACTGACCGCGCTGGCGCAGAGCTGCGAGGAGAAGTTCGGCGGCATCGACGTCATCGTCAACAACGCCGGGGTGGCCTCCGGCGGCTTCTTCGGCGAGTTGTCCCTGGAGGACTGGGACTGGCAGATCGCGATCAACCTGATGGGCGTGGTCAAGGGCTGCAAGGCCTTCCTGCCGTTGCTGGAGCGAAGCAAGGGCAAGATCGTCAACATCGCCTCGATGGCGGCGTTGATGCAGGGCCCGGCGATGAGCAACTACAACGTGGCCAAGGCCGGGGTGGTGGCGCTTTCGGAAAGCCTGCTGGTAGAGCTGGCGCTGGTCGAGGTCGGCGTCCATGTGGTCTGTCCTTCGTTCTTCCAGACCAACCTGCTGGACTCTTTCCGCGGCCCGAGCCCCGAGATGAAGCACCAGGTCGGCAAGTTGCTGGAGAGTTCGCCGATCAGCGCCGCCGACATCGCCGACTACATCCACGCCGAAGTGGCCAAGGGCAGTTTCCTGATCCTGCCCCACGAGCAGGCGCGGATGGCCTGGAGGATCAAGCAGCAGAACCCCCAGGCGATCTATGACGAGATGACCGCGATGGCCGGCAAGATGCAGGCCAAGCGTCAGCGCCAGGCCTGAGGGGAAATGGCTGCAGGCCAGCAGGGGCGCGGCTTTGCACCATTGCGGTGCGGCGCAGATAGTGCTTGCCCAAGGCGGTGCGATCGAGTAGCTTGAGTCACCGGCCTGCCTGCCGAAGTACGTTGGACCCCACAAGAAGCCTCGCTCATTTGCGAGGCTTTTTGCTTTTCCGGCCTCGCGCCCTGTGCTAGAAGGCTGCCTCTGCGAGTCCGTTCTGTTCTGGAGTACCCCTGTGGAGTCTGAATCCATCGTCTATGGCTGCATCCGCGACTGGCCGGGCGATTCGATGGAACGGCGCATGCGCCGTGCCGCCAACCGCCGCGTGCTGGACAGCCTGCCGGGCGGCGAGGCCTGGCCGTTCCTCGGCCGCGAGATGTTCAGCCGCTGCGAGCAGTCCGGGGCCGGGCTCTACCAGACCCAGATCATCCACTTCGGTGCCAGCTACCAGGCCATCGAATACGAGTGGAGCCTGTGGGTCGAGCAGTTCGAGGCGTTGCTCAGGCGCCTCTACTGGGCCAGCGCGGTGGTCCACCTGGAGACCGAAGTGAACGGCAGCCATACCTTTCGCTGGGAGTCCGAGCGTGGCTTCCATACCCCCCAGGAGAGCGACCTGCAGGTCCGCTGCGCCTGGGAGCGGGAGGGCGGGCGGCGGTGATCAACTACCTCTGGTTCGTCCTCGCGGCGTTCTGCGAGATCGCCGGCTGCTACGCCTTCTATCTCTGGCTGCGGCTGGGCAAGAGCGCCCTGTGGGTGCTGCCCGGCCTGCTCAGCCTGACCCTGTTCGCCTTGCTGCTGACCCGCGTGGAGGCCAGCTACGCCGGCCGCGCCTATGCCGCCTATGGCGGCATCTACGTCGCCGCGTCGCTGTTCTGGCTGGCTTTCGTCGAGCGCTCGCGGCCGCTATGGAGCGACTGGCTGGGCGTGGCCTTGTGCGTGGTCGGTGCCAGCGTCGTGCTGTTCGGCCCGCGCCTGTCGCAGTGACTCAGGCGGGGTGGGCGGCGCGCCCGTCACGGGCGTCGGACCCCGCCGTCCCGGGCCGCCGCACCCCGAACCGGCGGATCACTGCGAAGTGTTGCGCTGTACGTCACCTTTTTCCTGATCCAGTTCCTTGAGCATCTGCGCGTAGGCATCGCAATCGCTCGGCCGGTTCTGTTCCGAGCGGGCTTCCTGGCGCTGGCGCAACTGCTCGTTGAGTTCCCTGGCCCGTTGCGGGTTCTTCTGGGTGATCGAGGCGACCTTGGTGGCGACTTCCTTGCCCATCTTTTCCGCCTCCGCTTCGGAACAGGCGAAGACCGGCGTGGCGACCAGCAGGGCGCAGGCGCTGGCGAGGGCGAAAAGCGGTTTCATGGCGTACTCCTGTGGGGTGGTCCTGAGCGGTGGAGCCCGGTCGAGCCGACAAAGTTCAGCCGCAACGCCGGACGGCGACCGATTCGAACCCTCGCGGCGGGTTGCGGGTCGCACGCATAGAGAGGGTGCGAAGGACCCTCGTCGCTTATGACGCAGGAGGTATGCCATGACTCACGATTGGGATCTGGTCGAACGGTTGCTGCTGGAGGTCCGGCAGTCCGCCCATGAGAACTTCGCCCCGCGCGCCCATGCCGAACGCCTGGCCGAGGAACGCTCCCAGGCCGGGCAGCGGGTCGGCGACATGGATGCGTTGAAGCAGAAGGCCGCCGACTACGAGGCGATCCTGCTGGAGGGCGGCTTCATCGAGCCGCGTCCGGAAGAGCAGGGCGGCAATGGCGAGAACTTCGTCCTCACGCCGCGCGGCGAGCGCCTGCTCGGCCTGATCGGCGGCGAGACGCCGAAGGCCGCCGAGGCTCGCCGGCTGCTCGAGGAGAACGGCAGCGAAGCGCTGCACGCCGAGCGCTTCGACCGTTTCGTCGCCGGGCTCTGAAACTGCGCCCGACGGGCGATCGGCGGGGCTTGTGAGTCGCCCGCGGCGCCACCATAGTGCGGAGCATGATGCCTATTTCATCCTCTTCCGCCCGCCGCGCCGAGCCGGCTCCGCGGCCCCTGGCGGAGTTCCATCCCGCCGTCCGCCAGTGGTTCGAACGCCACTTCGCCGCGCCCACGCCGGCCCAGGTGGAGGCCTGGCCGGCGATCCGCGAGGGGCTTTCGACCCTGGTCGCCGCGCCCACCGGTTCGGGCAAGACCCTGACCGCCTTCCTCGCCGCCATCGATGCCTTGGTGGTGGAGGGGCTGGCCGCCGGCGGCGAGTTGGCGGATGCCACCCAGGTGGTCTATGTCTCGCCGCTGAAAGCGCTGTCCAACGACATCCGCATCAACCTGGAGCAACCGCTGGCTGGCATCCGCGAGGAACTGGCGCGTCTCGGCCTGCCCGACGTCGATATCCGTAGCGCGGTGCGCACCGGCGATACGCCGCAGGTCGAGCGCGGAGCGATGCGCAAGCGCCCGCCGCACATCCTGGTCACCACGCCCGAATCGCTGTACATCCTGCTCGGCTCGGAGTCGGGCCGGCAGATGCTTGCCGGGGTGCGCAGCGTGATCGTCGACGAGATCCATGCCCTGGCCGGCAGCAAGCGCGGCAGCCACCTGGCGCTGTCGCTGGAGCGCCTGCAGGCGCTGTGTCCGCGACCGCTGCTGCGGATCGGGCTGTCCGCCACGCAGAAACCGATCGAGAAGGTCGCGCGCTTCCTCGTCGGCGCCAGCGGCAATCCGCGCGATCCGGCCTGCCGGATCGTCGACATCGGCTATACGCGCCCCCGCGACCTGGGCATCGAGGTACCGCCGGTGGCGCTGGAAGCGGTGATGTCCAACGACACCTGGGAGCTGGTCTACGACCGCCTGGCGCACCTGGCCGGCGAGCACCGCACCACCCTGGTGTTCGTCAACACCCGGCGCATGGCCGAGCGGGTCACCCGCTTCCTCGCCGAACGCCTCGGCAGCCGCCAGGTGGCGGCCCACCACGGCAGCCTGGCCAAGGAGCTGCGCCTGGATGCCGAGCAGCGCCTCAAGGCCGGGCAATTGAAGGTACTGGTGGCGACCGCCTCGCTGGAGCTGGGCATCGATATCGGCGACGTCGAGTTGGTCTGCCAGTTGTCGTCGCCGCGCTCCATCGCCGCCTTCCTGCAACGGGTCGGGCGTTCCGGGCACAGTGTCGGCGGCACCCCCAAGGGCCGGTTGTTCCCGACCTCCCGCGACGACCTGGTGGAATGCGCGGCGCTGCTCGACAGCGTGCGCCGTGGCGAGCTGGACAGCCTGGTGCTGCCACGCCAGCCGCTGGACGTGCTGGCGCAGCAGATCGTCGCCGAAGTGGCCTGCCAGGAGTGGCGCGAGGACGACCTCTATCGGCTGGTGATCCGCGCCGAACCCTACGCCGGGCTGGAGCGCGAGCGCTTCGACGAAGTCCTGCGGATGCTTGCCGAGGGCTACCACTCACGCCTCGGCGTGCGCGGCGCCTATCTCCATCGCGATGCGCTCAACGGCCTGCTCCGTGGCCGCCGTGGCGCGCGGCTGACCGCGCTGACCTCGGGCGGGACCATTCCCGATACCGGCGACTACAGCGTGCTGCTGGAGCCGCAGGGCCTGCTGGTGGGAACGGTCAACGAGGACTTCGCGGTGGAGAGCCTGGCCGGCGACGTGTTCCAACTGGGCAACACCTCGTACCGGATCATCCGCATCGAGCCGGGACGGGTACGGGTCGAGGACGCCCAGGGCCAGCCGCCGAACATTCCGTTCTGGCTGGGTGAGGCGCCGGGGCGCAGCGACGAGCTGTCGGCCAGCGTGGCGCGCCTGCGCGACACCCTCGACGAGCTGCTCGGCGAAGGCCAGGCATTGCCGGAAGGGCAGCGGCTGGAGCCAGCCATCGCCTGGCTCGGCGCCACCCTCGGGCTGGACGATGGCGCCGCGCGGCAGATCGTCGAGTACCTGGCCCGCGCCCGCCAGGCCCTGGGTGGCCTGCCCGGGAGCCGGCGGCTGGTGATGGAACGCTTCTTCGACGAATCCGGCGGCATGCAACTGATTATCCACAGTCCCCACGGCAGCCGCCTCAACCGCGCCTGGGGCCTGGCGCTGCGCAAGCGTTTCTGCCGCAGCTTCAACTTCGAGCTGCAGGCGGCGGCCACCGAGGACGCGATCATCCTCTCGCTGTCCACCAGCCACAGCTTTCCCCTCGACGAGGTCTGGCGCTACCTGCATTCGGCGAGCGCCGAGCACCTGTTGGTACAGGCCGTGCTCGACGCGCCGCTGTTCGGCGTGCGCTGGCGCTGGAACCTGACCACCTCGCTCGGTTTGCCGCGCTATGCCGGCGGTCGCAAGGTGCCGCCGCAACTGCTGCGGATGAAGAGCGAGGATCTGCTGGCCAGCGTGTTCCCCGACCAGGTGGCGTGCCTGGAGAATATCGTCGGCGAGCGCGAGGTGCCCGATCACCCGCTGGTGGCGCAGACCCTTGACGACTGCCTGCACGAGGCGATGGATTGCGAGGGCTGGCTGGCCCTGCTGCGCGACATGGAGAGCGGCGCGGTGGACTTGCTGGCGCGCGACCTGCCGGCGCCTTCGGCGTTGGCGGCGGAGATACTCACCGCGCGTCCCTACGCCTATCTCGACGATGCGCCGCTGGAGGAGCGGCGTACCCAGGCGGTACAGAATCGCCGCTGGAGCGATCCCGAGTCCGCCGACGACCTCGGCGCCCTGGACCTTGAGGCGATCGAGGCGGTGCGTGGCGAGGCCTGGCCGGAAGCGCGCAACGCCGACGAGATGCATGAGGCGCTGAACAGCCTGGGTTTCCTCACCTCGGGCGAGGCCGAGGCCAATCCGGGCTGGGGGGAATGGCTTGCGCAACTGTCGGAGCAACGCCGCGCCGGACGCCTGGACTGCGCAGGCAGCACTCTCTGGCTGGCGGCGGAGCGCCTGCCGGCGATGCGCCTGGTGCATCCCGCGGCGAAGGTGCCCGACGCTTTCCAGGCGCCTCGCGGCTATCCGCCGCCGGACTCGGCGGAAGCGGCGACCGTGGAGCTGACCCGCGCCCGCCTGGGTGGCTTCGGGCCACGCACGGCCGGGCAGTTGGCGGCCGACCTGGGCATCGGCCTGGCCGACCAGCAGTACGCCTTGGCAGCCCTGG
Organism: Pseudomonas sp. P20; assembly: GCF_016463925.1. Lineage (NCBI taxonomy): Bacteria > Pseudomonadati > Pseudomonadota > Gammaproteobacteria > Pseudomonadales > Pseudomonadaceae > Pseudomonas > Pseudomonas sp. P20. Next base: position 87,711 of record NZ_JAEMVM010000024.1, on the reverse strand, counting down.
AGCGCGAAGGCTATGTGCTGCGTGGCCGCTTCAGTCCTGGCGCGACGGAAGAGGAGTGGTGCGAACGCCATCTGCTGGCGCGCATCCATCGCTATACGGTGAAGCGCCTGCGCCGGGAAATCGAGCCGGTGGAGCGCGCCGATTTCATGCGTTTCCTGTTCGACTGGCAGCGCCTGGCGCCGGGCACTCGTGGCCGGGGAGCGGAGTCCCTGGCTACGGTGGTCGAGCAACTGGAAGGTTTCCAGGCCGCGGCGGCCGCCTGGGAAAGCGAACTGCTGGCAGCGCGGGTGGCCGACTACGCCAGCCATTGGCTGGACCAGCTGTGCCGTTCCGGACGCATCGTCTGGGCGCGCCTGGCCGGACGCAGCAAGGCCGCCGGCGGTCCGCTGCGCAGCGCGCCGATCGTGCTCCTGCCGCGCCGCGAGCTGGGGCTCTGGAGCGTCCTGCAGCGCGACGCGCCGGAGCCGGAACTGTCGCCGCGCGCGGCCAGGGTACTGGAGGTGCTGCGCGAGCAGGGTGCATCGTTCTTCGACGAACTGAGCCAGGACGCCCACCTGCTGCGCAGCGAGCTGGAGAACGCCCTCGGCGAGCTGGTCTCGGTCGGCCGGGTCAACGCCGACAGCTTCGCCGGGCTGCGCACCCTGCTGATGCCGGCGGACAAGCGCAGCCGCCAGGAGCGCCGCTCGCGCGGCCTGCCGGGCGGCATGCAGGACGCCGGGCGCTGGGCGCCGCTGCGCCGGGCGAAGGCGGAAGAGGCGGGGCAGCGTTTGCCGGCGGAGGTTCTCGAACATGTCGCCCGGACCTTGCTGCGACGCTATGGGGTGGTCGCCTGGCGCCTGCTGGAGCGCGAGGCCGACTGGCTGCCGCCGTGGCGCGAGTTGCTGCGCGTCTACCATCGCCTGGAAGCGCGCGGCGAGATTCGCGGCGGGCGCTTCATCGCCGGCCTGGCCGGCGAGCAGTTCGCCTTGGCGGAAGCGGTCGGCCTGTTGCGCGAGGTGCGCAAGCGACCGCCGGATGGGGCGATGCTGGTGGTGTCGGCAGTCGATCCGTTGAACCTGGTCGGCGGCCTGCTACCCGGCGAACGGGTGCCGGCGGTGACCGGCAACCGCCTGCTCTATCGAGACGGAGCGCCGCTGGCGGCGCTGGTAGCCGGCAAGGTGCGGATGCTCGCGGAAGTCGACGGCGAGACCGCGCAGCAGATCCGTGCGCTGCTGATCCGCCGTCACTGAGGCCCGCTCAGCGCAGGCTCAGATGGCGGCTGAGCAGGGCCCGCAACGCGGCCGGCTTGACCGGCTTGGACAGGTAGTCGAGGCCGGCGGCGTGGATCTCCGCCACCAGTTCCGGCCGCGCGTCGGCGCTGATCACCACGCCCGGCACCGGCTCGCCCAGGCGCGTGCGCAGCCAGGCCATCAATTGCGTACCGGTCTCGCCGTCGTCGAGGTGATAGTCGATCAACGCCAGTTGCGGGCGCATCTCGCTGTCCAGCAGCGTGGCGCATTCCTCGCGGCTGCGCGCGGTCCAGACCTGGCAGCCCCAGCGGCTGAGCAGGCTGTTCATGCCGGCGAGGATGCTGTCCTCGTTGTCCACGCAGAGCACCTGGGCGCCGTTCAGCGCCTGCGCCGGTTCGGCCTTGTGGCCGTTGGCCAGGGCCGGCGGCGCCTGCCGTGCCAGCGGTACGCGGACGCTGAAGACGCTGCCCTTGCCCGGCCAGGAACGTACTTCCAGCGGATGGCCGAGGACCTTGCAGAGCCGGTCGGCGATCGCCAGGCCGAGACCGAGGCCTTTCTCCGCGCGGGTCTGGTGGCTGTCCAGGCGCTTGAACTCTTCGAAGATGACTTTCTGCTTGTCCGGTGGGATGCCCGGCCCCTGGTCCCAGACCTCCAGGCGCAGGTAGCCGTCCTCGCGGCGCACGCCGAGCAGCACGTGGCCCTTGGCGTAGCGGAAAGCGTTGGTCAGGAAGTTCTGCAGGATGCGCCGCAGCAGCTTGATGTCGCTGTCCACCCGCAGTTGGCTGCCGCGCAGGCGGAAATGCAGGCCCTGTTCCTGGGCCAGCGCCTTGAACTCGACGCCGAGGGCATCGTAGAGGTTGTTCAGCGGGAACGGGTTGCGTTCGGCGCTGACCCGGCCGCTTTCCAGGCGCGAGATGTCCAGCAGGTCGGTGATCAGGTCCTCGGCGGAACGCAGCGACGAGTCGAGGTGCTGCACCAGGTCGCGGACCTCGCCGGGCAGCGCGTCCTGGTGGGCGAGGGCGGCGGAGAACAGCCGCGCGGCGTTCAGCGGCTGCATCAGGTCGTGGCTGACGGCGGCGAGGAAGCGGGTCTTCGACTGGTTGGCGGCCTCGGCGTTGCTCTTCGCCTCGCTGAGTTCCTGGTTCAACTGCGAGAGTTCCTGGGTACGCTCCTGGACCCGCTGTTCCAGCGACTCGTTGGCGCCCTTGAGGCCCTGTTCGGCCTCGCGGTAGGCGGTGATATCGGTGAAGCTCATGACGAAGCCGCCGCCGGGCATCGGGTTGCCGATTAGCTCGATGACCCGGCCGTTGGGGAACAGCCGCTCGGAGGTGTGCGGAGTGCCCTGGCGCATCCAGTACAGGCGCTTGGCCACGTGCATGTCCGGATCGCCGGGCCCGCACAGGCCGCGATCAGCGTTGTAGCGGATGATGTCGGCGATCGGCCGGCCGACGTAGATCAGCCCGTCCGGGTACTCGAACAGCTCCAGGTAGCGGTGGTTCCAGGCCACCAGGCGCAGCGACTGGTCGACCACGCTGATGCCCTGGGTGATGTTCTCGATCGCGCCCTGCAGCAGGGCGCGGTTGAATTGCAGCACCTCGGAGGCTTCGTCGGCGATCCGCACCACGTCCTCCACCTGCATCTCGCGCCCTTCGATGGCGGCCTTCACCACCGCCCGCGCCGAGGACGCGCCGAGGACCCCGGCGAGCAGGCGCTCGGTGTGCGCGATCCACTCGTTGTTGGCGGTCTGGTTCGGGGTGAAGCCCTTGCCCTGGCGGTAGGCGAAGCGGATGAAGCTTTGCCGCGCGCGTTCCTCGCCGACGAAACGCGCGGCGAGCATCAGCAGGTCTTCCACCTGCACCGCGAGCATGAAGCGCGAGTTCTGCCGCTGGGAGATCTCCTGGCCGATGAAGCGGCTGGCCTGCCAGTGCTCGGACACGCGGGTGCGCGAGAGCACCGAGACCAGGCCGAACAGGGCGAAGTTGCCGACCAGCGAGATCAGCACGCCCTGGGTCAGCGGCTCGATCGGCAGGCCGAAGGGATTGCTTGCCAGCCAGGTCAGGCCGGGGATGCGCTCCAGCGGCCAGCCGAGGCCCTTGGCCACCACCGGCAGGACCAGCGTATAGGCCCACAGCAGCGAGCCGGCGGCGAGGCCGGCGAAGACCCCGCGGCGGTTGGCCTGTTTCCAGTACAGCGCGCCGATCATCGCCGGGCCGAGCTGGGCGATGGCGGCGAAGGCGATCTGGCCGATGGTCGCCAGGCTGGCGCTGGAGCCGAGCAGGCGGTAGGCCACGTAGGCGAGCAGCAGGATCACCGCGATGCTCACCCGGCGTACGGTCAGCAGCCAGTGACGGAAGGCCTCGAAGGGCCGTTCGGTGTCCTTTTCCCGGCGTCGCAGCAGCCACGGCAGGAGCATGTCGTTGGAGACCATGGTCGACAGCGCGACGCTGGCGACGATGACCATTCCGGTGGCGGCCGAGGCGCCGCCAATGAATGCCAGCAGGGCCAGCGCCGGGTGCGCCTCGGCCAGCGGCAGGCTGATGACGAAGGAGTCCGGCATTACCCCGGCGGGCAGGTGCAATTGGCCGGCGAGGGCGATCGGCACCACGAACAACGCGGCCAGCACCAGGTAGATGGGGAACACCCAGCGCGCCAGGTTGAGGTCGCGCGGCTCGATGTTCTCCACCACGGTGACGTGGAATTGCCGCGGCAGGCACATGATCGCGGTCATCGCCACGCCGGTCTGCAGCAGCATCGCCGGCCAGTGCACGGTCTCTTCCCAGTAGTCGGCCAACTGCGGCGCGGCGCGGGCCTGGGAGAAGAGATCGGCGAAGCCGTCGTAGAGGCCGAAGGTGACGAAGATGCCCACGGCGAGGAAGGCGGTGAGCTTGACCAGCGACTCGAAGGCGATGGCCAGGACCATGCCGCGGTGGTGTTCGGTGACATCCAGGCTGCGGGTACCGAAGACGATGGTGAACAGCGCCAGCACCAGCGACACGATCAGCGCCGTGTCCTGGGCGCGGGTACCGGTGGAGTCGGCGCCGGAGCCGATCAGCAGGTTCACCCCGAGGACGATACCTTTCAGTTGCAGGGCGATGTAGGGCAGCACGCCGACCATGCAGATCAGCGCCACCACCACCGCCAGTGCCTGCGACTTGCCGTAGCGGGCGGCGATGAAGTCGGCGATGGAGGTGATGTTCTCCTGCTTGCTGATCATGATCATCTTCTGCAGCACCCAGGGCGCGAACAGCATCAGCAACACCGGTCCGAGGTAGATCGGCAGGAACGACCAGAGCTGGTCGGTGGCCTGGCCGACCGCGCCGAAGAAGGTCCAGCTGGTGCAGTACACTGCCAGGGAGAGGCTGTAGACCCAGGCGCGCAGGCGGGGTGAGAGCGGGGTGCGGCGACGGTCGCCATAGAAGGCGATGGCGAACAGGATGGCCATGTAGACCAGGGCGACCACGGCGATCAGCCCGATGGACAGCGACATGCGAACTCCGATGATGTCCCCGCGTGAAGCTGGCGTGAGGCGGGGGTCTTGCTTTCGCGCCAGTTTCGCACTTGTCGGCCCGCGCGTCAGGCCGCCTGCGACCAAGGTCGCACGCATGCTTGAGCCGGACGCGCGGAGTTGGTAGCGTGCCGGGCTGCGTGAGCGCGGACGGCCCCGGCGGCCGGCTGTCCGTTCATCGTAGCCGGTTTCGGCTGCGGCACTAAACGCGGCCGCTACGCTCTGATGGGAGCGGAGTTTTGCGTCGATGTCGAGGAGGGCGCCCATGTTCAAGCCGCTACCGATCACCCTGCAGCGCGGAGCCTTGCGTCTCGAGCCGTTGGTGGAAGCGGACATTCCCGAGCTGGTGAGCCTCGCCGAAGCCAACCGCGAGGCGCTGCAGTACATGGACGGACCGACGCGGCCGGACTGGTACCGCCAGAGCCTCGCCGAGCAGCGCGAGGGCAGGGCGTTGCCGCTCGCCGTCCGCCTCGGCGTGCAACTGGTCGGGACCACGCGCTTCGCCGAGTTCCTTCCCGCCTTGCCGGCCTGCGAGATCGGCTGGACCTGGCTCGACCAGGCCCAGCACGGCAGCGGCCTGAACCGCATGATCAAGTACCTGATGCTCAAGCATGCCTTCGACAACCTGCGCATGGTCCGCGTGCAGCTCAGCACGGCGGCGAGCAACCTGCGCGCCCAGGGCGCCATCGACAAGCTCGGCGCGCAGCGCGAGGGCGTGCTGCGCAACCACCGGCGGCTGGCCGGCGGGCGGCTAGACGACACCTTCGTCTACAGCATCACCGACCACGAATGGCCGCAGGTCAAGGCGGCGCTGGAAGCCAGCTTCACCGGCTGAAGCCGGTTCCGTCGCTCCTGCGGTATGCTGGGCGGCCCGTCCGGACGGGCGAACGAGGAGACGGCAGTGCCGGACGAGACGAGCGGAGAACACACGCATTTCTGGCGCGCCGCCGAACTGGGCGGCGTCGAACTGCTGCACGCGCGCTATGTGGAGCAGCGCTTCGCGCCGCACGTGCACAGCAGCTTCGCCCTGGTCATCATCGAGCAGGGCGCGCAGCGCTTCCGCCATCGTGGCGGCGAGCACCTGGCCCCGCTGGGCAGCATGGTGCTGATCAACCCCGACGAAGTGCACACCGGCTCCAAGGCCCATGATGCCGGTTGGCTCTATCGCGGCTACTACCCGGAAATGGAACAGATCGACGGGATTCTCGACGAGCTGGAAATCCATCATGGCGGTGTGCCGCGCTTCGCCGACAGCGTGATCCACGACCAGCCCCTGGCACGCGCCTTCGTCCACTTGCACCGCCTGCTGGCCGAGCATGCCGGCAGCCTGGAAACCCAGACCCGCTGGCGCGAGACGGTGCTCGCCCTGTTCCGTCGCCACGCCCGCCTGCCAGAAGCGCCGAAGGCCGGGCAGGAGCCGTTGGCGGTGGCCCGTGCCCGCGAACTGCTGGCGGCGCGGTTGCTCGATCCGCCTTCGCTGGAGGAACTGGCGGCGGCGGTCAATCTGTCCCCGTTCCATTTTGCCCGGGTCTTCCGTCGCGCCACCGGCATGCCGCCCCACGCCTGGCTCAGGCAGCGCCGCCTGGAGCAGGCCAGGGCACTGCTCAAGAGCGGCCGGGCGCCGCTGGAGGTGGCCCTGGAGCTGGGCTTCGCCGACCAGAGCCACCTCGGTCGCCAGTTCAAGCAGGCCTACGGCGTGGCACCGGGTGAATACCGCTCGGCCTGCGCGCGCTCATCCTTGACGATCTACGAATAAGTCAAGCTCACATTTGCAAATCATTTGTATTTACGTTCTTTACGATTTGCCGTAATTTTGCGCCCCACTTTTTCCTGCGTCCCTGGGGGAGCCTCGATGTCGTCCGTGAGTTCGTTGTCGCGCCTGGCCGTCGCCATCGCGCTGGGTGTGTCCATGCAGGCGGCGCAGGCCGAAGAGGAAGCCAAGGAGCTGGGCACGGTCACCGTGGTCGGCGACTGGCTGGGCGAAGCCGACCAGGCGGTGGTGCAGAACCATCCCGGTGCGCGCAGCGTGGTGCGTCGTCGGGAAATGCTCGAGAGCGGTGCGCAGAACGTCCGCGACGTGCTGCGCAAGGTGCCCGGCGTGCAAGTGCAGGACAACAACGGTACCGGCGGCAGCGACATCTCCCTGAACGTCGGGGTGCGTGGCCTGACTTCACGCCTGTCGCCGCGCTCGACGGTGATGATCGACGGCGTGCCGGCGGCGGTGGCGCCCTACGGCCAGCCGCAGCTGTCGATGATGCCGCTGTCCATCGGCAACCTGGAGAGCATCGACGTCGTGCGCGGCGCCGGCTCGGTGCGCTACGGCCCGCAGAACGTCGGCGGGGTGATCAACTTCGTGACCCGGGCGATTCCGGAGAAGTTCTCCGGCGAAATCGGCACTACCATCGAGCATGCCGGCCACGGCGGCTGGAAGAAGCTCAACCAGGCGTTCCTCGGCGGGACCGCCGACAACGGCCTGGGCGTGGCGCTGCTGTATTCCGGGGTGAAGGGCGCCGACTACCGCGACGGCAACAACGACAACGATATCGACGACGTGCTGCTCAAGACCCATTGGCAGCTCACCGACAGCGACCAGTTGGCGGCCAACTTCCACTACTACGACGCCTACGCCGATATGCCGGGCGGCCTGACCCAGGCGCAGTACGACGACGATCCCTTCCAGTCGGTACGCGACTGGGACAATTTCCGTGGTCGGCGCAAGGACTTCTCGCTGAAGTACACCCGCCAGGTCGACGACCTCACCCAGTTCGAGGTGCTCACCTACTACAGCGACAGTTTCCGCGGCAGCAGCATCGCCGCGCGCAACCTCAGGACCATCACCTCGTACCCGCGCGACTACCATGTGTTCGCGGTGGAGCCGCGGGTCTCGCGGATCTTCTTCGCCGGCCCGACCACCCAGGAGATCGGCATCGGCTACCGCTACCTGAAGGAAGCGATGAACGAGCGTGCCAGCCAACTGGCACTGGTCGACAATGTGCCGACCGTGCGTCCCGGCTCGGACGGCCATACCTACCAGGACCGTACCGGCGGTACCGAGGCCAGCGCCTTCTACATCGACGACAAGATCGATGTCGGCAACTGGACCATCACCCCCGGCATCCGCTTCGAGAAGATCGACAGCGACTGGCGCGACCGCCCGGTGCTCGGCCTGAACGGCAAGCCGGTGCAGGAGAAGAAGCGCAGCAAGGACTACAACGAACCGCTGCCGGCGCTGAGCCTGATGTATCACTTGAGCGACGAGTGGAAGCTGTTCGCCAACTACTCCGAATCGTTCGGCAGCCTGCAGTATTTCCAGCTCGGCCAGGGCGGCAGCGGCAACGATACCGCCGCCGGCCTGGAGCCGGAGAAGGCCAAGACCTACGAACTGGGCACGCGCTACGACAACGGCAGCTGGGGCGGCGAGATCACGCTGTTCTACATCGACTTCGACGACGAGCTGCAGTACGTCAGCAACGACGTCGGCTGGACCAACCTCGGCGCCACCAAGCACCAGGGCATCGAGACTTCCGGCCACTATGACTTCGCCGCTCTCGATCCGCGCCTGGACGGCCTGTCGGTCTACGGCAGCCTCACCTATACCCGCGCCACCTACGAAGGCGACATTCCCTCCTTCAAGGGGCGCGACCTGCCGCTCTACTCGCGCCAGGTGGCCACCGCCGGGGTGCGCTACGAGGTCGACCGCTGGACCTACAACCTCGACGCCTTCGCCCAGTCCATGCAGCGCGCGCCAGGGCTGAGCACCGACAGCCAGGGCAACTTCACCCACAACTACATCACCGAGCCCAGCGCCGACGGCCAGTACGGCGACATTCCCGGCTACGTGACCTGGAATGCCCGCGTCGGCTACGACTTCGGCCCACAGGCGTCGAACCTGAAGCTCGGACTCGGGGTGAAGAACCTGTTCGACAAGCAGTATTTCACCCGCTCCAGCGACAACAATTCGGGAATCTACGTGGGTCAGCCGCGAACGCTGTTCATGCAGGCCAGCGTCGGTTTCTGAATATTCGGATGCGACTTGGCGCATCGTCCGACGACAGGCGTCCTGCGGTAACGCGGACGCCTGTTCTATGATGGGCGCGGAATTTCCATCGGAACGCTGTGGCCTGATCCGCGGTCCATGCAGTCCAATCGATGACGGGCTTCCTTTCGGCGGCCACGCAAGGTAACAAGGACGATGACCCAACATTCGCAATTCGCCCTGCTGGGCAAGCGGCGTTTCCTGCCGTTCTTCATCACCCAGCTGCTCGGCGCCTTCAACGACAACATCTTCAAGCAGTCGCTGATCCTCGCCATCCTCTATCACCTCAGCGTCAGCGGCGACCGCAGCCTGCTGGTCAACCTCTGCGCACTGCTGTTCATCCTGCCGTTCTTCCTGTTCTCGGCACTGGGCGGACAGTTCGGCGAGAAGTACAATAAGGACGCGCTGATGCGCGCGCTGAAGCTGGCCGAGGTAGGCATCATGCTGGTCGGCGCTGCCGGCTTCGTCTTCGGCAGCCTGCCGCTGATGTTCGTCGCGCTGTTCGCCATGGGCACCCACTCGGCGCTATTTGGCCCGGTCAAGTATTCGATCCTGCCCCAGCACCTGCACGAGGACGAACTGGTCGGCGGCAACGCGCTGGTGGAGATGGGCACCTTCCTGGCGATCCTGGCCGGCACCATCGGCGCCGGCGTGCTGATGTCCCATGCGCATTACGCGGCGGCGGTGGCCACCGCGGTGGTGCTGGTGGCCGCCTGCGGCTACCTGGCCAGCCGCGGCATTCCGCGAGCGGCGGCGGCGCTGCCGGGGTTGAAGCTCGACTGGAACATCTTCGCCCAGTCCTGGAGCATCCTCCGCCTGGGGCTCGGCCAGCGCCCGGCGGTCTCGCGCTCGCTGGTGGGCAACTCCTGGTTCTGGTTCCTCGGCGCGGTCTACCTGACGCAGATCCCGACCTTCGCCAAGGAATGGCTGCACGGCGACGAAAGCGTGGTGACCCTGATCCTCACCGTGTTCTCGGTGGGCATCGCGCTGGGCTCGATGCTGTGCGAGAAGCTTTCCGGTCGCAAGGTGGAGATCGGCCTGGTGCCGTTCGGCTCGATCGGCCTGACCGTCTTCGGCATCCTCCTCTGGTGGCACGCCGGCGGCATTCCCCCAGGCGAGGCGCCCTACGACTGGCTGGCGGTGCTGCGCCACCATGAGACCTGGGCGGTGCTGGCCGACATCCTGTTCATCGGCATTTTCGGCGGCTTCTACATCGTACCGCTGTACGCCCTGATCCAGGCGCGCACCGACGAAGACAAGCGCGCCCGGGTGATCGCCGCCAACAACATCCTCAACGCCCTGTTCATGGTCGCCGCGGCGCTGGTCTCGATCCTCTTCCTCAGCGTCGCCAAGCTGTCGATCCCGCAGCTGTTTCTCGCCCTGTCGCTGATGAACGTCGCGGTGAACGTGTACATCTTCAAGATCGTCCCGGAATTCACCATGCGCTTCCTGGTCTGGCTGCTCAGCCACACCATGTACCGGGTCCGGCATGTGAACCTGGAGGCGATCCCGGACGAGGGAGCGGCGGTGCTGGTGTGCAACCACGTCTCGTACGTGGACGCGCTGCTGATCGCCGGCTCGATCCGGCGGCCGGTGCGCTTCGTCATGTACTACAGGATCTTCTCGCTGCCGGTGCTCAACTTCGTCTTCCGCACCGCCGGCGCGGTGCCCATAGCGGCGCGCCACGAGGACGAAGGGATCTACGAACGCGCCTTCCAGCGCATCGCCGACTACCTGAGGGACGGGGAGCTGGTGTGCATCTTCCCTGAGGGCAAGCTGACCGCCGACGGCGAGATGAATGAGTTCCGCGCCGGGATCGAGCGGATCATCGAGGAAACCCCGGTTCCGGTGATCCCCATGGCGCTGCAGGGCCTGTGGGGCAGCTTCTTCAGCCGCGACCCGAACAAGGGCTTCTTCCGCCGCCTGTGGTCGCGGGTAAGCCTGGTGGCCGGCGAATCGGTGGCGCCGGGGGCGGTGGAGCGCCTCGACCTGCAGGCGCGGGTGACGAGCTTGCGCGGCGAAGCTCGTTGATCGATCCGCAGAAACGAAAAAGCCCCGGCGATGCCGGGGCTTTTTTTGGCGAACTACAAGTTAGATAACTTGTACTTCGTCGGCTTGCAGGCCTTTCTGGCCGTTGACGACCACGAAGGAAACCTTCTGGCCTTCCTGCAGGCTCTTGAAGCCGGTGCCCTGGATGGAACGGAAGTGAACGAACAGGTCGTTACCGCTTTCCGGGGTGATGAAGCCGAAGCCTTTGGCGTCGTTGAACCATTTTACGGTGCCGTTCTGACGATTCGACATGGTGTAACTCCTGAAACAAAGTTGATTGCGGCGACGGAAATATCCGAGCCGGTAGGTACTGAGTTGCAAAGAGTACGAGGAGCCGAGGCGATGAGCGGACCGAGATCTACCACACCAGGTCACGATTCACTGTGACCCAAGCAAGCACAGTGGTCGCAGAGTACGCGATAAAACTGCGGAAAGCGATACCCCTCGGAGCATATTCGATGGATGTCTAATGGCTCAGCTTGAGGCCGACCAGTCCGCAGACGATCAGCGCGACGCTGGCCAGGCGCAGCAATGCCATAGATTCGCCGAACAGGACGATCCCGGCGATTACCGTGCCGACCGCGCCGACCCCGGTCCAGACGGCATAGGCGGTGCCCAGCGGCAGGTGCTTCATGGCCAGGCCGAGCAGGCCCAGGCTGACCAGCATGGCGAGCGCCGTGAGGACCGTGGGAAGCGGCTTGCTGAAGCCTTCGGTGTATTTCAGACCAACGGCCCAGCCCACTTCGAACAGGCCGGCGAAAAACAGGATGATCCAGGACATGGCGATCTCCAGGGCAACGGGTGGCGGGGCCGTCCCCATTCGATCACCGGCCGGAGGCGGGTGGTGAGGTCGTCCTCACTGCGTGCGGTATTTTGCATGGTTCATCGGTCGGGACAAGGCTTCCCGACCGGGACCCAGTTCAACGCGGCGTATCTTCCATGCGCCGGAACAGGGCGGCCAGCAGCGAACCGGAGAGATTGTGCCAGACGCTGAACAGCGCGCTGGGCACCGCTGCCAGGGGCGAGAAATGGGCGTTGGCCAGCGCCGCGCCGAGCCCCGAGTTCTGCATGCCGACTTCGATGGCCAGGGCCTTGCGCTGTGCCAGCGGCATGCCGGTCAGCTTGCCGGTGAGATAGCCGAGCGACAGGCCGAAGCCGTTGTGCAGCATCACCACGGCCATGATCAGCAGGCCGGACTCGGCGATCCGCGCCTGGCTGGCGGCCACCACCGCGGCGATGATCACCACGATGCTGAATACCGAGACCAGCGGCAGCACCTCCGCCACCTGTCGGGTGCGCTCGCCGAGCAGGCGCTGTGCCAGCAGGCCGAGGGCGATGGGCACCAGCACCACCTGGAGGATCGACAGGAACATCGCCGCGAACGACACCGGCAGCCAGGCCGAGGCCAGCAGCCAGACCAGCGCCGGCGTGACCAGCGGGGCGAGCAGGGTGGTCACCGAGGTGATCGCCACCGACAGGGCGACATCGCCACGGGACAGCCAGGTCATCACGTTGGAAGCGGTGCCGCCGGGGCAGCAGCCGACCAGGATCACGCCCACCGCGATCTCCGCCGGCAACTGCAACAGGCGACAGAGCAACCAGGCCAGGCCGGGCATGATGACGAACTGGGCCAGCACGCCGATCAGCACCCGTATGGGGTGCCGGGCGACCTCGCGGAAGTCTTCGCCCTTGAGCGTCAGGCCCATGCCGAACATCACCAGGCCGAGCAGCGGCGCGATGGCGACGGTGAGCGGGAGGAACCAGGCCGGCCGGAAGAAGGCGAGGATGGCGAACAGCAGGACCCAGAACGGGAAGCTGGCGCTGACGAAACGGCTCAGGGCGGTCAGGGCACGCATGGGCTTTCCTTGTTATTGGACGGCCGCCAGTCTGCCATGCCGGGCGCGACTCTCCCAGCGGCGGGCGCCGCCGGGAGAGCGGGGCGTCAGACGCCCTGGGGGATTTCTTCGCCGCCGAGGGCCTCGAAGAGCGCCGGAAGGAATTCGGCGAAGGTCAGCATCATCAGGGTGAAGCTGGCATCGAGCTGGCCGAGGGCGTCTTCGCCGCCGTCCTTTTCCGCCTGCTCCTGCAGCAGGTCTTCGAAGCGCAGGCGCTTGACCGCCAGCTTGTCGTCGAGGACGAAGGACAGCTTGTCCGACCAGGCCAGGGACAACTGGGTGACCAGCTTGCCGGCGGTGAGATGCAGCTGGATTTCCTCGCTGGTCAGGTCCTGGCGCTTGCAACGGACCACGCCGCCGTCCTCGTGGGTGTCGCGCAGCTCGCATTCGTCGAGCACGTGGAAGTCGCCGGCGGCTTCCTGGGTCTTGACCCAGTCGGTGAGGGTCGCGGTCGGCGCGACCTTCACGCTCAGCGGGCGTACCGGCAGGGAGCCGAGCGCTTCGCGCAGCGTCGAGAGCAGGTCTTCGGCCTTCTTCGCGCTGGCCGAGTCGACCAGGATCAGGCCGAGGCTCGGCGCGATCGCGGCGAAGGTGCTGGAGCGGCGGATGAAAGCGCGCGGCAGCAGGGTCTGGACGATCTCGTCCTTCAACTGGTCGCGTTCCTTTTTGTAGACTTTGCGCATCTGCTGGGCTTCGATCTCGTCGACCTTTTCCTTCAGTGCGTCACGCACGACGCTGCCCGGCAGGATGCGCTCTTCCTTGCGTGCCGAGATCAGGAAGAAGTCCTGGCTGACGTGTACCAGCGGTGCGTCCGGGCCTTTGCCGAACGGCGCGGTGAAGCCGTAGGTGGTCAGCTCCTGGCTGGCGCAGGGGCGGGCGGGTTTTTCGCCGAGGGCTTTCTCGAGGGAATCGGCATCCAGTTGCAGATCCTGGGTGAGGCGGTAGACGAGCAGATTGCGGAACCACATGGGGTCGTTCTCTCCGGGCACAAAGGACCCATTATTCCGCCGCTGGCGGCTCAGGCCAACCCCGGTCCGTCGCTAACTCCTTGGAACGGCAGAAAATTTTTTTCATCGAGGGGCTTGCCAGGGGGCGAATCGCTCCGTAGAATGCGCCCCACTTCGAGAGTGAAGGGTGATTAGCTCAGCTGGGAGAGCATCTGCCTTACAAGCAGAGGGTCGGCGGTTCGATCCCGTCATCACCCACCAATCTCGCAAGTTACGCGCAGCGGTAGTTCAGTCGGTTAGAATACCGGCCTGTCACGCCGGGGGTCGCGGGTTCGAGTCCCGTCCGCTGCGCCATTTCCTTCCTTCGCTGTATCTCTTGCGCTTCCTTCCCGTTTCATAATTCGACGTTTTTCGACGCTTCCTTTCCGCTGTTCTTCTGTCCTCGTTCCACGCGTTCGTTCTGCTATCTCCTTCATTTTTCGGAAAGTTCGGCCTTGAACTTATCCGCGCGCACCTGTTCCTATTGCCCATAGCCACTGGTCGCGACAGCCTGCTAAGCTCGCGGCTTCATCGAATATGCCCGAGCGGCGAACAGATTAAAGGACTCAGCATGAAACAACATCGGTTGGCAGCAGCGATCGCACTGGTCGGTCTGGTTCTCTCCGGCTGCGATTCGCAGACCAACGTTGAGTTGAAGACCCCGGCGCAGAAAGCTTCCTATGGTATCGGCCTGAACATGGGCAAGAGCCTGTCCCAGGAAGGCATGGACGACCTGGATTCGAAAGCCGTCGCCAAGGGCATCGAAGACGCCCTCGGCAAGAAGAAGCAGCAGCTCACCGATGAAGAGCTGACCGAAGCCTTCGCCTTCCTGCAGAAACGTGCCGAGGAGCGCATGGCGGCCATCGGCGACGAAAACGCCAAGGCCGGCAAGAAGTTCCTCGAGGAAAACGGCAAGCGCGACGGCGTGACCACCACCGCTTCCGGCCTCCAGTACGAAATCGTGAAGAAGGCCGATGGCCCGCAACCGAAGGCCACCGACGTGGTGACCGTCCACTACGAAGGCCGCCTGACCGATGGCACCGTCTTCGACAGCTCCATCGAGCGCGGCAGCCCGATCGACCTGCCGGTCAGCGGCGTGATCCCGGGTTGGGTCGAAGCCCTGCAACTGATGCACGTCGGCGAGAAGATCAAGCTGTACATCCCCAGCGAGCTGGCCTACGGCGCGCAGAGCCCGAGCCCGGCGATCCCGGCCAACTCGGTACTGGTCTTCGACATGGAACTGCTCGGCATCAAGGATCCGTCCAAGCCGGACGCGGAGCCCGAGGCCGGTGCCGCAGCGCAGCCCGAAGCCAAGGCGGACGCGAAGAAGTAATTTTTCCGCCGCGATGCATGAAACGCCCCGTCCATGACGGGGCGTTTTCATTTGCGGATTCGGCTGAACCCAGGCGCTGCCGCGAGGGTCTGAAAACAGGTCGAGGGCACGGCCGGTGTTACCCTTATGCACACATTTGTCGCACGTCGACCCGACCTACGGTATTGACCTCGGGTTGTCCGTTGCGCTAGGTCAAACCCTTGATTTTCAATGCTTTTAGAGCATTGTCTAAAAAGTGTCCGATCTGTCGGAAAGCCTGTAGCGACGGGCTTCTCGCCGACGGAAGGGGGGGCTGTTCACAAGGTTATCCACAGTATGCGTGGATAACCCGGAGAGCCTCGGCGGCAAGCGCTTGAGCGAGGTGGAAGGATGGATGCACCACGAGGATTCAGTCGTTACCTGGGGATCGCGGAACGTTTCCTGGCCCGTGGCCGGGTGCCCGCCTTGTTGATTGCGGTAGCACGCAAGCGCTCGCGCCTGAAGCTGGTGAAGAGCGACCTGCGCCTGCTGCAGGAACTGCTGGTGGCCTGGGTTCGCGGCGAATACCGCGGACTCAGCCGCCAGGCGTTGCTCTCGGTGATCGCGGCGCTGGCCTATTTCCTTTCGCCGGTGGATATCGTTCCCGACTTCATCTTCGGTGTCGGCCTGCTCGACGATCTCGCCGTCCTGGCCTGGGTAGTGCGTCGCTGGCAGGCCGAGCTGGATGCCTTCAAGGTCTGGCGTGACGCCCAGGGCGTCGAGACGCAACAGGCGCTGCGAGAGCTGCCGGCTCCCAGGGCGGAGCGCGTTCAGGGTTCCTGAGGCGCTTGCAGGCTGTTTTCCAGCAGGCGCCCGATGCTGCCGTCCCTGACCATCTCGTCGAGCACCCGGTCCATACTTTCGACGGGGACCGGCAGTTGTCCGCCATAGATGCAGTGCATCCGATAGCTCTGCAGTACCAGCGGACTGACGCTCAGGCCCAGCTCGGGATGCTGGCGCGTCAGGTAGAGCAGCGGGCGGCGCATGTCCACCGCGGCGTCCAGGCGCGAACGCTTGAGCATCTGCACGCGACTGGCCAGGTCGCGGGTATCTTCGCGGCGAATTTCCCCGGCAGCGAAGGCCTGCATGAGATCGTCCGCGTAGACATAGCCTAGACTTGTACCCAGGGTCTTGCCGCGCAGCTCGGCGAAGTCGCGGATCGCCGGACGGTCGTCGCGCTGCAGGAGGACGTCCTGCTCTTCGAAGAGGGCAGGAGACCAATGGTAGCGTTCGGGTTTGCTATCCCATTCGGGGTTGGAGTTGCAGATCACGTGAATATGTCCGCTGGCCATGAAGCCGTCGATCCTTCGGTTCGGCGTTTCCACGAAACGCAGCGACAATCCCAGCCGCTGCGCGACCCGCTCCCCCAACTGGCGGGTGAAGCCGCCTTGCAGCTGGTGGTCGACGATGTCCACGTAGGGCATGCCGTCGGCGGGGCTGAAGCCCCAGCGCAGCTCGCCGGCGAAGGCCTGTCCGACTCCCAGCAGGATGCACAAACCAAGACTTCTCCGGCGCACCCGTGGGCTCCTCCACCAGGCAGACTGTGTGACCAGGGCAGCAGTATAGCCAGTCCGCAGCGGCGCGGTGCCTGATAAGATGGCGGCTTGCAAGGAGACCGACATGAATGTCCAAGTGATCACGCGAGACGGCGAGGCGGAATACGCGGTGTTGCCCTGGGCCGAATACCAGGCGTTGCTGGCCGCCGCCGGTCGCCCGGCCGCCAGTGTCGCGGTGGAGACGACCGCGCCGGCGGTGCCATCCGCGAGCCTGCTGGAGCGCCGCGAGGCGCGCGGCCTGAGCCTGGAACAGGTGGCCCGGGAGGTCGGTATCAGTCCTTCCTACATGGCGATGATCGAACGCGGCGAACGCGAGGCCAGCGAGGCCATCCTGTTCGCCCTGGAGCGTGTGCTGGGCAAAGCGACGGGGGCCTGACCTTGAGTGTGCTGATCAGCCGTAAACACTGGGATAGCCTGCTGCTGGAAATCGAGGATGCGCGTCGCCAGCGTCATCTGCTCACCTACCGGGCGCTGATCGAGCGCCTGCAACTGCCGACTCCGGCGATGACCACCCTCACAGCGGCTCTCGAGCACCTGGCATCGCTGGATGCGCGCTCGGGGCGTCCGTTGCGCAGTTCGCTGGTCATCAGCCAGGGCGCAAGCCGCTTGCCGCGCACCGGTTTCTTCGAGTGCGTGGAGCGCCTCGGGCGTTTTTCCGGTCCGCCGGACGGCCCGGCCGCGGCTGGCTGGCATGCGGCGGAAGTGGTCCGTGTCTTCGAATTCGAGTATCCCGATGAACTCTGAATGGATCTGGCGCCTGCGCGCCCGCCTCGGTTACGGCGTGGCCCGGCAGTTGCTGGGCTGGCCCTGGCTGGTCAAGCAGCCGCGAGCCTGGCAGTGGATGCAGGGGCAGTTCTCGCGCATGGCCAACCTCGGACACCGCGACGCCCAGGCGTTCTACGGTCACCTGCTGCTGTTCCGTGGACAGGGCTTCGGCGCGCGCGAGGAGGGCCTGCGCCTGCTGCGCCTGGCTGCCAGCGCGGGCGATGGGAAAGCGGCCTACCAGCTCGGCGTGCAGGCGCTCAAGGGCGACAGCCGGCAAGCGCCCGACGCGCTGGCAGCCAGCCGCCACTGGGCGCAAGCGGCAGAGGCGGGCCACCCGCTGGCGGCGCGCAAGCTGGCGGAACTCTACCGCGATGGAGGCCCGGGCCTGGCGCCGGACAGCGAGCGCGCCGAGCACTATGCGCAACGGGCGTCCGCGCTCGGTCTATAGCTGAACGAACGGTTCAGGCGGCCTCGATCAGGTGCAGGCTTTAGCCTGGCAGCGCCTTGGCCTGGCGCTTGGCCTCGGAGGCCAGCGTCGCCAGGTGCGCGGCATCCATTCCCTGGCAGGCTTCGGCCGGTAGATGCACCACGCCGACGGACAATGACAGCAGCGGGTACTCCTCGCGCTGGCCATGGCGATTGTGTGCAACGAAACAGCCGGCTTCCAGGTGCTCGCGGCTGTAGAAGCGTCGGCATTGGCTCTGGAAGGTTTCCAGCAATCGGTCGATCCGTGTGCGCCAGTCCTCGGGGCCGAGCACCAGCATGAAGTCGTCGCCGCCGATGTGGCCGACGAAGTCGCTGCCCGGGTCGATCCGTTCGCTCAGGCACTGTGCCAGGCACAGCAGGACCTCGTCGCCGCGGGCGTAGCCGTAGAGATCGTTGAAGGGTTTGAAGCTGTCGACGTCGATGTAGCAGATCACCGCCTCGCGCCTTTGTTGCAGCAGGCGTTCGAGGCATTGCTGGATCGGCACGTTGCCGGGAAGCAAGGTGAGCGGATTGGCGTGCCGCGCCTGCTGGAGCTTTTCCTCGGTGATCAGCCTGAGCACGTCGATCACCCGGCCCATGCCCGCATAGTGCCCGCCGCGGGTGACGATGAAATCTTCCTCGATACGCTGGCGTGCGCGGCTAGTCAGCAGGCGGCTGACCTGCTGCAGGGTCTGGCCGAGTTCCACGGCGAGAAAATCGTCGCTCATCAGGCGGCTGATCGGCTTGCGCAGGAACAGGTCGCAGGCGAAGGGCCGGAGCAAGGCGTCGGTGAGCGCGTGGCGATGGACGATGCCGATGGGACGCCCTTCTTCGTCGAGGATCGCCAGGGAGTTCAGGTTGGCCTGGTGACGGAAGATTTCCACCACTTCCTGGGTCGAGGTGCGAACGTCGACCGCGCGCTGTTCCAGCAGCAGCGCACGCAGGTCGCCGTGCTCGTCGCCGGATGACTGGCTGGGGGCGCCAGCGCTGGGCAGCATCTGTTGTACGTCGCTCGCCGGGTGTTCCTGCGGGCGGCCGAACAGATAGCCTTGCACCAGGTCGACCCCCATCTCGCTAAGCACCGCCAGTTCCTCGGGCAGTTCGATGCCTTCGGCGATGACCTGGGCGCGAGAGGCCCTGGCCATCTTCAGGATGGAGCCGACGAACTCGCGTTTCACGGTGTCCAGGTGGATGCCGTCGACGAAGTGGCGGTCGATCTTCACGTAGTCCGGACGCAGTTCCGACCACAGGCGCAGGCTGGAGTAGCCAGCGCCGAGGTCGTCGAGGGCGATGGAGAAGCCCATGGCGCGATAGTGGTGCAGCGCGGTGTCGAGCAGGTCGAAGTCGTCGATGGGGGTCTGTTCGGTCAGTTCGATCACCACCCGGTTCGGCGAGATCCCCAGCTGTTGCAGCAATTGCAGGGTGCGGCCGGGCGGATGGCCGGCTTCGAGGAGGGACTCCGGGGAGACGTTGAGGAACAGCATGGCGTCGCCCTGGATGTCGCGGAAGCGGCTGAAGGCGCGTTGTCGGCAGAGCAGTTCCAGTTCGCTCAGCCGTCCGCATTGGCGGGCCACGGCGAACAACGCCAGGGGCGAGTGCAGCGGGCTGTTGGACGGACCGCGGGTCAGCGCTTCGTAGCCGACCAGGCGCCGTTCGGAAAGCGAGAGGATGGGCTGGAACAGGCAGTGCAGGTCGCCGTGGGCCAGGATGCTGTCCAGGGCGCTCAACTGCTCGGTGACGGTCATGGAACGCTCTCGTCGCAATGAAAAAGGGCCGGTTGTGCAACCGGCCCCGTATTTCACGACAGTCCCATGACTGTTTTATGACGCTCCCGCTGAACTCAGTGCTTGGCCACCGCCGAGTTGAGGTTCAGGTAGTCCAGCAGGATGTGCCCGGACTCGGTGAGGTAGGCGTCGTCCTGCGGCTTGGTCTTGTCGTCCTCTTCCGGCAGGGCGTTCTCGTCCTCTCGCTTGAGTTCCTTCAGCGGCTCCTGGCCCTTGGACTTGCGCAGGGCGTTCTCCATGGCCAACTGGCGGTTCTCGATGCTGGTCTGCTGGGCGCGGCGCTTGGCCTCGTTCAGGCTGACGGTCTTCTCCTTCATCAGCTCCTGGGCCAGCGCCAGGCGCTCGCGGGCGTAGACGAAGTCGGCGTTGTTCTCGGTGCGTGCGTCGTGCTGGGCCTTGAGTTGCGCGAGGAACGGCTTGAACGGGTTGGCCTCGTCCTTCACCACCGGGCGGATGGTGTCCCAGGGCATCGAGTCGGGCAGGGCGCTTTCGCCGATTTCCTTGTCGTCGACGATGGACGGGTAGCTGATGTCCGGGATCACGCCCTGGTGCTGGGTGCTCTGCCCGGAGACACGGTAGAACTTCGCCAGGGTCAGCTTCAGTTCGCCGTGGTTGAGCGGCTGGATGGTCTGCACGGTGCCCTTGCCGAAGGTCTGTCCACCGAGGATCAGCGCGCGGTGGTAGTCCTGCATGGCGCCGGCGAAGATCTCCGAGGCGGAGGCCGAGAGACGGTTGACCAGCACGGCCAGCGGGCCGGTATAGAAGGCCTTGCCTTCGTCGTCGTTGAGCACGTCGACGCGGCCGTCGCTGTTGCGCACTAGTACGGTCGGGCCCTGGTCGATGAACAGGCCGGTCAGCTCGGTGGCCTCCTGCAGGGAGCCGCCGCCGTTGTTGCGCAGGTCGAGGACGATGCCGTCGACCTTGTCCTTCTGCAATTCGGCGACCAGCTTCTTCACGTCGCGGGTGGTGCTCTTGTAGTTCGGGTCGCCGGCGCGGTAGGCCTTGAAGTCCAGGTAGAAGGCCGGCAGGTCGATCACGCCGAGCTTGTAGCTGCGGCCTTCGTGGTCGACCTTGATGATGGATTTCTTCGCCGCCTGGTCCTCCAGCTTCACCGCCTCGCGGGTGATGGCGACGATCTTGCTGGTCTGGTCGTTCGGCGCGTTGCTCGCCGGAATCACTTCCAGGCGTACCTGGGAACCTTTCGGCCCACGGATCAGCTTGACCACTTCATCCAGGCGCCAGCCGACCACGTCGACCATTTCGCCCTTGCCCTGGGCGACGCCGATGATCTTGTCGGAGGTGGCGATCTGCTTGCTCTTCGCCGCCGGGCCGGCCGGCACCAGGCGTACGACCTTGACGTAGTCGTTGTCGCTCTGCAGCACCGCGCCGATGCCTTCCAGCGAGAGGCTCATGTTGATGTCGAAGTTTTCCGCGTTGTCCGGCGACAGGTACTGGGTGTGCGGATCGTAGGACTGGGCGAAGGCGTTGATGTAGGCCTGGAAGATGTCTTCGCTGCGGGTCTGCTTCAGGCGCGACAGCTGGTTCTTGTAGCGCTTGGTGAGCTGTTCCTGGATCGCCTTGTCGTCCTTGCCGGTGATCTTCAGGCGCAGGACCTCGTCCTTCACCTTCTTGCGCCAGAGGTCGTCGAGCTCTGCGGTGTCCTTCGCCCAGGGGGCCTTTTCGCGGTCGATCAGCAGGCTCTCGTCGACGCTGAAGTCGATCTTGTCGACGCCCTTGTCGAGCATCGCCAGGGCGTAGTCGAGCCGACCTTTCAGGCGGTCGAGGTGGCGCTTGTAGATGACGAAGCCGGGATCGAGGTCGCCGCTCTTGAGGAAGTCGTCGAACCTGTTGCGCCAGCGATCGAACTCGGCGATGTCGCCGGCGGTGAAGTACATCCGCGCCGGATCGAGCATCTTCAGGTAGCTGTCGTAGATCTTGGCCGAGCGTTCATCGTTCAGCGGCGGCTTGTTGTAGTGGTGCCGCTTGAGCAGTTCCACCACGTTGAGGCTGGCGATGACCTGCTCGCGGTCCGGCTGCAGGCTGTCCCAGGAATTCTGGGCGCTGCCGACGGAGACGGCGGTCGAGGCGAACAGCGGCAGCGAACTGGCGCCGAGGAGGAGCAACAGGGCGGTACGGGGCAGAAAACGCTTCATGCTGATTCGACTGATCGCGGAGTAATGACGCATATTAGGCCTTATTAGCCGGCGCCGGGTTCCCTTGGCGCAATGCAAAAAGCCCGACTCTGGGTGATCGGGCCGTGACAACCCCACTATGGAGGCAGCGTGAACGCATTGCAAGGTATCGAAGGTCGTGTCGAGTGGTCGGAAATCGCCGCCCCGTCCTGCGGTCAGGGCGAAATCCGCATCCGCGTGGCGGCCGCCGGACTCAACCGCGCCGACCTGTTGCAGAAGGCCGGGCTCTACCCGCCGCCACCCGGCGCCAGCCCGGCGCTGGGGCTCGAGTGTGCGGGTGTGGTCAGCGAGGTGGGCGCGGGCAGCACCTGGCAGGTCGGCGACCGGGTCTGCGCGCTGCTCGCCGGCGGCGGCATGGCCGAGGAAGTGGTGGTGGACGCGCGCCACGTACTGCCGGTCCCGGCAGGGCTGAGCCTGGCGGAGGCGGCGGGGATTCCGGAGGTCTACGCCACGGCCTGGCTGAACCTGTTCCAGTTGGCGGCGTTGCAGCCCGGCGAGAAAGTGCTGCTGCACGCCGGCGCCAGCGGCGTTGGTTCGGCCGGCATCCAATTGTGCAAGGCGTTCGGCAACCCCTGCTGGGTCAGCGTCGGTTCCGCCGAACGCCTGGCCTACTGCGAATCCCTGGGCGCCGCCGGCGGCGTGCTGCGCAAGCAGAGCCTGGAATCGCTGCGCGATTTCGCCCCGTTCGACGTGATCCTCGATCCGGTCGGCGCCCGCTATGCCGGGTTGAACCTGGAGTTGCTGCGGCGCGACGGGCGCTGGGTGATCATCGGCCTGATGGGCGGCCGCGAGGCGCAACTGGACCTGGCTCAACTGCTAGGCAAACGCATCCAGTTGACCGGCTCGACCCTGCGTACCCGTGATGCCGAGTTCAAGGCGCAGTTGATCGCCGAACTGGGGTTGAAGGTCTGGCCATTGTTCTCCGCCGGGAAACTCCGCGCGCAGCTGGAGCGAACCTTCCCGATCGGCGACGCCGAGGCGGCGTTCGAGGCGTTGGCGAGCAACCAGGTGCAGGGCAAGGTCGTGCTGGTGGTGGACCCGTCGCTGGCCTGAAGGGCCGCTTCGGCGAGGCGATGGAAAGCGCGATCCGCTCGCGCTTTCGCAGCGAGCCTGTCAGCGCCAGGTGTTGACCGGCCAGCCCATTTCCTTGGCGTAGGCGAGCAGGGTCGGGTCCGGATTGACCGTATTCGGATGGCCGACCAGCTTCAGCAGCGGCAGGTCGTTGCGCGAGTCCGAATAGAACCAGGCGTCGGCCAGTTGGCGATCGTCTCCTTCCAGCAGGTCGAGCAGACGCAATACCTTGCCTTCGCGATAGGTGAGGGTGCCGAGGGTGCGGCCGGTGTAGTGTCCGTCGAGCACTTCGAGATCGATGGCGAGGACTTCGTCGACGCCGATCCGCGCCGCGATCGGCTTGACCAGGTGCACCCCGGATGCGGAGACGATCAGCACCCGGTCGTTGGCGCTGCGGTGGCGCGCCAGGCAGGCGCAGGCGTCGCTGTAGATCAGCGGCTCGATGACCTCTTCGACGTAGGCTTCCACTTCCCGCTCGACTTCCCCGACGCTGCGACCGATCAGCGGTTGCAGGGTGTAGTCCATGTACAGGTCCATGGACAGCTTGCCCTCGGCGTACTGCTCCATCAGTTCGGCGTCGCGGCGGACGAAGGATTCGTCGACCCAGCCGAGACTCGCCATGCGCTGGCTCCACAGGCTGGAGCAGTCGCCGTGGATCATGGTCTCGTCCAGGTCGAAGATCACCAGGCTCATCAAGCTACCTCTCGAATACTGTTGCGATCGATGACCAGCGTCAGCTGACTGCCGGCCGGATACAGGCGGTCTGCGCTGCGGTTGAGGACGTCGACGGTGAGTTCCACCCCGGCGGCCTCGACGCGGTAACGGATCACGTTGCCGAGCAGACTGTGCGAGCGTACCAGCGCCGGCACGCCTTCGCTCGGTTCGTTGCCCAGGCGCAGGGATTCCGGGCGGATCGCCACCTGTTGCGCGCAGGGCTGGCCGAGCAGGCGGCTGGCCTGTTCGGCGTCGAGCAGGTTGTAGTTGCCGATGAAGCCGGCGGCGAAGGCGTTTTCCGGCGCGGTGTAGAGGGTCTCCGCGTCGCCGCTCTGGACGATGCGTCCGGCGTTCATCAGGACGATGCGGTCGGACAGGGTCAGCGCTTCCTCCTGGTCATGGGTGACGAACACCGTGGTCAGCCCCAGCTCCTGCTGGATGCGGCGGATCTGTTCGCGCAGGTGCTTGCGGATGCGCGCGTCGAGGGCCGACAGTGGCTCGTCGAGCAGCAGCAGGCGCGGGCGCGTCACCAGCGAGCGGGCCAGCGCCACGCGCTGGCACTGGCCGCCGGAGAGTTGGTGCGGGTAGCGTGCGGCGTACTCGCCCAGTTCCACCAGTTCGATGGCTTCGGCGACCCGCTGCTTCAGTTCCGCCGCAGGCACCTTCTGCATGCGCAGGCCGAAGGCGACGTTCTGTTGCACGGTCATGTTGGGGAACAGCGCGTAGCTCTGGAACACCATGGCGATCCCGCGCTTCTGCGGCGGCAAAGGCACCACATCCTCGCCGTCGATGAGGATGCGCCCGCTGTCGACCTCGGTCAGCCCGGCGATGCAGCGCAGCAGGGTGGACTTGCCGCAGCCGCTGGGGCCGAGCAGGGTGACGAACTCGCCGCGGGCGGCGGCGAAGTCGATATCGCGGAAGATGCTGGTGGCACCGTAGCTCTTGTCGAGCTGTTCGACGCTGACGAACGACATGATCAGGCCTTGTCCTTGTTCAGTCGATTGGCCGCCCAGGTCAGGACCAGGACGAACACGAAGTAGGAGACCACCACTGCGCTGGTGTAGTGGCCGCTGCTGTTGCGCATGTTGTTGAGGAACACCTGCAGGGTCTCGTAGCGGGTACCAACCAGCAGGTTGGCGAAGACGAATTCGCCGATGAGGAAGGAGAACGACAGCAGCAGGGCCACCATCACGCCCTTGCGCAGGTTCGGCAGCACGACCAGCAGCGCCGCCTTCCAGGTGCTGGCGCCGAGCAGGTGGGCGGCGTCCATCAGGTCGCGCAGGTTGATCGCCTGCAGGTTGTTGGTGATCGCCCGGTACATGAACGGCAGGGCGATGGTGAAGTAGCAGCCGACCAGCACCCAGGGCGTGCCGATCATTTCCAGCGGCCCGCTGGCATAGAGTTGCAGCAGGCCCACCGAGGAGACGATCGGCGGCACCGCGAAGGGCAGCAGGATGAGCACGTTCATCACGCCGTCCAGGCGCGGGAAGTGGTAGTGGATGACGAACATCAGCGGCAGGATCAGCAACACGCTGAACGCTAGGGCGCCGAAGCAGACCAGCAGCGAGCGGGCGAAGGCCAGCAGGAAGCGCTGGTCGCTCCACAGCGTCAGGTACCACTTCAGGGTCAGGCCGTCCGGCAGCAGGGTCGCCGACCACTGGGTGGCCAGCGAGTAGAGCAGGGTCGCCGCCAGCGGCAGGACCAGGATCAGGAACAGCGCGCAGACCACCAGGCGATGGTAGAGCGCGGCAGGACGTCGATCAGCGCGCGACATGGTAGCTCCTGCGCAGCAGCCATTGGTGGACCAGGGTGATCAGGGTCATCAGGCCGACCAGCACCATGGCCAGGGCGCTGGCCATGTTCGGGTCGGGGAACACGTCGCCGGCGACCAGCGCGCCGATGCGGATCGGGATCACGTTGAAGTTGCCGGTGGTCAGCGAGTACACCGTGGCGTAGGCGCCGAGGGCGTTGGCCAGGAGGATGACGAAGGTGCCCAGCAGCGCCGGGGTCAGCACCGGGATGCCGATGTGCCGCCAGTACTGCCAGCCGTTGGCGCCGAGCAGCGCGGCGGACTCGCGCCAGTCCTCGCGCAGGGCGTCGAAGGCCGGGTAGAGCAGCATCACCCCGAGGGGGATCTGGAAATAGGTGTAGAGGATTATCAGGCCGGTCTTCGAGTAGAGATTGAAGTCGTCGATCCAGCCGGCCTGCTTGAGCAACAGGGTCAGCGCGCCGTTGAAGCCGAGCAGGATGATGAAGGCGAACGCCAGCGGTACCCCGGCGAAGTTGCTGGTCATGTTGGAGAAGGCCATGACGAAGTCGCGCAGGCGGCTGTCGACGTGGCGCAGCGAATGGCTGCCGAGCACCGCGATGAGCAGGCCGAGCAGGCTCGACCAGCCGGCGATCTCCAGGCTGTGGCGGATCGCCTGGCGGTAGAAGGGCGAGCCGAACAGCTCGAGGTAGTTGGCCAGGCTCCAGGCGTCGCTGGCCTTCAGGCTGTTCAGCGCGACCCAGGCCAGCGGCGCTATCTGGAAAATCACGAAGAACGCCGCGAAGGGCAGCAGGAACAGCAGCGCCAGCCATTTGCCGGAGAGTCGTTTCATGGGGCGAGCAGCTCCCGGCAGACGGGTTTGTCGTGGGCGGCGCCGAGGATTTCGCAGAGCGTGCCGCAGAGGTCGGTCTGCAGCGGTTGCGCCAGGTCGTCGCGGCTGAAGGCGTCGCCGAAGACGAACAGCGGCACCTCGCGCTCCTCCTCGAGGATGCCGCCGTGGCTGCGGTCCTCGTTCATTCCGTGATCGGCGGTGATCGCCACCTGGTAGCCGGCCGCCAGCCACTGGTGCAGGTATTCCGACAGCAGTGCGTCGGCGCGCCGCGCGGCGTTGCGGTAGGCGGGGCTGGCGAGGCCGTGCCTGTGCCCGGCGTCGTCGATGTTCATCGAGTGGACCAGCATGAAGTTCGGTGCGTGCCGGCGGCGCAGGCTTTCCGCGTCGGCGAACAGGTGCGAGTCCGGATAGTGGTCGCTCCAGTAGAAGTGTCCGCGCTGGATCGGCATTGCGCTGTCGTCGGTGTGGCGGTCGCGGGCCGGGTCGAACGGCGCGCGGTTGTACAGTTCGCTGACCCAGTGGTAGGCCGCTGCCGCGGTACTCAGGCCGGCCGCGCGGGCGTAGTGGAACAGGCTCTGTTCCTGGCTCAGGCGGACCACGTCGTTGTGCAGGATGCCGCTATCGATCGGCGGCACTCCGGTGAGGATGCATTCGTAGAGCGGCCGGGACAGCGAAGGCAACTCGCATTCCAGGCGGTACGACTGGCCGCGGCCGGCGCCGCAGAGGGCCTGGAGATGCCCCATGCAGTCGCGGGCGACGCTGTGGTTGAGGCCGTCCAGCAGGACGAGGATGACGTCGTGGCGCATTCGGGGTATCCGTCGATGCGGGGCGGCCGCCGGGGAGGGCGGCCGCGCTCCGCGTCACTGCATGTTGATGATCACCGCTTCCTGCCACTGCCGCGGCAGGCGCTTGGAGGTTTCCTCCCAGGCCTTGGCGTCCTTGATCGGCTGGGCCTTGGCGTACTGCTCGTTGGGTAGCAGTTGGGCCTTCACGTCGTCCGGCAGGGTCAGGCTCTCGGCGCGGATCGGTCGCGCGTTGCCCTTGGCCAGGTTGATCTGTCCGGCGTCGCTGAAGATGTACTCGCGGGCAAGCTTGGCGGCGTTCGGGTGCTTGGCGTACTTGTTGATGATGGTGGTGTAGCCGGAGATCACCGAGCCGTCCGAGGGGATCAGCACCTCGAAGCGCTCCGGGTCGATCTGCTGGCGGTAGCTGAGGCCGTTGAAGTCCCAGACGATGCCGACTTCGACCTCGCCCTTTTCCAGGGTGGCGATCACCGGGTTGGTCAGCGACAGGCGGCCCTGCTTGGCGATCTTGCCGAAGAACTCCAGGCCCGGCTTGATGTTCTTCTCGTCGCCGCCGTTGGCGATGGCCGCGGCGAGCACCCCATTGACCGCCTGGGCGGCAGCGCTGACGTCGCCGATGGTGACCTTGTACTTGCCCTGCAGCAGGTCGGCCCAGCTGTGCGGTACGTCCTTCACCAGTTGTTTGTTGACGATGAAGGCGATGGTCCCGGTGTAGGCGAGTGCCCAGTGGCCGTCCTGGTCCTTGGCCCAGGCCGGGATCTGTTCCCAGGTGCTCGGCTTGTACGGCTGGCTGACGCCCTGCTGCACGGCGATGGGGCCGAAGGCGGCGCCGACGTCGCCGATGTCGGCGCTGGCGTTGTCCTTCTCGGCCTTGAACTTGGCCAGCTCCTGGGCCGAACTCATGTCGGTATCCATGTGCTTGAGCCCATACTTGCTCTCAAGGTCCTTCCAGGTGTCCTTCCAGTTCGCCCAGCTGTCGGGCATGCCGACGCTGTTGACCTGGCCTTCCTTGCGCGCGGCCTGTTCCAGCGCCTGCAGGTCCGCTTCGGCGGCCAACGCCAGGCCGCTGCCGAGGGCGATGGCGGTTCCCAGCAATGAAGCAAGCATGCGTTTCATTCGGTGCTCCTTCGTTCGAGAGGTTCGGTCGGGCAGCCTCGGGAGTTCTCGACGCTCCTTCGGGCGGGACTGCCGCGGGTGTGGTCTAGATCAGCAAGACCCAGGCCAATCTAGAGCCGCTGGATGACGGTTTCATGTCAGCTAGCCGCGCCTGGCATCGCCGCGGCTTGCATCCGCAGAAGCGTAGACCATGCTTAAGCCCTCGATTCCATGGGCGCCGGGCGCCTCCGGGAAGACCGTTGTCTTGTAGCTGTCACGTCCCGGTCATCTGGGTTTCCTAGCATCGGACGAGCCGGAGGCACAGGGCGGGCCGGCGGAAATGCCCCTTGTTGGGGCTGGACTAGACCAATAAGGAGGCTGTCGATGCGTGACGAAGCGCTACCCACCGTAACGGCGATCTGCCGGGCGCTCAGCGAGCAGATCGGCCATGGTCTGCTGCCGGCGGGTGGCAAGCTGCCGGCCGAGCGCAAGCTCAGCGAGCTGTTCGCGACGACCCGGATCACCCTGCGCGAGGCGCTGATCCAACTGGAGTCGCAGGGCCTGATCTACCGCGAGGAGCGCCGCGGCTGGTTCGTCTCCCCCGAGCGGCTGGCCTACAACCCGCTGGTCCGCAGTCACTTCCATGCGATGGTCAGCGAACAGGGCCGGGTGCCGGCGACCGAGGTTCTGTCGGCCCGGCAGATGCCGGCGAGCGCGGCGGTCTGCGAGCTGCTGGAGCTGCCGGCGCTGTCCAGCGTCTACCAGATCCGCCGGGCGCGGCGGGTGGACGGGCGGCTGGTGCTGTATGTCGAGCACTACCTGAACGCGCAGTACTTCCCCGGGATCCTCGGCCACGACCTGACCCGCTCGCTGACCGAACTCTATGCCAGCGAGTACGGCATCCACTATGGGCGGGTGCGTTTCGACATGGTGCCCACCGCACTGCATGCCGAGGCTGCGGCGCCGCTGAAGGTGGCGGTGGGCAGCCCGGCCCTGCGCATCAGCCGGATCAACCGCGACCAGCGTGGTCGGCTGATCGACTGCGACCTGGAGTTCTGGCGCCACGACGCCATCCATATCAGCGTCGAGGTACCGCAGTAACGCCACGCGTCGACGACCTGCGGCACCTTCTGCGAGGATGGGGCTCCGGGAAAAGGAGCCCTCGCATGTTCATACTGCCGATTTCGTCCGACCTGCACCTGGAGCTGCTCGACCAGCCGCGCGCGGAGGAACTGTTCCGCCTGGTACGTGCCAACAGCGAGCACCTGGCGCCCTGGATGCCGTGGGTGCCGCTGACGCAGAGCGTGGACGATACCCGCCGTTTCATTGGCGAAGGCCAGCGGTTGTGGGCGGAGCGCAGGAGCTGCCGCTGCGGGATCGTAGAATCCGGATGCCTGGTCGGCGTCATCGACCTGCACGACTTCACCGAGGACAGTCGCAGCGCCAGCATCGGCTACTGGCTGGCGGCGTCCGCGCAAGGGCGCGGGCTGCTGGCCAGGGCGTTGGGGAAGACGATCGAGCTGGGTTTCCTTGGCTACGACCGGCAGCGCCTGGTGATCCGCTGTTCCACCGAGAACCTGCGCAGCCAGCGCGCCGCCGAGCGCCAGGGCTTCCGGCGCGACGGAGTGATCCGGGCCAACGAGATCATCGCCGGGCGTGCCCACGACCATGCGATCTACACGCTGTTGCGCAGCGAATGGCACGCTGCGCACGCCTGAGTGGCCCCGGGCGAATGCCCGGGGCGTGAGCGCGCCTGGCGCTCAGGGCAGCTCGCTGCTGGCGTAGAAGGCGCCGAGCACCTTGACCAGGTGCGCCAGGTCATGGCTACCGGCCAGCTCGCGAATCGAGTGCATGGCGAAGGTCGGCAGGCCTATGTCGACGGTGCGCACGCCGACCTGGCTGGCGGTGATCGGGCCGATGGTCGAGCCGCATCCCATGTCGCTGCGGGTCACGAAGCTCTGCACCGGCACTTCGCTGTCCTGGCAGAGGTGGCGGAAGAAGCCGGCGGTTTCGCTGTTGGTGGCATAGCGCTGGTTGCTGTTGATCTTGATCACCGGACCGCCGTTCAGCGCCGGGCCATGGTTGGCGTCGTGCTTGTCGGCGTAGTTCGGGTGTACGCCATGGGCGTTGTCGGCCGAGACCAGCAGCGAGCGCTGGATCGCCCGGCTGAAGGCGTCGCCTTCCGGCAGCAGGCGGCGCAGTACCTGTTCGAGGAACGGACCGTCGGCGCCGCAATGCGAACAGGAACCGACTTCCTCGTGGTCGGTGCAGACCAGGATGCAGTTCTCGTCGCCTTCGGCGTTGAGCAGGGCTTCCAGGCCGGCGTGGCAGGACAGCAGGTTGTCCAGGCGCGCCCCGGCGATGAACTCGTCGTTGAGACCTACCACCGCGGCGGACTGGGTGTCGTAGAACGACAGCTCGTAGTCCAGTACCACGTCGGCGGTGATGCCGTGCTCGCGCAGCAGCTGTTCGTCGAGCAGCAGGCGGAAGTCGGCGGCCTCGCCCGGCGCCAGTTGGGCGATGATCGGCGGCAGTTCGTTCTGCGCGTTGATCGGCCAACCCTCGTTGGCGGCGCGGTTGAGATGGATGGCCAGGTTGGGGATTACCGCGATGGCCTTGCGGAAGTCGACCAGGCGGCTTTCCAGCTTGCCATTGGCGCGGAAGGTGACGCGCCCGGCCAGCGACAGGTCGCGGTCGAACCAGGGGGCGAAGAGGGCGCCGCCATAGACTTCGACGCCGAGCTGGAGGAAGCCGTTGCGAGCGATCTCCGGGTTCGGCTTGACCCGCAGGCAGGGGCTGTCGGTGTGCGCGCCGACCAGGCGGAAGCCGCTTTCCAGGGGCGAGCGACGGCCCAGGCGGATGGCGATCAGCGACGAGTCGTTACGGGTCACGTAGTAGCGGCCGCCGGTTTCGGTGTGCCAGGCGTCGCGCTCGTCGAGGCGGCGGTAGCCGGCGGCTTCCAGGCGGCGGGCGAGGCTGGCGGTGGCATGGAAAGGCGTGGGCGAGGCCTTGAGGAAATCGATCAGGCCCTGGTTGAGTTCTGCGCGCATAGTGGCTCCGGACGGCAATCCATGCAGTCTATCGTATTGTCCGACGGGGTTCAGGTCGTTGGCGGCGGGGCCGGCCAGAAAAAGCGGAAGCTGGTCGTTGTATGGCAAGACGGGGTACCGGAAATCGGCGGGCGGCGTCCCGGCGGGCCGGGACGCGGCGGGGAAGGCTCAGAACGGCGCCGGCGACTCGAAGCGCAGGCGTTCGCCGCTCTGCGGATGGGTCAGGCACAGCAGGCTGGCGTGCAGGCACAGGCGTTCGTGGGCGGCGAGGGCTTCGGGGTTGGCGTAGAGGCGGTCGCCGAGCAGCGGATGGCCGATGGAGAGCATGTGCACGCGCAACTGGTGCGAACGGCCGGTGATCGGCGTCAGCTCGACCCTGCTCCAGCGTTCATGACGCTCGATCACACGCCAGAAGGTCAGGGCGTGGCGGCCGTGCTCGAAGTCCACCACGTGACGCGGCTTGGTCGGCGGGTCGTAGCGCAGCGGCAGCTCGATGCGCCCGCTGTCCAGTTCCGGCAGGCCCCAGCAAAGGGCGGTATAGGCTTTCTCGGTCTCGCGGTCGTGGAACTGGCGGGACAGCTCGCGGTGGCTGTCGGCGTCGCGGGCGAGCACCATCAGGCCGGAGGTTTCCCAGTCCAGGCGGTGGACGATGCGGGCCTCGGGATAGCCGTTTTCCTGCAGGCGGGTGACCAGGCAGTCCTTGTTGTCATCGGCGCGGCCGGGCACCGACAGCAGCAGGGTGGGCTTGTCGACCACCAGCAGGGCGTCATCCTGGTGAACGATTCGGATCTGGGACAGCGGCATAGCGAACGGGCTCATCGCCGGGAGGCGGCAGGGAGCCTGGCGGGCAGGCTCGGTGAAACGACTGCGGCGGCCAATGGCCGCCGCAGTATGGACCCTGGGCGAATCAACGATCCGGCAGGGTGATGTTGAGTTCCAGGATCGAGCAGTTGCCCTGGTTCTCCAGTTCCACCTGGATCTGCTCCTGGTCGATCGGTACGTACTTGCGGATCACTTCCAGCAGGTCTTTCTGCAACTGGGGCAGATAATCCGGCTGTGCGCGCTGGCCACGTTCGTGGGCAACGATGATCTGCAGTCGTTCTTTCGCGATGGAAGCGCTGTTCTGCGATTTCCGACTGCGAAAGAAGTCTAAAAGGCTCATTCACGTCCTCCGAACAGTCTTTGCAGGAATCCTTTCTTCTGCACATCGAGGAATCGATGCGGTATTTCCTTGCCGAGCAGGCGGTCGACCGCATCGCTGTACGCCTGGCCGGCGTCGCTCTGCTCGTCGAGGATCACCGGCACGCCCTGGTTCGACGCCTTGAGCACGGCCTGGGATTCCGGGATCACCCCGAGCAGGCGGATGGCGAGGATCTCCTCGACGTCGTCGACGCCGAGCATCTCGCCCTTGGTGACGCGCTCCGGGTTGTAGCGGGTCAGCAGCAGGTGTTCCTTGATCGGCTCCTCGCCTTTCTCGGCGCGCTGCGACTTGCTTGCCAGCAGGCCGAGCATGCGGTCGGAGTCGCGTACCGAGGAAACCTCGGGGTTGGTCACGACGATCGCTTCGTCGGCGAAGTACATGGCCAGGTGGGCGCCTTTCTCGATGCCCGCCGGGGAGTCGCAGATGATGTATTCGAAATCCTTGCGCAGTTCGGCCATGACTTTCTCGACGCCTTCCTTGGTCAGGGCGTCCTTGTCGCGGGTCTGGCTGGCGGCCAGGACATGCAGGTTTTCGAGGCGCTTGTCCTTGATCAGGGCCTGGGTGAGGGTGGCCTCGCCGTTGACGACGTTGACGAAGTCGTACACCACGCGGCGTTCGCAGCCCATGATAAGGTCGAGGTTACGCAGGCCGACGTCGAAGTCGACGATGACGGTCTTGAAACCGCGCAAGGCCAGGCCGGTGCCGATAGCTGCGCTGGTGGTGGTTTTACCGACGCCACCCTTACCGGAAGTGACTACGAGAATTTTGGCCAAGGTGATTCACCCCAATGAAAAACGTAAGAATTCTGGTCCCTGAAAGTGGCGGCAGTATCCGTTAAAGGCGGGTGATGTTCAACACGTCACCCGACAGGCTGACGTGCACTGCCTTGCCCCACTGCGGGCTGCGTCGCAGGTCCTCCGCGACCTTGTAGTTACCGGCGATGGAGACCAGTTCGGCGGCCAGCTGCTGGCAGAAGATTCGCGCCGTGGCGTCGCCTTTCACGCCGGCCAGTGCGCGTCCGCGCATCGGGCCGTACACATGGATGTTTCCGTCGGCGAGAAGTTCCGCGCCGGGACTGACCGCGGCCAGCACGATCAGGTCGCCGCCGGCGGCGTAGATCTGCATGCCGCCGCGCACCGGGGTCTTCACCACCTTGGTCGGGCGGCTGACGGGCTCGGCGGGCTTCTCTTCCGCCTTGGCCGGCTCGGGCCTGGCTTCACCGGCGCTCGGGCTGGGCTCTTCGGCAGGCTTGCGCGGGGCGCTGTCCTTGATGTCCAGCGGTCGTTCGCGGGCGCCCGAGGGCGGCAGCACCGGCAGGTCCAGGGCCTGGGCGGCGGCGATGTCCTCCTCGCGCCCGGCGCGTATCGCCAGGGTGCGCAGGCCGTGGCGGCGACAGACCTCGAGGAGCGCCGGCAGGTCGAGGCGGCCTTCGCCTTCGGGCAGCTTGTCGAGGGCCATGACCAGGGGGGTGTCGCGGAAGAAGTTGGGCGCTTGCGCCACTTTGTCGGCGAGTTGCCGTTCGAGCCTCGCCAGGTCGTTGTGCGCCAGTTCGAGGATGGTCACCGCGAGCATGCTGCCCTTGAGCTGGAATACGGGGTCTTGATCGAGGAGGTCGGCTTGGCTCATGGGGCTTGTCGGTCGTTGAATTGCAGGGACTTATAACGAGAACGCCGGATGCCCGCAAGCGTGGCAGATAGCCGGGGCGGCGTCGATCGGCAACGCGGCGTCCCGCCGGGACGGCGGGCAGGGTAGAATGGCGGGCTTTGATCGTCGTCGGAACCGTCCATGGATCGCCCCCGTTTCTCCAGCGCTTTCCTCCATCCCCGCTACTGGCCGCTCTGGTTCGGCCTGGGACTGCTCTGGCTGGTGGTGCAGTTGCCGTATCCCGTCCTGCTGATGCTCGGCCGTGGCCTGGGGGCGCTGATGTACCGCTTGGTCGGCTCGCGCCGCGAGATTGCCGCGCGCAACCTCGAACTGTGCTTTCCGGAAAAGTCGCCCGCCGAACGCGAGCGTCTGCTGAAGGAGAACTTCGCCTCCAGCGGCATCGCCTTCTTCGAGATGGCCATGAGCTGGTGGTGGCCGAAGGCGCGCCTGGCCCGTCTTGCCCATATAGAAGGCCTGGAGCATCTGCGCGAGGCCCAGGCGCAGGGCGAGGGGGTGATCCTCATGGCCCTGCATTTCACCACCCTGGAGATCGGCGCGGCGCTGCTCGGCCAGGTGCACACCATCGACGGCATGTACCGTGAGCACGACAATCCGGTGTTCGACTATGTCCAGCGCCGTGGCCGCGAGCGGCACAACCTCGATGCCACCGCCATCGAGCGCGAGGACGTGCGCTCGATGCTCAAGGTGCTGCGTGGCGGCCGCGCCATCTGGTACGCACCGGACCAGGACTACGGCGCCAAGCAGAGCCTGTTCGTGCCGCTGTTCGGCATCCCGGCGGCCACCGTCACCGCCACCACCAAGTTCGCCCGCCTGGGCCGGGCGCGGGTGTTGCCGTTCACCCAGAGCCGCCTGGCCGATGGCAGCGGTTATCGCCTGACCATCCACCCGCCGCTGGAGGACTTCCCCGGCGAGAGCGAGGAAGCCGATTGCCTGCGGATCAACCAGTGGGTCGAGCGCTGCGTGCGCCAGCAGCCCGAGCAGTACCTGTGGGCGCACCGGCGTTTCAAGACCCGCCCGCCAGGCGAAGCCAAGCTCTATCCGAAACGGCGCAAGCGCTGAGGACGGGCATTCCGGACGCGCGCGGGGTCTGGCTATACTCGCCGCAGTTCATGACGGAAGCCCCGCTGTGTCCGATCCCCTTGCCCCACGTCCGCCGCTCACCGGCCTGATCCTTTCCGGGGGCGGCGCCCGCGCGGCCTACCAGGTCGGGGTCCTGGCCGCCATCGCCGACCTGCTGCCGGACAGTGCCGGCAATCCTTTCCCGGTCATCGTCGGTACCTCCGCCGGCGCCATCAACGCCGTTGGCCTGGCTTGCGGCGCCCTGCAATTCCGCCAGGCGATCCAGCGCCTGACCGCGGTCTGGCAGGGATTCCGCACCGAACATGTCTATCGCAGCGACTGGCCGGGCGTGACCCGCCAGGCCTCGCGCTTCCTCGGCCATAGCCTGCTCGGCCTGGGACGGCGGGTGCCGGTGGCGTTGCTGGACAACCGGCCGTTGCATGAGCTGCTGGCACGTGAGCTGGATTTTTCCGGGATTCATGCGGCGGTGCGCCAGCGCCAGTTGCGCGCGGTGGCGGTGACCGCGTTCGGCTACGAGTCGGGGCAGGCGGTGACCTTCTACCAGGGGCGCGCGACCATCGATCCCTGGGTACGCCATCGGCGCCTGGGCATTCCCACCCGCCTGGAGCTTCGGCACCTGCTGGCCAGCGCGGCGATCCCGCTGCTGTTCCCGCCGGTGCGGATCAACCGCGAATACTTCGGCGACGGCGCGGTGCGTTCCCAGGCGCCCATCAGCCCGGCGTTGCACCTGGGCGCCACGCGGGTGCTGGTGATCGGCGTCAGCGGCAACCCGGCCACCGGTGGCGACAGTGCCATGACCGGCCTGCCGCCGTCCGACCGACCGCCGAGCCTGGCGCAGATCGGCGCCCACCTGTTGAACAGCACCTTCATCGACAGCCTGGAAGGCGACATCGAGCAGTTGCAGCGGATGAACCAGATCGGCCAGTTGGTGGCGCCGGAGGTGCGCCGCCAGGCGGGTGGGCTGGAGCCGGTGGAGGTATTGCTGGTGTCGCCGAGCCGGCCGCTGGACGAGATCGCCGCGCGGCACTACCGGGAGCTGTCGCGGGTGCTGCGGCTTTTCCTGCGCGGTCCCGGAGCGACCCGCGCCAGCGGGGCGGGGGTATTGAGCTACCTGTTGTTCGAGCGCGGCTATTGCAGCGAACTGATCGAACTGGGCTACCACGATGCGATGGGCAAGCGGGCGGAACTGGAGCGCTTCCTGCGGATCGAGCGGTAAACCTTATTCAGGACGGGACAGGCGGAAGGAAAAAGCCGCCCCGAAGGGCGGCTCGCGCACGGCTCAGACGGCCAGGACACCGTCGCGATAGTCGCGTAGCGCCTGCTCGATTTCCTCGCGGCTGTTCATCACGAACGGACCGTACTGGACGATCGGCTCGCGCAACGGCTTGCCGGCGAGCACCAGTACCCGGGCGCCGGCTTCGCTGCGCAGGCTCAGTTCCCCTTCTTCGGACAGCCGAGCCAGGCGATTGGTGGCGATTTCCACCGGGCGTTCGCCTTCCACCGTCAGGCTGCCTTCGTAGACGTACAGCAGCACGCGATGGCCGTCCGGCAGGCGCGGGGCGATGCGGCCGCCGGCAGGCAATTGCAGGTCGTAGTAGTGCGGCTCGGTGTCCGGCCTTTCCACGGCGCCGATCTGCTGCGCCTGGCCGTCGTCGAAGCGACCGGCGATCACCGTGACCTTCACGCCTCCGGCGGTTTCCAGGCGCGGCACGTCTTCCGGCTCGATATCGCGATAGCCGGCCGGAGCCAGCTTGCTCTTCGCCGGCAGGTTGACCCACAGCTGGAAGCCACGCATCGCGCCTTCCACCTGTTCCGGCATCTCGCTGTGGATGATGCCGTGGGCGGCGGTCATCCACTGTACGCCGCCGGGCTTGAGCAGGCCGCGATTGCCGAGGTGGTCTTCGTGGCGCATACGCCCTTCGAGCATGTAGGTCACGGTCTCGAAGCCGCGGTGCGGGTGCGAAGGGAAGCCGGCGACATAGTCGTCCGGGTTCTGGGTATCGAACTGGTCGAGCATCAGGAACGGATCGAAGCGTTCCGGGGACGGGCCGCCGATCACGCGGGTCAGGCGGACGCCGGCGCCATCGGAGGCGGGGTGGCCGGTATGCAGTTCGAGGACATCACGGTAGCGGGTCATGGGAACCTCCTGGTTCGTGTATGGCTCGATGATAGTCCTCTCTGGTCGATATATGGTTGCGAGTTTTATGTAATTCCTATCGATTTATTGAATCGTTATGAGGAAAAGAAACCGCCGCACAGGGCGACGGTTCTTCGTCTCACTCGGCGATCTGCAGCTTGCGCGCCTCGGTATAGATGTAGCGCAGTTTCTCGTACTCGAACGGCGAGTTCATCTGGCCGTAGCGGAAGCTGGTGTTGTAGCGCCTGTCCACCACGCGCAGGGCGGTGATCTCCGGGTGGTCGCCGCTGGCCTGGGGAACGTTGAGGTAGTTCACCTGGTATTCGCCGACGTAGTCCACCACCAGTCCGCCGGTGTCGCGCAGGTTGGACGGGCCGAGGATCGGCAGCATCAGGTAGGGGCCGCCGCCCACGCCGTAGAAGCCGAGGGTCTGGCCGAAATCCTCGCTGCGCTTGTGCAGGCCCATCCTGGTCGCAGGGTCCCACAGGCCGAGCACACCGAAGGTGGTGTTGAACAGCAGCCGCGCGGTGGTTTCCATCGCCGCCTTGCCCTTCAACTGGGCGAGGTTGTTCAGCAGGTTGGGCACGTCGCCGAGGTTGTCGAAGAAATTGCTCACGCCGCTGCGGACGAAGTGCGGGGTGACGTACTCGTAGCCTCGTACCACGGGCAGGAACACCCACTCATCGAAGCGATAGTTGAAGTGGTAGACCCGGCGGTTCCAGGATTCCCAGGGATCGTACATGTTCAGTGCGTCGAGGGTGGCGCGCTCGAATTCGCGTTGATCCAGGCCGGGATTGAACTTGAGTTGGTCCAGTGGACGGCTGAAACCGTCGCCGTCGAGCTGGCGTGGCGGCAGTTCGGCCGGCGCGGCGGCCTCGTCGGCCTGGGCGCTGGCGGCAGCGCTCAGCAGAAGGGCGAACATCCAGTGTGCGGTTCGGCTCATCGATCAGTTTCCTGCCTGCTGGGTGAGGGCCGCGCTGGCGACCTGGGTCTGTCCGGCAGCGGGCGTGGCGAAGAAGTCCAGCATGTCCTGCGCGTTGACCTTGTAGTTGAGGTTGCCGCAGTGACCGCCATAGGGATAGACGGTCAGGCGTTCGCCGAAGGTCCGGCGGAGGAAGCCGAGGTCGCCCGGGCCGAGGATGACGTCGTCGGCGTTGTGCATCACGGCGATCTTCGGGCTGTCGTGCAGATAGTCCTGCAGCTTGTAGAGGCTGACCTGGTTGACCAGTTGGGTCAGGCTGCCGCCGTCGTAACGGGCTCGCCACATCGGGATCAGTTGCTCGGTCATGTAGCACTCGAAGTCGCACTGTAGCGCGCGCTTGAAGAAGGGCTCCAGGCTGGTGCCTTCGTTGATCGGGTAGTTCGGCGGGGTGATCAGGCCGCGACGGTTGACCAGGTCCGAGGTGAAGGCGATGTCGGCGGCGGAGAAACGGAACGAGGTGCCGATCAGCATGGCCATTTCCTCGTTGCTCAGGCGCTGCTTCGACTGCTGGAAGTCGTAGAGCATGGCGTCGTTGATGTCGACGTAGCCTTTCTGCCGGAAGTAGCGGGTCAGCTTGCTCAGCACCACCTCGTAGAAGGTGCGCGAGTCGGTGATGCCCTTGACCTGGGTTTCCACCAGTTTGTCGAGGTTGCTCACCGAGGTGTAGAGGTTCACCGGTGGATTGAGCAGCAGCACCTTCTTGAAGTTGAAGCTCTGGCGGCTTTCGTCGAGGTGGCTGACGAACGCGGCGTTCAGCGCCCCCAGGCTATAGCCGGTGAGGTAATAGTCGGTCACCGGCAGGTCGCGCTGCTGCGCGCGCACCGCCTGCATCACCCGGTACAGGTCATCGGCGTCGTCGCTGGAAAAGCCCGGTGTGGCGAAGCGCGAGGCGCTGGCCATGAAGTCCCAACTGGTCGGCGAGGACAACTGCACCACGTGGTAGCCGGCCTGGTAGAAGAGCTTCTTCAGGTATTCCGGGTAGCTGCTGGCATAGTGCGCGCCAGTCCCGGCGATGATGAAGATCAGCGGCGCCGCATGATCCTGGCGGGCCAGGCGGTAGCGCAGCTTCTTCACCGGCCAGAAGTTGTCCGGCAGGGCGAACTCGCGCTCCGGGCGCAATTTCAGGCTGTAGTCCTTCTGGTCGATGTCCTCGCTGTGCGGAAGCTCGGGACGCAGTTCCGGCGGCGTGGTGGCGATGGTCGCCTCGAACGGGTTGGTCAGTGGATAGCCGTAGCTCGCGGCGTCCACGTCCCGGGCCTGCGCCAGATTGGCACAACCGAGGGCGAGGCCGCCGAGCAGGGCAGCGAAACGGAGGAAGTGGGGCATCGGGGGAATCCCTTCGAGGGAAAAGTACTGAGTGAATATACTGCCGCTATGACAACTGCAAGCCTCAGTAGTGCAGTGGGTTATTGCAGCCAGCGTTCCAATCGGTCTTTCCCGCCTCTTGCCGTGCCTCGCGAATATCCCTTCAGGCGTGGCGGTGCAGCCAGCCATGGGCGCTAGCCGGGCGCGGCGCGCCGTCTTTCTCGAAGCGTTTCCAGATCTTCTCGTGGAAGTAGAAACCGACCGAGTTGCACAGCGGCTCGACCGCCGCCACCAGCCCGCCGACCGCTATGCTGCCGGTCAGCGCATAGGCCACGCTGAAGGCGATGATGAAGTGCATGACGGTGAAGGTCAGGGTCTTGAGCATGGCTGCTCTCCTTTGATCGAGAATCATTCCTCTTTGGCGAAAGCCTATCCAGGCGGCCGGCCAAGCGGAAATCGGCCTGTCCAATCGAGGGCATAGAGCGCTTCGATCGCACCGTCGCGGAGCACATTCGTTGCGGGCCGCAGCGCAGTTCGGGACATGTCGTTATCGGGTGCGATGGGTGTCGTTCTCAGAGCAGTCCGCCGTCCGGGCGCGCCGATGATGGACGGCGGCACCGCAGAGTGCCGCGACCGCCGGGGAGCGTCCCCGTCGGCATAGAACAAGGGGTACGTCTGATGCGAATGATGCGACGACTGTTGTGCTGGAGTGCGGGCCTGGCAATGTCGGCGGCGGTGGGGATGGCGGCCGCGGCGGACAAGCCGGTGATCACCATCGGTTACGTGGACGGCTGGTCGGACAGCGTGGCGACCACCCATGTGGCCGCCGAGGTGATCCGCGAGAAACTCGGCTACGAGGTGAAGCTGATGCCGGTGGCGGCGGGGATCATGTGGCAGGGCGTGGCGCGCGGCAAGCTCGATGCCATGCTCTCGGCCTGGCTGCCGGGCACCCACGGCGCCTACTACGAGAAGATGAAGGACAAGGTGGTCAACCTTGCCATCAACTACCCGGACGCACGCATCGGCCTGATCGTCCCCGAATACGTGAGCGCCAGCAGCATCGCCGA
Source organism: Pseudomonas sp. P20 (assembly GCF_016463925.1). Taxonomy (NCBI): domain Bacteria; kingdom Pseudomonadati; phylum Pseudomonadota; class Gammaproteobacteria; order Pseudomonadales; family Pseudomonadaceae; genus Pseudomonas; species Pseudomonas sp. P20. Next base: position 47,128 of record NZ_JAEMVM010000024.1, on the reverse strand, counting down.
CCTCCAGGCGCAGAAGGACGCTTTCGGCGGCCGCGTGGTGGGTATCGATGCCGGCGCCGGGGTGATGATCAAGACCGACGAGGCGATCAAGCAATATGGCCTCGACTACAAGCTGGTGGCCAGTTCCGGCAGCGGCATGATCGCCGAGCTGACCCGTGCCGAGAACGAGAAGAAGCCGGTGGTGGTGACCGGCTGGATTCCGCACTGGATGTTCGCCAAGTGGAAGCTGAAGTTCCTCGACGACCCGAAGAAGGTCTATGGCGATACCGAGCATGTCGACACCGTCGCCAACCCGGCGCTGGAGGCCAAGGCCAAGCCGGTCTGGGAATTCCTGAAGAAGTTCGGCTGGAAGGATGGCAACGAGGTTGGCCAGGTGATGCTGGCGATCCAGGAGGGCGCCAAACCCGAGGATGCGGCGAAGCAGTGGGTGGCGGCCAACCCGGGACGGGTCAAGGACTGGGTGCAGTAGCACGGCTGGTTCGATCGGGGAACGCCGTGCCCGGGCAACCGGGCACGGCGTTTTTCCTTGCCGAAGGCTGGCTCCGGAATCTGCCGGAAGGCCCGGGAATACCGGTCTAGAGCGGCTGGCGAAACGCTACGACTAAAGTCGTCTGGAGCGCTTGCACCAGCGTCCTACAGTGGATATCGACGACATTCCGCGTCACCCCGCTGTGAGGATAAAAACAATGAACGACAGCATCTACCAGCGGATTGATACCAATCCGCGCTTCAAGGAGTTGGTGGCCAAGCGAGAGCGTTTCGCCTGGATACTTTCTTCGATCATGCTTGGCCTCTACGTGATATTCATCCTGCTGATTGCTTTCCAGCCGCAGCTGCTGGGCGCGCGTATCAGTCCCGATTCGTCCGTGACCTGGGGCATCCCGATGGGTGTCGGACTGATCCTTGCCGCGTTCATCCTGACCGGCCTGTACGTGCGTCGCGCCAACGGCGAGTTCGACAGCCTGAACCAGGAAATCCTCAAGGAGGCGCAGCAATGATCGCTCGTCTCCTTGCCGCGCTCGGCCTTGCCGCCTTCGCTCCGGCCCTCTGGGCCGACGCGCTGACCGGCGACGTGCAGCGCCAGCCGCTGAACGTCTCGGCCATCGTCATGTTCGTCGCCTTCGTCGGCGCGACCCTCTGCATCACCTACTGGGCATCCAAGCGCAACCGCTCGGCGGCCGACTACTATGCCGCAGGCGGCCGCATCACCGGCTTCCAGAATGGCCTGGCGATCGCCGGCGACTACATGTCGGCGGCATCCTTCCTGGGTATTTCGGCGCTGGTCTTCACTTCCGGCTACGACGGCCTGATCTACTCGATCGGCTTCCTGGTCGGCTGGCCGATCATCCTCTTCCTCATCGCCGAGCGCCTGCGCAACCTGGGCAAGTACACCTTCGCCGACGTCGCCTCCTACCGCCTCAAGCAGAAGCAGATCCGCACCCTGTCGGCCTGCGGCTCGCTGGTGGTGGTGGCGTTCTACCTGATCGCGCAGATGGTCGGCGCCGGCAAGCTGATCGAGCTGCTGTTCGGCCTCAACTACCATGTCGCAGTGGTCCTGGTGGGCATCCTGATGGTGCTCTACGTGCTGTTCGGCGGCATGCTGGCGACCACCTGGGTGCAGATCATCAAGGCCGTGCTGTTGCTCTCCGGCGCCTCGTTCATGGCGATCATGGTGCTCAAGCACGTCAACTTCGACGTCAGCACGCTGTTCTCCGAAGCCATCAAGGTGCATCCGAAGGGCGAGGCGATCATGAGTCCGGGCGGCCTGGTCAAGGATCCGATCTCGGCATTCTCCCTGGGCTTCGCGCTGATGTTCGGCACCGCCGGGCTGCCGCACATCCTGATGCGCTTCTTCACCGTCAGCGACGCCAAGGAAGCGCGCAAGAGCGTGTTCTACGCCACCGGTTTCATCGGCTACTTCTACATCCTGACCTTCATCATCGGTTTCGGCGCGATCCTGCTGGTCAGCACCAACCCGGACTTCAAGGACGCCACCGGCGCCCTGATCGGCGGCAACAACATGGCGGCGGTGCACCTGGCCGACGCGGTGGGCGGCAGCCTGTTCCTCGGCTTCATCTCGGCGGTGGCCTTCGCCACCATCCTCGCGGTGGTCGCCGGGCTGACCCTGGCCGGGGCCTCGGCCGTCTCCCATGACCTGTACGCCAGCGTGTTCAAGGGCGGCAAGGCCAACGAGAAGGACGAGCTGCGGGTCTCGAAGATGACCACCGTGGCCCTGGGCGTGGTCGCCATCGTGCTCGGCATCCTCTTCGAGAAGCAGAACATCGCCTTCATGGTCGGCCTGGCCTTCTCCATCGCCGCCAGTTGCAACTTCCCGGTGCTGCTGCTCTCCATGTACTGGAAGAAGCTGACCACCCGCGGCGCCATGATCGGCGGCTGGATGGGCCTGATCACCGCGGTGGGCCTGATGGTCCTCGGCCCGACCATCTGGGTGCAAATCCTCGGCCACGAGAAAGCCATCTACCCGTACGAGTACCCGGCGCTGTTCTCGATGATCGTCGCCTTCGTCGGTATCTGGTTCTTCTCCATCACCGACAAGTCGGCGGCGGCCGACGAGGAGCGGGCGCGCTTCTTCCCGCAGTTCATCCGTTCCCAGACCGGCCTGGGCGCCTCTGGCGCGGTGGCCCACTAAGCGCTACGTGAAGACGTAGCCCGAGGCGGCGGCCGGATTTCCGGTCCGCCGCCTTTCGTTTCAGCGTCCCGGTTACAGCGAGATGAGCCATGCCTGACAGTTTCAACTTCGCCTCGCCGCCCTTCGACCAGTTGCGTCCCCATCAGCGCGAGACCCTCAAGCAGGCCCTCAGCGTAGGCTACTACGCGCCGGGGGAAACCTTGCTGGAGGCCGGTTCGGCGGTCCCCGGGCTGTTCGTCCTGCTCAAGGGCGTGGTCGAGGAGCGCGGCGACGACGGGCGAGTGTTCGCCCAGTACGCCGCGGACGACCTGTTCGACGTCCGCGGGCTGTTTTCCGGCAGCAGCAAGCATCGCTACCTGGCGATCGAGGAAAGCATCGTCTACGAACTGCCGGCCAGTTGCTTCCACCAGTTGTGCGGGGAGAACCCGGGTTTCGCCCGGTTCTTCCAGGCCGACCTGGCGGCCAAGCGCCAGTTGGCCCAGCGCGACGGGCAGAACCTTGCCGAGTTCATCCTTACCCGCATCGCCCGCGAGCACTTGCTGCCGGCGCTGGAGGTGGAGGCCTCGCTGTCCCTCGGCGACGCCGCGCGCCTGCAATTGAGCCACGGCGCCGATGCCCTGCTGGTGCGGCTGGAGAGGGACGGGCCCGAGCTCGGCATCGTCACCCGCACCGACCTCATGAGCGCGCACTTCCGCGACGGGCGCAGCGAGCTGGAGGCTATCGGGCCGTTGGCCCATGGTCCGCTGGCCAGCGTCGAACTGGGCGATTTCCTGTTCGACGCGATGATCCTCATGACGCGCCAGCGTATCGAGCGGGTCGCGGTCACGGAGGACGGTCAGGTGATCGGCCTGTTGCACCTGACCCAGGTGCTCAGCCTGTTCTCCACCCATTCCCACGTCCTGGCGCTGCGCATCGCCCGCGCCGACGACCTCGGCGACCTGCGCCGCTGCGCGGAAACCCTGGACACCCTGATCGCTACCCTGGCCGGCAACGGTATCCGCCTGCGCTTCATCATGCAGCTGGTCAGCGCGCTCAACGAGCAATTGCTCGAACGGCTTTTCGAATTGTTGCTGCCGCCAACCCTGCGCGGGCGCTGCTGCTTGCTGGTGATGGGCAGCGAAGGACGCGGCGAGCAGTTGCTGAAGACCGACCAGGACAATGCCCTGGTCCTGGCCGACGATCTGCCGCAGGAACAGGCCCTGGCGATGATGCAGCGCTTCAGCGCGGCCTTGCTGGAGTTCGGTTATCCGCCCTGTCCCGGAGGGGTAATGGCCAGTCGGCCGGAATGGTGCAAGCCGCTGGCGGCCTGGCAGGCGGAGCTGCGCGGGACGCTGCTGGAGGGCAAGCCGGAGCAGCTGTTGCGCCTGTCGATCCTGGCCGATGCCTGGCCGGTGGCCGGCAACCTGCAGCTGTTCGAGCCGTTGCGTCGGCAACTGCGCGGTTTCGCCGACGGCGGCGAGCGCTGGCTGGCGGATATCGCGGCGGCGGCCCTGCAATTCGATACGCCGCTGACCTTCCTCGGCCAGCTGAAAACCCAGGACGCCCGCCTCGATCTCAAGCGCGGCGGGATCTTCCCCATCGTCCACGGCATCCGCACCCTGGCCCTGCGCGAAGGCCTGGAGACCCGCGGGACCCTGGCACGGATCGAGGCGCTGAAGCGACACAAGGTCCTCGAAGCACGCCTGGCGGACGACCTGAGCGAGTCTTTCGAGCTGTTCCTGCAACTGCGCCTGACCCGCCAGTTGGCCGGCCAACACGACGGTCGCCAGCAGGGCCTGGACGTCAGCGGCATGAGCCGCCACGATCGCGACATGCTGCGCTACGGCCTGCATGTGGTGAAGAAGTTCAAGCAGAGCGTGGCCCGTCAATTCCACCTGGAGACCCGATGAACACCATGGTCAAGTTGCCCGACAGCCGCTGGCCGGGCTGGCGCCGCCGGCTGTATTGGTGGATGCACGAGGCGGTCGAGGCGGAGGAAGTGATCTCCCTCGATCTCGAGACCACCAGCCTCGACCCGCGTCGTGCCGACATCCTCAGCATCGGCGCGGTGCTGGTGCGGCGCGGCAAACTGGTCATGGGCGAGCGCCTGGAACTCTACGTCGAGCCGCCGCCGAGCCTGGATGCGGAGTCGATCCGCATCCACAAGCTGCGCCGCGCCGACCTGGAGGGACAGTTGCAGCTGGAGCAGGCCCTGCGCCAGGTGCTGGCGTTCATCGGCGACCGACCGCTGCTGGGCTACTATCTGTCGTTCGATGTCGCCGTGCTGAACCGGCACCTGCGCCAGCTCCTCGACCGACAGTTGCACAACCCCTCCATCGAGATTTCGTCGCTGTACCACCGGAAGGTCAGCCGGCATTTTCCCGACGCACACATCGACCTGCGCTTCGACACCCTGGCGCGGGCCCTGGATGTGCCGGTCAGCGGTCGCCACACCGCCCTCGGCGACGCCCAGGCGGTGGCGCTGATGTTCATGCGTCTGCTCAAGGGGCCGGCGCCCAAGGTCATCCACTGAGGCTGGAGGTCGCGGATTTATTGAATCTTCGTTGCTCGGCGGGGGTCGAGAACTACAAGGGCGGAATCTCCCGCCCTTTGCCCCATGAGCCGAACAGGAGCGACGCCCATGAGTCTCGGTACGATTCTTCTGATCATCCTGATCCTGCTGCTGATCGGCGGTCTGCCGGTCTTTCCTCATTCGCGCAACTGGGGCTACGGGCCCTCGGGGATCATCGGCGCATTGCTGGTGGTGCTGTTGGTCCTGTTGCTGCTGGGCATGATCTAGGGCCCGATCGGGAATGCCGTCGCGGCGGGTATCGGCGGATAACGCCTCCGGCGTTATGCGCCCTACGCGGAGGGTTCCAAGCTTTCGCTCTGCGCTGGGGTAGGGTGAATAACCGCATCGCGGTTATCCGCCGTCGCGGCGGGTATCGGCGGATAACGCCTCCGGCGTTATTCGCCCTACGCGGAGGGTTCCCAGCTTTCGCTCCGCCGTTGCGGCGGGGTATCGGCGGATAACGCCGTTGGCGTTATGCGCTCTACGTAGGATGGATTGAAGCCTTCGCTTGGAGAAGGGCGGTTTCATCGCGGGTCCGCCGGGCGCTTTTTTCCATCGACCGGCTTCACTTGCCTTGCGTCTCGCGCCAGACTGGCGCGCATGCCGATCCAGACGCTTGCCACCCTTGCCGATATCGACGCCGCCGAGTGGGACGCCTTGCTGCCTCCCGCCCAGCCATTCCTGCGTCATGCTTTCCTGTCCGCGCTGGAAGACAGCCACAGCGTGACGCCCGCTACCGGCTGGCGCCCGGCTCATCGCGTGCTGCGCGATCCGCAAGGGCGGCTGTGCGCGGCGCTGCCGGCCTATGTGAAGGCGCACTCGTACGGCGAATACGTGTTCGACTGGAGCTGGGCCGACGCCTGCCAGCGGGCCGGTATCCGCTACTACCCGAAGCTGCTGGTAGGGGTGCCCTTCACCCCGGTCGCCGGTGCGCGCCTGCTGGGCGAGGACGAAGGGTTGCAGGGGCTGCTCGCGTCCCTTGGCGAGGAGGCCGAGGCGAGCGGTCTGTCGAGCATCCATGTGAATTTCACCGACGCCCGGGCGGACACCTTGCTTGCCGCGCGTGACGGTTGGCTCGAACGCCTGGGTTGCCAGTACCACTGGCACAACCGCGGCTATCGGGACTTCCAGGACTTCCTCGAGGCCCTCAGTTCGCGCAAGCGCAAGCAACTGCGCAAGGAGCGCGAACAGGTCGGCGGACAGGGCATCGAGTTCGAATGGCGGGAAGGCGGCCAGTTGTCCGAACTGGAGTGGGATTTCGTCTATCTCTGCTACGCCAACACCTACCTGGTGCGCGACCGCGATCCCTACCTGAGCCGCGAGTTCTTCGGCCTGCTGGCCGAGCGCATGCCGGAGGCGATCCGTGTGGTCTTCGCCCACCAGCGTGGCAAGCCGGTGGCGATGGCGTTCAGCCTGGTCGCTGGAGATACCCTGTACGGGCGCTACTGGGGATGCCTGGCCGAGTTCGACCGGCTGCACTTCGAGACCTGCTTCTACCAGGGCCTGGAATTCGCCATCGGCGCCGGCCTGGCGCGCTTCGACGCCGGCGCCCAGGGCGAACACAAGCTGATCCGCGGTTTCGAGCCGGTGCTGACGCGCTCCTGGCACTACCTGGCGCATCCCGGTCTGCGCGATGCCGTGGCGCAGTTCCTCGAACAGGAGCGGGCGGGTGTGCGCGCCTACGCCGAGGAGGCCCACGGCCTGTTGCCCTACCGCCAGGCCTGAAGGGGGCCGGAACGATAGGGCGTGGCGTCCGCTCAGCCGTTGCTGGTGCTGCCGCCCCATTCGAGGAAGCGGATCTTGTGCAGCTCGCCGCTATGGTCCTCGTAGACCACGGTCACCGGCACTACGCCGGTCCTGGTCGAATTGTCGGTACGGTGCAGGACATTCTTCACGTCCAGTTGCATGCCGTAGTGGTATTCCTCGACCGGCAGGCCGCGGCCCGGGTCCTTGTCCACGTCCTGGGCGAAGGCCATGGGGGCGAGGCTGGTGATGACGGCGGACACGACAGAGGCAAGTTTCATTCTGTGATTCTCCGTAGCGATGGGGCGAAATCCCCGGTACCGAGCACTGGCATCCTTGGTCGTCCGTGGCCGACGCCAGGTGGACGGGGACGATGCGGCAGGCGTCGGGATCGAGCCGGGGCACGGGTTCGATAAGAACACCGTTTCGCTGGCGGAAAAAATCGAAGCGCGTGCTAGTCGAGATCGACGGCGGTGATGATTGCCGCGAAAAGGCCCGTTGCAGAGCCTTTGACAAGGTCACCCAGGCCGGGCGGCGCGAGCCGCCGCCCGGTGCCGAGGCTTCAGTCGACGCCGACGAAGCCGCCGGTCTGGTGTTGCCAGAGGCGCGCATAGAGGCCGCCATGGGCGAGCAACTCGGCATGCGTGCCGCTTTCGGCGATGTGGCCCTTGTCCAGCACCACCAGGCGGTCCATGCGCGCAATGGTCGACAGGCGGTGGGCGATGGCGATCACCGTCTTGCCCTGCATCAGGGTCTCCAGGCTTTCCTGGATCGCCGATTCGACTTCCGAGTCCAGCGCCGAGGTCGCTTCGTCGAGGATCAGGATCGGCGCGTCCTTGAGCAGCACCCGGGCGATGGCGATGCGCTGGCGCTGGCCGCCGGAGAGCTTCACTCCGCGTTCGCCGACATGGGCGTCGAAGCCGCGGCGGCCCTCGGCGTCGCTGAGCAGCGGGATGAACTCGTCGGCGCGAGCCTTGCGCACCGCTTCCATGAGTTCCGCGTCGCTGGCGCCGGGGCGGCCGTAGAGCAGGTTGTCGCGGATCGAGCGGTGCAACAGCGAGGTGTCCTGGGTGACCATGCCGATCTGCGCGCGCAGGCTTTCCTGGGTCACCCCGGCGATGTCCTGGCCATCGACCAGGATGCGTCCGCTCTCCAGGTCGTACAGGCGCAGCAGCAGGTTGACCAGGGTCGACTTGCCGGCGCCGGAAGGTCCGACCAGGCCGATCTTCTCGCCGGGCCGGACCTTCAGGTCGAGACCCTGGATCACGCCGCTGCCCTTGCCGTAGTGGAAGGCGATGTGCTCGAACTCCACCTCGCCGCGCTCTACCCGCAGCGGCTGGGCGTCCTCGCGGTCGACCACCTTGCGCGGCAGGGCGATGGTCTGCATGCCATCCTGGACCTGGCCGATGTTCTCGAAGATGCCGCCGACCACCCACATGATCCAGCCGGACATGTTGTTGATGCGGATCACCAGCCCGGTGGCCAGGGCGATGGCGCCCACCGAGATCAGCTCCTGGCTCCACAGCCACAGGGCCAGGCCGGTGGTGCCAGTGATCAGCACGCCGTTCATCACCGTGATGGTCACGTCCATGGAGGTCACTACGCGCCCGGCGCGTTGCGACTTGAGGGTCTGGTCGCCGATCGCTTCGCGGGCGTAGTCCTCTTCCTGGCGGGTGTGGGCGAACAGCTTCAGCGTGGTGATGTTGGTGTAGCCGTCGACGATCCGCCCCATCAGCTTCGAGCGCGAATCCGAGGCCTCCACCGAGCGGCGCTTGACCTGGGGAACGAAGTAGGCGAGGGCGCCGACGTAGGCGAACACCCACAGCACCAGAGGGATCATCAGGCGCCAGTCGGCCTCGGCGAACAGCACCAGGGCGCTGACGGTATAGATCAGCACGTGCCAGAGGGCGTCCACCACCTGCACCGCCGAATCGCGCAACGAGTTGCCGGTCTGCATGATGCGCTGGGCGATGCGCCCGGCGAAATCGTTCTGGAAGAAGCCGAGGCTCTGCTTGAGCACGTAGCGGTGGTTCTGCCAGCGGATCAGGTTGGTCATGCTCGGGTTGATGCTCTGGTGCACCAGCATGTCGTGCAGGGCGTTGAACAGCGGGCGCAGGACCAGCGCCACCACCGCCATCCAGATCAGTTCGTTGGCGTGCACGCGGAAGAACTCCGCGCTGGGCGTGCTCTGGGCGAGATCGACGATGCGGCCGAGGTAGCTGAACAGCGCCACCTCGATCAGCGCGACGATCAGGCCGACCACCAGCAGGGCCAGGAACACCGGCCAGACCTGGCGCAGGAAGTAGACATAGAAACGCAGCACTTCGCTGGGCGGCATGCGTTCGGAAGCACTGCGGAACGGGTCGATCAGACGTTCGAAACGACGATAAAGCATGATGGCTCTCTTCTGGAGCGGGCCCGTCCTGGGCCCGCCGGATCAAGCCCCTGCGGCTGGACTCAGAGGCGTTTGGCGGACAGGATCACCACGTCGTCGCTCGGCACGTCGGCGAAGCCGTTGCGGCGGGTGGTGGGAACCTTGGCGATCTGGTCGACCACGCCCATGCCACGCACCACCTTGCCGAACACGGCATAGCCGAAGTCGCGGGCACCATGGTTGAGGAAGTCGTTGTCGGTCAGGTTGATGAAGAACTGGCTGGTGGCCGAGTCGACCACTCCGGTACGGGCCATGGCGAGGGTGCCGCGCTCGTTGAGCAGGCCGTTGTCGGCCTCGTTCTTGATCGGTGCACGGGTCTTCTTCTCCTGCATGCCGGCGCTGAAGCCGCCGGTCTGCACCATGAAGCCCGGGATCACGCGGTGGAACAGGGTGCCGTCGTAGTAGCCGCTGTCGACGTACTCGAGGAAGTTCTTCACGCTGATCGGCGCCTTGGCCGGATCGAGTTCTACCTCGATCTCGCCGAGGCTGGTGGCGATCAGGACGTGCGGCTTGGCGGCAGGAGTGGCGGCCAGCAGGGAACCGGCGAAGAGCAGGGTGCAGGCGGCGATCAGGAGACGTTTGAGCATGGTTGTTCCTTGGTTTTATCGATATCGGCGAGGAAGCCGAGCAGGGTGGTGTTGAAAATCTCGGGTTGGTCCATCGGCGTGGCGTGGCGGGAGTCCTCCACCACCACCAGGCGGGCGTCGGCGATCCGCTCGCAATAGGCCTGCTTCAGCGATACCGGCGTGTAGTCGCGATCCGCGCTGATCACCAGGGTCGGACAGGCGATCTCGGCCAATCGTTCCTGCACGCCCCAGCCGATGATCGCGTCGAGGCTGGCCAGGTAGGCGCGCTTGTCGTTCTCCGCCCAGCGCGCCTCGATCTTCTCTCGCAGCCCGGCCTGTTCCGCCTTGGGAAACAACAGCCGGCCGAGGGCGCGGCCGATGGTCCGCAGGCTGAGCAGGCGCGAGAGGAGCTTGCGCTTGGCCACCTCCAGATGTTCGCGAGGCTTGCGCGGGATGACTTCCGGAGTGCTGTTGACGATGGTCAGGCTGCGCAGCAGGTCGGGTCGGTCGCAGGCCAACTGGAAGCCGATCATCCCGCCCATGCTGATGCCGACCAGGTGTACCGGGCCGCAGCCGAGCCGGTCGAGCAGCGCCGCGCAGTCCTCGGCGAAGCCGGCCATGCTGTAGCCGCCGCGCGGCTTGCCGGAGCGGCCGTGGCCGCGCAGGTCCGGGACCAGCAGGCGGTAGTGGCCCAGCAGGGCCGGCAACTGGTATTCCCAGTCGCGGGCGCTCGAACCGAGACCGTGCAGCAGCAGGACCGGCGCGCGCTCGGTGGGACCGGGGTGGTCGTCGTAGACGAGGGTGCAGTCGCGGTGCTGGAAGTCAGGCATCTGCGTTCACTCGGCGGCCGGTTCGGGCGCCGCGAAGGGCGCGTTGAGCGGTACGTTGGCGAACGACTTGAGCATTTCCATGAGGATCTGGCTGGCCGGGCCGAGCGGCTTTTCCTTGTTGGTGTAGAGGTAGAAGCGGCTCTGCCGCACGCCGCCCTGGCTCAGCGGCAGCGGCTTGAGCTGGCCACTCTGCAGTTCGCGCTCGATGATGTGTCGCGGCAGCCAGGCGAAGCCCAGGCCGTTGCCGACGAAGGTCGCCGCGGTAGCCAGGCTGCCCACCGTCCAGCGCTGTTCGGCGCCCAGCCAGCCGTGGTCGCGCGGCTGTAGCCGGCCGCTGTCGCGGATCACCACCTGCATCTGGGTTTCCAGGTCCTGGTGGGTCAGTTCGCGTTGCAGGCGGTGCAGCGGATGGTCGGGGTGGGCCACGGCGACGAACTCGACCACGCTGAGGTCGGCGCCGAGGTGGCCGGGAATGATCAGGCCGCTGATCGCCAGGTCGGCGGCGCCCTGGATCAGCGCTTCCTCGACGCCGGAGAGCACTTCCTCGCGCAGCAGCACGCGACAGCCGCGGCTCTGCGGCATGAAGGCGGACAGCGAGCGGACGATCCGCGCGGTGGGGTAGGCGGCGTCCACCACCAGGCGCACCTCGGGTTCCCAGCCCTGTTCCATGTGGTGCGCCAGTTCCTCCAGTTGCCCGGCCTGCTTGACCAGTTGCCGCGAACGGCGCAGCAATACTTCGCCGGCCTCGGTCAGCACCGCCTTGCGTCCGTCGATGCGCAGCAGCGGCACGCCGAGCTGTTCCTGCATGCGCGCCACGGTATAGCTGATCGACGATTGCGAGCGGTGCAGGGCTTCCGCGGCCTGGGCGAAGCCGCCGTGGTCGACCACCGCCTGCAGGGTCCGCCATTGGTCCAGGGTTACGCGTGGCGCTTTCATTTCCGCCTCCTCGAATGCAGGGATGCCTCGCCGGCGTTTCCGCGGCCGGCAGGCGATGACGAGTGCGCCGGAGGGGCGACTTCGCTTATCGTGTCGTCGGCGTCCTGTACGGGATGGCTGTCCATTCTCTTGACGTACGGGATGCCGTGGTTTTCAGGGTGTTGCCATTTTTCCATCTGTCGCTACCGGGAGTCCGGCCATGAAAAGGCTTTGCTGTTTCGCACTATCGCTGCTGCCCCTGTCCGCTTTCGCCTATCCGATCGAGGTCGACCCGCAACTCAACGGCACCGAGGTCTCCTACAGCACCCAGGACATCGGGCGCGACATGGGCGCGATCCTTCTCACCAACCTGGGAGGCCAGGCGGCAGAGTGCACGGCGGTGTTCCGCAACGGCCCGGAGACCCCGAAAGTGCGCAAGGGCGTGATCCAGCCCGGGCAGAACAGCAACTTCACCGCGCAGTTCGGCCGCGACATCATCAAGTTGCGGATCAAGCTGACCTGCAAGATCGCGAAATAGAGCGTTCTCTCACCGAAAGACTAGGTGGTGCCTGTTTATAAATCAACCTGGTCGATATTTAACAGCGGTTTTTTCAACTTTTTAATCGATTAATCATTCTCTACCCTCACCTCCATCGTTGTAGCGCAGTGGGTGGAGGTCGAGTCATGTCCCGTGTCCTGGTTATCGAGAGCAGTGCCCGCCAACGGGGCTCGGTTTCCCGCCTGCTGACGGCGGAATTCATCTCCCACTGGAAAATCGCGCATCCCGCTGATCGCTTCCAGGTCCGCGACCTGGCGCGCGAGCCGCTGCCGCACCTTGATGAATTATTGCTGGGAGCCTGGACCACCCCCTGTGATGGCCATAGCGCTGCGGAAAGGCGCGCCCTCGAGCGTTCCAATCGCCTGACCGAGGAGTTGCGGATGGCGGACGTGCTGGTGCTGGCGGCACCGATGTACAACTTCGCCATTCCCAGCAGCCTGAAGAGCTGGTTCGACCATGTGCTGCGCGCCGGCCTGACCTTCCGTTACGCCGAGCAGGGGCCGGAAGGCCTGCTACAGGGCAAGCGCGCCTTCGTTCTCACCGCCCGCGGCGGGATCTACGCCGGCGGTGGTCTCGATCACCAGGAACCCTATCTGCGCCAGGTGCTGGGCTTCGTCGGCATCCACGACGTCACCTTCATCCACGCGGAGGGCATGAACATGGGCCCGGAATTCCGTGAGAAAGGCCTGGCGCGAGCCCGTGAGCGGATGCGGCAGGCGCTGGAAACCGACACCTCCCTTTGCGTCCCTCTGCCAACGCTCCGGTGATTGGACGCAGCACCCGGTCGAACCCCTTCCCCCCGCGTGTTCGACCGGGTTTTTTTATTCCCTGCGGACTTTCGATGGTTGCCGGTGTGACGGCCGGGGCGGATTCAGGCGCGCTCGGGATCGCCTCGTTCGTCGCCGACTGCGGTTTTCCTGCCCCGTGCACCGAGGCGCGCCGACAGCACGATGGCGAGGATGATCAGGGCACCGCCGAGGAACATCCGCGGCCCCGGCGTCTCATGGAACAGCAGCCAGGCGAAGGCGATCCCGTAGACCGGCTCCAGGGCGAATACCAGTGCCGCGGTGCGGGCCTTGACCACCGCCAGGCTGGCCACGAACAGGCTGTGCGCCAGGCCGGTGCAGAAGACGCCCAGCAGGGCCAGCCAGAGCCAGTCGAGAGCGGGTGGCGCCGGTAGTTCGCCGACCGCGAATGGCAGCAGGCACAGGGCGACTACCAGGTTCTGCCAGAGCGCCGCCTGCACCGGGCCGACCTGCCCGCTGTTGCTACGGTTGGCCAGCGACAGCAGGGCGAACAGCAGGCCGGAAAGGATCGCCCAGAGCAGGCCGAGGGTGGCGCCGCTGGCGAGGTCGAAGTTCGGCGTGACCAGCACCAGGCCAAGGCTGACCAGGACCACCAGCAGTCCTTCCGCGAGATGAATGCGCTCGCGGAAGAGCAGCCCTTCGAGGATTACCGTGAAGGCCGGGAAGCTGGCGAAGCCGAGGGTGGCGATGGCCACGCCGGCGGTCTTCACGGCGATGAAGAAACTCACCCAGTGGCCGGCCAGGAGCAGGCCGCAGAGCGCCAGGCGCAGCCATTGCGCGGGTCCCAGGGCGCGCCAGGCCTGGCCCGCGAGGCGGGCGAAGAGGCCGAGGGCGAGCACCGCGAACAGCGCACGACCGAACACGATCACCCCGGGGGAGGCGCTGGCCAGCTTGCCGAACACCCCGGTCAGGCCGAAGAGGAGGGCGCCGCCGTGCAGGGCGGCGAGGGCGGAACGTCGATTCATGGGGATCCTTCAGGCCAGGCGCGCACCGTTGGGCAGGGGCTTGTCGAAGCCGGCCAGGACCACCTTGTCCTCGCTATCGTAGACCCCGGTGACCAGGACCTCCGAGCGCACCCCGGCGATCTGCTTCGGAGCGAAGTTGCAGACGCAGAGGACCTGGCGTCCGACCAGTTGCTCGGCCTGGTAGTGTGCGGTCAGTTGCGCGCTGGAGGTGCGCAGGCCGAGCGGTCCGAGGTCGACCTCGAGGACATAGGCGGGTTTGCGTGCCTTGGGGTTGGGAGCGGCGCTGAGGATGGTGCCGACGCGCAGTTCGACGCGTTCGAAATCCTGCCATTCGATGATGTCCATGCTGACTCCTGTTCTGTCGATGGGCAGAGAGTAAGGAGTCGTGACGGATTTGTCTGTCGTGCGGCTAGCCGGTTTTGTCGCGGGACTCGCGACGCAGTTGTCGCGGGGTGACGCCGAACTCGCGGACCAGCGCTGCGGTGAAGGCGCTCTGCGAGGCGTAGCCGACCCGGGCGGCGATCTCGCCCACCGCCAGGCTGCTCTCCAGCAACAGTTCGTGGGCCTGGTGCAGGCGTCGGCTGCGCGCGTAGTCCATGGGCGTCTGTCCGGTCTCGGCGAGGAACAGGCTGTGGAAGCGCGCCACCGAAAGACCGGCCAGCCGCGCCAGGTCGGCTACCTGTAGCGGATGGGCGGCATGGCGGTCGAGGTAGGCGTCGAGGCTGGCCAGTGGCAGGCGGGGCTGCTGGCGCGGCGGCTGGCGCTCGCTGGCCAGGCTGGCGAGGAGCAGGCCGGCGCCCTGGTGGGCGATCACCGGGTCGTTGATCGGGCCGCTGGCCAGCCAGTTCACCAGTTGACCCTGGGCGGGCGTCAGCGACAGCGCCTGCGGTCGCTCGAACAGCCGCCTGCCGGCTTCGGCGTGTTCGCCCAGGCCCAGCAGCAGGCTGCCGTCGCAGGGCAGGTCGAGGACCAGGCAGCGGCTGCCGGAGGGACTCGAGCAGGCATGCCGGGCTTGCGCCGGAACCACCGCGAAGGTCTGCCGCAACACGCGGCTGCCGCGCCCCTCGACCTCGAAGTCGAGGCAGCCGCTGAGGCCCAGGACCAATTGGGCATGGTCATGGCTGTGGACGATCTGGTCGTGGCTGTAGTGGCGCAGGGAAAGGATCGAACCCATGGCGAAGCTCCCGGAGGCAGGCGCCCAGTCTACCCGCTGGCGCCGGCGACAGACAGCCGGGCCCTGTCACGCAACGGTCGCCGGCCTGTCACAGTCGTTTCACCGGCGCCGGCCAAGATCGGAAAAACACCGTCGGAGACCCGCCGATGAGCACCGCGCAACGCTTCACCTCGAACCGCAAGCAGCGGGTCCGGACCCTGTGGATCTCGGATGTCCACCTGGGGACGCGGGATTGCCAGGCCGAACACCTGGCGGCGTTCCTCAAGCGCTACCACGCCGATCGCATCTACCTGGTGGGCGACATCATCGACGGCTGGAAGCTGCGCGGCGGCATCTACTGGCCGCAGGCGCACACCAACGTGATCCGCCGCCTGCTCACCCTGAGCAAGCGCGGCACCGAGGTGATCTACGTCACTGGCAACCATGACGAATTCCTGCGCCGCTATTCGAGCCTGATCCTCGGCAACATCCGCCTGGTCGACGAGGCGGTGCACAGTACCGCCGACGGCCGCAAGCTGCTGGTGATACACGGCGACCAGTTCGACGTGATCACCCGCTACCACCGCTGGCTGGCGTTCCTCGGCGATTCCGCCTACGAGTTCACCCTGCTCCTCAACCGTTGGCTGAACCACTGGCGGCGGCGCTGGGGCTACGGCTACTGGTCGCTGTCGGCGTACCTCAAGCACAAGGTCAAGACCGCGGTGAACTTCATCAGCGACTTCGAGGAAGCCATCGCCCACGAGTGCCACAAGCGCGGGCTCGACGGGGTGGTCTGCGGGCACATCCACCATGCCGAGATCCGCCGCATCGAGGGCGTCGATTACCTCAACTGCGGCGACTGGGTGGAGTCCTGCACGGCGCTGATCGAACACTGGGACGGCAGCATCCAGCTCTACCGCCTGGCCGAGGAGCAGGCGCGGCTGGCGGCGCAGGCCGCGGCGGTCGAGCCGGCGGCATGAGGCTATTGATCGTCAGCGACGCCTGGTTACCGCAAGTCAACGGAGTCGTCACCAGCCTGCTGGCCCTGCAGCGCGAGCTGGAACTGCTGGGCCACCAGGTACGGGTGCTGTCGCCCGCCGACTTCCGCTGCCTGCCCTGTCCCAGCTATCCGGAAATCCCCCTGGCCTGGAACCTCTGGCGCCTCGGCGGGCTGATCGAGGCCTTTGCCCCGGATGCCGTGCACCTGGCCACCGAGGGGCCGCTCGGCTGGGCCGCGCGGCGCTGGCTGGGCAAGCGCGGCCTGGACTTCACCTCGGCGATCCATACGCGCTTTCCCGAATACCTGCGTGACCGCTGTCCGTGGCTGCCGTTGTCCTGGGGCTATGCCTTCCTGCGCACCTTCCATCGGCCGAGCCGGGCGGTGCTGGTGAGCACCCCGCGCCTGCGCGACGAGTTCTGCGCCTGGCGCTTCCAGCACCTGCGGCTGTGGCGCAAGGGCGTCGATACCGAATTGTTCCATCCCGCCGAGACACCTCCGGCGAAAGAGCGGCCGCCGGTGTTCCTGTATGTCGGGCGGCTGGCGACGGAAAAGAACCTGGAGGCGTTCCTCGATCTCGAACTGCCGGGCGAAAAATGGCTGGTGGGCGACGGCCCGCAGCGGGCGGCGCTGGAGCAGCGCTATCCACAGGCGCGTTTTCTCGGCTACCGCCATGGCCGCGCGCTGGCCGACGCCTACCGGGCGGCCTCGGTGCTGGTGTTCCCCTCGCTGACCGATACCTATGGCCTGGTGATGCTCGAAGCCCTGGCCTGTGGCGTGCCGGTGGCGGCCTTCGCCGTGCCGGGGCCGCTGGATGTATTGCAGCAGGGCGTGACCGGGGTCATGCACGAGGATCTTGGCGAAGCCTGCCGCCAGGCGCTGGCGCTGGATCGCCAGGCCTGCGGGTGCTGGGCGCGAGAACAGTCCTGGCGGGTTTCGGCGGAGGAGTTCCTGGCTCTGCAGGCGAGCGGCCCGCGGACTGCGCCGGAATGGCGCGACGAACTGCCGGCGGCGTTCGACGAACTTAGAGGATGACCTTGTCGCGCAGGCGTTCGGCGGCCTGTTGCAGGGCCTGGATGACCCGTTCCTTGTCGTAGTTCTGGATGTTGTTGGTGTCCAGGTACATGGAGAAGCCGGGCAATTCGTGCTCGACGTAGCTGGGCGCGGCGCCGAGGTCGCGGCGCGAGTCCACCACCTGGTAGATCTGCACCGGGCGGCTGAAGCCCTTGACCGCGATCTGGCCCTTGTCGCGGCACATGATCACGTCCTTGATCAGCGAGTAGGTCTCGTGGGAAATGAGGATTTCGCCGGCTTCCGAGGCGCTTTCCAGGCGGCTGGCGAGGTTCACCTCGCGGCCGATGATGGTGTAGTCCATGCGCGTGTCGGCGCCGAAGTTGCCCACCGTGCAATAGCCGGTGTTGATGCCCATGCGGATTTCCAGCGGCTTGGTGATGCCCTGGGCCCGCCACTGCTGGCGCAGCACCTTCATGTGCTTGCGCATGGCGATGCCCATCGATACCGCAGCCACCGCGTCCTTCTTCGCGCCCTGGGTGCTGGGGTCGCCGAAGAACACCATGACGCAGTCGCCGACGAACTTGTCGATGGTGCCGCCGTACTTGAGGGCGATCTTCGACATTTCGTTGAGGTAGTTGTTGAGCAGGTCGGTCAGGGCCTCGGCTTCCAGTTCCTCGGATAGCTCGGTGAAGCCGCGGATGTCGGAGAAGAACACGGTGAGCTTCTTGCGCTGGGTTTCCAGGCGCACGCTCTTCTTGCCGCTGAAGATCATTTCCCAGACCTGCGGCGACAGGTACTTGGCCAGGTTGCGCGCGAGCCGCGCGGCCTTTTCCTGCTCGCGGGCGATCTCCTGGCGCACCTGGGCCAGGCGCAGGCCCTGCTGGTGGCCGAAGAAGGCGGTGATGCAGATGTACAGTCCGCAGAACAGGATGCTGACCGCGGCCACCTCGACCGGGGTATTGCCCAGCAGCGGCGGGGCGACGAGCACGGCGACCAGCAGGGCGCTGCTGGCCGATACCAGCAAGGCCATGCCGAGCAGGCGCAGGCCGCCGATGACCAGCGTGGTGAAGCTCAGCACCAGCAGGAACATCAGGCTGGGCACCACGGAGAAGCCGAGCAGCGCCATGCCCAGGCCACAGTGCACGGCGTCGACCGCGAGCAGGGCGCGGGTCACCTTGCGCGGGTCGTGCTGGCGGAAGCGCTGGCCGAGGTGGTACGCCAGGTGCGGGTAGAGCAGCGCATAGGGCACCATCCAGAGGATGCCGTAGCTGAAATACTGGGTGTAGGTTCCCGCCGCGATGCTGGCGCCACAGGCGATATAGGCCAGCACGCGCGAATAGTATTCACGCATGGACGCGACGGACCGGCTCGTCGGCGAGCGGTCGGGGAGGGTAGGCTTCATGCGCTGGAGAGGATCCCTGTGTATTTTCGTCCCGGCTCGGCCTCGTGAGCTTTCCGCCTGGGGAATGGCGGGTGGCCAGGTTGCTGGCGGAATCTTAACCAAGCGTTTGCGCGGCGGCCAGTGACAGCTGATCGATAGTTCAGGAAAGCGCGCCGATCCGGGACCGACGGTCGTCCCGGGGGAGCGACCGGCCCGGGGGCCAGCCGCGCGGATGGGTCAGAAGCGGATGCGGCCGGTGAAAGCGTCCTTGAGCATCACCCAGTCGCCCATGAACGACCACAGCGGGTACTTGAAGGTGGCCGGGCGGTTCTTCTCGAAGACGAAGTGGCCGACCCAGGCGAAGCCGTAGCCCACCAGCGGCAGCGCCAGCAGCCATAGCCACTGCTGGCTGGCCACGGCGTGGAAGAGCACCGCCAGCACCAGCAGGCTGCCGACGTAGTGCAGGCGGCGGCACACCGCGTTGCTGTGTTCCTGCAGGTAGTAGGGGTAGAACTCGGCGAAACTGTGGAAACGCTCGTCATCAGGGCTGCTCATGGAATGCCTCCTCTCGTTGTGTCCGCGCAGTGTAGTGCGGGCCGCACGATGTCGCGGATGACATACAGGGCCAGTTTAGTATCCTTGGGCCGCCAGGCCGGACGACGGTCGGCGTGCCTCCCGCCAGAACAAGAAGAGACCGATGCCGGAACGTACAACCTTGTCCAGCTGGGTCCAGGGCATCGTCCTCGCCCTGGAGCTGGAAGGCCTCGACGGACGCCAGCTGTTCGCCGAGCTGGGCCTCGACTACCAGGCCTTGCAGGACCCCGACGCGCGCTTCCCGCAGGACGCCATGAGCCGTCTGTGGCAGCGTGCGGTGGCGCTCAGCGGCAACCCGGCGATCGCCCTGAACATCGCCCGGGTCCGGCGCCCGGCTTTCCACGTCGTCGGCTATGCGCTGATGTCGAGCCGCAACCTGGCGGAAGGCTTCGCGCGCCTGGAGCGCTACCAGCGGATCATCGCGGAAGCGTCCGACCTGACTTTCCGCCGCACGCCGCAGGGCTATCGAATCGGCGTCACGGTGCATGGCGATCGCCTGCCGGCGCCACCGCAGAGTGCCGAATGCTCGCTGGCCTACCTGGTGGACATGGTCCGCTGGATCACCGGCCGGTCGCTGGACCCGCTGGCGGTGGAACTGCCCGGCGCGCCCCGCGAGCCGCTGGCACCCTATGTCGAGCTGTTCCGCGCGCCGCTGCGCTTTCACGCCGAGGAGTTCGCGCTGGTGTTTTCCCGCGTCGACCTCGAGACGCCGCTACCCTCGGCCAACGAGGCGCTGGCCCAGTTGCACGATCGCTTCGCCGGCGAATACCTGGCGCGTTTCAGTACCAGCCGCATTACCCATCTGACCCGGCAGACCTTGTGCCGGCTGCTGCCGCAGGGAGAACCCAAGCGCGAACGGGTGGCCCAGGCGCTGCACCTGTCGCAGCGCACCTTGCAACGGCGCCTCCAGGAAGAAGGCACCAGCTACCAGCAACTGCTCGACGACACGCGCCGGGATATGGCCGAACAGTATCTCCAGCAGCCCGGCCTGACCTTGCTGGAAGTCGCCTACCTGCTGGGTTTCGCCGATCCGAGCAATTTCTTCCGGGCATTCCGCCGCTGGTTCGGCTGCACGCCCAACGAATACCGGGCGCGCCGCCAGGAGCGCCCGGGCTAGTCGCCAGGCCAGGCGGGACGCTTCAGGGCTGCACGGCGGGTTGCGCCGAGGCCTGGCGTAGGGTCCAGTCGAGAACCTGGGCCGACAGCGTATCGCCGGCCTTGCCGAAGGCGCTGACCACCGCCGCGACCTTCTTGCCATCCACCGGCTGGCTGACCTCGAAACGCCGGCTGGCGACCACGCGCTTGTCGTCGGTACGCACCAGGCGCGCGTCGTAGCGGATCAGCGCGCTGGCCTGGCCGTTCGGGTACTCGGTCTGGAAGGCGCGAAGGTCGCCGCCCAGTTCGAAATCGGCCTGCAGGTTGCTGTCGTCGCTGCTCAGGCCGCGGACCCGGCCGTCGGCCTGGAACGCCTGCATCAGACGATCGCGCAGCAGCGACGGCGCCGGATCGCTCCAGCGCGCGCCCTGGTACACGCTGATTTCGTCGCCGTGCGGGCGCACCGCGATGCGCGGGCTCTCCAGCACCAGGCTGGTACGCGGCCGGGCGATCCGCAGCGACCAGTCGACCGGCCGCGCGGCGGCGCTGGCCGGAGGGTTGTGCACCGGTAGCAGGTAGACCTGGAGGACCTGCGCCTCCGGCAGGATCGAGCAGGCGCCGAGGGTGGCGAGCGCGGCCAGGCCGGCGGCCAGGGACAGGCGACGCAGCAGGCGAAGGGCGAGCCTCATGGGGTGAACTCCTTGGTTTTTTCCCGGCCCAGCAGGTAGTTCGCCGGGTTCTCTTCCAGGCGCCGGCTGATTCCGCGCAGTGCCGCCAGGGTATCGCGCAGTTCGCTGACCGCCGGGCCCAGCTCGGCGAGTCCCTGGATGCCGCCGTCCAGCGAGTGGCGATTCTCGCTGATCAACTGGTCGAGGGTGGCGCTGGTGCGCTCCAGCGAAGCCATGGTCTTGTTGGCGTTTTCCAGCATCCCCTTGCCTTGCTCGTTGAGCAGGCCGTTGGCGCTGCGCATCAACTCGCTGGCCTGGGCCAGGGCGGCGTTGGCCTGCCTGCTCGCCTGGGCCAACTGCTGCATCACCGCGCTGACGTTCTCGCGCTCGGCGGAGAGCGCGCCGGTGGCCTGGTCGAGATGGTCGAGGGTGCGGCTGATGCGCGCTGTGTTTTCCTCGGAGAGCAGGTTGCTGAAGCGCGCGATGAGCTGGTTGATGTTGCCCATCAGGTCTTCGCCGTTGCTCAGTAACTGGGTCAGCGGCGAGGGCGTGGCGACGATCACCGGGATCTTCCCGTCCTTGCCCTCCAGCATCGGGCTGGCGGGCGTGCCGCTGCTGAGCTGGATGATCGAGGTGCCGGTGATCCCGGTGAGCGCCAGCTTGGCGGTGGTGTCCTGCTTGATCGGCGCGCTGGCCACCACGCGGATGCGTGCCCAGACCTTGCGCGGGTCCTTCGGATCGAGGCGGAGGAAGGCCACGTCGCCGACCTTGATCCCGCTGTACTGCACCGAGCTGCCCTGGGAAAGGCCGCTGACCGCTTCGTTGAAGACGATGTCGTAGTAGTTGAACTTGCCCTCCGAGCCGGACTTGGCCAGCCACAGGCCGAAGAGCAGGGCGGCGCCGATCACGATCACGCTGAACAGGCCGATCAACACATGGTGGGCTCGGGTTTCCATCTCAGTGATTCTCCGGCACGGCGGCGGCTTGGTGGGCGGCGCGCCCGCGCGGCCCGTGGAAGTATTCGCGAACCCAGGCGTCGTCGGTGGCGGCGACCCGTTCCAGGGTGTCGACCACCAGGACCTTCTTCTGCGACAGCACGGCGACCCGGTCGCAGATGGTGTACAGGGTGTCCAGGTCATGGGTGACCAGGAACACGGTCAGGCCGAGGGCGTCGCGCAGGGTACGGATCAGGTTGTCGAAGGCCGCCGCGCCGATCGGGTCGAGGCCGGCGGTGGGCTCGTCGAGGAACAGGATGTCCGGGTCCAGCGCCAGGGCGCGGGCCAGGGCGGCGCGCTTGATCATGCCGCCGGAAAGCGAGGCCGGATACTTGTCGCCGGCGTTGGCCGGTAGCCCGGCCAGGGCCAGCTTGACCTGGGCCAGGTGCTCGGCGTCGGCGCGCGGCAGGCCGGCGTTCTCGATCAGCGGCAGGGCGACGTTCTCCACCACGGTAAGCGAGGAAAACAGCGCGCCCTGCTGGAACAGCACGCCGAAGCGCCGTTCGACCAGGGAGCGGCGCTCCTCCGGCAGTTGCAGCAGGTCTTCGCCGAACACCCGCACGCTGCCGGAGGTCGGCCGGCGCAGGCCGACGATGCTGCGCAGCAGCACCGACTTGCCGGTGCCGGAGCCGCCGACCACGCCGAGGATCTCGCCGCGACGGACGTCGAGGTCGAGGTGCTCGTGGACCACCTGGGCGCCGAAACGGTTGCACAGGTCGCGGACCTGGATGATCGCCTGCGGGTTGTCCTGGTTCACCAGCCCATCTCCATGAAGAACAGCGCGGCGAGGGCGTCGAGCAGGATCACCACGAAGATCGAGTGGACCACGCTGGTGGTGGTGTGCTCGCCCACCGACTGGGCGCTGCCGCTGACCTTGAAGCCTTCCAGGCAGCCGATCACGGCGATCAGGAAGGCGAACAGCGGGGCCTTGCTGATACCGACCAGGAAATGCTGTACGCCGATTCCGTCCTCCATGATCGACAGGAACATCGCCGGCGGGATGTCCAGGGTCCAGGCGCAGACGGTCATGCCGCCGACGATGCCGCAGAGCATGCCGACGAAGGTCAGCATCGGTAGCGATACCAGCAGCGCCAGCACCCGCGGCAGCACCAGCAGCTCGATGGGGTTGAGGCCGAGGGCGCGGATCGCGTCGATCTCCTCGTTGGCCTTCATCGAGCCGATCTGCGCGGTGAAGGCGCTGGCGGTGCGGCCGGCCATGAGGATCGCGGTGAGCAGCACGGCGAACTCGCGGAGGAAGGAGAACACCACCAGGTTGACCGTGTAGATGGTCGCGCCGAAGTTGGCCAGCACCGTGGCGCCGAGGAAGGCGATCACCGCGCCGACCAGGAAGGTCAGCAGGGCGATGATCGGCACCGCGTCCAGGCCGCTCTTCTCGATGTTCGCCACCAGCGGCGTGACCCGCCAACTGGCCGGGCGGACCAGGCTGCGGAACAGGGTCTCCAGGGTCAGGCCGATGAAGCCGAGGAGTGCCTTGAGGTGCAGCCAGAAGGTCTCCATGGCACAACCGATGCGAGCCAGCAGTTCGATGGCGGTGGTTGGCGGCTTGGGTTTCTCCGGCTCGCAGAAGTCGTGCAGGGCGTGGCCGACGGTCTTCAGCAGGGCCTGGCGCTCGCGCGGCAGGCCGGGCTCCAGCTCGGCGAGGTCGGCCAGGCGCTCGGCGCCGAGCAATTCGGCGAGCAGGGCGGCGCCGGCGGTATCCAGGGCGCCCAATTGGCTCAGGTCGAAGCTGGCGTTGCCCGCCACTTCGCTGCGCAGGCGCGTCACCTCGCGCTCCAGAGCCGTGTAGTGGGCGAGCGTCCAATCACCTATGGCTCTGACGCGGGCGGGCTGGGTGGAGCTATCCAGGCTCACGTGGCCGGGTTGCGGCTGTGTCGTCATGGTGCAGAAGCTTACACCGGCTTTTCAGTCCCTGAGTAGAGCCATTGCAGACAGGCCCGTGAGCGCTCAGTGGCGCCAGAACGCCGGGGTCAGCAGGACCAGCACGGTGATGATCTCCAGGCGACCGAGCAGCATGCCGGCTGCCAGCAGCCACTTGGCGGCGTCCGGCAGGCTGGCGAAGTTGCCCGAGGGGCCGATGATGGGCCCCATCCCCGGGCCTACGCCGGCCACGGTACTGGCGGCGCCGGTGAGCGCGGTCATCCAGTCCAGGCCGATCAGCGACAGGCCGAGGGCGAGCAGGCAGACGACGATCGCGAAGAAGAACGAGAAGGTCAGGATCGAGCGGACGATTTCCTCGTCCAGGCGATGGCCGTTGTAGTTCTGCTTGAGCACTGCGCGCGGATGGATCAACTGGTAGAGGTTGGCCTTGAGCAGGGTATAGGCGACCTGGAAGCGGAAGATCTTGATACCGCCGGCGGTAGAACCGGAGCAACCGCCGATGAAGCCGAGGTAGAAGAACAGCATGATCGAGAAGTGCCCCCACATGCTGTAGTCGCCGAGGGCGAAGCCGGTGGTGGTGACCACCGAGGTGACGTTCACTGCGACGATGCGGAAAGCATCCATCCAGGGCAGCTTGGAGGTTACCGCGTACCAGGTGCCCATCAGCAGCCAGGTCACCAGCAGCAGGCCGAGCAGGCCGCGGACCTGCTGGTCCTTGATCAGCGCCTTGCGGTGTCCGCGCAGGGTGGCGACGTAGAGCGCGAACGGCAGGCTGCCGAGGATCATCACCACTACCGCGGTCCAGTGCACCGCTGGCTGCTTCCACTTGGCCAGGGATTGGTCGGAGGTGGAGAAACCGCCGGTGGAAATCGCCGACATGGCGTGGTTGACCGCGTCGAACGGGCTCATGCCCGCGCCCCAGAAGGCCAGGCTGCCGAGCAGGGTGATGCCGACATAGGTGGCGACGATGTACTTGGCGACCATGTGCGAGCGTGGCAGGACCTTTTCCGAGCGGTCCGAGGATTCGGTCTGGAACAGGCGCATGCCGCCGATCCGCAGCATCGGCAGGATCGCCACGGCCATGGCGATGAAGCCGATGCCGCCCAGCCAGTGCAGCAGAGAGCGCCAGATGAGGATGCCCGGGGACATGTCGTCCAGCCCGCTGAGCACGGTGGAGCCGGTGGCGGTGATTCCCGACATGCTTTCGAAGAAGGCATCGGTGTAGCTGATGTGCTGCTGCAGGACGAACGGCAGGGCGGCGAAGATGCATACCAGCACCCAGCTCGATACGGTGAGCATGTACATGTCCCGCGGGCGCAGGTGGACATGCTCGGGACGTCCCGGCAGGACCAGGCCGAGGCCGGTGACGAAGGTGGCGACGCTGGACCAGATGAATGCCTGGATGCCTTCGGTACGGTCGAAGGCGAGCATGGTCAGGATCGGGACCAGCATGCTGGCGGCCAGAGTGATCAGGAAGATGCCGATGATGAAACCGAGGATACGTAGGGTCGGCAAGGCCATGGATCGTGGGGCTCTGGGCTGTGGCGGACCGGCCATTCTACCAGCCGTCCGCGGAGAGTAAATCTGCCGCTGCACCCCTCTTCACAGCTGCCGCGAAATCGCTAGAATCTCGCTTCGCCCGCCGGCGCTCGCCGGTTTCTCTGGTGTTCTGCCAACCATGTCCACTGACAATCCGTGTCTTACCTGCGGCGCCTGCTGTGCGCATTTTCGTGTGTCTTTCTATTGGGGCGAGTGCCGTTCCGCAGGTGGCGTCGTGCCCGACGAACTGACCGTCCGCATCAGCCCGCAGATGGTTGCCATGAGCGGTACCGAGAACAAGCCGGCACGCTGCGTCGGGCTGCTCGGTGAGGTCGGTTGCGGCGTTCGCTGCACCGTCTACGAGCAGCGCTCGAGTACCTGCCGCGAGTTCGAGGCGGCCTGGGCCAACGGCCAGCCCAACCCGGCCTGCGATGCCGCGCGCGCCGCCTACGGCCTGCCGCCGCTGACCCCGCCGCTGCAGCCGCACCTGGCGCCGGGACGGGTCGCCTGAGAGCGGGCGTGAGCCTGGCGATTGCGTCTACAATGGCGATTTCGTTTCTGACAGGAGTTCGCCCATGGAGGCTCTCGACGCCTTGCTCACTCGCGTTTCCCACGCCCGCCTGAGCGATCCCGCGCCCTCGCCGGAGCAGCTCGACCGGCTGTTCCGGGTCGCCTTGCGTGCCCCGGACCACGGGCAACTGCGGCCCTGGCGCTTCATCCTGGTAGAGGGCGAAGGCCGCCGGGCCCTGGGCGACCTCTACGCCCGCGCCCTGGCGAGCCGCCAGCCGGACGCCGCCGAGGAAGCGCTGGCCAAGGCCCGCAACATGCCGCTGCGCGCACCGCTGCTGGTCGTGGCGGTCGCTTGCCTGCAGGACCACCCGAAGGTGCCGCACGCTGAGCAACTGCTGGCTGCCGGCTGCGCCGCCCACGGCCTGGTGCTGGGCGCCTATGCCCAGGGACTGGGGGCGATGTGGCGGACCGGCGAGATGGCCACCGATCCGGTGGTGCACGCCGGCCTGGGGCTCGGCGAGCAGGAGCGGATCATCGGCTTCGTCTACCTGGGTACGCCGATGGGCGAGTTGCGCACGCCGGTGGAACTCGACCCGTCGGCCTTCGTCAGCGCCTGGCCGGGCTGAGCGGCAACAGCAGGCGTACGCACCAATACGCGCCCTGGGCGTGCCAGAGCAGTCGTCCGCCCTGCCAGCCGGCCAGTTGTCGGGCGGCTTCCACGGCCGCCGGCAGCCAGCGCCGGCCTTCTTCCGCCTGGCCGAGGATGTCCAGGCGCAGCCGGCCGTGGCGTGCGTCCAGCGCCGGATTCAGTGTGATGCGCTGCCACGGGCGGGCCTGCGCGGCGCCGCCGAGCAGGCCGTAGAGCGCCTCGTGCAAGGCCGGGCGCCAGCTTTCCAGCGGCCAGGTGCCGCGTTCCGGCAGGTTCAGGTCGAGGCGCGCCCAGCGATGCCGCAGTTGCTGGGCGACCTGTCCCAGCTCGACCGCCAGGACCAGCGATTGCGGTTCGTCGCCGGGAGGTTCCGGCGGCGGCGCGATGGCCTGGGCGAGCGGGCGTTCATCGAGGAACAACGAAGCGGGAAGAGTCATGCCGGATGCTCCTGGGGAATTGTTCATCTGGGCGCGGCGTCATTCGGTCGCCTTGCGCCGTAGCGGCAGGCTGAGGGTGGCGATGAAGCCGCCGTCGGGATGGTTGCCCAGGCGCAGGTGCCCGCCGTGACGCTCGATGGCGCGGCGGGCGATGGCCAGGCCCAGGCCGTGTCCCGGGCTGCTCTGGTTGGGTGCGCGGAAGAACGGCTCGCCCAACTGCTCCTGCAGTTCGGCGGCGATGCCTGGCCCATGGTCGCGGACGCTCAGGCGCAGGTAGTCGCCGGCGCTGCTGGCACGCACCTCCAGGGGTTGGCCGACGGGGTTGAAGCGCACGGCGTTGCGCAGCAGGTTGTCTACCGCGCGTTCGAACATGTCCGGCCAGCCGTCGATGCTCAGGTCAGGCGCCACCTCCAGGCGGATATCCTGTTCCGGAGCCAGCAGCAGGGCGTCTTCGCGCAGCCGCTGGAGCAGCGGTAGCAGGGCGATCCGTTGGCTCGCGCCGGGTTCGGCGTCGAGCCGGGCGAGGGCGAGGATCTCGCCGATCAGCGCTTCCAGGCGGTCGCATTCCTGTTCCAGGCGCGGCCACATCTGCGCCCGCGCTTCCGGTTCGGCGCGTTCGGCCAGGGCCAGGGCGATGCGCAGGCGAGCCAGCGGCGAGCGCAGTTCGTGGGATACGTCGCGGAGCAACTGACGCTGGCTGCCGATCAGGCTTTGCAGGCGTTCGCCCATGCGGTTGAAATCGCGCGCCAGGGTGCCCAGTTCATCGCCGCGCCGCGCCAGGCGGGCCAGGCTGTCCTTCTGGTAGGCGGTCTGGCCGAGGTCGTGCACGGCGCGCCGCAGACGGTTCAGCGGACGGGTGATGGACAGCGTCAGCAGCAGGCTGAACAGGGTCAGCACCACCAGTGCGATGCCCAGCGCGCTGAGCGGCCAGAGCAGGCTGCCGCGGTGCCAGGCCTCCAGCTCCGGGTGCGGGATGCGGTAGATGAACAGATAGGTATGGTTGCTCTGCGGGCTGACGTATTCCTGGCTCAGCTGGCGCCAGGGGAAGCGCGGCAGGTTGCGGTCGCTGGTGCGCGGCGGGCGGTGGTGAGGGCGCGGCAGGTAGGTGCCGTCGACCAGGCGCTGGCCGCTTTCATCGAGCACCTGGATGGAAATCCCGTAGTCGCGACGGCGTTGCTCCAGCAAGCCCTGGGCCGCGTAGCTGCCCTGTTCTTCGTAGAGGGCGGTCCACTGCTCGGCGAGATCCTTCAGGCCAGGATGGCGGGCTATGATCCAGGTGTCCTGGTTCAGCGCACGACCCAGCAGGATGGACAGCCCGGCGACCAGCAGCAGGGCCAGCCAGAAGGCGGCGAGGATTCGCCAGAAGAGTGAACGCATGGTTTTCCTGTTGAATCGCATGTTGGGCCGGCCGCGAGGGTAAACCCCTAGGATATGCGATTCCGGCTGGTCGGAAGACCGCTACCGGAGGACCCGGTAGCGGTGGCTCGGACGTCAGTTGGACTTCTTGTCGGCCTTCCATTGCTGGAATTCGGCCCACTCTGCCTTGCGCTGCTCGCGCTTCTTCTGCAGTTCGTCGAACTTCTTCTGCTGCTCGGGGGTGAGCAGGGCGCGGATGTCCTTCTGGGTCTTCTCGTGGCTGGCCTTGAGTTCGTCCTTCAGGGCCTTCTGCTCGGCCGCCGGCAGCTTGGCCAGGTAGCGCTGGGTGATCTCGTGGCGGGCCTTCATTTGTTCGCCCATCAGTTTGCCCATCTGCTGGCGCTGTTCGCGGGTCAGGTCCAGTTCCTTCATCGGGCCGCCATGCCGGGGACCGTGCTGGCCCATCATGTGGCCGCCTTCCATCGGCGGGGGTGGCAGGTCGTTGGCGGCGGGCGCGGCCATGGCGAAGGTCGGCAGGGCGGCGGCGATGAACAGGGCGGTTAGCGTCTTGCGCATGGTGTTTCTCCTTTCTGGGTCCGGCCATTTACCGGATGAGCCCAGTCTAGGGAGGTCAAGGTCAAGCGCGGTCAGCCCTGGGTAAAGCTTGGGTAAAGACCTTGTGTCGGCGGGCTGACGAAACCCGCTCAGTGGCTGTAGTAGTAGCCGCGGCCGCGCAGGGCGAGGATGCGCGGGCTGCCGTCGGGGTGGCTGCCGAGCTTCTTGCGCAGGTTGCTGACGTGCATGTCCAGGCTGCGGTCGTAGAGGGTCAGCTTGCGGCCCAGCGCCAGTTGCGCCAGGGCCTGCTTGTCCAGCGGCTCGCCGGGCTGGCGCAGGAGCGCTTCGAGGATGCGGCTTTCGGAAAGGGTCAGGCTGATCTCCTGGCCGTCGATCTGCGCCACGCCGCGCGTCAGGTTCAGCGACAGGTCGCCCAGTTGCATCTGCGCGCTGGGTTGCGCCGGGTGGGTTCGCCGCAGCACGGCGCGCAGCCGTGCGGTGAGTTCGCGCGGGTCGCAGGGCTTGGCCAGGTAGTCGTCGGCGCCCAGTTCCAGGCCGAGGATGCGGTCCAGCGGCTCGCCGCGGGCGGACAGCATCAGCACCGGCAGGTCGGGATGGTCGCCGCGCAGTTGCTTGAGCAGTTCCAGGCCGCTACCGTCCGGCAGCATCACGTCGAGCACCACGGCATCCGGTGTCTGCTCGGCGAGGGCGCGACGGGCCTGGGCGCCGTCGTGGCTGGCACGCACGGAGAAACCTTCCTGGACCAGCCAGGTACCGAGCAGCTCGCAGAGCTCCCGGTCATCGTCGATCAACAGCAGTTCGCTCATCGAGTGTCGCTCAATTGATCCATTCGCGTCGCTGTCGCCGGCGGCCGCGGCTCAGGGCACCGAGGACGAACGCGAGCAGGGCCGTGGCGGCGCCGGCGACATACCAGGTCTGCTCTTCCGTGAGCAGCGGCGGTTGCCGCTGCGCCTGGGCCGCCTGCAGCTGCTCGCGCAACTGGCGGTTCTCCTGGCGCATACGACTGACCAGTTCGTCGCGCTGGCGTTCCGTTTCCACCAGGCGGCGCTCCAGTTCGGCGGTAGCCTGCGTAATGGAAGGCTGCGCGGCTGGAATCGGTGCTGGCGCGGGTTCCTCGGCCAGGGCCAGGGAAGCTCCCAGGCTCAGCAGCAGGCAATGGGCAGCGGATGGACGCATCATGACTCCTTGTACCGATGAAGCGACGGATTGCACTGTCTTCCGGTTCGCCCTTCCGGCTTGGCGAAAGCGCCGGGCCGGCCTGGTTGCGCTGCGGCGGGCACCGGAAAGCGGCGTCCGGTGCGAAAACGTTTGCCGGGAGGGCGACCGGGCCGGCCGCCGGTACCCGGCGACTGCCTCAGGGCAGGACTTTCTTGAACGGCTTGACCACCACCTCGGCGTACACCCCGGCGGCCCGGTAGGGATCGGCCTCGGCCCAGCTCTGCGCCGCGGCCAGGGAATCGAATTCGGCGACGATCAGGCTGCCGGTGAAGCCGGCGGCGCCCGGGTCGTTGCTGTCGATCGCCGGGTGCGGGCCGGCGAGTACCAGGCGGCCTTCTTCCTTCAGCTGTTCGAGACGGGCCAGGTGGGCCGGGCGGCTGGCCAGGCGGCGTTCCTGGGAAGCGGGGATGTCACGGGCGATGATCGCGTAGAGCATGTCAGTCCTTGGGCTTTTCGCCGGTATCGGCGTCGTGCAGGTGGCGAGCCAGGAACAGGCCCTGGCCGATCAGGAACAGCAAGGTCATGCCGAGGCTGCCGAACACCTTGAAGTCCACCCAGAAGTTCGGATAGGTGAAGACCACGTACAGGTTGGCGAAGCCGCACACCAGGAAGAACACCACCCAGGCGATGTTCAGGCGCACCCAGAGGCCCTGCGGCAACTGGATGGCATGGCCCATGATGCGCTGGATCATCGGCTTGTCGCCGATGAAGTGACTGCCGGCGAAGGCCAGGGCGAACAGCCAGTTGACCAGCGGCGCCTTCCATTTGAGGAAGGTGTCCTCGTGGAAGGCCAGGGTCAGGCCGCCGAGGACCAGGCAGGCGCCGAGGGTGAACCACTGGCTCTTTTCCAGGTGGCGGTGCTTGAGCCAGAGGGCGCCGTAGACGATCACCGAGGCGAGGATCAGGGTCGCGGTCGCGCCGTAGATGCCACTCAGATTGAACCCGGCGAACTCGACGTTCTGAGGGTCTATCTTGTAGACGATGAAGAACAGGATCAGTGGGATGAAATCGATGAATTGCTTCATGGTGGCAGTCAGGACACGGTTGAAGCGGCATAATAGCAACCTCTGGATGTTCTGAAACAGTCATCCTGTCTTTCCGAATGCGTCAGGCCTGTGCCGCAGGCGCATTCGCCAGGTGGAGCAGGCTCCCCGGACCCATGAACGGTACGTCTCGATACCGCGAGGCAGCGAATCGGCGTTGCTTCATCACCATTCTTCACTGGAATCAGGATTCAGCCATGCGTGTCGATCTGCATTGCCACAGTACCGCCTCCGATGGCGTTCTCGCGCCCGCCGCCCTGGTGCAGCGGGCCCACGAGAAAGGCGTCGGGCTGCTGGCGCTGACCGACCACGACACCCTGGAAGGCCTGCCGGAAGCCCACCAGGCGGCCGCTCGACTCGGTATCGAACTGGTCAACGGTGTCGAGCTGTCCTGCACCTGGGGTGGCGCCACCATTCATGTGCTGGGCTACGGTTTCGACCTCGACGCCGCTCCCCTGCGCCAGGCCACCGAAGCCCTGCACCGCGGCCGCTGGGCGCGCGCCGAGGAAATCGACCGACGGCTGGCGGCCAAGGGTATGCCCGGGGCGCTGGAGGGCGCGCGGGCGATCCAGCGGGCTCTGGGCGACAGCGGCAACGCGCCGGCGCGGCCGCATTTCGCCGAGTTCCTGGTCCAGGGCGGCTGGGTCAAGGATCGCGCCGACGCGTTCCGCAAGTGGCTGGGGGCCGGCAAGCTGGGAGACGTCAAGCAGCACTGGCCGACCCTGGAGGAAGTGGTCGGCTGCCTGCGCGAGGCGCGCGCCTGGATCAGCCTGGCGCACCCGTACCATTATGATTTCACCCGGACCAAGCGCCGGCGCCTGGTCGCCGACTTTCTCCAGGCCGGTGGACACGCCATCGAGGTGGTCAATGGCGTGCAGCCGGCCGAACAGGTCGGTACCCTGTCGATCCTGGCCCGCGAGTTCGGCCTGATGGTCACCGCCGGCAGCGATTTCCACGCGCCGGGCGACTGGTCCGAACTGGGCATGTACCGTGCGGTTCCAGAGGACCTTCCGGCCATGTGGCCGCGTTTCGCCAGGCATTTTCGCGATACCGAACGTCATTCCGAAGCCAAGGGGGCCGAATGAGCCAGTTCTTCCAGATCCATCCGGAAAATCCCCAGCCGCGGCTGGTCAAGCAGGCGGTGGAAATCGTCCGCCAGGGTGGGGTGATCGTCTATCCCACCGACTCGTCCTATGCCCTGGGCTGCCGCATCGGCGAAAAGACCGCGGTGGATCGCATCCGCCGCATCCGCCAACTGGACGACAAGCACAACTTCACCCTGGTCTGCCGCGACCTTTCCGAGCTGGGCGTCTATGCCAAGGTCGACACCGGCCTGTTCCGCCTGCTCAAGGCGCACACCCCCGGTCCCTACACCTTCATCCTCAGCGCCACCCGCGAGGTGCCGCGCATGCTCCTGCACCCCAAGCGCCGCACCATCGGCCTGCGCGTGCCGAACTGTCCGATCGCCCGGGCGCTGCTGGAGGAACTGGGCGAACCGCTGATGAGCGTGAGCCTGATCATGCCCGGCAGCGGCGAGCCGCTGAACGATCCCTATGAAATGCGCCAGGTGCTGGAACACCAGGTCGACCTGATCGTGGACGGGGGCTATGGCGGCGGCGAGGCTTCCACCGTGATCAGCCTGACCGACACCGATCCCGAAGTGATCCGCGTGGGTTGCGGCGATCCGGCGCCGTTCATGCAGCCGGCCTGAGCGCCGCCCGAATCCGCCCACCACGAGCCTAGCGATGCAGGACGATAACCCGGCCAACGCCGACACCCCTCCAGCCGAACCCGCCGCCGAGCGGGTGCCGCTGCAACTGGCGCTGGTCTACGGCGAGGCGGTCACCGAGCTGCCGCAGGACCTCTATATCCCGCCGGACGCGCTGGAGGTCTTCCTCGAGGCCTTCGAGGGCCCGCTCGACCTGCTGCTGTACCTGATCCGCAAGCAGAACATCGACATCCTGGATATCCCGGTGGCGGAAATCACCCGCCAGTACATGGGCTATGTCGAGCTGATGAAGGCGGTGCGCCTGGAGCTGGCCGCCGAGTACCTGGTGATGGCGGCGATGCTGGCGGAGATCAAGTCGCGCATGTTGCTGCCGCGCTCGGCGGAAGCCGAGGAGGAAGAGGAAGATCCACGGGCCGAGCTGATCCGCCGCCTGCAGGAGTACGAACGGTTCAAGAAGGCCGCCGAAGACCTCGACGAACTGCCCCGGGTCGGCCGCGACGTGCTGGTGCCGGCGGTGGCTGCTCCCGAGGCGCGGGCGCGCAAGCTGCTGCCGGAGCTGGCGCTGCAGGAGCTGATGCTGGTGATGGGCGAGATGCTGCGCCGCGCCGACCTGTTCGAGAGCCACCAGGTGACCCGCGAGGTACTGTCCACCCGCGAACGCATGAGCGAAGTGCTGGAGCGCCTGAAAGGCGGCGCCTTCGTGCCCTTCATCCAGTTGTTCACCCTGGAGGAGGGCAAGCTCGGCGTGGTGGTCACCTTCATGGCGATCCTCGAACTGGTCAAGGAGCAGATGGTGGAGCTGGTGCAGAACGAGGCTTTCGGCGCCATCCATGTGCGCCTGCGGATAGCCCGCGAAGCGGAGGAAGGCGAAACCCTGGAGGAAGCCCTGGAAGACGATTTCGAGTGAGCGCGCCGCGCCGCTGGCCGTTCGTCCTCCTGCGGACGGTCGCCTTTTCCGAGCTTCCGGCTTCGCTCCCTGCCGTGGCCTGTTAAGCTGCATGCCCGATTCCGCTATCTTTCCCTCTTCCTGGCTCCGGTATCCGTTGCGACGATGAACCTGTCCGATCCCCACGAACTCGCCACCCTGCTCGAAGGCATCCTCCTCGCGGCCGGCAAGCCGCTGTCGCTGGAACGCCTGGCCGAGCTGTTCGACGAGGCAGAGCGGCCGGAGCCGGGGCAGTTCCGCGACGCCCTGGCGATCCTGGCACTGTCCTGCGCAGGGCGCTCCTTCGAGCTGAAGGAAGTCGCGTCCGGGTATCGCCTGCAGATTCGCGAGCGTTTCTCGCCGTGGGTCGGCCGCCTCTGGGAGGAGCGTCCGCAGCGCTATTCGCGCGCGCTGCTGGAAACCCTGGTGCTGATCGCCTACCGCCAGCCGATCACCCGTGGCGAGATCGAGGAGATCCGCGGCGTGGCGGTGAACACCCAGATCGTCAAGACGCTGATGGAGCGGGAGTGGATCCGCATCGTTGGCTACCGCGAGGTGCCGGGGCGCCCGGCGATGCTGGCGACTACCAAGGCGTTCCTCGATTATTTCAACCTGAAGAGCCTCGACGAGCTGCCGCCGCTGTCGGCGCTGCGCGAGATGGAGCCCGAGCCGGAACCGCCGGTCGAAGTGGCGCCCGCGGCGCAGCCGCCGCGCGACGATCTCGACGAGGATGCGATTCCTGCCTCGATCCAGGCCCTGGCCGATCGCGCCATCGCCGAGGCCGGGGAAAGCCTCGAGGAGATCGAGGGGGAGGCCGGCGAGCCGGAGAAGCCGCGCGAGGAAACCAGCTTCCGCAGCCTGCTGCTGGAACTGGACGAGATGGAGCAGGGCCTGAAGACCGACTTCGACGACCTGCTCGACCCTCCGGAGCCCTCGGAGCAGGGCGACGAGTCCGCCGAGCCAGCGGCTGGGCCGATTCCCGTGGTCGCGGAGCAAGCCGTCGAGCCTGCCGTCGCGGAGGCTGTCGCGGGCGCCGATCCCGATGACGAAGAGCGCGCCCTGGCGGAGGCCATGCGCGAGGAGCGCGAGGCACTGGACGCCGACGACGACTGGTCGCGCCGCTGACCGTCGTTCCACCCTGTAGAATTCATCCGGCCGCGCCGGCGAGGCCGGCCCGCTCCGTTTCATCGACCCTGGAACCCGCCCATGAAAGAGACCCTGAACGAACTGATCACCCTCATCAGCACCGGCTGCATGGGCGCCGAGGAGATCCGGCGGATCGCCGACGAGGCGGCCCAGGCCTACGCCGATCCGGCAGGGTTCCTCGCCGCCAACCCGGACATCAACTACGACGACAGCTTCCCGATCCCGCTCGGCGAGTGGGTGGTGGTCGGTAGCCTGCCGGATATCGTGCTGTTCCAGGCCGACACCTATGCCGAGCTGTTCGCCCGGATCGTCGCCTCCTTCGGCAAGGACGTGGCGTTCAACATCAAGCCGAAGCAGTTGCTCAAGACCGAGCCGCTGGTCGCCCTCAACCGTATCCAGGTGCAACTGAGCAGCATGTATCCGGAAAAGGGCGGCTACGTGCTGGTGGATCTCAGCGAGCCGCTGGACGACGAG
Source organism: Pseudomonas sp. P20 (assembly GCF_016463925.1). NCBI lineage: Bacteria > Pseudomonadati > Pseudomonadota > Gammaproteobacteria > Pseudomonadales > Pseudomonadaceae > Pseudomonas > Pseudomonas sp. P20. Next base: position 11,711 of record NZ_JAEMVM010000024.1, on the reverse strand, counting down.
TTGCAGGCGGTGCTGGTCTATACCCAGGACCTGCCGCGGGTCATGGCGCTCTGCGTCGAGGCCGGCATCTATGCCGCGCCTGCCTACGAAAGCCTGCGCGACGCCGAGGCCGAGTGACCGCGGGCCGCTCGATCGGCCCGATAGTCATTCCCTCCTGGACGCCGGCCCGCCGCCTGTCGTGAAGTGACGGGCGAGGACCGGTTGCGGTCCGCGCCGAAAAAGGGGGAACGCTTGAAAAGTCCTTGCATCAATATCTGTGAGTTCGATGCCGACGTGTGCCGTGGCTGCGGGCGTACGCGCCAGGAAATCCGTGCCTGGAAGCGCGCGGACAAGGCCGAGCAGCGACTGATCCTCGCCGAGGCCGACCTGCGCCTGCTGGCGTTGCAGGCGCGCGGTCGGCGCAAGTTCCGCTGAGGCGCGTCAGTCGCGGGCGGCGGCCAGCGCCAGGGCGCTGTCCAGCATGCGGTTGGAGAAGCCCCACTCGTTGTCGTACCAGGCCATCGCCTTGACCAGCCGGCCGCTGACCTTGGTGTGGTTGGCGTCGAAGATCGACGAGCGCAGGTCGTGATTGAAATCCACCGACACCAGCGGCTGGGTGTTGTAGCCGAGCACCGGAGAGCCCTCGCTGGCCTCGCGCAGCAGGCGGTTGACCTCGTCTACGCTGGTATCCCGGGCCACCTGCACGGTGAGATCGACCAGCGACACGTTGATCACCGGCACCCGCACCGCCAGCCCGGTAAGCTTGCCGGCGAGTTCCGGCAGGACCAGGCCGACCGCCTCGGCGGCGCCGGTCTTGGTGGGGATCATCGACTGGGTCGCCGAACGTGCGCGGTACAGGTCCGGGTGGTACACGTCGGAGAGGTTCTGGTCGTTGGTGTAGGCATGGATGGTGGTCATCAGGCCGTGCTCGATGCCCAGCTCGCGATGCAGCACCTGGGCCACCGGTGCCAGGCAGTTGGTGGTGCAGGAGGCGTTCGAGACGATCCGATGGGAGGCGCGCAGCACCTCGTGGTTGACGCCGTAGACCACGGTGGCGTCGACGTCCTTGCCGGGCGCCGAGATCAGCACCTTGCCGGCGCCGGCCTGCAGGTGGGCAGCGGCTTTGTCGCGGCTGGTGAAGAGCCCCGTGCACTCGAGCACGATGTCCACGCCGAGGCTCTTCCAGGGCAGTTCCGCCGGGTTGCGGATGGCGCTGACGGCGATGCGGTCGCCCATCACCCGCAGGCTTTCGGCATCGTGCTCGACCTCGCCGGGAAAGCGTCCATGGACGCTGTCGTACTGGAACAGGTGGGCGTTGACCGCGGCGTCGCCGAGGTCATTGATCGCCACTACCTGCAACTGTTCGCGGTAGTGGCCGGTATACAGGGCGCGAAGAACGTTTCGGCCGATGCGACCGAAGCCGTTGATGGCCAGGCGGATAGTCATAATGAGGTCGTCTCTTTTCTATTGTTGTGGTAAAAACCATTACATTTCGTCCAGAAAGAAAAGTAAACATCCTTCAACCGATGATTATGTTGTAAAAACAACAATTGATAGTCTGTAGGAGAATCTGCCATGCACCCTCGTGTGCTCGAAGTCACCCGCCGCATCCAGGCCCGTAGCGCGGCCACTCGCCAGCGCTACCTCGAGATGGTCCGGGCTGCGGCCAGCAAGGGGCCGCACCGCGGCACCCTGCCGTGCGGCAACCTCGCCCACGGGGTCGCGGCCTGTGGCGAAAGCGACAAGCAGACCCTGCGGCTGATGAACCAGGCCAACGTGGCCATCGTTTCCGCCTACAACGACATGCTCTCGGCGCACCAGCCGTTCGAGCGCTTTCCGGGGCTGATCAAGCAGGCGCTGCACGAGATCGGTTCGGTCGGCCAGTTCGCCGGCGGCGTGCCGGCCATGTGCGACGGGGTGACCCAGGGCGAGCCGGGCATGGAACTGTCGCTGGCCAGCCGCGACGTGATCGCCATGTCCACCGCCATCGCGCTGTCTCACAACATGTTCGATGCAGCGCTGTGCCTGGGTGTTTGCGACAAGATCGTGCCGGGCCTGCTGATCGGCTCGCTGCGCTTCGGCCACCTGCCCACCGTGTTCGTCCCGGCCGGGCCGATGCCGACCGGCATCTCCAACAAGGAAAAGGCCGCGGTGCGCCAACTGTTCGCCGAGGGCAAGGCCACTCGCGAAGAGCTGCTGGCCTCGGAAATGGCCTCCTACCATGCACCCGGCACCTGCACCTTCTATGGCACCGCCAATACCAACCAGTTGCTGGTGGAGGTGATGGGCCTGCACTTGCCCGGTGCCTCCTTCGTCAACCCGAACACCCCCCTGCGCGACGAACTCACCCGCGAAGCGGCACGCCAGGCCAGCCGGCTGACCCCCGAGAACGGCAACTACGTGCCGATGGCGGAGATCGTCGACGAGAAGGCCATCGTCAACTCGGTGGTGGCGCTGCTCGCCACCGGCGGCTCGACCAACCACACCCTGCACCTGCTGGCGATCGCCCAGGCGGCGGGCATCCAGTTGACCTGGCAGGACATGTCCGAGCTGTCCCATGTGGTGCCGACCCTGGCGCGCATCTATCCGAACGGCCTGGCCGACATCAACCACTTCCAGGCGGCCGGCGGCATGTCCTTCCTGATCCGCCAACTGCTCGACGGCGGGCTGCTTCACGAGGACGTACAGACCGTCGCCGGCCCCGGCCTGCGCCGCTACACCCGCGAGCCGTTCCTCGAGGATGGCCGGCTGGTCTGGCGCGAAGGGCCGGAACGGAGTCTCGACGAAGCCATCCTGCGTCCGCTGGACAAGCCGTTCTCCGCCGAAGGCGGCTTGCGCCTGATGGAGGGCAACCTCGGTCGCGGCGTGATGAAGGTCTCGGCGGTGGCGCCGGAACACCAGGTGGTCGAGGCGCCGGTACGGATCTTCCACGACCAGGCCAGCCTGGCCGCGGCCTTCAAGGCCGGCGAGCTGGAGCGCGACCTGGTCGCCGTGGTGCGTTTCCAGGGCCCGCGGGCGAACGGCATGCCGGAGCTGCACAAGCTCACGCCGTTCCTCGGGGTCCTGCAGGATCGTGGCTTCAAGGTGGCGCTGGTCACCGACGGGCGCATGTCCGGGGCGTCGGGCAAGGTGCCCGCGGCCATCCATGTGAGTCCGGAAGCCATCGCCGGCGGTCCGCTGGCGCGCCTGCGCGACGGCGACCGGGTGCGGGTGGATGGGGTGAACGGCGAGTTGCGGGTGCTGGTCGACGACGCCGAATGGCAGGCGCGCAGCCTGGAGCCGGCGCCGCAGGACGGCAATCTCGGTTGCGGCCGCGAGCTGTTCGCCTTCATGCGCAACGCCATGAGCAGCGCGGAAGAGGGCGCCTGCAGCTTTACCGAGAGCCTCAACGGCTGGCGCTGATTCTGATAGGTCGATATCCGCCGGCGCTTGGCTGGCGGCTGTCTCTCCGGCAACATCTGCCGACCGTCCCGCCCTGGCGCGGGGCATTGCGGTTCAACGACGATGAATAACGACAACAAGAGAAGCGCCGGCGGCCTCGGCCTGGTCGGCGATATCGGCGGCACCAATGCGCGTTTCGCGCTCTGGCGCGGGCAGCGCCTGGAATCCATCGAGGTGCTCGCCTGCGCCGACTACCCGCGGCCTGAACTGGCCGTGCGCGACTACCTGGCGCGGATCGGCGAATCGGTGGCGAACATCGACTCGGTCTGCCTGGCCTGCGCCGGTCCGGTCGGGGCGGCCGATTTCCGTTTCACCAACAACCACTGGGTGATCAATCGTGCCGCGTTCCGCGAGGAGCTGGGGCTGGATCACCTGCTGCTGGTCAACGACTTCAGCACCATGGCCTGGGCCGCCTCGCGGCTAGGCGCGGACGAGCTGGTGCAGGTCCGCGCCGGCAGCGCCCAGGCGGATCGCGCCCGGCTGATCATCGGTCCCGGCACCGGCCTTGGCGTCGGCAGCCTGCTGCCGCTGGGCGGGGGACGTTGGGAAGTGCTGCCCTGCGAGGGCGGGCACGTCGACCTGCCGGTCACTTCGCCGCGCGACTTCGCGCTCTGGCAGGGCCTGCAGGCGCGCTACGGACATGTCTCCGCCGAGCGCGCACTGTCCGGCAACGGCCTGCTCGCCCTCTATGAAATCAGCTGTGCCCTGGACGGGGTCGCCGTACGCGCGAGCAGTGCGGCGGAAGTCGGTGCCCTGGCCATGGCCGGCGACGCCCAGGCGGACGCCGTGCTGGAGCACTTCTTCCTGTGGCTGGCGCGGGTCGCCGGCAACGCGGTGCTCACCGTCGGCGCGCTCGGTGGCGTCTACATTACCGGCGGCATCGTCCCGCGTTTCCTCGAGCGTTTCATCGCCAGCGGCTTCGCCGAGGCCTTCGCCAGCCGTGGCAAGACTAGCGGCGCTTACCTGCAGGACGTACCGGTGTGGGTCATGACCGCCGAACATCCGGGCCTGCTCGGCGCCGGGGTCGCCCTGCAGCAGGCCCTGGACGCCGAGGGCTGAGTCGGCGTCGAGCAACCGCATAAGGAGGAGCCTCGTGAGCGCGAACGGACGATCGATCCTGCTGGTAGACGATGACCAGGAAATCCGCGAATTGCTGGAGACCTACCTGAGCCGCGCCGGCTTCCAGGTCCGCAGCGTCTCGCGGGGCGCCGACTTCCGCCAGGCGCTGTGCGAGGAGGAGGCGAGCCTGGCGATCCTCGACGTGATGCTGCCGGACGAGGACGGCTTCAGCCTCTGTCGCTGGATTCGCTCCCACCAGCGCCTGGCCTGCATGCCGATCATCATGCTCACCGCCAGTTCCGACGAGGCCGACCGGGTGATCGGCCTGGAACTGGGTGCCGACGACTACCTGGGCAAGCCGTTCAGCCCGCGCGAGCTGCTGGCGCGGATCAAGGCCCTGCTGCGCCGCGCGCAGTTCACCCAGGTGCGCGGTGGCGACGTACTGGCTTTCGAGGACTGGCGGCTGGACACGGTCAGCCACCGACTGTTCCACGAGGACGGCGAGGAGTTCTTCCTCAGCGGCGCGGATTTCGCCCTGCTCAAGCTGTTCCTCGACCATCCGCAGCAGATCCTCGACCGCGACACCATCGCCAACGCCACCCGCGGCCGCGAGGTGCTGCCGCTGGAGCGCATCGTCGACATGGCGGTCAGCCGCCTGCGCCAGCGTCTGCGCGACACCGGCAAGGCGCCGCGGCTGATCCAGACCGTGCGCGGCAGTGGCTACCTGCTGGCGGCGCAGGTGCGGCCGCACCTGCAGCCATGAGCGAACGGCGGCGCTGGTCGCCGGTGCCGCGCTCGCTGCTCGGGCGCATGCTGCTCCTGACCCTGCTCGCGGTGCTGGTCGCGCAAGGGCTTTCCAGCCTGTTCTGGCTGTCGCACCTGCGCTCCAGCCAGCGCGAGGGCCTGCTCACCAGCTCGCGCAGCCTGGCCTACTCGATGGCGGCCAGCGTCAGCTACTTCCGTTCCCTGCCGCTCGGCTACCGTCCGCTGGTGCTCGACCAGTTGCGCAGCATGGGCGGTACGCGCTTCTTCGTCTCGCTGAACGACCGGCCGCTGGAGATGCGTGCCCTGCCGGACACGCCGAACAAGCAGGCGGTGCTGGAGATCGTCCAGGACGTGTTGCACCAACGCCTGGGCAAGGAGGTCGAGCTGCAGGTCGAATTCGTCAGTCCCGACGAGCTGCGCCTGTTTAACGGCGCGCTGAAGCTCGACGAGCTGCCGCGTTCCTGGGCGCACTACGCGCTGACCCTGGAGCCGGTGAACCCGCCGGTGCTGGTGACCCAGATCCGCATCGGCGAAAGCGAGTGGCTGTACATCGCCAGCCTGATGCCGGCGCCGTACGTCAGCCTGGAACCCGAGGGACTGCAACCGCAGCAGGTGCTCTCGATCGTTTTCACCAGCCTGTTGCTGCTGCTTTTCACCGGTTTGCTGATGCATTGGCAGAGCCGTCCGCTCAAGCGCCTGGCGCGCGCCGCCCGCGACCTGGCCCTGGGCAGTCCGTCGGCAGCGCTGGAGGAGCGCGGCGCCAGCGAACTGGTGGAGGTGGCGCGCGCCTTCAACACCATGCATGAGCGCATCGACCGCTACCTGAACGAGCGCGGGCAGTTGTTCAGCGCCATCTCCCACGACCTGCGCACGCCGATCACCCGCCTGCGCCTGCGGGTAGAACTCCTCGAGGACGAGCGCTTGCAGGAGAAGTTCGGGCGCGACCTGGACGAGCTGGAACTGCTGGTGAAGGGCGCGCTGCAGTGCGTGAAGGACACCGATATCCACGAGAACGTCGAGCCGGTCGACCTCGACCTGTTGCTCCAGCACATCGCCGAGCCCTACCTGGCCGATGGCCGGGTGGAGGTCGTCGGTCGCGCCGCGGAGCCTTATCCGGGCAAGCCCCTGGCGCTCAAGCGCTGTATCGGCAACCTGCTGGACAATGCGCTGAAATACGGCGAACGCGCCCGCCTGAGCCTGGAGGACGGGCCGGAAGCGGTGGTGCTGCACGTCGACGACGACGGCCCCGGCGTGCCCGAGCAGCGCCTGGAACAGATCTTCGAGCCGCGCTTCCGCCTGTCTCCGCGAGGGCAGGGCTACGGGCTGGGCCTGGGCATCGCGCGCAACATCGCGCACACCCATGGCGGCGAAGTCAGTTTGCAGAACCGTCGCGAGGGCGGCCTGCGGGTCAGCCTGCGCTTGCCGCGCCTGGGGCTGGAGTGATGGGCTGGCCTGCCGGGCCCTTGAACGAGGCGGGCAGGCACGAGGTTCTCCCGTGTTCTGCGGCAGCCGCAGACAGAGGCGGAGCGGGCGCTATGGCAGTGTTTGCGCGGGCATCGATTGCTCGGGCTGAAGTTTCGTCGGCAGAAGGTTCTCGGGCCGTACATCGTCGACTTCGTCTGTCATGAGCGGATGCTGGTGATCGAACTGGATGGCGGGCAGCATGTGGGTTCGCCGGCCGATGCCTGGCTGGAGAGCCGGGGTCCAGGGTACTGCGGTTCTGGAACGACAAGGTGCTGGCGCGCAGGGAGGTGCTGCTGGAGGTCATTCTCGTGTTGTAGGAGGTTTCTGTCGCGAAACCGCCTTGCCGAGTTCAAGTCCAGATTTTCCTGCTCTGCCTCAATCCCAATGTAACCACTCCGTGACAAACCCGGATCGCTTCGTTACCCGCGACGCGGAACGCTTGAATAGACTCGGAGCATTGCAAGCGCAGACTTGCTCCGAATAACAAGAAGAAGGTTTTCCTCATGAATGCGATCCGTCGCCTCTCTGCCGTCATCTGTCTTTCCTCCCTCTGTCTCTCCCCGCTGCTGGCCCAGGCCGGCGAAGTCGAAGTGCTGCACTGGTGGACCTCCGCCGGCGAGAAGCGCGCCGCCGAAACCCTGAAGAAGCTGGTCGAAGCCAAGGGCCACACCTGGAAGGACTTCGCCGTGGCCGGCGGTGGCGGCGAGGCGGCGATGACCGTGCTGAAGACCCGCGCGGTGTCCGGCAATCCGCCGGCCGCGGCGCAGATCAAGGGGCCGGATATCCAGGAGTGGGGCGAACTGGGCCTGCTCGCCGACCTCAACGCGGTGGCCGCCGAAGGCAAGTGGGACAGCCTGCTGCCGAAGCAGGTGGCGCAGATCATGAAGTACGACGGCGACTACGTAGCAGTGCCGATCAACGTACACCGGGTCAACTGGCTCTACATCAACCCGGAAGTGTTCAAGAAGGCCGGCGCCACCCCGCCGACCACCCTCGACGAACTGTTCGTCGCCGCCGACAAGCTCAAGGCCGCCGGTTTCACGCCGCTGGCCCATGGCAGCCAACCGTGGCAGGACGGCACCGTGTTCGAGAACCTGGTGCTGAGCAAGATGGGCCCGGAAGGCTATCGCAAGGCCTTCGTCGAACAGGACAAGGCGACCCTCACCGGAGCGCAGATGGTCGAGGTGTTCGCCGCGCTGAAGAAGCTCCGCGGCTACGTCGATGCCGACGCCGCCGGTCGCGAATGGAGCGCCGCCACGGCGATGGTGATCAACGGCAAGGCCGGGATGCAGATCATGGGCGACTGGGCGAAGAGCGAATTCACCGCCGCCGGCAAGGTGCCGGGCAAGGACTACCAGTGCCTGCCGTTCCCCGGCACGCAGAAGGCCTTCGACTACAACATCGACTCGCTGGTGATGTTCAAGCTGAGCAACGCGGAGAACCGCAAGGCCCAGGAAGACCTGGCGCGCAGCGTGCTCGACCCGTCCTTCCAGAAGGACTTCAACCTCAACAAGGGCTCCATCCCGGTTCGCCTGGACGCCGACATGGCGCCGTTCGACAGTTGCGCCCAGCAGTCGATGAAGGACTTCAAGCAGGCTTCCCAGGACGGCAACCTGGTGCCGAGCATGGCCCACAGCATGGCCGCTTCCAGCTACGTGCAGGGGGCGATCTTCGACGTGGTGACCAACTTCTTCAACGACCCCGCCGCGGATCCGCAGAAGGCCGCCCAGCAACTGGCGGCCGCCATCGAGGCGGCGGCGCAGTAAGTCCCTGGCGCGGAGCCCGGCCTGGGCTCCGCTCGATCCTCCCGACTGGCTCCGTGCCGCCGAGCGGCACGGGTGGGTTCCTTCGCACGCGAGAAAACGCATGGCGACCAATTCCCCTGTCTATCCCACGGCTCCGGTAGCGCCTCGTCGCGTCTCGCCACTCGATCGCCTGCAAGGCTGGCTGCCGAAGCTGGTGCTGGCGCCAAGCGTGGTCGTGGTGCTGTTCTGCATGTATGGCTACATCGGCTGGACGCTGCTGCTGTCCTTCACCAACTCGCGCTTCATGCCCAGCTACAAGTGGGCCGGGCTGAGCCAGTACCAGCGCCTGTGGGACAACGACCGCTGGTGGGTGGCGAGCAAGAACCTGCTGCTCTTCGGCGGCTCGTTCATCGCCATCTGCCTGGTGCTCGGAGTGTTCCTCGCAGTGCTGCTGGACCAGCGCATTCGCCGCGAAGGCTTCATCCGCACCCTCTACCTGTATCCCATGGCGTTGTCGATGATCGTCACCGGCACCGCCTGGAAGTGGCTGCTCAATCCGGGCCTGGGCCTGGACAAGCTGCTCCGCGACTGGGGCTGGGAAGGTTTCCGCTTCGACTGGCTGGTGGACCCGGAGCGGGTCGTCTACTGCCTGGTGATCGCCGCCGTGTGGCAGGCCTCCGGCTTCGTCATGGCGCTGTTCCTCGCCGGCCTGCGCGGGGTCGACCCGGCCATCGTGCGCGCCGCCCAGGTCGACGGTGCGAGCCTGCCGACCATCTACCTGCGCATCGTCCTGCCGAGCCTGCGCCCGGTGTTCTTCAGCGCGCTGATGATCCTCGCCCATATCGCGATCAAGAGCTTCGACCTGGTGGCGGCGATGACCGCCGGCGGCCCGGGTTATTCCTCCGACCTGCCGGCGATGTTCATGTATGCGCATACCTTCACCCGTGGCCAGATGGGGCTCGGCGCGGCGAGCGCGATGCTGATGCTCGGCGCTGTACTGGCGATCGTGGTGCCTTACCTGTATTCCGAACTGCGAGGCAAGCGCCATGCGTGACGCGTCCCTGAACCCGAGCTTCAGCGTCAGCCGCCTGGCCGTGCACCTGACCCTCTGGGGCGCCTGCGCGCTTTACCTGGTGCCGCTGCTGGTGATGCTGCTGACCAGCTTCAAGACGCCGGACGACATCCGCACCGGCAACCTGCTGTCGCTGCCCGACACCTTCACCGTCATCGGCTGGCTCAAGGCCTGGGACAGCGTCGGCGCGTTCTTCTGGAACTCGGTGCTGATCACCGTGCCCGGCGTGCTGATCTCCACCTTCATCGGCGCGTTGAACGGCTACGTGCTGTCGATGTGGCGCTTCCGCGGTTCCCAGCTGTTCTTCGGCGCGCTGTTGTTCGGCTGCTTCCTGCCGTTCCAGGTGATCCTCCTGCCGATGTCCTTCACCCTCGGCAAGCTCGGCCTGGCCAATACCACCAGTGGCCTGGTGCTGGTCCACGTGATCTACGGCCTGGCCTTCACCACGCTGTTCTTCCGCAACTATTTCGTGGCGATCCCGGATGCCCTGGTCAAGGCCGCGCGCCTGGACGGCGCCGGCTTCTTCACCATCTTCCTGCGCATCCTGCTGCCGATGTCCACGCCCATCGTGATGGTCTGCCTGATCTGGCAGTTCACCCAGATCTGGAACGACTTCCTGTTCGGCGTGGTGTTCGCCAGCGGCGATTCGCAACCGATCACCGTGGCCCTGAACAACCTGGTGAACATCACCACCGGGGTCAAGGAATACAACGTCGACATGGCCGCGGCGATGATCGCCGCGCTGCCCACGCTGGTGGTCTACGTACTGGCCGGCAAGTACTTCGTGCGCGGCCTCACCGCCGGCGCCGTGAAAGGCTGAGACGGGTCGCTGACCCCGGAGACGAACGAAACATGGCAACCCTCGAACTGCGCAACCTGCACAAGAGCTACGGCAGCGGCCTGGCGGATACCCTCAGGGACATCCGGCTGAAGATCGACTCCGGCGAATTCCTGATCCTCGTCGGGCCCTCGGGTTGCGGCAAGTCGACCCTGATGAACTGCATCGCCGGGCTGGAGAGCATAACCGGCGGTGCGATCCTGGTGGACGGCCAGGACATCAGCGGCATGAGCCCCAAGGACCGCGACATCGCCATGGTCTTCCAGTCCTACGCCCTGTACCCGACCATGAGCGTGCGCGAGAACATCGCCTTCGGCCTGAAGATCCGCAAGATGCCCCAGGCCGCCATCGACGAGGAGGTGGCGCGGGTGGCCCGGTTGTTGCAGATCGAGCACCTGCTCGAACGCAAGCCCTCGCAGCTCTCCGGCGGCCAGCAGCAGCGGGTGGCCATGGGCCGGGCGCTGGCGCGGCGGCCCAAGGTCTACCTGTTCGACGAGCCGCTGTCCAACCTCGATGCCAAGCTGCGGGTGGAAATGCGCACCGAGCTGAAGCTGATGCACCAGCGGCTGAAGACCACGACCGTGTATGTCACCCACGACCAGATCGAGGCCATGACCCTCGGCGACAAGGTGGCGGTGATGAAGGACGGCGTCATCCAGCAGTTCGGCACGCCGCAGCAGATCTACAACGACCCGGCCAACCTGTTCGTCGCCAGCTTCATCGGTTCGCCGCCGATGAATTTCATTCCGTTGCGCCTGCAGCGCCGGGACGGACGCTGGACCGGCCTGCTCGATAGCGGCCAGGACCGTATCGAACTGCCGCTGAGCCTGGAGCCCGGCCTGGAGGAGGGGCGCGAGCTGATCCTCGGCGTACGACCGGAGCAGATCGCCCTGGGCGATGGCAGCGCTGCCCATGACCTGCGTACCGAGGTCGAGGTGCTCGAACCGACCGGGCCGGACACCCTGGTCTTCGTCACCGTCAACCAGGTCAAGGTCTGTTGCCGCCTGGCGCCGGACGTCGCGCCGGCCGCGGGCAGCGGCATGAGCCTGCGCTTCGATCCCGCGCGGGTCCTGCTGTTCGACGCGCAGAGCGGCGAGCGCGTGGCCGTGCGCACGGCGGGCGTGGCGGCGGAGAAGGTCACCGCCTTGAACGGCAATCGCCAGAAGAACTCCTGAATCCTTTCGTACTGCCTAGACCACAACCACGAGGACGCTGGAAATGTACAAGAACAAGAAAACCAGACCGGCCGCCAGGACCGTTGGCTGCCTGTTTGCCCTTGGAGCGCTGGGCTTGGGGAGCGCGGCGCACGCCGCCGAGGCGTTCTCCCCGAACTCGAAATGGATGCTCG